>CAYZNW010000001.1:0-230755 GCA_964480345.1 uncultured Candidatus Saccharibacteria bacterium
TAAGGTTCTTCGATTGCCGTCGAATTAAACCACGCGCTCCTCCGCTTGTGCGGGTTCCCGCCAATTCATTTGAGTTTTAGCCTTGCGGCCGTACTTCCCAGGTGGGACGCTTAACGCGTTAGCTGCGGCACTCAATACTTCCATCTATCTCCGAAGAGTTAGATAGTTGTACCAAACACCTAGCGTCCAAAGTTTACGGCGTGGACTACACGGGTATCTAATCCGTTTTGCTACCCACGCTTTCGAGCCTTAGTGTCAGACAAGGACCAGCGAATCGCCTTCGCCACTGATGTTCCTCCCAATATCAACGCATTTCACCGCTCCACTGGGAATTCCATTCGCCCATTCCTGTCTCAATTTCTGTAGTTTCCGAAGCTTCCCCACGGTTGAGCCGTGGTATTTAACTAAAGACTTACAAAAACACCTACGCTTCTCTATACGCCCAATAAATCCGGATAACGTTCGCACCCTACGCATCACCGATGCTTCTGGCACGTAGTTAGCAGGTGCTTATTCATATGGTACAGTCATCTATTCTTCCCATATAAAAGGAGTTTACAATCCGAAGACCTTCATCCTCCACGCTGTGTCGCTGCGTCAGGGTTGCCCCCATTGCGCAAGATTCCTAATTGCTGCCTCCCGTAGGAGTATGGACCGTGTCTCAGTTCCATGGTGGCTGACCGCGCTCTCACGCCAGCTACCCGTCTTAGCCTTGGTAAGCCATTACCTTACCAACAAGCTGATAGGATGCGGACTCCTCTTGAAGCGCCTGAGCTTTACTTACAAAACATAAAGAAATGCAAGACTATCGAGTATTATCCCATCTTTCGATGAGCTGTTCTCGACTTCAAGGCAGATAATCCACATGTTACTCACCCGTTTACCACTATCCAAAGAAGAAAAACTTTCAACCGAAGTATCAAGAAATTCAAATAGGATCGTTCGATTTGCATACCTTAGGCACACAGCCAACGTTCATCCTGAGCTATGATCAAGCTCTCATTGAAAAATTATACTTAACTTGCAACTGCATAAGCAGAAGACCAACCAGTATAGATGTTGGATTTATATCATCTGACTAAATGAATTGTGTGAACCAATCACACATTTACTATTTAGAAAGTCTATAAAAGATTTAGACTTCCTGTCACTCTTCAACTTTTAATGAGCCGAGTATAAATGATACTAACAATAACTCACTAAACACACTGAAAAGGGTTCTTTAGAAAAGAATTTCTAAGAGGAAACCTGTATCTTTTTAATCATCCCAAACTCGTGACAAGGATAATATCATAGATATTTCATTAGCGCAAGCACTTATGAGAATAATAATTATCTTTGACTAGCTTATTTTTGACACCCTCTCCCATCTATATAATTAACAAGCTAATTCCCCTATTAAACAGCCGAGTCTAGCCTGTTAGAATAAAATTCTGGCTCACAAGTAAGCGTAATCTGAAGATTTTTAAGCATCTTCAAATCTCCGTTATGTAGGATGTATGTAGAGTGTGCCTCACAACCCTTCAATTTCTGTATACTACGCAAACCCTCCTCTACAGTTGGATTAGTCACAGAAGAAATACTCAAAGCAATTAAAACCTCCTCTAGATTAAGAGAGCTATTCCTATTTAATACACTCTTAGGCATTAACTCTAACATAGGTTTAAGAACAGAAGGAGAAAGCAACTTAATATTATCAGGAATTTTAGACATCTCTTTCATCGCATTTAAAATCACACTGCTAGCAGGACTCAACAACTCTGTTTCTTTACCTGTTATAATTTTTCCATTAGGCAACTTCAAAGACACAACATGCTTCTGCTCTTTTTTCGATTTTTCCAAAGCAGGCTTTACAACATCTAAATACTCCTCATCAATACCTAGCTCGTTCATTAGCTTCTTTACTCTTTCAGGAGTTTTAGAATCTGCTAAACCCAATTTGTAATTACACATTTCATTGAAATATCTTCTAACTATCTCTTTCTTAGCAGCTTCCTGAATAACCTTATCATCTGATATACACTTTCCTATCATGTTTACACCCATATCTGTTGGAGATTTGTAAATATCTTTTCCAGTAATACGGTGAAGAATTGTCTTCAGTACAGGAAATACTTCAATATCACGATTGTAGTTTATGGCCTTAACTCCATACTCCTCAAGATGGAAGTAATCAATCATATTACTATCTTCTAAATCTGCAGTAGCTGCCTCATAGGCCATATTTACGGGATGTTTAAGAGGAAGATCCCATACAGGCATAGTCTCAAACTTCGCATATCCTGCATTTACACCTTTAAGATGCTCATGGTATAGCTGAGACAAACAGGTTGCTAATTTACCAGAACCTGGACCTGGAGCTGTCACCAGAATTATCTTTTTATTTGTTTTAATATATGGGTTTGCACCGTATCCCTCTTTACTTACAATGGTATCGATATCTGTAGGATACCCTTTTGTAAAGCGATGGATATATGTTTTTATCTTAAATCTTTTTAACTTCTTTATGAATTTATCTGCAGTTGGTTGATTTTTGTAAAGAGTTACCACTACAGAGTTTATATTAAAACCCATCTCCTTCAAGTTATTCATTAGACGAATAACTTCCATATCGTATGTAATTCCATACTCTGCCCTTACCTTATTCTTCTCTATATCTCCAGCATTTATACAGAATATTATTTCCAAATCATTTTTAAGCTCTAGGAACATCTTTATCTTCGCATCTGATTGAAATCCTGGTAAAACTCTTGCTGCGTGAGTATCATCAAAAAGCTTACCCCCTATCTCAAGGTATAGTTTGTCAAAAAGTTTAGTTCTTTCAAGAATATTCTTACTCTGTATCTTTACATATTTTTTATTATCAAATCCGAGTTTCATTTTCAAATATTATATTAGCATATACGGTATGCAAGCACATGGTAAAATAAAGAATTGACTTTTAGACATACATAATGAAGATAGCAATATTTAGTGATATACACAGCAATAACTTAGTGCTTAAAGAGATTTTGCACAAGCTAAAAGATGAGGATATTAATGAGTATATTTTTTCTGGAGATTATATTACTGATGGTTTTGAAGACAATGAGATACTAAGTTTGATTAGATCCATCACTTCAAACATAATTGCTGGTAACAGAGAGGTAGCTATTGCTTCATATTCAGATAATTCATGGGAGAACATTAAGCAGTTGAAGTCTATGTTGTATTCTTTTCGAAATATGACAGAGGAGAACAAAGAATATTTAAAGTCTTTACCTATATCAAAACTCGTTAATATAAACGGTAAGAAAATTAGTATTTCACACGGCTCTCCATACAATACTAGAGATGCTGTTTGGAAAGATAGTTATGATGTATTTGATCAGTTGATTAATGAATATGACGCTGATATCTACATCACAGGCCATACTCATAGAGCTTTTGATACGACATATAAAGGTAAGGCTTTTATTAACTCAGGTGCTGTAAGTGGCCCTATTAGTGGCGAGCCTGTTGCCACATACGGAGTTTTAGAGATTGATGGTGAAGATATAAAATATTCTCCAAGAATTTACAAATATGATTACAATGCAGTAAAAGAATACTACTTAAACAGTAAATATCACCAAGAGTGTCAGGAGTGGAGTAATTTGCTAATTTACACTCTTAGAGATGGGTTTAGTTACAGTTGCGATTTCATAAAATATCTCAATCAAATAACCAACGAGGACCAAGTAGAGAATAGTAAATTATGGGACGAGAAATTTAAAGAGTACTGCAAGCTGAACAAATTAAAGATTTTAAGATAGTCTACTCTTTAAGTAGATCCTTTAAGAAGGACTCCCGCTATTCCTTTCAAAAATGTCCCTATTATACGAAAAACAATCTTAACTGCCCCTATTACATCATCTATGAACTGATCTATGCTTTTTCCTGATGGAGCCGTTACAGAGTGGCTATCAATCCCTTCTAAAGAAGCAGATGCTTCATCTTTCGCTCCTTTGACTGATCCTCCGTATTTTGAATATAAAGTAGAATACTCAGGCATCAGAGGTAGTATTTCATTAATTTCATCAAGTGTTAAGTATCCGTTATACCTTCTAGATACAAACTCTATTATCTTTTCATTTTTCTCATTATTACCGTATACATCAAAGAAAATATTTAATTCTAAAATCTCGTTATTAAAACCTACTGCCCTCACACTCGATTCATTAACTTTTTCTACATACTCTGCCAAGCTATCTTTATTTAACTCACCTAACTGATATGTCGATGTAATTGTATTAATAAAACTGCTATTTGCTTTTTTGTAATTTTCCAAAGCATCTACCCTATCTACAAAAACACAATTTAAAGGATTATCTGTTTCATCAACATATATTCTTAAATTCCTATCAATCTGCCCATATTTCTCAACCTCAGAACATGGCAATGGGGGATTTGTTTCCTCAGCTGATATCTTAATAGGAGAAAGGAGTAAAAAGCACGCGAGTAAGGAGAAAATTGTTATACATTTTTTCATATGCATATCCTTATTAACATGTTATATCAAAATAATACACTAAATGAATATATTTTTCACCAGATAAATACACTACCTTTTCATCTCAAACATCTCTCGCAACTCTTTAACAGTTGTAGCATCATTCGCACTCTTATCTCTCTTCCATTCTACTAGCCTTGGGAATCTTAAAGACAAACCATCTCCTACCCTATCTCCTGTTATTCTTTTTGTAATTTCATCAGCCTCTACAGTAAAGACTATTTCTGGATATACCCAAACATCTGGTATTAAGAAATCTGGACATAGTACATTTTGAAGCTTCTCTTCTATATCCATATTTTCAAACTGTTTTTTCATACTCTCGAGTAACTCATCAGTAAAACCTGTACCAACTTTACATATGGCTTCAAATGTATCTGTATCTTCATTGTATAAAGCTCCTAGGACAGCTCCTACTCCTAATTTAGATCGTCTACCGGAACCTCTGTAATATCCGACACATACAAGATCTACAGTATCAACTAAGGTATTAACCATAGATTTCTTCAGCTTAATCCACTCATAATTTCGAGTACCAGGCAGATATCCTCCTTTACCATTTTTCACAATAACTCCCTCGTTACCATCTGCAATATTTTCATCGAATATTTTCTTCAAGCCCACAATATCATTTACACTTGCTGTTATACATCTGTCTATACTTTCATGCATATCCAAATTATCTAATATATCTACTCTTTCTGAGGTATCAATTTGAGATAAATCTTGACCATTTAAATACAAGATATCAAAACACATTGCTTTGACTGGAATATCTTGTTGTAAAGAATTCACATCATACTTTCTTCTTCTTTGCATTGTTTCTTGAAAAGAAAGAAATTTACCATCTCTGAAACCGAGTGCTTCCGAATCAAGTACAAAAGAATCATACTTAAGGCTCTTGGCAGACTCCACAATTTCAGGAAACATATCGGTAACATCTTCTAAATTACGAGTAAAGAGCTTAACCACCACATCATTGCTCTCAGTTACAAAAAGACCTTTCTCATCATTAGGTAAATATTTCTCCCATATAACATCTATATCCTCTGTAGGATCATCTTTCTTCTGATATTTATGAATTTGACATCGTAATCCATCAAATTTTGGTTGAACCAATATCGGCATTTCAAATCTTTCAAATACCTCTTCAAAGGAACCTACTCTTTCTACTAGTCTTGGCATCACTGGAATACCTGGTAGGAGAGATACTTTGTTCAAATTTGATATAGCCTTATCTTTAGTAGTATTAATGATGAGAGAGCAGATATATCCGATATCTGTCCTAACACCATACGCTCTAACTAACTCCTCCCTTATACTTTTATCTCCAGATACTACAAACGAGAAAACATCTAGTAATGTTTTAGCATTTACACCAAATCTTAATTCCCCACAGATTATACGAGCAAAATATTTTGCTTCCAAATCCGAGAATGTTTTCAAAGTATCAATTATTAATGAATTCTTTCTTTCTACAGAACCAGTACCTGTAATATTCATAATCTGCCAAAGAAGATCATATATCTCTAAAAGAGTTCTGTTTTCTGACTTAAATTTACTGTCTACAACAAAGCTCATAACTGTTTCTCCAATATCTCCTGTTTCGTTTCTTTTGTCCTGGATATCAATTTTAATACTGTTTACCTTAGCGTATGAAGTTAGCAGATTCAGAAGGCTTTTTTCTGAATAGTTAAATTCGCAAGACACAAAAGGAGGGGCTATCCTTCCCAGGATTAAGTAAGAGAGTATTTCTGCCTCTTGTTTCTCTAGTTTGGAATAAAAAACAGAGAGAATTTCAGTGATCTCGTTTCTAGATGGAATCTTCTCAATTTTCTCAAGTATTTCACTTACTTCTCTAAATGATGTTTGTGCCATATTATTCTGTATATCTATACATAGTTGATTTCGTTGTACCTTCCTGAGTAACTAAACCTTCTTTAATCAAAGCATCTAAATCTCTCCTAACTGTTCTGGTAGAGATATTTGGTACTAAAGCATATATTTCGCTTGGAGATACTATCTTTTTTCTTCGTATAGCATTAAGTATTATCCTCTGTCTTTCTGTAATACTGTTCAAAATCTCTCCACTATCTACAACTGCTTCTTCTTGCCCTCTGTTACTAGCTTTTCTCTGTTTAAGAAATATGAACAGAAAGAAGCCAAATATGAAAGCTAAGATATAGAAAATACTTTTCTCTGAATTTTCACTCTTACAATCGTCTTTTTCCATAACACTTCTTTGTAACATTAGCTATATTAGATAATATCATTTATGCAATAAGGTTAAAAGGTTAGTATTACTCCAATTCTCCCATATTCTTCCCTTGGGAAGCGCTAATATCCAAAGGGAGATTCATCGACACAACATTTTTGGTAATATCTTCAACTTTTTTCTGAAAATCATCAATTCTACTCTCTTTAACTTCGAAAATAAGCTCATCATGAATCTGTAACAGTATATGAGCTTCATCTACAAATTCTTTTGATATGAGTTCATCTATTTTTACCATAGCTAGCTTCATAATATCAGCCTCACTACCCTGTATAGGCATATTTACAGCTTCTCTTTGAGCAGCTTTCAAAACTCTAAAATTCTTTGAGGAAAGACCTCGTATATGCCTTGTTGTACCAAATATAGATTGCACATAACCTTTCTTGTAAGCCTCCTTCTCTAAATTCCTAATATACTCCTCTACTCCGAGATAATGATCAAAATAGCTCTGGATATATCCAGATGCAAGACTCACATCAATATTTAGCATCCTAGCAAGACCAAATGCAGTCTGACCAAAAAGAATTCCAAAATTCACTGTCTTACCTAGCCCTCTCTCACTTTTTGTAATATCTTCAACGCTCTTGTTAAGAATTCTGCTTGCTGTAGCTTTATGAATATCTATACCATCAGCAAAATCTTTAATTAGAAGGTCATCATTCGCTAAATGAGCCATAATTCTTAATTCCATCTGTGAGTAATCCACTCCAAGGAACTTATATCCATCTCGAGCGATAAATGACTTTTGTATCTTCTCTGCCCACTCTCCCTGTGCTGGTATATTTTGCAAATTGGGATTAACAGAAGAGAATCTTCCTGAAGTAGTACCTGTTTGTTTGAAATCAGTATGAATTGTATTTTGTCCATCTTTTACTAAATCTAATAGAGGAAGGACATATGTACTTAAAATTTTATTTAATTCTCTGTATTTCAATATTTTCTCAATTGCAGGATGATACTCTTTCAGCTCTTCTAGAAAAGACACACTAGTCGAAGCCTTTTTGTTTGCAGGTAAACTTAATTCATTAAACAATACATCAGAAAGTTGCTTTGGAGAATTAATATTAAATTCATGTCCTATTGCTTCAAAGATATCTTTTCTTAAATCTTTAATTTCCTCTGAGAGGTTCTTTTCGAGTTCATTCAACCATTGAGTATCTACACATATACCTCTACTCTCCATCTTATGTAATATTTGTGAAATTGGAATCTCTATTTTTTGCAGTACATTTTCAAAATATTTTTCATGAATATTTAAAAACTTGTTTAGACTCTCTTTAGTATAGTCATACAATTCAAGCTCATTTGCTGATTGAATCTGCCTCTCTTTTATCTCTCCTATAGTGTCTAAAACTTCCTTCATTTGTGATGGATGAATCCTGTCTGGGAGCACATTACTAGCGTAGTTGAAGGTGATATCTTTTAATGAATATCCTCTTCTTTCCGAATTGATTAGATGAGCGAAAAGGTTAATATCATGTATCGGTACTCCATCTTCTATTTCATACATACCAACAGAGTTTTCAAAGGAGTATGTTGTTGTTTCACTCTTTAAGTTAATAGTTACACTTTCTTCTTTACATACAAAGTCTTGTTCCACACCATCTGCTTTCCTTCCTCTGATAATTATGAATTTTTCTCCAATAGCTGATTCGTCAGTATCGATATATGCACTGGTAATCTCTTTACAATCCTTCAAAAACTCATTGATTTCGTCAGATGTACTCCATACGGTGTCCTCTACAGGTGAGGAAAAAATATCTAGTTGGGTAGTAATTGTTTTAGGTTCATCTTCTTTTAATTTATCCAATCTAGTTATGAGTGATCTAAATGCATATTTTTTGAATACCTGGATAACTTTATCTTTATTAAAATCATTTAATATACAGTTATCTAAATATGTAGATATATCTACATGTTGATCTATGGTGGCTAATTTTCGACTTAGTTCAGCTTGCTCTATACCTTCTTTAAACAGTAGAGCTTGTCTTGGTTTTAACTCTGCTAGATGCTCATATATACCGTTTAATGATTGATATTTTGCTAGTAATTCTATTGCGCTTTTTGCCCCTATTCCTTTTATACCTGGGATATTGTCTGATGGATCTCCTGCTATTGCTTTGAAATCTATAACTTGTTCTGGGTAGTAGCCTAGATAGTTGTATGTTTCTTCTCGATCGTATGCTACAAGGTTTTTGAAATTGCCTGATGGAAGACATACTTTTACATCGCCTCCTACTAGTTGTAACAAATCTCTATCACCACTTAAGATATATAGCTCTATGTTTTCATTACACCATTTACCCTCTTTAACTAGTCTGGATATTGTTCCTAGTATGTCATCTGCCTCATATCCTTCTTTTTTCAATATTGGGATATTAAATGCTTGTAGGACTTCTTCTACCATTGGGAATTGGTCAATTAGTGACTGATCAGTTGGCTTTCTTGTTGATTTGTAATCTGCAAACTCTGTATGTCGAAATGTTGGTTTTGCAGTATCAAATGAGCATAGGACATATTTCGGATCAAAAAGTTCTAAAGCAGACATAAGCATGACGGTAAAACCGTATACAGCGTTTACCTGCAGTCCTTCTTCAGTTTGAAGAGATGATGGATATGCATGAAAGGCTCTATGCACAATGGCATTGGCATCTATGGCTAAGAATCTGTCTTTGCCGTTTTTTACTAAATTCATACTGTATTTTAACACAAAAGGTCAGACCTAGGTCTGTTAGGAAACTATGAGAAAAAAGGGTACTGCAGACACAGCACCCTTCTTTCAATCTCATGTATAAACACACTAGAGAACTCCTACATTAATACAACCCTTTTGACCTGCATAGGATGTTATATATACACCTAAAGGACTACTTACGTTTGTAGTTGTATTGCCTGCTTTTATTGTTATTCCACTACCTGATAAAGGAGAGACAGATATACCAGCATAGTTATTTCCCAAACTGATATTTGACCCTGTATTTAAACTAACATACTGAGAAGCTCCTTTGTTTAAGGATAAGTCCTTACAACCTGGAGCTGCTGGAAAGTCAGTAAAATTGTACTGAAGCTTAGCCTCGGTAACGATTGAAATAGCATTACTCTTTATTCCACCCATCTCAGCCCAGATACTATTTGTACTTGCAGCAGCAGTATTCGTAGTGGTAACCTCTCCTGTATTAGGATTGAGACCAAGCGAACCAAACTGACCTCCTATATTGCCTGAACCCTTGTATACTACAATTCCTTTGCTACTCGGATCTGCATCTGCTGGAAGATACTGTAATGTTGGTCTCGCAGTTCTCAATGTCGTATCTCCATGGTATAGATATGTTCTGTTATATGTAATCTTTAGACCTGTCACAGGATTTGTAACAGTAACATTTGCTATTGCAGATTTCCCATCTGCAGTTTTTACTGTAATAACGGCAGTACCACTAGCTACACCAGTTACCACTCCATTACTTACAGTCGCTACTCCAGTATTACTAGAAGACCAAGTAACAGCTTTGTTAGTAGCATTTGCTGGTAAAACTGTCGCAACTAATGTATCAGAAGCTCCTTTTCTCAACGCAACACTTGTCTTATTCAATGTAACACCTGTTACCTCTACTGTCCCTGGAGTCACAACCTTAGAACTCTCCGTCTTCTTCGAATCCTCTTTCTTTACCTCTTCCCACTGAGCAGCTAATGTAATATCTTCGCTAACTAAAGTCTCAAAATTATACTCTGCACCGTTTAGAAACCATCCTTTGAAAGTAAAGTTATCCTTATTTGGATCCATTGGTTTAGCTACAGCGGTATTCTCTACCACTTCAATTACATTAGCTTCTAAACCATTGTCTGCATTAAATGTCACTTTAAATGTTTTCGCATCATTAGAAATCCAATTAGCTACAAGCTTTATATCTTTTGTAATCTTGGTAGAAGGAGCAAAAGTTTGTCCATCTAGTAACCAACCATTAAATTTATACCCTTCTTTAGTAGGCTCTTCTGGTAGTGGTAAGTTTTCACCTTCTTTTACTACTACTTTTTCAACAACAGTACCACCATCAGTATCGAAAGTAATAGCATATGTTTTCTCTTTGTTTCCAAAGATAATAATGGCAGCTATAACTGCTGCTATTACTAGTAAGATTCCACCAAGAATGTAAGGGAATTTCTTACTCTTTAAGATTTTATTTAATTTGTCCTTCATAATTAAAATAAATAAATTAAATAGTTGTTTAATTACTAATGATTAAAGAATATCAGAATAAATCTATATTTACCACTTTTGGATATTAAAAAGAAACCTATATATTAGGCCTTTTTCTTCTTATTCAAACAAAGCATCAAACTCTTCTCGTCCGACTACCTCTTTCTCTATGAGCATATCCACTAATTTCTCTACATACTCTTTCTTTTCAATAAGGATGTTCTTTGCATCTTTGTATGCTTCATCAACGAGATTCTTGATCTCCTGATCAATCACTTGTGCTGTCTGTTCACTGTAATCTTTACCTCCACCGTATGCATATCCCAGATGAGTAGTTTCGTCTAGATCACCATACTTAATCATACCTAACTTCTCACTCATACCGTATTTCATAACCATTTCTTTTGCTACTTCTGTCACATGCTCTATATCAGAAGATGCTCCTGAAGAAACATCATCTAAGAAAATCTCTTCTGCTGCTCTTCCACCTACTCCTGTTCTTAACCAAGCTAGCATTTGCTTTTTGAAAAGTGTAGTTCTCTCTTTCTCTGGTAGATATACTGTTACCCCTCCTGTCATACCTCTAGATATGATAGAAATCTGCTCTACAGGATCAGAATACTCTGTAAATTTAGCAACAATAGCATGACCTGCCTCGTGATATGCTGTTTTTCTAATATCATCCTCCTCCTTATCTCCTTTCTTCTTTCTACCTAATTTAACCTTTAAATATGCTTCCATCAAATCTTCTTGTGATATCTGGGTCCTATCATCTTTTGCTGCCATAATAGCTGATTCATTTAAAAGATTTTCTAAATCAGCACCTGAATACCCTACTGTCTTTTTTGCCAAAGTATCTAAATCTACACCCTCTTCAAATTTCTTGTTTTTAGAATGAACATCTAATATGGCTTTTCTACCTTTTGCATCAGGCATAGGCACTACTACTGTTCTATCAAATCTTCCTGGTCTCAAAATTGCAGTATCTAAAACATCAGGTCTGTTTGTCGCAGCAAGTACAATTACATTTTCTCTTTCTTCCAATCCATCCATTTCAACCAATATCTGATTTAATGTTTGCTCACCTGCTCCAGAGTGCAATACTGTCCCTCTTTTTTTTGCTACAGCATCAATTTCATCGATGAATATAATGCACGGAGATGCATTTCTAGCTTTTTTGAATAAATCTCTGACTCTTGAGGCACCTGCGCCTACCAACATCTCTTCAAATTCTGATCCTGATGTATGGAAAAACGGCACGCCTGCCTCTCCTGCAATAGCTTTTGCCAAAAGGGTTTTTCCAGTACCAGGAGATCCTGCTAAAAGCACTCCTTTTGGAATTCTAGCACCAGCATCAGTATATTTCTTTGGATATTTAAGAAAATCTACAATTTCAGTCAACTCTTCTTTTACCTCATCAATTCCTGCAACAGAATCAAACGATGTTCCTGATTTCTTACCAAAAAGAAGCCTTGCCTTACTCTCTCCAAAATCCATTATCTTTCCTCCAGAAGCAGGCATATTTTTAATCATCATATATCCAAAAATAACTGCTGCCGTTAAGAAAAGAAAGGTTAATATATCCCCAAAGGACACCTCTATTGCTGGTTGGTAGTAATCATTTTTTAAATCTTGAACTTTTATACCAGCATTAGTCAAAATATCATAGAAATTTGATTTATCTGGAAGCAGTGCAAACTTACGAGATATAGTTTCTACACCATCCTTTTCCTCGTTCTTCTGAAGAATTATCATGTCGTCTTTAAGATATATCTTGTCGTAATCTTTCTCCGTTATATTTGTAACTATCTCACTAACAGAAACCTCTTCCCCTTTATTATTTAATGCTTTGTACATAAACATCACTCCTGTAAGAAGCAATGAGATGATGATAACCGTTAGGACGCTAGGAATTTTGAATCTTCTGACTGGCAATTTACGAATATCTACAGTGTAAACATTTGATTCTTCTTTCTTAACCTGATCTTTACTACTACTAGCACTTTTTTTACTTCTTTCCTTTTTCATGAATTCTCTTTTTAATTTTAGTTTCTGGATAAATGGTGGGAAGTGGAATCGAACCACCGACCTTGGGTTTATGAATCCCATGCTCTAACCGACTGAGCTATCCCACCGTGGCTTCAATTATACCATACCTACACAGGCCTGCCCTAGACCTGCCCCTCGCCAATACAATCTTTTTTTGAAATACACAAGAAAACAAGAGAAGGTCTGCCCCGAGGTAAGAAAAAAGTAATAAATCTGATTAGTTAGCCTTACCTGAATACTCCCCTGTCTCTGTGTTTATCTTTAAAACATCACCTTTTTTAATGAAAAGAGGGACATTAACTTTGTATCCTGTTTCTAAAGTTACAAGCTTAGTTGCAGTATTTGAAGTATTACCTCTAACAGCATCAACTGCTTCTGTAACTTGCAAATTCACAGAAGGACTCTCCTTCAAAGTCAAAATCTTACCTTCGTAAGTCATAACCAAAGCTGTCTCACCTTCTTTAAGGAAATTGATATATTCACCGATAACATCTTTTGGAATCATGATTGTTTCGTAAGTTGCAGAATCCATAAAGTAGGAACCACTTCCATCAGAGTACAAAAACTGCATTTCTTTCACTTCTGGATGTACATACTCTACTTTTGCACCTGCTTTAATTGTTTTAGTGATAATCTGGCCATTATCAAGCGCTTTCATCTTTAAGATATATAACCCACCTTGACGACCCTGTGTTTTCAACTGCCTCTCCTGAAGGATAAAAATCCTATCATTCTCTAATAAATACATTCCTTTTACTGGCTGATCTGTTAATGGCATAAATTTCTCACTTATATTAAACAAACGTGATTCTATCACCGCAATCAACGTTTTTCAACTAACTAAAACAAATATTTTTTAGAAAAATCGAAAATGGTTGCGGGGGTTGGATTCGAACCAACGACCTTTAGGTTATGAGCCTAACGAGCTTCCACTGCTCTACCCCGCGCTAAACATGTGAGATTATACCGAATTATTCATATTTCTTCAAATTCTTAGAGGTCTGACCTAGGTCCGACCTGTTGTAAGATACTTTTCATCTTTGCGAAAAAGGCTTGCCAAAGCAGGTTTCTGCGGTATGGCAAAGTATATCCGCTTTTGGAGACGAGTAGACCGTAGAGCTTAGGCGCGACAAAGTCTTTCTAAACTGGGCTT
Source organism: uncultured Candidatus Saccharibacteria bacterium (assembly GCA_964480345.1). Taxonomy (GTDB): domain Bacteria; phylum Patescibacteriota; class Dojkabacteria; order SC72; family SC72; genus UBA5232. Next base: position 14,204 of record CAYZNW010000001.1, read on the forward strand.
ACTTATTCTTATGAACTTTCTCTTGCTAGAGGTCGCACCTAGGTCCGACTCGGAGTTTTAAATCCCTTCCTCGAAGAATTTGAGCCATGCTTTGTAGGCGTACTCTGTGGGTTTTTGATCGGTTTCGTCTATGTATGTTGCCACGATGTTTTTTGAGTTTTTTAACAGTTCGGGATCTATGATAAAGACATATTCGTTGCTACCAGACAGGTTTAGTCTGTCTCGAGCTTGCACTTCAAGATATTCGTTGCTTTTCATATCTTCTAACTCTAAGCTCATTCTTAAATTGCGGATTCGTAATTCATTAACTTCCTTTTTCGCATTTTTAGAAATTTCTAATTTCTGCATGGTTATTTCAAAGGAGTGGTATACATTGTAGAAAAGAAGGATAGATATACCTATTAATGAGATCTGGACGAAGAAATTTCCTAGTAGTGGGTTAAGTGGAGGAGATTTTCGCTCTGTTTTAATATTTTCGTTGGTACGATATATGACTTTATCCATGGAATTATACTATCAGTATCCTACGCCACTTTCAAAACCTATATACATTTATTATTGCTCTTGGGCTTCACTGATGATATAATTACTTTATATCCATAAAATTTAAGAAAGAAATATAGTGGGGCAAATAAATAATGTTAATTTCAAAGAAAAAGCGGATCAGTTCATAGAGGATTTAAGAAAGAAAAACAGGTCAGAAGCAACAATAATTGCTTATGCGAAGGATCTTGAGCAGTTACTGAACTATTTTTCCAAAAACAGTATCGCTTCTTTTGAGAAAGTTACAATTGAAGATTTGGAGGGATATAGACAAAATCTACAGGACAATAACTACACTCCTAAGAGTATTTCTAGGAAGATAAATAGTACAAGAACTTTCTTTAGATACCTATTAGAAAATGGAGCTATTGAAGATAATATTTCTGAGAAGTTGTCTCATCCTAGATTTGAGATTAAACCTCCTAGAATTTTATCGGAGATGGAATACAGATCTTTGCGAGATGTTAGTCGAGTTGACATTAGACTCTACTCTATCGTAGAGATATTGCTTCAGACAGGTATCAGAATTGGTGAATTGGCAAGTTTGACTTTAGATGATATTAGACAATCTAAAGATGGAAAGATCGATTTTCTTTATATCAAACAGGCAGGTAGTCATGCTGCAAGAAAAGTTCCTCTAAATAAATCAGCGAAGAAAGCTATAGATGAATATATGAATGTGCGACCAGAAACAGAGGACGATACTCTTTTTGTAACAAAGAATGGTAGAGCTTTGTTGGTCAGAAATATTAGAACTGCAATTGATAAAGCTTTCGAAAGAGCTGGTATTAAAAATGCAAAGGTTAATGACTTAAGAAATACTTTTATCGCACATCATTTAGCAAATGGTATTGATTTGAGAGTCGTATCAAAGCTAGTAGGACACAAGAGATTGTCAACTACAGAGAAGTATTTGAATGTCATTAAAACACAGATCAACGAAGAGAGTTCTCTAAAGGAACTTTAATTTACGAAGTTTTCCCCTACTACTTCCCCATCTCTTTCTACTTTTACTATTTTGCTTGCTGCGGAGTTGTTTTCAACTTCTATCTTATAGCTTCCTTCATCTACTACAAATCTGTACCGTCCTTTCTCATCTGTTACCCTCTTTTCTAATATACGATCAAACTCAGGATCTTTTAATAGTACCGGAATATCTGATAGAGGCATTTTTTCGCTGTTTGTTACAACCCAATATTTATTTCTTCTTCTACTAAGTAAAGGATAGATTACAAAAGACAAAGGAATAACATAGATTAAAGGAATTAGTAGATTAAATGTTGTTGGATTCTTAATATATATATATGCTGATATAGCAGTTCCTACTATTAAAATGGCGAGATTAAGAAATACAATTGCATTACTTAAGAAGCTTCTCATCACGACTTTATTTCTCGCAGAGGAATCTATATCTACAGGATCCATAGGAATGGCAACTTCGACATCTATATCTTCTTTTTTGACAGTAATAGAACCTTTGTATACATGAGTCAAAGGATAATCTACACCCTCTGTGATAATTCTACTTGGGAATAGGAAACCTCCTTTAGATACCTGTAACACATATTTACCATCATTTAATCTTGTCATAAATCTTCCTTTTCCATCTGTAACACTACTGTTTACTAACTTACCTGATTCTTCAAAAATACGAACTACTGCCATACTCAACGGTTCTTTTGTTCTTGAATTGTAAACCATACCGTACGGTATTTCTTTTTTCTTGAAGCCTAAAGCCACAAGGATACTTGTGAAGAACTGACCTATTGCATAAATTACAGGTAGTATTCCTCCAGAAGCGATAATTGTACTGACAGCTGTTGTAGCTACCGTTACTGTACTTACTGTAGCTGTATTTGTTAAATTGGTACTCTCATCTGTAGAGGACATCCATGATTTGACTAATCCCTCTATTCTTCCAGGTATGTTTGCAAGAGCAGAAATGAAGGTATTTGCAACTTTGGAAGTTGCTGTGGTCGTGGTAGAAGTATCTGAACCTGAGCTACTCTCTTTCTCTTCATTGTATCCAAGACCTCCTGTGCCAGTTAATCCATCTGCGATCCAGTAAGTTACATTTCCTATTACTGCTTTAGAAACTGTAACTGAACTAGCTTCCACATCCTTGCTTTGTGGGAATTCACCTGTATATTTCACTCCTCCTGCACAGTTCAAACTAACTTCACTCAAACTCTTAGCTTCAGGACAAAGCATAAATGAATTAGTATCGTTTCCTACTACAAACATCGTATATTTATTTGCAAGGCCTTGATCTTCGGAAAGTTTAACAACTGTTTTCTTTTCACTTGCAGACATATCAATTAATGCTTCAGACCAATCTCTGTCTTTAGAGAAAAGAATAGGTATCTCCGCTACGATATACAGACCTGAGTATACTTTGACTTTCTGCTCCCCAAGCTGGCCATTTTCCACCAGAGTTAAGTCTATATTGTCATCTTCAGACAGAACAACATTTATTCCCTCCTGAACATTTAAAATGATAGCTTTAGCTCCAATAAAGATCGGGTTACTCCATACTGTTAATACTCCATTCATATTTCTTCCAGCAACAGAGAAACCGTACTGTTGTCCTACCTCTAGACCATTTATTAAGATACCATTAGACCCTCCAAAATCAGTAAACTTACCGTATTTAGGAGAATCTATAAATGTTGAAGAAGAGAAATCTATATATTTACCAGAATTAGTTTCTTTTATTGCGAACTCTGTATATGTAGGGTTTTCTAAAGTATTAATATATACACGAGCAGAATTAGAAGTAACCCTATCTACCTTTATTGTAATAGGTGGCTGAGCAAATGTTGACACAGAAATTACTTCTGACCATTCTGAAAACACTCCATCCTTGTTTGAACTTCTTGCTTGGAAAGTATACTTCTTATTTGGTGCCAGACCAGATACTGTTATGCTTTCGGCAAAAGGTAAAGATGATGTGAAAGAGAGAAGAACTCCAGTGTTTCGGTCATAATATTTCTGCTCAGTTGTCTCAAATACTTGGATGCTATCTCTCGTACTTCCTGTTAATTTTAGAAGAACAGAACCGTATGTAACAGGTGTAGCTGACGCTACTTTCACTGATTCGGACATTGTATTAAATGAAAGTAACTCTGTCTTAGCGCTATCTGATAAAGAATTGTATGCTTGAATAGATCTCTTGTAAATCGTATTTGATGTAAGATTCGTTTCTTTACAATTTGAACTCGTAATATCTTCAAGAGTGCATGTTAGTATTAGAGAAGAGTTCTCATCATATATCCGATATCCAGTAACTGTACCAGCAGTAGGAGCATCTACTGTCCAAATAATTTCATTTGTAGTAATAGAGCTAGCCTTAAATCCTGTTGGTGTACTAATTTTAGTAACGATATCAGTACTTTCAGAAAATTCTGTCTCAATATTCAAACTGTTTTTTGCTTTAATAACAAAAGAGTACTCTGTATTAGGCAATAGGTTTGTAAGTACAATACCATTTAAACCTCCGTACTGAGTATAAGTAAACCACTCTGGAGTATCTATTAAAACTTTCGATACAGCATCTACATATTTCCCACTCTTACTCTCTTGTACCAGATACTGTGTAGTAGCTGGGTTATTCGTTGCATCTATCTTGATTTTTAATTCGTTTGTCTTAATATCTGTTATTTCAACAGGATTTGGTTGTGCAGATACTGTTCTTATAGTTACATACTCAGAAAAAGCACTTTCTATACCATCGTAGTTTTTGGACTTTACTCTAAATTTATACTCAGTATCAGGAAATAGATTGATAACTGTATCTGAAGTATCCACTAACCATTCGTTTATTCCGTCATTACATGAGCTATCAATACATTCAAAAAAGAAGGCTGTTTGTCCAACTCCAGTATTATTAACTCCACTTGCCGAAACAGTTAAGGAATTACTCGTTATATTGGATACTGTTAATGTAGGAGGCACAGAGTATGTGTATGCTGTTTGAATATCTGAATACTCTGTCTCTACACTATCTCCATTTCTTCCTTTAATTCTAAATCCATAAAGAGTGTTATTTTCTAAACCAGTAACTTGCTGCGTATCGGATCTTACCCATCCATTAATACCTGTATTACAATTACTACCTATAGCACAATTTAGTAATATCTCAGAATCATTTACTCTATCCGAGATTGTAAAATCCATTGTTGTAGATGCGATTGAGAGTATCGTAAATGAGGGTATTCGCAATGTTGTATATACCTGTTTCGCAGCAGAGAGTACACTTTCTCCAGCACTGTTGTAAGCAGATATTTTCCTAGTATATTGTGTATTTTCTAACAAGCCACTCTCTTCACATGTATTTATGCTACTACCAACACAAGTTTTAATTAGATTGTTTAGTCCATCATACAATCTCACTCCATCCGCGACTCCAGATCCATATGTAAAATTCCACAAAATTTTATCAGTAGATGGTAACGGTGTACCCATTACAGGAGTATTTGGTATAGCTAGCGTAGAGAATTGCGCAGTAGCTGACCAAGCGCTTACAGCATTGAAGTTATCCCAGAATCTAACCCTCCAGTAGTAGGTATTTCCGTATGACAGAGCCGAGCCTGCATAAGAAATATCTGGAGTTCTTGCGCCATTAGTTACTTGAGTAGCAAAGCCTGTTTGCCCTGTATCCCAGAGCATTGTTCCATTAAATGCGGAAGCGGTGTTAACTTGTATTTGGTAATATGCTCCTCTATCAGTACTATCTGGATCTGAAAATATTGCTGAGAACTCTGGAGTCATATCAATGATATTAGTTGGGTTTGTTAAACCTTCCGTCAGTAAAGATGTAGGAGCATTTGGAGCTTTGTTTCCGACTATTTCTCCTCCAAGTGTTACTGATTGCGAGGCGGTTCTTTTACCGTATAGGACAGTAATGTATGGAGGGATGCTGCTACCTGAAATAGATGCTGAAGCTGTGTGACTATGGTCATCAGGAGCAAATCCCACAGCTACTCCAGCAATAAAACGGCTAGATTCATATACTCTTGGTACGGTGAAAGACAATGCGTGTGAGTGTGTGGCAGAGCCTTGGGCTGTTAAATTTACACCTGTTCCACCTGCAGCGAAAAAGTTATCTAGTGCTGTGTATCTACTCCACCCTAGCGGAGGTATTACAGAGAACATAGAAATTACAGGAGCATTAACAGTAGCATTAGGATTTTTAACAAACAGTAAGGTTTTGAATGGAGGATAATTACTTCCAGCACCGTTAGAAGATAGTGTTACTGAGTGTACATGCCCTCCTCTTGCAACATCTCTAGTACTTCCTCCATCTATAGTTATATTTCCACAATAGTTATTTGGTGCAGCCGATGTAGCTAAACTACTAAAAGTATGAGTATGGGTTCCTGCTCCCCCTAAAGCTCCTGCTGAAGCAGCTCCATACGGTATTCTACCATCAAAAATAGTTTCTCTACTCCATCCTGCTGGGATAGAGCTATCAGACAAAAATGTTAAATTGCTTGTTCCTGACAAAGAGTTTCTAGAACATACGTAAGATGTCGAGTATGGAGGTAGAGAGGCTGTGCTACTTACTGTTCCTGTAACAGTATGGGTATGACCGAAATGACATCCGCAAATCCAAGTTTCTCCATCAGTTACATTACCACCACCAGAATTCCCTGAGGTATTTACAGAGAGACTTCCTCCATGGTTATGAGAGGAGGCTCCTCCCGTATTACCATATACAGTACTTCCATACGCCATCCTATTATCAAAAACTGTTTCTCTAGTCCAACCGGCAGGACACGCCGCTGTAGAGTACAGAATAGCTTTTCCTGTCCACGCCATAGAAGTTGAAGTTGCGGAGCTATTTCCATAATACAGATAAATATTTTTACCTACTGCCGAGGTAGGAACTCTTACCCATACTTGAGTAGAAGCTGTATTACACCCTCCTTCCACCCAATGGGAAAGCAATGTAGTATCATTACTATCTACAAATCTAATATCAGAACAATCACTTTTCATCTTCCCTTGTGTTATCAAAGTAGATGAATCAAATGGCACCAGCACATCTATGTTTGACCCTGCAGCAGAAAGAGTTACAGTTTTTCTATACAACCAACTATCACTAAACCAACCAGATGCTATTGGATTTCTATCTAAAATCAAAAGAAATATCAAAAGTGGCAATGCTGTTATTATCAAAAAGATAGACAGATATACTACAAAATTTCTTGTTATCATCATCCCAAATAAGGAGAAAGTTTTTTCTTTCTTGGCAGTCATAGCAATATTTTAATAGAATATATGCGAGTTAGCAACTAAAGAAAGATTATAGAAATGGTGGGAATAGGTGGACTCGAACCACCGACCACGGCTTTATAAGAACCGCGCTCTAACCGCCTGAGCTATATTCCCATTATGTAGAGAGATTCTATCAAAAGTTAGAATAATTTAGAAGTACTTGCGTATATTAAAATATTGAAGAGAAATCTTTGAGAGGATCCTCTTTACTCGCTGTGTTTACATCCAACTGTGATCTTGTTCGAATATCCTCATTAATAATATTAGTATCTCGACCATATTTCCTTCTAGAAATCTCCTTAACTATTCTAGCAACTTCAGCATTGACAGGTAAATCAAATCCTGAGTCTGGGAATTTAGGTCCATACGATGCATCAAGAGAGAATGGTGAAGGATATGATCCGTTTACTAATAGCTTTGTATAGTAATGCCCTATGCCTTGATTCACCATATCAGTAGCAGATACATATGATTCAAATGGTGTTTCTAAAAATTTAGCATCTTCAGGAGAACATCGTGCTATAAACAAACTACCAACATTACCAAAAACTGCATTTTTGATATCCTCTGGTAACTGCCCTATATACTGATGTGCTAACGTTAAATTCAATCTGTACTTTCTAGCTTCAGAAAGTATGGAGTTAAATTCTTCAGTTGCAAAATTCTGGAATTCATCAGCATAGAAGAAGAAATCTCTTCTCTGATCCTCAGGGATATTTTCTCTACTCAATGCTGCTGCTAGCATCTTTTGCACAAGAAGAAGACCTAGGAACGACATATTTTCATCTCCAATAATACCTTTAGAAAGGTTAACTATTAGAATCTTCCCTTCATCCATAATCTGTCTAAAATCAAAAGAAGAGGTTGATTGCCCTATGATATTTCGAATAGCTAGATTCGTTGTAAATTTATCAAATTTTGATATGAAGTATGTCAATGATTCAGCTTTAGTTTTCTTATCTGTCTTGGCAACCTGATCTGTCCAATATCTGTGTACTAGCTCATCCTTCACTTGTGGTAACCAGTAATTCATCACCCAATCTTCATCTTGTAAAATCCTAACCACCTCTATTAATGTGGAATCTGGTCGAGACATAGCTGTCAACATAGAGTTTCTAACTGCCTGTTGAAATGCTGGACCAGCATATCCTTGATTGTTTGGATCAAACAATCTAATTAATAAAGCAATGAAGCTATTAACAATTTGATGCTTATGCTGTTCATTGTAATACTCCATGATATTCAAACCAAAAGGTCTCTCAAAATCTCCAGCATTGAAATATATAACTTTGTCAGCCTTCTCAGGAGGAATTCTCTCTAAAATCATCTCGGCGGCAGAACCGTGTGGGTCAATAAAACAAACACCATCTCCATTATATATATCTTGAAGGATCATTCTAACCATTAACCAAGATTTACCTGTACCTGTCTGTCCTAAAATATATGCATGTCTTCTCCTATCATCTCTTTCAAAACATATCATTTTCTTCTTACCTCTAAAGTAGTTGTTCCCTACCCATATCATATCTTTAGAGTTAACATCTGAACTAATGTCATTACTTGCTACTAACTCTTTTGACAGAAGCCATTTAATATTTGGAGTAGAAACATCTTTGTTTGGAAAATGATATAACCCTGCAAGCTCCTCTAAATTTAAAATACTTTTTTCATCTTCAGGAGTTCTTCTGTAAATCACATCATAGAGAAAAGATTGTGAATTTTTACTATCAATCTTTTTCTTCTTTAATTTATTAATACCTGGATTACTGTACTGATCATATGCACCAATAATATTATCCAGATGCATCTTCGCAATTTCTTTATCTTTCGCACTAGTCACTATTCTAATTTCTGCAACTAAACCTGGTTTAGATATCTTATCTCGAATAGCTTGTAGCTTTTCTTGAGATACATTTATCTTTTTCTTCTCTGGATTAGAATTATTACTTTCAACTTTCTGTATGAATTGTGAACCATTTTTCTGCCATTGAGAATCTGATGGAGCTACAACAAGCTGAACCATTGCTCCTTCATTTTCCGCCATCTTACTCAGTGTACTTAAAACATTGGCCATAGGATCTCCTGTGAAATCTTCTGCTTTCCTTATTGGATTGTAAGACTCTTCATCAAGAACGAGCCTAGCGTAAGCTAACTGATTCCCTTGTGCGAAGATATTGTATTCATCAACTATAGAAACATCTGCATCTTGATACGATCCTAGTATTTGTTTCTCAACCAAATCAGCATATTTTCGTGGGCAATGGACAAAGAATCTAATCTCACCTGGTAATCCAACTATTTCGAAACTGACACAGTTACTTACAGTAAAATTCTGGGCTATCCCCTCTGCTTTAGCACTGATACCGTACAGGTTAGCAAACATTTTTTCGGCAACACCGATTTCTACTTCATTGTTTCTAGGGACTCTTACCTCCATTAAAACTCCATCACTGGCTTTCTCATTTCGGTCTTTCTTTTTTAATTTTTTCTTAACAAAGAAAAAACCTAAAACTGCTATCAAAACCAGCAGTAGTATAAAAGCTATCCAACCAAATGGAATATTTAGACTTTTAGAACCGTAGTAGTCATCATATGAATTATCGGAGTACTTTACATCAGCTCCTACTTTAATATTTGAATCCACAACAGGGATGGGACCCTGTATTTGTGCGAGAGTATATCCAGATTTCATCTATAGGACAGTAATCTTATGAATAAAGGATATCACACTGAGAATATTTAATCTATATCGATTGGAGCTCCGTTTATTTTTCTGTTCAATATTGCAACTGCGTCATCAGCAGTAACTTCTTGATTTTTTACTCTGACAATATTTTCTTGAATTTGTAGAGGGAGTTGGTACCCTGCTCTGTTAGACTGCTCTGTGGTAGGTTCATTACTATCTTTTTTGCCTATAAAAATATCACCCTTACTTATTGTCTTCTCTTCTGTAGAAGGTGTAGAGGCTGGAGACTCTTGTTCTACTCCTGTTTTTTCAGAGTTTAGATACTCAGCAGGAATAGAAGGAAGGTTCATTTGTGCCTCTGTCTGAGTAGAGATATTTTCAGTTATAGAGTTATCAGGATTTGCCATAGATTACTACGAATTATACCACAAACTTTCTACTTTCATAAAGCAATTCTTTGTTCATATCTCTTTCTTTTTCCCTATCTTTTTTCTCATGTCTTTTTCTTCCTCTACCCAAACCAACTTGTACTTTAATAATGCCTCGTGTCTCATATATTGAGACAGGAAGAAGTACAAGTTTCTTCGATTTCATTTTACTTTCTACCTGTACAAGCTCTGATTTTTTGATAAGAAGTTTACGACTTCTTCTGGAATCATATTTATCACTTCCATCATATTTGTATTTAGGGATATCTGTATTTACTAGATACAGTTCACCATTAATAATTTTCACAAAGGAGTCTTCTAGATTTGCTCTACTATCTTTAATGGATTTAACTTCAGAACCAGTAAGCACTATACCTGCTTCAAAGCTCTCTACTATTTCATAATTGAAATTTGCCTTTTTGTTTGTAATTTTCATTACTAATTATACTACAAAGATACTCTCCAGATAATGGAATTTTCAACAATATATGCATTTTTCTCTGATAGATCTACAACTATGTCTTTTACATTAGACCAACTCTCGTTATTTTCGCCTCGATACTGATACTGATTCAATAGAAGTAATTGATTTGGATGTCTAACTTCTGCTCCACCCTCCAAAGGTTTCTCAAATCTGAATAATCTTTTACCATTAGAATCAAACAAGAACAGCGAGCTTTTCATATCTTCTCCGTATGTATATCCACATGATAGATTACCGTAATCTCCATCAAATCCTAGAGGTGTCAAAGGATTTTCTGCTTGTTTCTGTTGAACATAGTTCCAGCTGTATCGATATATCTGGGTTGGAGCAACAACATATACACTTAAATCTCCTAGGATATCTATTCCCTGTTTAAATCCTTCATTTTCAATATATGGGAAGAGCAAGCTATATCTATTACTATATACCGCAGATGATTTTAGAATTACTCCAGTATCTTTAGTTAGGAAGTAAGCATTATCCGCATCTGTAAGCATAATCAAACTACTAATATCCTTGTACTTAATGTCTCCCCTAGTTAAACCCGACATACTTATAATGCTTCCAAAAAGATTGGTTTCATCAAATGGAGCTTTTAGCAATCCAGATTTCTCATCATATATGTATACTCCCTCCACTCCCATTGAAACAAACTTTGGATCTTTTACTAAACCCTTGTCATCAGTCAATGTTTTAATAGTTTTATCTGAAAGATCAACAGTATATATAGCTTTTCTTCCTTTATCGGAGAGAAGAAGATACTCTTTGTTATTCTTAGCATGATATATATCTACATCTGTTAAATCAGCTCCCTCTCCAAAAGTTAATCTAGCTTGAATATATTCCTCTAAATTACTACTCTGAGTAGACACCCCTATTTTCTTAAACAAGTTATCGGATACATCTAAATATTTCTTTTTCAAATCTTCAAATGTCTTCAAATCTTTATCGCTAAGATCATTTGGAACTTCTTTAATTAAATTCTCAGCTCTAAATATATTTGTTTCAGCGCTATCTCTATCAGTAACAGCCGTACTCTCAGCTTTCCCTATAAATTCCTCTATCTTAGTAAACTTCTCTCTTGCATCTTTTGCTACTGCCCTCTCATACTTAATCTTTTTTGTGAAATTTACACCAAAGATTGCTAAACCTATGATGAGTATTAGAAGAAAAATGATTTTAAACCTTTTGTTTCTTAATTCTTTTATTTTGTAATCATCTATACGAATAGAATCAACAGGAGATCTAACCTTTTTTGTATTTAACTTTACTTCTGAGACTTGAGATCCTATTTTCTTAAACCATCTTTTATTTTTAATCTTTAGAAAAACTTTTTCTTTTAGTGCAACAAAGAGTTTTCTTACAAAACTAAACAACTTTTCAAACAAGCCTTTTATTGAAGAACCTATATCTGCGAATTTCTCTTTGATATTTTTGGGTAAAGGAATCTTTATTTTTTCAAATAATGTTGAAATTCTACCTTTTACATTACTTGGAAGTTGAACCTTATCGACAACATCTGATTTGAATTTCTTTAGGAACGCAGGAGTATCTTTTTCTTTCTTTGGCTCTTTTACAACCTTCTCTACATTTTGCACTTTCTCTTCATCACCTACCGAAGTTAAACAGAGCAAACCGCCTCCATCAGGTAAAGATTTTCCAACTTGAGCTAATGCAGATTTGAAAGAATCTTTCTGTGAAAGGATAGAAACTTTAGCTATTACAGGAGAAAGAACTTTTGATGTAGAAATAATTAAACTTTCTTTTTCATCTAATACAAGACCTGCTGTATTCGCTTTTTTCTTATCCATTATCTCTGTTATATTTACACATTTATCTTTTTTGCAAAGGAATATCTCATCTTCGCCCATCTTTCCTACATACAATCCTTCTTTTCGGACAAGTACAACAGTAAAGCTCATATCTATTCCTGTTTCTTCCAGATCTTTATCATGTTTGATGAGGCTTTTCATTTTCTCTAAACCTTGATTTAGAGATTCTTTAAGTGCTTCATTTGTTGTTTTAGAAATAGAGTATATGTAACCATCTACAATTGCTTCTATGACAAATTTGGATAGTCTAGCTAACGGGATTCGTTTATGAGAGGAGATTCTAAAGAGGATATATATGTCAGAATCTTTTCCAGACTTATCTTTCCTGTTTTCAAAAAGACTTTTATATACAATAACAAAGGAGTTACTGTTTTTTCTGTTGAGAATATATTGTTGGGCAGAGATTTCCATATTAGCTTAATATTACAAACAAAAGAGAAATAAGAGAACCTATTATTGTTACAAAAAGATGAATTAATATTACTGTTTTAACTATTCTGTTTTCAGGGGAAGAAAATGTGTCTGAAAGAATTCTGACTCGTAGATAGAGCATTAATGAAAAAAACATATTACCAAAGAGAAAGAGAAGTACAGGTATTTTGAGTAGTCCAAAGAAATTGAAGTCCATTTGTGGAGAGTGAACTGCCAAGCTGTCTAATAGTTCATACGGATCCATTATATTTCTCCTTTCTGTTTAGACTCTAAGAGGTCGTAAAGTATATCTTGCACCTCTCTCGGTCTAGGGATATTATCAAATTCTATCTCTGCTTTTGCACCCGCAGTCTGTATATACAAAGTCCCTATGTCAAAGACGCTGCTTAACAACCCTACCTGCTTATGAGTAACATCCTCTATTCTTTCTAACCTTGCTTCAGAGGAGGTATGTGATAGAGCTGATGTGAAATCTAAATCAATAACTCGTTGATCAGTAACAATATTTACATTGTAGAACCAACGTATATATGCATACACAAGTATAGAGAAGCAACTTAATAGAGAGATAATCCACAGTGATATGAGTAGAGATGGGTTTTGAAATACTTGAGGAAGCACAACTGTCAGAATTACAGTAATTAAAAATATGAAAAGCACGGTAAACAGGTAAGGAAGATACATCGCCCAATGGGTACGCACTATTAGAATAACATTCTCATCTTTCTCTTTCCCTGCAAACGAAAGACTTTTTGGAAAAGACATGAAGAATTGACCATTATCTTGCTGTAAATGGTCAAGAAAAGATTTATTTAGATTTCTAAATTTCTTTGGAATCCTGTTTGGAGCTTCTTTTATTGCCATACAAAATTATACCATTAAGAAAGAGAAATAAACAATGTGGTTCTGTTCTTCTACAGGTTAGTATATAATGTGATTAATAATTTAAGTGTGAGAAATAACATGAGTGAGACTTTAAAAGTTTTAACACAGGCTTTCATTGGTGAGAGTCAGGCTAGGAATAGATATACTTTCTATGCAAGTATTGCTAAAAAAGAGGGCTATATGCAGATTTACGATATATTCACTTTAACAGCGAATCAGGAGAAGGAGCATGCTAGCTGGTTGTTTAAGATGATTCAAGATGTAAAAGGAGATAGTAGTAAATTAGAGGTGAATGCAGAAGCTCCATTTGTTCTTGGTGATACAAAAGAAAATCTAAAAGCAGCAATAGAGGGTGAGGTTTATGAGAGAGATACTATGTATCCTGATTTTGCAAAGGTAGCTAGAGATGAGGGTCATGAGGAGATTGCAAAAAGACTGGAGTTGATAGCAGTTGCAGAAAATCATCATGCAGAGAGGTACGAAAAGCTTCTGAAAGTTCTTGAAGATGGCTCAATATTTAAAAAGGATGAGGAGGTAGCATGGACTTGTGCAGAGTGTGGGTATGTTCATTACGGTAAGGAAGCTCCAGAGGAGTGTCCATGTTGTAAACATCCTAAAGCATACTACTCTCTAATGTGCGAGGAGTTTTAACAGGCAGATAAGTATACTTAGAATTGAGATTGAGCAGGTTCTTACCTGCTCTTTTTCTATTTCTTCTCTACATTGAAGTATGCATAACCATTTTGTGGAATCCTCATATGTCCTGGAGCTATTTGGTTATATATATCTTTGAATCCTGCTCCAGAGATATTTACATACCCTTTATTTGTATTAAATACGACAGATGCGGTTCTACCTGGTTCTAACGCTGTAGATGCAGAATATACATTGTGTACAGGAGAAACAAGGAAAGACTTTACTTCGTTAAGGGTATATGGAGTTTTATCAGTTCTACCGTAATCAAGACGCCCAGGACATCTACCGTAATCACTTGGTAAAAGTCTCGATTTATCAGGAACTCCTTTTACACCTATTCCATTTTTAACAAAATATGAATTAATCATCATTGCCATTTCATCATGAGAAAGGAATGGAGAGTGTCCACATGATTCTCCTGATGAAGAGTATCCGTTTATATACCACGATTTATAAAACCATGTTACTCCTGATTTTCTCTCCCAAGAATCATTAAACCAGTCATTGCCATTACCACTCACAGTATCCCAACCGACTGTATTACCCCACCCTCCATGTACTGCAGCAAATTGTGTGGAAGTGGTAGTTCCATCTGAGTTTGTTAGGACCATACCTCTCGTAGCTCGAACTGCTTGCACCCAAGCTCCGCTCTTCAAAGGAAGGTTGAAAACTTGACATTTCTCAGTAGTACAAATTGATTTTCTTCCATTTTGCGTATAGTTAACAGCGTAAGTTCGTGCAGCAATTGCTTGAGCTTTTAAAACTTCCATAGGCCAACTTTCTGGGACCTCTTTTATGCCTAACAAATAGTAATCCTCCAAAGATAAAGAACCGTATCCATCTACTGAAATATTACCTGTAATATTCTCACCTACTCCAGCATAGGTTATCCTCCCATTTGCAATATTCTTCCCTGGATAGTAAGCATTTAGTATTTGAATATATGATTGGCCTGCTTCTGCCCTAGCTTTTGCTCCCCACTGACTCATACCGTTCCTATGGGTGTAAGCTCCTATGGAGAAAATACCAAAAGAGTTGGCAGGAGCCTGAGATATAGCCGTACCATTCTCTGCTCCTGTATAACCTCCTGTATATATCAAACCAGCACTTCTTGCAGCAATCAAGGCTGATTGCAATTGAGACATCTTAGCATTTAAATCTGTAATCTCAGCACTTAAAACTTTTTTCTGAGAGTACTGCTCTCCTAAAGCTTTCTGAAGTTTACTCTTCTCTTCGGCCAATAACTTATATGAAGTATCCAAATCGCTTTTCTGCTTATCTAAATCCTCTTTCTGCTTATTCAAATCAGCTTTAGCTTCTTCCAAACCAATAAACTCACCACTTATCTTCTCTACCTCTTCCTTCAGTATTGTAATAGCATTTCGTTTTACAAAGAAATTTTCTACAATATTATTCCAATCAGCAAATGACAGAAAGAAATTTGCTGAATTATTTCTACTTTTCATATACAACTGACTTGATACTTCATCTAACAGTTCTTTCTTCTTTAACAGATCTTGCTGCTTTTTAGCTATTTCATCAATTTTCCCTTGTAGTTCAGCATCTTTCTCATCAATACTAGCTTGAATTTTCGCAATCTCTTCGTTTATGAGGTTAATTTTTTGAGTAACTGAGTAATTACTGCTACTTATCTCTTTGATTTTACTTTCTACAGTTGCAAGTACTCCTTTCTTACCATCTATCTGGCTACTTTTCTCTGAGATTTGTTTCTCCAAATCAGAGATTTCATTAGAATATACAGGTATATTTAGCAGTGATCCTCCATATATTAAAAGGAAGAGAATAGTTACTATTTTTTTTAGAAACTTCGGCAGTTTACTCATATTAATAGTATAGCAAAAATCAAAAGAAAGTTTTTTGAATCAAAAACTAATCTATCATCCTAATTATGGCAGAGAGTATTGATGCTGAGAGGATTACAAATACTAAACCTATGATAGCCCATGTTAGAGTTCCTTGTGCTTTTTTGATTTTTTCGGGATCTCCTGAAGATGTTAGCCACATATACCCTCCCATTACAATAAATAAGACAGAGAGTAATCCAGCAAGAGGAAAGATATATCTAAATATTCTTTCAATCATTTGAAACATCTTTTTTATTCTAGGAGGGTCTTCTTCTCCTCCTACTACACTTGTATTAGAACTTTTTGTAGTATTTGTAGTAGAAGTTGTATTAGTAGTACTAGTACTGCTACTATTACTTTCTTCATACAAACATGTATCACCACCTGTACAAGACTCTATTTTTTTATTTAAATTATTTAGATTCTCATTGAAAGCAATCATATCTTTTGAATTAATAATTTCATCTATCAAACTTCTAATAGATTCATTTTGAGTATAAAGTTCATTTGCCTTTATTGAGCTAATAACGTCCTCCCAACCTTTATAGAAATTTACACCTTTCTCTCCGTCTGTTTGTTCTATCTCTAAGTAACGTTTGTATGCTGTTAAATCTGAATACAGTTCGTTATATAGCTCCTCACTTCTATTGGCAGAAAGGACAGTATCAACATTTAAGAAAGAGTAAGAAAAAACAAGTAGAAAAAATACTCCGATAGTAGAAATCACAAAAGTAAAATTTTTCATAGTACTTTAATAAAATTACTTCACTACACTTAGTACTATTTTACTGATATATGGTAAAAATACAATTACTCCTGTAATCACAGAAACGAGTACGCTAACAAGAACAGCTCCTGCACTCACATCTTTTGCATATTTAATATTTACTTTGTAGTCGTGAGAGACAGTATCACACAAAGCTTCAATAGCACTATTTATTGCTTCAGATATTAGAACCATAGATATTACTAAACTGATAGATATCCATTCAAAGTGTGATATTCGCAGTATGAATCCTAATACTACAACTACAATAGCAGCAGCTAAATCTATTCTAAAATTTCTTTCATTTTTGAATATCAATTTGATACCGTTTCTAGCATATCCTTGACTCTTGAAGAAATTTTCAGCTTGATAGTTACTGTTTTTCATTAATCAAATATCTTTATAATGGCAGATAAGATAGAGGCAGAAAGTATTACAAATACTAAACCTATTACTGCCCAAGTTAATGTCCCTTGAGCTTGTTTAATCTTTGAAGGATCACCTGATGATGTCATCCACATATATCCTCCTTGGATAATGAAGACAACGCATAGCAAGCCTGCAATAGGTAGTATCTTTGAAAATATGTTTTCAAACATAGAGAAAAGCTCACCTATTTTCTTTGGTTGCTCTTGTGCAAATAACGCAGAGGGAGTTATGAATAGGTTGAGGAATAGTATTAAGAGTGTAGAAGAAATCGTAGCTATCATTTACTTACTTTGTAAAATTTGTTTAATAATAAATTGTATTACGGTAGGAGATAGAAAAACAAGTACAAGCCCTAGTAATGCAAATAGAAGGGATCTGGAAGCCTCTGATATCTTCTTTTCATCACCTCTAGACAGTATGAATTTGAATCCTGATAAGACAATGGCAACAACTGCAATAAATACAGAAAACGACATTGCAAAGTTTACTAAGAAATATACAAATCCCTGCAAGTCTCCATACCCAGCACGAGCTAACCCGTCCAAATTAACTAATGACATATTTAATACTAGTTATCTTAGTTTGCCTTAATAAGACTGTTCAGAACAAACTGAACCAAGATTACTGCAATGAAACAGATTATTAATCCAACGATTGCCCAAGTTAATGTACTGGTAGCTTTCTGAATCTTTGATTCGTCTCCTGCTGCAGTAATATAGGAATATCCTGCAAAGATTAAGATAACGACACAAACGAAAGCTGCTAATGCAATTCCATAATTAAGAATATCTTTTAAGAAACCCATCAAGTCTTTACCACCACCACCTGATGTAACACCACCAATCAAATCGTTTGCTGTAGGAGTCTGCGCATATGTTGCAGAAGCAAGATATAAAGATGAGCCTGCGACTGAAAGTGATGCCAGTGCTTTAGAAATTTTCATAGTTATATAAGATTTATAATGTTATTTATTTTAAATACCTGATTATATATAAATCAAGCCATAGTTGCAATACTACCCCACTCTTTCCAAAACAAATAAAACAATAACTTTTGCCATAAAAACAATAATCATTCCGACTACTGCTGCAGTAAGAGTCTTCTGCCCTTTTGATATCTGATCAGAATTTCCTGCCGCTGTTATTAACAAATAACCGGCTACCACAAACATAATTACAGCTACTAATGCAGAGAAGTTAATAATTGTATTAATAAGAGGAATACCCTTACCCTCTATTACTCCCTCAAAATCATCTCCTAAATTTATTAGCCCTCTTGTAAAGAATTGCGATATATCAACCATATTAATTATATATTCCTAAATCTAAACTATTACTAATTATAAGTAATATTGCTACACTAAGCAAAATTACTAGTAACCCAATAATTGCATTAGTTATAATACCCCTAGCCTCTTGAAGCTTATCAGGATTACCCTTACTAGCCATGAGCATATACCCACCGTATGCAAGCAATAATACTGCACTTGCTACTCCTAAAGGAACAGCAATATCTATGATTTTCCCAACGAGCTCCTCTTTATTGCTACCAACATCACCTTCCAATGCACCAACTTTTTCATTTAAAGTTTCACTTAAACTCCCAGCATATACTTTATTCACAAAGAAACTGTTTAGTTTTTCAATAAAATCTATCATAATTCGAATTATACAATATACTTATACTTCTGCATACTCACATATAGAATTGTAATCACAATGCCTACAATTCCACATATTTGGCAACGGATTAAACTGACCACTCTCTATCAAATCGATACTCTCTAAAACCTGTTCCTTAGCTTTCTCTCTTTTTGCTTCAGAAATATCAACATTCACAACTTTACATGTTTCAATGAAAATATACTTCGCACTAACCACTTTTAACCCAAGTTTCTGTTCAACCAAAAGAGCATAGAGTGGAAGCTGTAAATCTTTTTTAATATCAGCATCTTTCTTCTCATTACCTGTTTTGTAATCTACGATACAAACCTGCTTTACTCCACTCTCCTCTCCTACAATATCAATTCTATCGATTTGCCCTGTAAACAGAGTATTCCCGATGTTTGTATTCACAGATTCCTCTAGTTTAAAAGGTCTTTCATCAGAAGAGTAAACTTTCTCATAATACTGCTTCATCAACTCCACACCCTCCTTTTTTCTTAGCTCCTCCTGTTTTTTTGATTCATATCCACTACTAACCCAATTCTTCTCATACAAAGATAGTAAATCCTCTAAAGTTGGAGCTTCAAAAATTCCATCTAAACCCTCTTGCGAATTTAGAAGTATTTTGTAAAAGTCTTTCAATGTATTATGAATTGTATTTCCAAAAGATGTAGCTGAGTGTGCTTTCTGTGGTATTTTTAAAAGATATGAATACTCGTACCTTCTAGGACATTTCTCATAAGTGGTGTGCTGAGAGTAACTAAACCTCTTAACTAAATTCTTAACTTCCTCTTTTGGGATGATCGATTCATAACTATCTTTTGGTAGAAACTTCAAATCAGCAATACCTTTACTTTCCTCGCTATCAACAATATCAAAATCATCTTCTACTCCTCTACTAAGAATTTCAGAAAGAAAGACACTTGGTTTCTTCTTCCTTTTTGCATCACCGTAGAAATTCGCAGCTGTTAAAAACAACTTTTCTTTAGCTCGTGTAGCACCGACATAAAACAATCTTCGTTCTTCTTCTAAACTTTCTTCACTTTCATTACGCTCTTTATCAAAAACCTCCTTGACTAACTCATCTGGCATAGGAATAGAATCTTTTCTACCTTGTGCAGGGAATCTTTGACTTACAAGATTGACCATAAAGACAATTGGAAATTCCAAACCTTTAGAACCGTGTACCGTCATAATATTGACGGCGTTCAAATCTTCCATATCAATCTGATCAACTAGAGGAGATTCTCCTGTTTCTATGGAATAGTTAAGATAATCTACATACTCATAGATATTTGAATCTGGATTATCTTTTTCATATTTTTTAATAAGCTCAAAATATTTATTTATATTTGAAATTGCAAAAAGATGCTCTGGTGTTTCCTCTTCAAGGTAGCTTTGAAGGAAACCGCTATTCATAATAAATTCATAAAGGATCTCTACAATTCCTTTATGCTCCTTTACTTTAATAATGCTAGAATTGAGAATTTCTAAGAGAGTGGATACTCCTGCAACAGCTTCGTCAGACAGAATTTTAAGAACAATACTATCCTCCTTCACATTTTTAACATCTATATTACTTTCCTCTCCTAGCTTAATACTCCACAACTGCTCTAACTGTTCAAACATACTTTGCCTCTTCTCTCTAGCTAAAGTGTTTAATTCAATATACTCTCTGGAAGTTAACTTCCATATTGGCAAAGAGAGTAACTTGTACATAGAAGCATCATCTGTATAGGCAACTAATACTCTCAAGAAACAGATAAGCTCTTTTATCTCATCTCTAAAATAGAGACCTCTCGCCCCGCCAAGCTTGTAAGGAACTCCTTTGTATCGTAAAGATTGGATAAAAATATCAGCATGATTGTTGGCTCTAACAAGAATAGCTATGTCAGAGAATTTGTACTTCCCTTTTGCAATTTCATCAATACCTAACAGATTTGACTGTCCTTTCTCATCAAATACCTCACCTTTATGCAAAGAATCCTCTACAAGATCACCATGTCCTGTAAGTCTTAATATCTCATTTGTAACTAATTCCGCTTCAGATTCCTCACTCTTTGAAACCATCAAATTCACACTATCCTGATCATCATCAAAAGCTCCTTTCGCTACCAATCGTTTATCTATACCCTCGGTAACCTCCAACCTATTCGGATTATTATGTTTAATTAATGCATAGGCTGAATCCAAAATCTCCTGCTTAGATCTGTAATTCTCCGTCAGAACTACCTCTTTAGCATCAGGATATGTTTCTTTAAATTGCAAAATATTTGATATGGCGGCTCCTCTAAACTTGTAGATAGACTGATCATCATCTCCTACTACAGTTAAATTTGGTCGGCTCGTTTCAATATCTTTGATATCACTACCAAGAACTAAAGTGTTAATGAGAACATTTTGAGTGTAGTTACTATCCTGAAACTCATCTACAAGTATATATTTGAATTTCTTCCTGTACTTTTCTAAAACATTTTTCCTCTCTCTGAATAGTTTTAGGGCCAAAATTATCAAGTCTCCGAAATCCAACTTAGAATCATTTAGTTTAATATCTGAATATTTTTTGTACGTCTCGGCTAACTCTTTCCATTTAACATACTCCTGCTTCTCAAGTTCGTTACTTTGTGGAAGTTTAGAAACATACTCCAAGTAATCTTCAGGTGCGACATCTTCATCTTGCAATTTCGACACATGACTTAAGAAGCTATTCAAAAAATCTTTTGGGGATCCCTTAGGTAAAAGGGTTTTCAGAGGTAAGTCATAGAGATGTTTTCGCAACAAGATATACGATTGGGCTTTATTCATCAGAGAGAAACGCCCATCAATACCAATATTGTAACCATCTTCTCGTAAAACAGCATCACAGAAAGAGTGAAATGTTGATATGAACGGTTGCTCATAACCGTACTGCATTTCATCAACCACCCTATCTTCCATCTCTTGAGCAGCTTTCTCTGTGAAAGTTAAAGCTAAAATCTCTGATGGCTTTGCCCATCCTTTTTCAATAATATGAAGAATTCGCTTGGTAATAACCTGCGTTTTTCCAGTACCTGCTCCAGCAATGATTAATAGATCCCCATCATTAAACTCTACAGCTTCCTTCTGTTTCTCATTTAGGTTGAATTGTCCCATTATCTAAATAGCAGTATTAAATACAAAATCACTCCAACAAGTATTCCAAGAATTAGAAGTAAAAGAACTTTGGTGTTTGGACAGTATTTAATAAATTTTTGTATGAAAGATCGTATTTCTCTTTTCATAAATGATTTTAGTAAAATATTACTCTATTTTAGCAAGTTTCTTTAACATTTCTACCTCATCTGCAATTCCTTCTGAAGATTTTAATGCAGGAGTTTCTAGAATAAATGGAATATTCTTCAACTCTTTTCTACTAAGAATATCTTCAATAGCTTTAGAACCCAATTTACCTTTACCTAAATTTGCATGCCTATCTTTGTTAGAGGAGTAATCGGCCATAGAATCATTCAAATGAATAGCTTTAACATTTTTCACTCCTAACTCTTTCTCCATATCATCTAACACACCATCCATATTATTTACCCAATCATAGCCTGAGGAAAATGTATGTTGAGTATCAACTACAAACCCTACCCTTTCTCTATCTTTAACTCCATCTCTCATATTTTTTAATTCAGTAAAATTTCTACCAAGGTTACTTCCTGTTCCTGCTGTTGTCTCTATGAGGAGTTTCTGTGTGCCCGGTACTTCATCAAGAACCCACTGTATACCGTAAGATATCCTTTCAAGGCTATCTTCATAGGAGAGCTCTTTCTGTGATCCTGGATGAAAACATATCCCAAGAATTTCAGCATCAATATTTCTTTCTTTGATAAGTTTGGCGACTTTCTCAGCAAAATCTAAATATACAACTAAACCCATTTTACCCAAATGGAAAAGTTTTTTGTCACTTCTAGCCAAATTAGTTAGATATATGCCGTGAATAAGGATTTTCTTGACTGAAGAGTTTTCAAGAGCATTCACAAAAGACAGAATCTGCTCATCTGAAACAGGTTTGGTTGCCCACCTCATAGGAGCAGTAGGCATCATTTGGATAGCATTTACTCCATATTTCTCCCCATTTTTTATTGAATTTTCTACTCCTCCAGAAGAGGAAACGTGAATTCCTAGATACATATACATATTATGTCTTGGAGAGGAAGAAATAGCAAATCTATCGTACAACAGAAGAGTAAGTTCTTCCTAGTACTACACCCTCACCTAGAAGAGTACTAACAGGAACAAATTTGTATCCCATTTCTGACAAGTTCTTTATGATACATGGCATAGCATCTACTGTCTCAACATTAATATCATGAAGCAGTATTATCGAGCCTCTGAAAGTCCTGTTTGTAATACGATTACATATGATATCACTTCGAGGATGTTTCCAGTCATCAGCTATTACTGACCAAAGTATTACTGGTTGTAAGAAGTTTCTGTAAACATGTAATATCTCTTCATTTTTCGCTCCGTATGGAGGACGAGAGAATTTACTCTCTATACCAGTTTTCTCAAGTATCACCCTGTTTGTAGAATATATCTGCCAATTCACCATATCAAGCGAGATATCTTTAAAGTTAGAGTGATCCCAAGAGTGATTACCAAGTTCGTGTCCCTCTGCAGCAGCCCTTCTTAGTTCAGCTTGGTATCTTTCTACTCTACTACCTACAACAAAAAAAGTTGCTTTCAAATTCTGCTCTTTCAATATATCCAGTAATCTGTTTGTATACGGACCTGGGCCATCGTCAAAAGTAAGAGCTATACATTTTTCTTCCAAACAGTTAACTGATGGATTAGCAACAACAAAATGGAATTTCTCTATATCAGATCCTGATGGATATGTTATTGGCGGGAGATTTAGCAAAGACTTAGCATAATCGTTTCTAAGTAAGAAATCTATCTCAGAGACTGGTATCTCTATTCGTTTTTCTCTCCAAATTACTCGAATAGTTTTAGAGTCTACGAGAACAAAACTGTTTAGACTTTCTCTCACAATTTGATTTATATCTTCAACTGTATACCCTCCACTCTCTTGGATTTTGTTTCTAAATTTGTCGATGAAGAATTGATAGCTGAAGTTATTTCCTCCAACTAGATCAAACATATTAACAGGAACTACTGTTTCAACATGTATTGGAGTAGGTTTTTCTTCTTTAGGAGGGAGTGGTTTCTCTTCTTCAACAATATTTTGCTCTTGAGGGGGGATCGGTTTCCAATCCTGTGTAAGATGCATTATTCGGAATGTAAAAAAGAGTGTTCCCCAGAAGAGTAATACCCCTAATATTAAGAGGGTATATACAACACAAATGATATTTCTTCTTCTCTTTTCGTTGTTTTCCATATCTATATGCTACCACTACTTCTATGTACTACCAAACTTGTTGCTTGTTTATAGAATAAATAGAGAGAATGAAGTATAATTACACGGTAATGGAGAGGTGCCTGAGTGGCCGAAAGGAACTCACTGCTAACGAGTCGTAGGCCCAAAAGCCTACCGAGGGTTCGAATCCCTCCCTCTCCGCCACTTTTCATATATCCAATCTTAGAAATGTAACTTTGTCTTTACAGATACCCACCAATCCTCTTTTGTTCCTATCAAAAAACCCAACGAAGCTAATGCGCAACCAAAAACAGAATCTACAACATAATGCTCTCCACCATACCAAGTAGCAAAAATCACTAAAATAGGGATTATGAACAACAACAAACCCTTAGGCCCAATAATATGCTCTCCCCACAAAGCACCGTAGAAAGACCAAGCAGCATGCATAGATGGAAATGCTGCAAAATCATTATGACCATACCCATCAACCCAAAATCTGTAATCAATACCAAAATATCTAGCTGCAAAAAAAATTCTCTCCACACTAGGTAGAAGATTCACATCATTAGCATACCAAGGAGGAGCAGAAGGGAAAAAAATATTTACAACAACGGAGAACAACGATATCCATATTAACCCATAAATATACTTTCGAAATACAGAAACACTCTTCTTCCAAGCTAATATCCCTATAAATATCCAAAACACAAAAAAGGAAAGATATGCAAAGAAAAGCAAATAATCATACCAGTTTGGAGTAAAAGAACCAGCACTAATACCTGAGAAATTCTTCTGCAAAAAAGCAACCGTAGTCTCACTATCAAAACTCAACAACATTTTATCCCATTTGATCAAGACATCATCTAACAAAGGTCTATGTAGAAAC
This sequence comes from uncultured Candidatus Saccharibacteria bacterium, assembly GCA_964480345.1. Classification (GTDB taxonomy): domain Bacteria; phylum Patescibacteriota; class Dojkabacteria; order SC72; family SC72; genus UBA5232. Next base: position 39,423 of record CAYZNW010000001.1, read on the forward strand.
TTAGAGATATCATATGCTTTTGCTCTTGATATCTCATAAAGAAATATGAGAAGAACAGGAAGAAGTAGCTCTTTAAAGAAAATATCCTCTTTTTCAAATACTAAAACAAACAGTATCAAAACTATGGCTAACGAAGAGAAAGAGATTTTGAAAACAAAAAAATTTACAAATAATAGAAAGAAAATAGACAGAATCAGTACAATCCTCTTCTTATTTATTTTAATCAAGGCAGTTTTTTTCACATAGTAATACTAAAAAATTACTCCAAGCAACAATCTACTTTCTCTTTGACAAATTTACCAATCTTTTTCCAAAAGTTGGTTTTTCTTTTTTTCTCCTTACTCATCATCTTCCTCCTCTTTTACATGAACCTCTTCAGGATTAATCAAACCTGTATTCAAAGCCCAGAAGAGAGAGTAAAGACCGTAAGCCTTCTCAAACATTTCCTCCGCCTTCTCTGTATCACCTCTACCAAGATGTTTCGTCCCATACTCCATGATTCGATAGCTTGCTGCTAAGAGATGTTTAGAGATACACCAAACCTCTCCTTCATACTCTTTGATAATCATCTTAAGAAGAGATTTTCTCATCTCCCGAATCTCTGCAAGTAATTCATAGTATGCTGGATTTTCTGTCTTAGCTCCACTAAAGAAAAGATGTTCCTCTATGGAAATCAAGTTCATGATTGCAATACTTAAATCTTCGTCTGCTGACAAATCAAGTTTATGATCTTTTTTCAAAGAGTCATATTTCTCAACAAGCTCATTAACTTCGTCCATATCAATCTGTTTTTTCTTTTTGTCCATAAAGCTAATATTAGAAATTAGTTGCCTTAGTATACTATTAGATAGAAGATTATTGTAGTTATGAGTAATGCAAGCAAAGGTATCTCTACTTTTTGGAAAGGAATAAATACCCTGTTTCTGTTTATTCTTAGTAATGTTTTGTGTACTTTCTGTCCAATTAAGAAAGAAATAGATCCTACTGTTATTCCAACTAAAACCTTATCTATTCCCCAGATAGTATTTAATTCATGACCTAATATACCTGATAGTTTTAACGACACAAGGAATAGCAGTACTGTTAAAACAAAGAGGAGAAAGGAAAGTACATTCACATTGGAGGTCTTTTTCTTAAATTTCGATTTAACAAAATTTATTAACCAAAGAGCTGAGGAGCTCATTAATCCTCCTATCCATATTCCTGATATGGTGTCATCTATGCCTAAATATCTTGATATTCCTACTCCTGCTCCTACAGCTATTGTACATACTGGACATATGGCATATGCAGGCTTTGTTAAGAAGAGAAAAGAAAAAGAAAATATAGCAACTAAAATCATTTTGATGCTTTTACTTCTTCCTATCTTTTTTTTCCCTTTTTTCGTGTCAGATTGTCTAAGTAAGTAACCAAATAGAGGAAGAACAAGAAGAAATATAGATATCCCAACTATTAATTTCTCTGTATTTTTCTTTCCTTTCTCATCAACAACCCTCTCCTGCTCTTCTGGTAGTACCTCCCCATTAGCCATAGAGTTTAACTTCTGCATAATACTATCTACAGAGCGATAGCACTTACCATCTGCATAAAGCATTGGAACAGTCGCATTGTTAGAATTTATTCCACATATATCTAACTTCTCTTTGAAACTTTCAAAATTCTCAGTACTTTCTCGCACCTCTATATGGCTAATTTCAACCCTCTTATCTAACCCTTCATCAACTATTTTCTCTTTCACTTCTAAACAGTATTTACATGTTTGACTCAAATACAAGAGAGGCTGTTCTGTGCTACTAGCTCGTACTTCCCCTATTCCCAATATTATTAAGAAAGAGAAAAACATAATTAAAGATAGCGCTTGAAATGCCTTCCTTCTAATATTTATTTTAAGCATGCTAAGTATTCTACATTATTTTACATTTACATAGTATACTGTATGTATCTAAATTATTTTTTTCATATGTATGGAAGAAATTAAAAAAGATAATTTTTCAGAAGTGCGAGAAGAAAGAGAGAAGGCGCCATCAAAGAATCGCTGGAGTGCATTCTTAATTGCCCTTATGTTTCTCATAATCTTGCTACTGGTTGGATATATTGCATATCAGAAAGGATATATTAAATTTACACTAAATCCTGCGAAACAGGAGAAAGAAGTAGAGAGTAAAACAGAGGAGAAGAAAGAAGAAATAAAACAGGAAGAGGTCAAACAGGAGGAGCAAGAAACAATTAAAAGTTCAGTTTACAATGGGAAATATTTGACAGCAAAAGTTCCTGAAGGATGGGATATATCTGAATACATAGATAGTGAGGGTTCAGCTCAAACAAGTGTTCCTCTCAAAGGTTTAACAGAGTTAACAATTTACAAAGGAGAGGGATATGCACTTTCTTTTAAGGGTATCTATGGGATAGGTTTTGAAGGTTGTCCTGAGTTACCACATTTTGAAGATAGTTCTTCGGCATATGAGAAAGAGCAGAATGGATACAATGAGGAGATATACGGACCTATTAAATATACTAATTACAAGAATTCTGACTATGATGAATTTACTTTACTTGGTCAAAGAGTAAGGCTAGTAGGTACGAAATTGTTCTATGATACTATCCCAAACAATAACTATTTTGAGCCTCAGTGTGCATCGGCATTTATGAATCTAAATTGTTTAGGTTATACGGGTGATGGTACAAACAAGATTAGTAGTTATACATATAACTTTGCTCCAAATCTTACAGATCAAGATATACAGGAGTTAATATATCTACTAAGTAGTATAAAAGTGAAGTAAAGGTTCAATTTTGAATTGATTTAGAAACTCCTTAATTGGAAGATTCGAAATTCTTTCCAATCACCTGATGGTAGGTATGAAGAGATATCCTCTCCCTTACTCTTCGCATCTAAATAATCTCTAAACTCTTTTAGAGTCATTTTGCAATTAAAATGAAACCAATAGTAGTCATACCAGCTCTTAAACAATTGACCGTAACAAAACTCTACACCCTCCTGCTCTCCTTGAACATCTGTTCCAAATTTCCTTGTTTGATATATACAGAAGTCTCTAGCATATCGATATCCCTCTAAAATCTCTATATATTCATCATTACATTTACCTGGTAGTTCGCAACGGATTCTCTTTCTACTTTCCCATACTTTATCATCATATTCCGAGATCTTATGATACAACTCTACTTCATTTAATAGTTTGATCTCATCTGGATTTTCTATAAATCCTGGATATATTCCTAATATTTTTTCTTGTTTTCTATCACTTTCGCAAGACTCTTCTATAGACATATGCAGAAGAAATAAATTAGGTTATTTCGATAATGGGTAGTATCTCTATTATATACAAAGAGATAACTTTTTCAATTCTTAACCGACATTGAAATAACCATACTACAACGATATAATAGCGCTAATGTCCTGGTTTAATACCAGCTCATTAACAATAGAAGTAATAGACCCTTAACCAACATAGGAGGAAAAATGAACAACAATCGTATTTTTATGTCTCTTCTACCAACAACAAGTTTCCTTAACGAAGATGGCACATTTAATTTAAATGCTGCCCTTATGTTTTGTGGACTAACTGGTGGAATCTGCTACAGCCCTGATGGCTTCGAAGCATTAAAAACAGAAGACAAAGAGGAGACACTTAAAAGAGTTAATAGAACTCTTAATAGTGGACATCATAGTCTATATGATCACCCTCAAATATCTTTAGAAATTAGTAACATACCTAAGATATTAGCAATGGTGTTAAATAATGAGCACCAGTACACAACAAGTGAGAAATCAGGTAGATATGTAGATATGTCAGAAGCTGCAGAAACAGAAATAGAGAAAGAACTCTACAATAAATAGATACCCAAATTTACTGAGATGGTTACAGAAAGATATGGAGGGAGATTAGCTCAAGGTAAAATTGATAAATTAGCATTAGAAAATGCTAGATATTTTACTTCTGTCTTCACTCCAACAAGTATGATATACACAGTTCCATTTGGGCAACTTAACAGGATTGTTAAATGGTTGGGAGATTATCAGGAGTGGAAAGAACATCCGTTAAATAAAAGGCTAAGTCCATATATAACTGAATTTGTAGAAGTATTAAAAAAGCTTAATGTTCTTGAACCCAGGTTACAAACCAATGAAAAAGAGAGAAAGTTATCTCTTTTCGCAACAGAGGAAGAAACTATGGATTGGGAGAGCTGTTTCGCATCAACCTACTCCATTTACTATCCTGGGAGTTTCGCTCAACTAGCTCAGGCACATAGGCATAGAACTTTAGATTACAGCATGTATATTCCTCGGAGATTCGAAGCTTTTATACCTCCAATACTGGATCATTTTCCTGAAAACAAACAGATGTGGACGGAGGACATGCAATTAGTCAAAGATATTTTTCCACAAGGACAATTGGTTCACATATATGAACAAGGAAATTTGGAAAACTTCATACTTAAATGTAAAGAGAGACTTTGTACTCATGCGCAACAAGAAATAATGAGGCAAACTCAAAAAACATTAAAACAGTATGTCGCTACACGTCCATCTCGTAAGGTCAGATCTAAAGTTAAATCTTATGAATTGACGAGATATTTGGATGGAGCAAGATGTACTTTTCCAGATTATACTTGTTCAGAACCGTGTGGTTTTGCTGAAGGAATTAATCTCACAAGAGATATTTAATTCTATACCGTTAAGGGATAAATGGAGGCATATCCTCTTTCACTATTACTTCTATTTATCCCTCACTGATCCAAAAAGTATGGTTATCTACAACTCTTAATCTTTCCTTATTCTTCTGACACATCTGAAGATTTACTATTTTGGATTTGTTGATCTTCCAAATATTTATTTAAATAATTCGTCCACTCTGGAGCGTTTTCCTCTTCAAATAGATGACGTAAAATTTCGACAATAATTTGATGACGATCTTGTGCTTCGTTTTTTCCTGAAGTTGTCATCATTAAGTATTTTAGTTTTAATATTTTTTCAAATATGTGACACACACTACTATCAGCACATTTTCTGGTATATTTATCCGCGGTCATATCTTCTATTGGAAATATATTCCTATCAAAGAAAGGTTTCCCATTCTTCATAGAGTATGTATAAACCCTTAAGATACCATTGATTCCAAGAGCATCACACATATCTGCATCTGACACAATCTTTCCTTCAAGAGTTTTGGGTCTATTCCCTTTTAATAAATTGCTATAACCAATACTACCTAGTTCTTCCAATACTCGATGTTGTATATCATCATCTATTTTAGCTTCTGACATAATCTTCTTAGCATTCCTTAATTCTTCTGCAGATTCAAAACCAAAAATCTTATAATCATCTACATCATGTAATAATGCTATCAATGAAACAATATCTTTATTTGCATGTTCTTTTTCAGCAAAATTTAAAGATAACTGTAAAACCCTGTTTATATGATCCATTCCATGCCCTGAATTGTCATTACTTAACAAATTCGAAACTCTATCTTTAACTATTTCTATAATCATTTTGTTTCCTTTCTAACAATAAAAAATCAACTCGATTACTGAGATTGATTTGTATTTAAATATTCTAATTAGTTAGAATAGAAAGTTCACTGGTGGAGACGATGGGAATTGAACCCATGTCCAAAAGCGTCATCTAGCACCATATACAAACATATCCAATCTTGTTTAGTAAGACATATCTAAAAGATTAGACAAAAAATATATCCCCTCAGTTATACTTTTCATTTATTTACCTTACTGACCAGATAAACAAATATACCCTAGTAACGACTATCTAAAACCTCTAACTAGAGATAAAGATAATAGACATTAACCGAAATTAATCAGTTAAACTTAAGCAAAGTTATAGTTATAAAGTGGAGCTGAAACAGCTGCTTTTAACTGATTTGCAAAAGCGACGATTTTGTTTTTTACACTTATCATGTGTGTTAAGAATATCGAACTTAACAAACGGTTTGTGATAACTAGAATCAAACTCCTGTCGAAAGCCTGACGTCCCCATATTGATAAAGAACAGTAGTATTATACCATTTTTATACCTATTTATGAAGCTCCTTATGATATCTCCAATGCCAAGGTTCATAAGAAATACCAAACTCATTATCTTTTGGATATGACTCTTTAAAACCAAAATCCTCACCATTATCTAAAAGCCACCTATACTCGGCTGTATTCTCAAATCGCCTATCATCATTCTCGTTTGGAATCCCATCTGTAGTTACAAAATCAATAGCCATACTATCTGCAACACAATGCTCACTATACCCTGGCATAGCCACTCGCTTAATCGTATCTTCTATCTTAAAATCATACATATTTAAATAGTAAACAAACAGAAAAAGCTGATATGCAGGAGAACGATACCCAGACCCTACTAGAAGTCTCTTCCCTATATCCTTATACATTTGATTATTCATCCTCTTGTAGGCTTTATACACTTCCTTAGACAAATATCTAACTCCTATTTCCTCAAAACCCTTCTCCGTATCTACTGTATATCTCTGCTCTTTTATCTCTACTAAACCTTTTGGAACATCTTGTATTCCCACATACTCTCCTTTAAAACCATATTCTGTAGGATTAATTGTTAAAAGTTTTTTTAGGAAAGTAATCTCCTCCCTATTCAAAAAGCCATAGACTACATCTAAATCCACTATAGAAAATTTCTCTCTTCTTGTTGCAAGAATCTTCTCAAGAAGAGATTTCGTTAACTCTTTCTCTTTGTTTGAAATATCAAAGCTTTTCTTTTTCATAACTAAATATGAAATACTACTCTATTCGGTTCTTTAAGGTATTAAGAATACTGTTTAGAAGATTAGAGTACTCCTCTTTACTTACTTTACCATCAGCATTTGCTGCAAAACCTAAATCTTTTCTTATACTCTCATATGTTCTTCCATTTCCTAAATCTTCTCTAAAACCAACAGTATCTATTCTTCCATCTTCCAAAACTCTATTCGCAATCTCAACAGCTCTATCCAAATTACCACCTGTTTGCTCTATGTATTTGAGAGTACCTATATGGGAAGCAATGAGGAAAGATGTAACTATCTCTGCATGATCTAATCCTTCACTCTCCACACCTACAGATTTAAGAAACTCTGATTTCTGCGTATCATATTTTGCAGAGTAACTAGAAGCTCCCTCCCCTGTATACTCGATATTCTCAACAGGAAGTACAACTTCCCTAATATCTTCTACAGTTAAGGACAATTTTAAATTCTCTGTCTCATAGCTAGAAGACTCAAACTCATTGAAACTATTTTCCATAATATATGTTAAAAATAATTTAATTTTACATATATAATTATATCACTCTAAAGGAAATTCTTAATAGTCAAAAGTGTTAGTAAGCTTTTCTTCTACTGTACTCCCACATACCAATACTCGTAGCAACAGAAAGGTTAAGAGAATCAATATCTTTAGAATGTGGAATATATACACTCTCTCCTAAACCTTTCTCAATATCCCTATAACTTTCATCCAAACCTTTACCCTCATTACCCTGTATAAAAGAAAACGGTTCCTTGAAATCTACATCTAAAATACTCCTTGCACCATCCAACATGAAAGGATACATATTATGCCCCTTGTAAGCCTCTGTATACGCCTTAAAACTCTCGAAATACATAAAGTTGATTCTAAACAACGCCCCCATCGTAGATCTAACTACCATAGGATCAAAAATATCTACTCCAGGCTTAATAATTGCTAAATTCTTAAAACCAAAACCACACATACTTCGTACAATCGTACCTAAGTTACCAACATTACTAGGATTAACTAAAACAATATGATTCTCATCACTATTCAAAGAAGTCTCATATTTTTCAAAAACTCCTACTACATAGGTATTCTCTTTAAACGCAACCCTATCTATAGCCTTACTATTCACCTTATACGGAATATTCTCTTTCTTACATATATCTAAAATCTCTTTAACACCATCACTCTCAATACCCTCCTCTTTAACAAGTATTTCAACAACCCTCTCTTTTTGAAACTTCAACAAATCTAAAACAGGATAAGCCCCAAAAGCATATGAAAAATCAAACTTCTTCTGATATCTTTTTAACTTCGGTAATTTCATCTCAACATTATACCCTATTCTTCATCCTTTTTACCTTTTTTCGTACCAATCAAATTCCATTTCTCATTTCTTAAAGTCATATATGCCTCCTCTACTTTCTTCTTTGTATACTCAATCTCTTTCTGATTCTCAATTTCTTTTAAATACAGCTCTCTGATACTGTTCAAAAAACCAAATAGCAAAGCAATATATCCAAAGAATTGAGCTAGTACAGAAAGATTTACCATATGTTCTACTTCTAAGTTCAAAAATGGGATGTAGAAGATTTGTGAGAGTAAGAAAAACGATATTGCAAAGATTACCCAGAAATCAATATCTTCATATTTCCAATCTTTCCTAAAGAAATACCCAAGTAGAGATACTAAAAGGAAGATGAATCCTGTTACAGAGAGGATAATTGCCATATACTCTTCATTGAAATGTTGTCCAAAAACCAGATATACAATTAATGATGAAAATAGGAGGAATATGAAGAAGATTCCAAAAACTCTTGATTTCTTACTTTGATTCTCACCTGTATATGTTCCAAAGAAGAAACTTGAAAAGAGTAACAAGGAAAGAAAGGTTTTGGAAAGTATTGTTCTTAATGAATATACGCTATCTGTTGTAGCAAAGAGATCGTTGAAATTAGCAATACTCATTAGTAAGGAAACAATATCTAAGATACCCACTCCCAAAAAGCCAATACCTAGTAAGAAATATTGTAAAGACTTTTTCTGAGTAGAGTATCTAAGTAACGAGATTATTCCTGTAAATATTGCAAAGATTCCAGAGAGAAGAACTATGAAGCTTCTAAAATCTGTAATCCATTTTAGTCTGCCTACAAATATTGCAAACAGTAAGAAAGATGCTACTGTTAACAGTAGAACTAAGAACTGTGTTTTTGTATGTTCTGTAGATAAAGTTTTTTTCATTATTTTAATATGATAAATTAATACATATATTTAGTAAACGATATACTCACATTTCTTTCTGCATACGGAGCACATATTGTAATATTTCCTAAACCATCTTGAGATATGTAATATCCCGTACCATTAATAGATCTGTTTTCTGGGTCAGATGGAATAGACAGTACTCTCTCTTTCCCACTTTTATCTTTTGCTATGGAGTTAAGATTTACAAGACCTGTACAATCGTACGGTCCGATCTTGCATATTTCGTTTCCTGCAGTCATACATTGAGGAGATATTAATACTTCTTTTGGTATTTCATTATTATCTTTGGTATAGGATTGTATAGATGACAGTATCATTGATATATCCGCCTGTCTTCTTGAATTTCTGTTTTCTGAACCCTCTTTATTTGGATTGAAGAATAGATAGACTAGGAAACCTACTACAAAGAACGCCGAAAGAACAACTAATATATCAAGAATTGAGAATTTGGTTTTATGCTCCTCTACACTTTTAACTTGTAAGGGTTTTTCTAATGATTGATTTCGAGGAATAACTACCTTGTTTTGTTCTGGTTTGGGCATGTTCTGTTCCATATTTAGATAAATATACAAGAGTTTTTGAGATAGTGCTAGATGGTAGGATAACCTACTATCCTATAATTCGATAATATACAAATATAGTGTTTATCTTTTCTCAAAATATTGGTATATAGGCACTTTTAGTAAGAAATAGAAGTTGTCCACAACTTAGTATAAGTGTGGATTAAGTAGAACTTGGAAAATATGAGAACGGAGGGAGAGGGATTCGAACCCCCGATCTGGAAACCCAGATAGAGCTTTTCGAGAGCTCCCCTTTCAACCACTCAGGCATCCCTCCGAAACTTATACCTATACCTTCTCCAAAGGAATATATTTACCGTATGTTATTTCATCTAACCTACTCTGTTTTCTAATATCTTTATACATTAACTTGTCTTGTAACAATACAAAAAGAGCATCTTTATCTTCCTGTGAAGAAATTAAAAACAAAACTCTAGGAATATTTAGCTTAGTCTCTACAATCAAAGAGTAATATTCAGATGTTTCCTTCTTACAAAAATAGAAAGAATCAAGCATATACCACTCAAAAAGCTTATCATATGACTCTATACCTCTTGCAGTAATCTTATTACTGATTGTAATAGGTTTTGTTGTACCAGATACATACAGAAGAAATAGGACAGCAATCACTGATCCCATCATCAAGTAATGTTTCAATATTGCTAAAAGTAGGATTAAAACAAGAGATAAAGCAACTATCATCAAGAAATTCTTGTTACTGAATTTTAATTGATATCTATCAGGAGATGACCACTCAAAAAGCTTAATATTCTGAACTACCTTTCTGTTCTGTACAGGGTCCTTCTCTATCTCTACATCCTTCTCTATTATCTCTTTCCTTCTCTTGTTCTTCATCTCTTTAATAGCATTCTTTTTCATCTCACTAATCTTCTTATCTCTTTCTCTCAGACTCTTCTCTCCAGAGATAATGTCATACAGTGTATTTATTTCTTTTTTCTCATCTTTCATGCTTTATGATACTACTAAAATTAGTATTAATACAACAATTAATAAAGGGAAACCTAAAAGAATATCTAATATATGGAATATGTGTAGAAGAAGAACTACTACCAAACCTATCGATATTATTGATGATATTTTAATGGAGGATTTAACAGTTTGATTGTAAGTAAGCTCTTTTTTGAATATTAAGTAGAAAAAGTATGAAAGGATTGATATTAATGTAAACATAATTACAAAAAGAAGAATTACTGTTGTTGAAACATTTAATATATTTATATTCCCAACTTCATCAAATGGTACGAAAAGGTTGTTCATCAATAAATAGTACAAAAATCCTACAGAGAAAATCAGAAGAAAAAAATTTACAAATACAAATTTCATAATATTTATTGCTCTAGGTTTTAAAGATATTTTACTTAATTACTAATATTATGCCATTAAATTTATAGATATTAGTAATGAATATATTAATTATAGAGAATTCCTCTACTCTTTCACAGGTTCTATCAAAGAGTCTTGATTCGTATGGATATAAAACTACTTTAGATGATGATTCTTTTCAATCTAAAAAGTTGTTGAAAAAGGGTATATTTGATTTTGTTATTCTTAATACTAACTTAGGGAATAGTAAGAGTTATGAAATATTGGAGAGAATAAAGAGAGTTAAGAGTGATATAAAGGTGTTAGGAGTATGTAATAAAGGCAACTGGACAGAGAAGGTACAGTTTCTTAATAAGGGAGCTGATGATGTTTTAAGTTATCCTTTTCCAATGCAAGAGCTTTTAGCAAGAATACAGACTTTAATTAGAAGACCATCTACTTATGTTGATAAGAATCTGTATATAGGTAAGTTTGTTCTTGATGTTGATAATAGAGCTATATATAAAGGGAAATCAGAGATAGATGTTAGAAGAAAAGAGTATGATCTTTTCGAATATCTTGTTAGAAATAGTGGAAGAATTGTTTCTAGATGTGAGCTTTTAGATCATGTATGGGATTACAGAGAGTATATAGGTTCAAATACTGTAGATGTACATATTAAAAGGTTAAGAGATAAGCTTGATGACAAAAATATTATAGAAACTATCCACGGTGTAGGATATAAGGCTATAAATAAATCAAAAAAGACTAAATCATCATAGGCATGACTAGATGGATAAAGCTATCATCTCCATCTATTTTAAACACGCCTGGTCTTGTTGATTCTGAGCATTCAAATACAATATCCTCACTATCTATATGTGTAAGTACATCATTAAGAAGTTTTGCACTAAATGCTATTTTAATATCATCTCCTTCTACTTTGCATGAGAGATTACTTTCATTTTTACCTAAGTCACTCTGTACAGCAGAGAGTGAGATTTTATTACTAGCTGAAGATATATCTAATATCATCTTATTACCAAGAACTGACCTTGCTATGATGTTGATAATCTTAATAGAATTTACAAAATCACCTTTTTGAATCATACATTTTGTCTTATATCCTGTTGGAATTATTTGTCTATACTCAGGAAATTCTCCATCTATTAATCTAGATATCAGATCTACATCTGCAAATCTAAATAAAACTTGATTCTTGTCATCGATAGTATAAATATTTATCCACTCCTCATCAGTATCTAATGAAGAAACAATATATGAAAGTTCAAGAAGAGCTCTAACTGGAACTAAGAAATTCTTCTTTGATGCTCCCTTCTCTATTTTTACACTCTGTCTTGATAGTCTTAAACCATCTGTTGATATAAAATGAATAACTCCATCTTCTATTTCTATTTTAACTCCTGTTAAAACAGGTTTAATATCATCTGTAGCTGCAGCAAAAGCAACTCTTTCTATAGCTGTTACAAGATCACTCTTTTTTATTCTTACAATTGAATTATCTTTCCCTATTGTAGGAATATTTGGAAAATCTTCAGAAGGCATAGTATTAAAACTAGCAGAGTTATTCTCTGTAGAGATATTAAAATTCTGCTTAGAAACATCTACGTCTACCTTCTCTTCCGGTATAGAGTTAACAAATTCTGCTAATTGCTTTGCTGGTACTGTAACAACTCCATCCTCTTTAATATCTGCACCTATCCATGTAGTTATACTTAACTCTAGATCTGTTGTTTTAAGAATTAGTTTTCCATCCTTACTTTCAAAAGATACATTGCTTAATATAGGTAAGCCTGATTTAGTAGCTACTATCCTACTAACAATATTCAAATATTTAGAGAATGTATCCTGATTACAAGAGAATTTCATACTTATTTATACAACTAATCTTAACTATTGGGCAGTTTGTTATATGTTTTTATCTTACTTTATTATACAGAAAATTTTATTTATTTGTACTTTCTATTATATTTTTATTTATTAAATCTTTTTCGTTTAAGTAGTAGAGAGTATGGATATGTTTATAACTTTATATTTATTTTCTCTAAACTACCTACTACAGAGCTTTTTTTCTATTTAATTTATTGTGTATATTTTCTTTTCAAAAGTGTTGTTAGAAGTAAAGAAAGTGTGATATTGAACTAATTTTTTATGTGGATTATTTTACTGGATAACTTTGGATAAGTTAAATAGGTATGTGGATGAGATAAAATACAGATATATTGTTGTTACAACATATTTACATAAACAATACGTTTCTTTTATGTGGAAATGTAGGATAGTTTACCATTAGATATCCATTAGTTATTCACATAGTTGTCCACTAAGCTTTTAAAGTTCTAATACAATTACTTATTTTTTCATCTAATGATTTGTTTTTATCTCTCTCTTTCTCTATTTTGTCAAAAGCATGGATAACTGTTGTGTGATCTTTCCTATTTACTTCTCTAGCAACTCTTTCTAATGGAAGTTCAAGCTCTTTTCTAAGAATATACATAACAATTTGTCTACATTGAGCTATATATGCAGTTCTTCTATTTCCTTTTATATCTGATGGTTTAACATCAAATATCTCCCCTACTACTGATATTACTTTACTAGGAGTAATTCTTTTTCTTTTGTAATCTATATCTATTTGTAATATTTTGGAAACTTCTTCATCTGAAGGATTTATGCCTAGTTTAAAAAGAGATGCAACTTTTGTAACTGCACCTTCTAGTTCTCTAACACTGTTTTCAATGTTTTTTGCAATTATATCTATGTATTTATCATCCATTTGAAGATTTTTTTCTTCTAGGAGTTGTTTTACGATAGCTATTCTTGTTTCGTAATCAGGAGCTTGTATATCTGCTACCATTCCTCCTTCAAATCTTGTTCTTAATCTATCAGTTATATTTTTTATCTCTTTTGGAGGTCTATCTGAAGCTAATACTATCTGTTTGTCTGCTTGGTACAATGTATTAAATGTATGGAATAGCTCTTCTTGAGTTCTTGGGTATGTTTCTACAAACTGAACATCGTCTATTATGAGTAAATCTACAGCTCTATATTTATTTCTAAAGTCTTCTGTTCTTTTTGTTCTGATAGCTTCTACCATTTCATTAAGAAATTGCTCTATAGAGATATATACTACTTTTTTGTTTTGATCTTTCTGTATTACTTCATTTCCAATTGCTTGCATAAGATGTGTTTTTCCTAGTCCAGTATTACCGTAGAAAAAGACAGGATTGTAAGCTTTACCTAGATCTTCTACTACAGCTTGAGCAACAGCTTCTGCAAGTCTGTTATTTGAACCTACTACAAAATTCTCGAATCTGTATTTTGGATTTAGGTATGATTCTTCTAGCTTTTTGGATATAGCATTCTCTTTATTTTCAGATTCGGAAAAGAGATTTATCGGCTCATTTGTCTCTGGGTTATGGTATTCATACTTACTTTCTTTCTTACTGTTGTTATTCTCTCTTAGGTTTATTTCTATTTCATAGTTTTGCCCACTTGCTTTGTTTAATGCTTGTTTTAATGAAGCTTGGTAATCTCTGAGTATTTTTTCCTTTTTATATGTGGAATCACATGATATTTGCACTACCCCATTATTTATATCTTCTATATATGAATTGTTGAAGATTGCTAGAAAATTTCTGTTGGTAATCATGAGCTTAAGGTGCTCTTTTGTTATTTTCCATAGCTCGTCAATATCTGTCTGGTTATTGACTGTCTCTGGCTTTTCTAGTTTGTCAAAATATCGTTCAAAGTCTGCTTTTTGCATAACAGATTTAAGTTTATATTAGGAGGCAGTTCAGTGAGGGCAGTCAACGGTCGATTGGGACTTTGCTCAATTATATTGATTTTTTTTGTAATGTGGATATCTCTTCTGTTTTGTTTGTAAAGAGTTGTTGTAAAGGGAATTTTAAGTGCGCTGTTTTTACTCTACTTATTTTAGAGCTTTATATGTGGATACTTTTTGTTAAATACTTTGTTAGTTGGAAGGCTTGTTACAAAAAGGTTTTCAATATGTATTTATCCTATATATTCTGAAATATTTCTTAAATCATTAAAGTTTATGTAGTAATGAAGAGAATTATACATCTCGTTGAACCTGTGATATAATCAGCCTGATTTGATATTTTGATTACTTTATTATGAAGAGAACATACCAACCAAACAATTTCAAAAGAATAAAGAAACTTGGTTTTCGAGCTAGAATGAAGACAGCTGGTGGAAGAAAAGTTATTAAGAGAAAGATCCAGAAAGGTAGAAAAGAGTATTCTGTCTCTGAGGAGTACAAACTTCTTAGAAAGAAACATAAGAATAATTAAATAGATTTATGATGCCCAAGAGGTATAGGTTGTCTGCAAAAGATTTTCAGTATGTGTTTAAGAACGGTGTTCGTACCAAAGGAAAGTTTGGTATGTTGATTGCTATTGAGGTTGGTGCTTCCTCTACTCCTCTATTTGGATTTGTTGTGAGTAAGAAGATAGGTAATTCAGTGCAGAGGCATAAGTTAACTAGAATGTTGCGATCTATAGCGGTTGATTGTGTCAAAGAGTTATCTTTAAATGTGTGTAATTACCGTTTTGAATATATAGCGTTTGTTTTTCCAGATTCTTTTGAAGAGTTGAAGAGGGAGTTTTTTGATCAGGTTAAGAAGAGTTGTTCTAAATAAATTCGTGCTGAAATAAATGATTAAGAAATTACTTCTTTTGTTAATAAAAGGGTATCAGAAGACTTTTTCTTACGATCACGGTATTGCTGGAAAACTATCTCCTAATCTAAGATATTGTAGATTTATTCCTACCTGTTCAGAGTATGGCTATGAGGCAATTCGTAAATATGGTGCTTTTAAGGGAAGCTATCTTGCTATTAAGCGGATATTAAGATGTAATCCATGGAATAAATCAGATAGATTTGATCCTGTTCCTTAATGCAGATTTGTGATATATTCCAAGAGAATTTATATTTGAATTTATATTTACAAAAAGATGTTCTCATTTATTTGGAATAATTTTTTCTACTATCCCTCTCTTAACTTCATTGTCTTTCTCTACTCTATATTATGGGAGAACTTGGGATTAGCTATTATTGTGATTGCTGTTGTCTTTAGACTTATTCTTCTTCCTTTAATGAAAAGACAAACTGAGATGACAAAAAAGATGGCTTCTCTTAAGCCTCAGCTTGATGCTTTGCAGAAGAAATATCAGAATAACAAGGAGAAGTTATCACAAGAGCAGTTGAAATTGTATCGTAAAGTTGGATACAATCCACTTGGGTGTTTAGGTATATATGTACCTCAGCTTCTGATTCTTTCTGTTTTAGCTAGTGTAATTAGAAATGTATCATCAGGTAATCTTAATGGTATCTATCCTTTTATTAAGGATTGGTTTGCAAATGGTGGTGATATTGTGATTAATCATAGATTTTTGTTGTGGGATTTAACTAAATCATTTAATCAGATATCAGGAGAGTTTGGATTCTTTGCTACTATCTCTCTACTCTACTTGCTCTTATGTGTATTAGTTGGTGTATCTCAGTATTTGATGTCTAAGTTTACTGTTGTGATGAGAGATCCAGCATCATACTCCTCTGATAGTAAAAAGAAGGGTAAGAAGGCAGGTAAAGAGGAGAGCTTAGAAGAGATGTCTCAGAAGATGACTAATGTTACTATGCTAATATTACCTGTTTCTACAGTGTTCATTGCTGCAAATACTTCTGCTGCTTTGAGTTTGTATTGGATTGTTCAGTCATTTATGCTGTTGATTCAGTATGCTATTTTAGATTGGGATAAGACGAGAAAGGGTGTTCAGAATATTTTCACTGTTATGAGAGAGAGAAGGAAGAAAGGTTTAGAGTAGAGGTAATGTTTTCTGCCCTTGTTTTGACTTAAATTTTAATAATTTATCTATGAAAGATAAAGAAATAGTTAAGATTGTTAAAGAAGAGGTAGACAAACTATGCTCTCTTTTAGGGGTAGATTGTGAGAAGGAGTTCTCTGTAGAGGATGCCGATGGTGACATTAAATATATTAAAGTAGCATTTGAGGGTGAGGATTTGGGTTATATGATTGGAAATAGAGGCAGGCATTTGGATTCCATCCAATTCATTTTGCAAGTTATTTTAGGTAGGAAGTTTAATGAGGAATTTGATTACAGAGTTTTTGTAGATGTTGGTGGGTATAGGAAGGAGAAGGATTCTAAACTTGAAGAGATTGCTATGCAGAAGGCAGATGACGCTAGAATTCTAGGAGAGAGGGTTGAGCTGTCTCCTATGAAGCCTTCTGACAGGAGAATAGTACATTTGGCTTTAATGAAATTTGATGATATTAAGACAGAGAGTGAGGGTGAGGGTATGGATAGGCATATTGTAATAACTCCTTTAAAATAATTACTGTTAGATGTTTAAATCTATATTTAGTAAAAAGAATATTCCTTTTCTATTGCTAGATATTATACTGATTACTTCTAGCTTCTTCTTTGTGAGTGAATCTTTTGGAAGATTTCTATTTGTACTTATTACAATACTCTTCTATATCCTTATCTCCTATATTTTCAAAAACAGAGTCATTGGAGCTTTACTGTTCATCTTTTCTATTCTACCTTTTAATGTTACCTATCAGATGCCAAGTAGTGTTGAAGTTTTTGGAACAACACTCTCTTTATATGATCCTTATGTTAATGGAGTGATTGTTAATTATCTTATTCCCACTATATCGATAGTAGATCTAGGAATATTTTTACTACTCTACTCTGTTCTGTTTACATATGGGTTAGATCCTTTTAAAAGGATCTTTTTAAAATACAAATACTGGTTAATATTACTTCTAATATATTTCATATTACGCATTCTTCTTCAGTTTGATTTATTAGTTTTGCTTAATTCTTTTAGAATTATAGGAGTTCTCCTCTCACTGTTTGTAATAATTCCTATTATTAAAGAGTATCAGTTGTTTAAGAAGAACTTAAAGTTTCTCTTCTTACTCATACTATTTGTGACTGTTTTAACAGAGGGAGTATTCTCTGCATCACAAGTTCTGAAAGGATCCTCGTTAGGTTTCCCTTTTTTAGGAGAATCTCAAGTTGTTTCTGGTATGAGGGGTTCGAGTTTTGTAGAGTTTGGTGGGCAATTGTTTCTGAGAGGTTACGGTACTTTCCCACATCCAAACATTTTGGCAGGTTTTCTTCTCCTAGCTTCTGTAATAGCTTTCTCTGTGATATTTAGAAGTAAAGGGTACACAAGATTGTTAAGTATTTTTATTTTATTATCTTCCTCTATTTTTGTTCTGTTCTCTCTATCTAGAATAGCTATATTCTTATTTGTTTTTAATTATTTAATTGTTTTGATTTGGAAGTTGTATGAAAGCTTTAAGAAAGTTAAGGTTTTTTCTTTTAATTTCTTACCTCTACTTTATTTATCTGAACGATTTGCAAATATTTTTGATGCTAAAGATAATAGTTTGGTTGAAAGAGAGCAGTTGATGATAGCGTCATTTAAGGTCATGGAGAGAAACTTCTTGATTGGAACAGGAGTTGGTAATTTTGTACGAGCTATGGCTGATTTTGTACCACGTAGTTTGAAAGGTATTATGATATTGCAACCTGTTCATAATATTTTCCTCCTCTCGTTAAGTGAATTTGGTTTGTTAGGGTTTGTTTTCTTCTGGGGTATGATTTGTAAATATCTTTATGTGAATATAAAGAGGTTTACATTTTTAACCTTTATAGCTTTGGTTGATATTTTGGTGATAGGTTCATTTGATCACTATCTTCTTTCATTACCACAAGGTTTAGTGATATTTATATCCTTCTTACTACTTGCGATACTAAATTCCGATTCGTCGAAGCAGGATGAATATTATATAGAGTAGGATTAGTACCATGCCCTCTTTCTTACTTATGTAGTATTTCTTTCCTAACAGAGCAAAAATCCAGAAGAATAGTATGGTTACTAATATGAAGATGAGCTCTCCTATGAAGTTTGTGAAGTTAAGAGTGTGTATTGAAGATGCGATTCCAGGTATTAGAAGCAGATTTACAAGAGTGGATCCTAGAATATTTCCAAGGCTTAGCTCCAATCCTCCCCTTCTTATTGCAATGATTGATGTTACGAGTTCAGGTATTGTTATGACTATAGCTATGAAGAAAAAGCCAAGCATGGAGTTTTCTATACTGTATCTTGTTGCAAAAAGCATTAATGTATCTATGAGTAGCTTTCCCATCATTATTACGAGTACTAGAGATATTATTAATGAGAGGATATTAAATTTTGTTCTTATTTTAGGAAGTGTTTGTTGATTATGCTTGTTTACAATGATTATGCTTACTATGAATGTTGAGAGCATTATAATTCCACCCCACCATTGTAGCTGTCCTTTTGATACCAATACAAAAAAAGTTAAAACTATGGCTCCTGCTAAGGTTACGGGTATATTTTTCTTTGTGTCTATTTCAAGTAGTTTATATTTTGAAAAGAAAGCTAAAGCTCCAAGAAGAAGAGTTATATTTACTAAAGCACTGCCTAGGAATGTTGATATTGTTACGTCTGTGTGCCCTACTATGGCCGAGTACAGTGATATTGTGATATCAGGGAGTGCTGTACCTATACTTACTAATGTAAATCCTATTAAGAATCCACTAATTTTTAACTTCTTTGCTAATGCTAATGATTGTTTTACAAATAGGTCCGCAGACCAAAGAAGAGCTGTGAAATAGATTATTATTAATAGGGCATGTAGCATTATTATTGTTGTTTAGGCAGATGCTCACACGCTATCTCATCTTTATCTCCGTCTAATCTGTTTGTATCTTCACTTGATCCTCCAGCATTTATGAAGAATGTTTGTGATTCATCCTGTGTTGCAAAATCTTCACAGTTATATTCATCTGTGTACTTTCCTCCTTCTGTTACAACATTTCCAGATTTGTCTCTTTTAACTTTTGCTTCTTTAAGAGATTCGCCTTTTAGGATTTTTCCGAGATCCCAGTCATTATTTGTTGCTTCTAACCCTGCTCCGCCTACTAATAGGACGAGGACGCCACCGAAGACATATTTAAGAATATTTTTTGTCTTTGGGCTTAATGTTGAAAGTGATTTTAATTTTGGTATTTTCATATGCTTAGAGTACTGAATATAAGAAATAAGCTACGATTAGGATTAGTATTACTAGGAGTACTAACCTTACTGTTTTGTTCCCACGAAGTTCTTTGAAACTTTTCATAGGTATACAGATAAATTTATTGATATTAATAGTAGCATTTTATGATGACAGCAACAAGTGGGAACGGAGAGAGTGGGATTCGAACCCACGGTATGATTTCTCATACGCTCGCTCTCCAAGCGAGTCCTTTCGACCACTCAGGCATCTCTCCAAGATACGGTATTCTAACAAAATCTCTTGTTATTTACCATGGTTAATACTTTAGGATATAGTATGGCGTACCTGGCCGGAATCGAACCGACAACCTACTGCTTAGAAGGCAATTGCTCTATCCGATTGAGCTACAGGTACATGTCAGAGAGATTCTATCAAGAAATCAGCTGAAAATAAAGGTTAAAACACTTCTTTCACCTCTATTATTATCCCTCCCTGTTTCTTAGGGAAATATCTAAACCTTTCAGGAAAATTCTTAGGATTAAATTCGATATCACTTCTCTTCTCAGAATATGGAAGATTCTTCAAATAATCATTACCCTCAGACCATGACATCTGCTTAAGTTTTGCAGATATCTCCTCTTTACTCACCTTAGGTTTAATAGAAGCTTTTGCTGTTAACTTAATCTTCACAGCAGAGGTACTACTTGTTTCTACTGTAATATTTTTTGTAATATTATCACTTAAAGTTAATTCTAAATTACCATCTTTCTCAAACAGATTCTTCTCCTGAGCCTCCTTGGTAAGAAGATTCTCCACTCCTTTATCAAAACCCTCCTTCATATAGAAAGTACCCGAAGTCTTAATCTTCAAAGAAAGATCTACCTGATCAGCTTCCTCCCCGACCTTCTTACTTGTTTCAATACTATTACTTACAACCTCACTTGCTAAAGACTCTTTAATTAATTCCCAAGTCCCACCTGATTTATCCTTCATCTCTCTCTCCCCCTCCTCATATGCCTGTTTCTTTAACTCCTCTGTAGCACTATTTATATCTGTTTGTGTTAAAACGGTATACTCTTTCTTATTCCCTCCAGCAATATCTTTTGAAGAAGTTCCAAACACCTTACTTGATTCATACCCTTGAACTACAAAGTATGTACCTGCAGGAAGATTGAATTCCTCTCCTACATCTACAGCTGTGATATTCACCTCTCCTTTCTGATTACACTCTATGGAAACTTCAGCATCAGCTTTGTATGCTTTATTTTCATTTCTTGCTGTTAATGTAGTCCCCTGCTTAATTTGTATTGGATCAACATCTTGGCAACCAGTAGTACTAAGGAAAGTTACTGTTACTGCTCCTTTAGCCTTATCTCCTTTAAATGCTGTCCCTGTAGCTTTCACTGTTGTTGAACTACTTTTCTCTATATTTTCTTTCTTAACAGGAATCTTTAAGTCGTCAAAATTAATCTCTTTTATATTTTCATCTCCATCAAATATCTTCTCTATACTAGCCTCTTTTGCTTTAATATATATATTTACTCTTACAAAAGGTGCTGTAAAGTAGTAGATAACTACTGCTAAGATTACAACGAGGAGTGTACTACCAAGTATGATCGGATATATTTTATTCGATCCAAATTTACTCTTAACTTTAGAGAAAAAAGATTTTAATTTAAGAAGAAGAACATTTGGAGATACTTCTTTCTTCTTCTCTTCTTTAAGAACATCTGTGTTGGTTAAATCGTTCTCATATGTAATTGGTATATCCTCATCTATTGATATTGCAATGTCTTGATCTACTGGTGCTGTTACCTCTGTATCTTTTACTCTACTTTTCTCAACTGCATCGTTGATTCTTTTTTGAAAATCAGTAGGAGGAGTAATAGCTTCATTCTCTTCAACTTCCTCCTTCTTAGGAACAGCCTTAGGTTCTCTCTCTTTCTGGCTTCTTTTTACTCGTGCCATATTTTCATCTTCCCACATATCCTCTGTTGGTAAATTAGGAGCTTCTGTTACTGATAGTCCAGCAAGTGTTGCATTTCTAACTCCTGTAGGATTTTTAATTATTTGTGTTATGAGAAGCTTCTCTCTTTCGTCAACTGTATCTAGTATGACTTTCAAATTAATTGGACTTATTAGTAGATCTGTATCTTCTGCAAATGTTAAAACGATTCTTTCATTCTCGGTATCAACTATTCCTGAAATAATATCTGTTAACTCATCATCTTTAGTAACAACAATTTTTGTTATTTTTTTATTTACTTCCATTTTTTCTACTTATTATTAATATCATATACAAATTTAGTCAAAGATGCAGGAGTAATATCGAAAATATGCTTTAATTCACCACTACTGTCTGTAATATTTTCTAACTTCTCTGGAGTGAAGAATTCAATTTTAGGAACAACAGGAAATCGTGAGAATTTTTTCCATGGGAATTCAATCATGACCTCTCTGATTTCAGGAAGTAATGCTCCACCACCGCAAAGATATATCTGTGTAGGGAATGAGTCTATATCATCACAGTAATCTAAAGCTGATTTCAATGTCTTCAACCAGAGTTTAGCTACTGGATATACAATTTTCTGAACTTCTCTTGCAAGCTCTCTATTTAATTCTTTTTTGGAATATTTTAATTTTCGTTGTTCTGCGTATCTGTATTCTAAATTTAATACTTTTGATATCTCTTTTGTAAATGTTCTTCCACCAAATGCAAACATCTTTGTTTCAATTACACTACCTTTCTCTACTACAGCGATATCTGTTGTTCCTCCTCCAATATCTATGAAGATGGCGGAGAAATCTCTATTTGATGACCCTGTGTATGCTCTAGCTACTGCAAACGGTTGCGCAACTATCCCTATGACATTCATTTCTAACTCTGATGCGACTTTTTTTAAAGCTTCCACATATGTTTTTGGTGCAAAGGAAGCGTAGTAATTTAATTTCACATCTCTTCCTTTGTATCCGATTAATGAATCTACAGGCATACCTCCTATCTCTAAACCTGTTTTTGTAATATGAAGTATCTCTATATCTTCATTTGTCAAACCAATCCTTTGACTTAAATCTGCTTTCCCATTTGTTTCTATCTTACTCTCTATCTGTGTGATGATTTTTCTTTGTTCTTTCTCTGTAACCTCTTTCTCATAGTTCTCATCTCTTTGGTAATTAACCACTATGGAAACTCCTTGAATATATTCTCCAGCTATACCCATCACTACATTTTTAGGCATCTGCTCTGGAGTTAATCTTTGTGTAATTGATGATATGGAGAGTCGGCAGTTTTCAAGAACTGTATCTAAATTCGTAATTATTCCACTTCTCATAGCGTGTTGTTGTTGCTCTATCCTAGACATTTTTTTAATGTCTATACCCAAATCATCAATGGAGAAGAGTATTGTCTTTAATTGTTCAGTACCTATATCTAATGCAACAATATTTTCATTTTTACTAATAGATACAGCTGTAGGTTTTTTAAAGAAAGGCAGGTTTAACATAGTGAAAGTATATCATATTTGAATTAAAACGATACGGTCTGGGTAGTAATTCAATTAATATACTTTCTTGCTATTTAATTAACTACATTACATCTACTAGGATGATTGGCTCTCTCTCTGTTTTTTTGTATATTAATTTTCCAAGATCTTTCTCTAACTGAGTTTTCAAAGCTTTTTCATCAGTATGTTTTAAATCTCTCTGTGTATTCAACCAGTTTCTATGTGTATCGAAAATACATGTTTGAATCTCTTTTAACAGTTCATGAGAGTGTTTGAAATATATGAATCCTCTTGAAAGGAATCTAGGTTTACCTACTATCTTCTTTGTATTAGCACTAATATTTAATATTACTGTAAATACTCCAAATTCAGATAACTGTTTTCTGTCTTTTAATACCATATCACCAATATCTCCTACTCCAAGTCCGTCTATTAGAATTGGTTTAGATTCAATCTTCTTCCCTCTCTTCCAAAATTTTCCATTGTATTCCCACATCTGCCCATCATCTGTTAAGAATATGTTGTTTTTGTTGAAACCCCATTTCTCTAGATTTTGTTTGTTGAAATATCTAAAAGTTAGTGAACCGTGTATAGGCATAATATTTTTTGGTCTAATCATATTGACCATGGCTTTAATATCTTCCTGGTTGCCGTGACCAGTTGAGTGAATCTTTAAGTTCACATTATCTTTCATTAAATCTGCTCCTAGAGCTATGATCCTATCTGTCATCCTTTCTATCTTACTTATATTCTCAGGAATTTCTGAGGATGACATGATGACAAGATCTCCTTTTTTGATCTTAATACTTTTATGTTCATTTAATGAGATTCTATTTAATACTGCAAATCTCTCTCCTTGACTGCCTGTTGAAAGAATTAGAAGCTTTTCGTCTGGATATTTATTAATATCTTTATCTTTAATGAATATTTCATCTTCGGCATTAATATATCCACTCTTTCTAGCTATTGATACTGCCTGATCAAGACTTCGTCCTGCAATTAAGACTTTTCTGTTCGTCTTCTTTGCTATTTCAATGACTGAGTAAAGCCTTGTGATTAATGAAGAGAATGCTGAGAGTATTACTCTACCAGGGTATTTCGAAATGATATCTTCTAAATTCTTAGAAATAACTGTTTCTGATGGAGCTTTACCTGGGACAGTTGCATTTGTACTCTCTATTAAAGCTAAATCTATCTTTCCTTTTAAACTGTGTAGCTTCTGATAGTCAGAGAGAGGTTCATTAGCAGGATTTGTATCAAATTTAAAATCTCCAGAGAAGAAAAGATTTCCCACAGGACTTTCTAGAAATATTGAGAAAGCATCTGGAATACTGTGATTGATTCCAATAAAGGTGGCTTTGAAATACTTCCCTATATTTATCTGCGATTTCCTATCTATTCCGTAGATTTTTACTCTCTTGTCCATCTTGTACTCTCTCATTTTCAACTCTATGAGCGATTTTGCAAAACCACCAGCATATATTGGAGGGTAGTCAAGCTCAGGCAATATCCACTTTAATGCTCCTATGTGGTCCAAATGACCGTGAGTTATTAAGATTGCCTTAATGAACTTTTTATTCTTTTTTAAATATCTTGTATTTGGAATCAAATAGTCGATTCCATACATCTCTTGTCCAGGGAAAGAGTATCCTGCATCTATCATTACAATTTCATTACCGTATTGAACAAAATTGGAATTTCTTCCTATTTCTGAAGTTCCAGATAATGTACATAGCTTCAACATATTACCTTGCCCGTTATTTTTTCTATTCACCATTTTTTAATTTTAATCTAAATTACATATATTATACATATTACATTTCATACTTGCTTTGAGGAAGTACTTACTACAATATTGTGGGGGAAGATCTCACATATATCCATATTATACCATACCTTTGTTTGTGAACCTAATTGTATACCACAATTCCCTTTCTCCTTGCTTGTTGATATAATGCATCATCTTCAAATATGGAAAAAGAAATTTCAAAAACATTTGATTCAGAAGAAAAAGAATTACAAATTTATGAACTTTGGGAGAAGTCTGGTTTTTGTAATCCTGATAATATGCGTGAGTACTTAAATGAACATGGAAAAAATGTTGAAAATTCTTTCACAATAACTCTGCCTCCTCCAAATGCAAACGGTAATTTACATCTAGGTCATGTTTGTGGTTACTCATTTCATGATGTGATGGGAAGATATATGAGGATGACAGGGCACCCTACTCTGCTTCTACCAGGTAAGGATCATGCTGGTATTCAGACTGAATCAGTTTTTACTAAAATTTTAGAGAAGGAAGGCAGGAGTAAAAGTGAGATGGGAAGAGAGGCTTTCTATGAAGAAACATACAAATTCTGTTTAGAAAATATTGAGAATGCAAGAGAGCAAGAGAAGAGGATTGGTCTTTCGGCTGATTACAGTAGAGAGCTTTTTACATTAGATCCTAGATTAACAAAGGTGGTGTACGAGACTTTCTACAAGATGTTTGCAGACGGAATGGTATATAGAGATAAAAGAATTATTAATCAGTGTCCCAGCTGTAGAACAGCTTTAGCTGATGTGGATACGGAGCATGAAGAAAGAAGAGGTATCTTCGCATATATTGTCTATCCTTTTGAAAAGGAAGAAGACAAAGAATTAGCAAAAGATAAATTGGGTGTTGAGGGCATAACGGTTGCTACTACTAGGCCTGAAACTATGCTTGGGGATACTGCTGTTGCGGTTAACAGTAAAGATGAAAGATACAAGCAGTTTGTTGGAAAAAATGTCATATTACCAATAGCAAACAGGAAGATTCCTGTAATTGCTGTTGATGATGTTGATATGGAAATTGGTACAGGTGCTTTAAAAGTTACTCCAGCTCACTCTCCTGTGGACTTTGAAATTGGAAGAAAAGAGAATTTAGAAACAATCAATGTCATTAATGAAGAGGGAAAAATGGATGGAGATATTCCTGAGAGATTTAAGGGTATGAGTACAATTGATTGCTCTAAAGCTCTTTGTAAAGAGTTAGACGAGTTAGGTTTGTTGGAAAAGATTGAAAATATTAAGCATGAAGTTGCGATATGTGAAAGATGTAAAACTCCAATAGAGCCAATCATTTCGAATCAGTGGTATTTAAATGTCGAACCGTTAGCTAAGAAAGCATTGGAAGAGATCAAAGCAGGTAATGTTAAGGTTATCCCCTCTGGTCAACAGAAAGCTTTGGAGCATTTCTATGAGAATATCCAACCTTGGTGTATCTCAAGACAGCTTTGGTGGGGACAGAGAATTCCTGTTTGGTACAGTGGAGGAAAGAAATTGTATGACTGGCTTTTGGAAAATACTGGGAAGAGTATTGAGCAGTATGAGCAAGAGACAGGTTTTAAACCAACAGGAACAGGTAAAATCTATCTAGGAGATGAGCAACCTGCTTCAGAAAATGGAGAAGTTTGGGAACAGGATGAAGATGTCTTTGACACATGGTTTAGTTCTGGTCAGTGGCCGTTTTCAACTTTAGGAGGAGTAGATGGTGAAGATTACAAGAAATACTACCCTACTCAGATGATGATCCACGCTAGAGATATTCTTTTCTGGTGGTCTGCAAGAATGATTATGATGGGATTATACAGAACAGAGCAAGCTCCTTTCTCTAAGGTGTTTCTAACTGGAATGATTCTAGCTGCAGATGGTTCTAAAATGTCAAAATCTAAAGGAAACGGTATTGAGCCAAAAGAGGTTTTTGAAAAGTATGGTGCAGATGCTTTAAGACTTTGGTACTACAGTGATGCTTTACCAGGATCCAATGCTCCTCTTCGAGAGGAGAAAATCAAGGGTAACAGAAACTTCATTAACAAGATTTGGAATGCAAGTCGATTTATATTGATGAATATTGATGAATCTGAAATAGATAGTATTCGTTCTATTGAAAATTTCAATGGAGAGAGGGTTGATATGAATTTGGAGTATATGAAGAAAGTAATGAATTATTTAGATAAGTATCAGTTTAATCTTGGAGCTGAGAGTATTAGGGAGTTTTTCTGGCATACATTTTGTGATAAATGGATTGAGGAAATTAAGGCTGAAATAAAGGATTTGGAGGTTGGAGATACTGTTCGTGTTCAGAAACTTGCAGAATTACTCTATTTGCTTAAAGAGAATCTGAAGATTATGCACCCTTTTATACCTTTTGTTACTGAAGCTGTATGGCAAGAGCTTGTTAATTTAGGTCTTGCAGAGGGTTTGTTGTTTACGCAGCAGTTGGTATAACGATCCGGCTTATAGTAAATTCTCCTCAATTTTGATATAATATCTCTGTGTAGTTAGCTAGTTCTTTAAAAAAACAGAGAGAGAGGAAAAAATGGGAGAAATAATATATTGTGATAATGGTAATGGTGGTTTTTATTATGAAAGGACTTGTCAAAGAGTGTATGAGGCTCCTTCAAAAGAGCGTAAGGCCGAGTTTGACAAAACCGTTTGGGTTATTTCTAGGTTCTATGCCAATACGAATATTTCGGAAGAAGCAAGAAATTATAATTATCTTAAAGATACTCTAATAGATACAAGGTATCCTAGTAGATGCGGTATTGTATTTTGTGTTAACTTTAGGAAAGAGAAAAGTAAAGAGAAAGGTCCGGATATTATTTTACCATATCCTGTTACTGTTTATACTAGATGGGGAAGACATAATTGTTTTGATCCTATATATACCCAGTTTCGTCTTAGGAAGTTAGACCCCACAGTAGTAGTTCCTGATTATCGAGAATTATTTACTAATGAACTAGGAATGGTAACTGAGTCGTCTCCATCAGAACCTGGATCTATGATGAAAATTCATTTTGTAGACTGTGACAAATATGCTCATGTAAAGCCGTCAAAAATTTTCAACGAGTCTGGATTGTATCCTAGTGAACAATTTCGTCGCGATGAAGATGAACATTTAATTGACGAATGGAAGAATCTATTAAAGTCTTCTAATTTTGAAGCTTAAGGAGAGGAGAAATGTCTAGTTATTTTCGTGAAAGGGCTGAAAAGCTTGCAAGACAGGCTGAAGAAGCAAAAGATATC
Source organism: uncultured Candidatus Saccharibacteria bacterium (assembly GCA_964480345.1). Classification (GTDB taxonomy): domain Bacteria; phylum Patescibacteriota; class Dojkabacteria; order SC72; family SC72; genus UBA5232. The sequence goes on from CAYZNW010000001.1 coordinate 68,006, forward strand.
GGAGAGTTTGATGAAGAGCATTATAACAAGTTAATGTATTCGAAAGATAAGAAGAAAGTATTAGAAGGTATGGACTACTATCGCAAGCATTTTAAGCAAAAAGGAGGAGGTTTATTATCTTCCCACCCAGAACGTGAAAAGTTTGAAAAAGAGCTTGAAGAGAAACTGTATGGAAAACACTCGAGGCAACTGTCTCTGTTTTAGAAAATAAATTAGCTACACAAGGGAAGTGTTTAGACGTGTAAATATACACAAAACAAATCTAAACTCTTCCCTTTTTTCTTTTTAAATATTCATCCAGCGCGTGTCTTATAGTGTCTTTATATATGTTTTGATATAATAACCTGTGTAGTCAGTTGTTCATTAAAAAGAAAGTGAGGGGTGAAGTGAAAGGAAAGAATCCCAATCATACTGCATATAATGAAGTTGATACTTCTAAGTACGAGAAGTACAGAAAGATATTTAACAGGACGGTTTCTGTTATATCACGATTTTATGAAAATCCGAATATTCCAGAAGAAGCAAAAAATTACAATTATCTTACTGACGTGAAAATAGATACATCGCGTTCTACTGGATGTGGTGTAATACTGTTTATCCGATATATTGACAAAAAGTACCCATATCCTGTAGATATTTGTACCAGATGGGGTACTATCATGTGTTTCTACCCAATCCTCAAGCAGTTTGATCTTCGGAAGAAAGATCCTACAGTCTTGCTTCCAGATTATCGTAAACTTCTGCGAGAGATTAATTTTGAATCTTCTTGGAAAGCTTCACAACCTGGTTTCAGGTTAAGAGTATATACAGCATATAAAAGTGAGTATCTGTACCTTACATCTATGAATAGCCTTGGGTATGATCAAGCACATAATGGTAAAAAAGATGAGGAACTTATTAAAGAATGGAATTATTTTGTTAGTCATTACTTAGAAAAGAAAAGAGGAAAAAATGGCAAGGATGAATTCCCAGGACGGTTTAGGAAATTGTGTCACAATTAGGCAGATAATTGCTGAAGCCCCTTCAAGAAGGTGTCGGAATGAATTTGAATATATAGCTTCTGTGCTGAAACTATTCTATGAAGTTCCAAATCTTTCAGAAGAAGCTAAGAACTATGATTATCTCAATGTGGAGATTGATCCATCTGTTCAAGCACTATGTTGTTTAGATTTTCGTATCAAATACACAAACTTCATAGGAGAGCATGGATATCCAACGAGTATGCGTACAAGATATGGTAAGTTCGACTGTTTCGAACCTATCATTCAGCAATTTAAGCGCAGAGAGACAGATTATATTGTTATAGTTCCAGACTTTTACAAGGTTTATAAGAAATTGGGGATGACGCCTACTTGGTTTCTACCAGCAACAGAAGAAGTTCCAGAGGATGTAGGATTTCTTACTGCTATGCAATATTTTGTCATTTCGGACTTTCGCAATAATTGGTCTCGTAAAACGAATGATAAGAGAAAGATCAAGAAAATGGCAAATATATTACGTTGGTAGAAGCAATTTTTTATGTAACAAGAAAGATTAGCTACACAAGGGAAGTGTTTAGACGTGTAAATATACACAAAACAAATCTAAACTCTTCCCTTTTTTCTTTTCAAGGGGCAGGCCTAGGCCAGACCCTTGAGTTGTTGTATAATATCAACCGAATATGGACAACAAAAAGATATATATAACTACAACCCTACCCTATGTAAATGCAGAACCACACATCGGTCATGCATTAGAATTTGTACAAGCAGATGCAATTGCAAGATATCATCGCCAAAAATTGGGTGATCAAAATGTCTTTTTCAATGTAGGAACAGATGAACATGGACAGAAGATATTCCAGAAAGCCGAAGAAGAGAAAGTAACAGTCCAAGAGTTTGTAGACAAGTATGCTGAGAGATTTGTAGATTACTGTAAGCTATTTTTTGTTGATTATGATTTCTTTTACAGAACCTCTTCCGCTGAACATGCTGAAGCAGTACAGAAATTCTGGAATATATGTAAAGAAAATGGAGATTTGTACAAAAAGAAATATAAAGGTCATTACTGTGTAGGTTGTGAAAGATTCATTACTGAGAAAGAGCTAGTTGATGGTAAATGTCCTGACCACGGAACCGAGCCAGAGCTAAAAGAAGAGGAGAACTATTTCTTTAAACTTTCTTCATACAGAGATGAGCTATTGAAGTGGTTAGACAGTAATCCAGAGGTTGTTAAACCAAAAGTCGCTTACGATGAATTAAGAAAAATCATTAATGAAATTGAAGATATCAGTGTTTCAAGAGTAAAAAAGAAATTACCTTGGGGAATTGATGTTCCTGATGATGATTCGCAAGTAATCTATGTTTGGTTTGATGCTCTCATTAATTACATAGCTACAGTCGGTTTTGGGATTGACAATGAAAAATCTAAAGAGTGGTGGGAGAACTCAATACAGCTGTTTGGTCCTGATAATCTTAGATTTCAAGGTGCTATATGGCAAGGTATGCTTAGTTCTGTAGGTTTCCCACATACAAAAAAACTGTTAAGACACGGTATGGTTTTAGCATCTGATGGAAGAAAAATGGCTAAGACTTTGGGAAATATTGTGTCACCTTTTGAACAAGAGAAGAAATACGGTGCTGAAATTGTTAGATTCTATCTTTTAGCTGGAATTTCTACCTTTGCTGATTCTGCATACAGCGAACAAGATCTAGTGAATATGTATAACTCCAGGCTTGCTAATAATTACGGTAATTTACTAAACAGAGTAATTCATTTAGCTAATACTAAAGAGGTTGAAATTAACAATGAAAGCAAGGTAGAAGAAGAATTTTTGAAAGTAGTTAATGAGTATAAGTCTAAAACTGAAGAGCTTTATGAGAATTTTGAATTGTCTCATGCTTTAGAGGAAGTAGATAAACTTGCAGATTATGGAAACAAATATATTACAGAGAAAGAGCCTTGGAGCAAAGATCTAAATAAAGGTGATGTTGAGAAAGTGTTAAACAATCTTAGCTATTTACTTAAAGTAGTGACAGATCTTTACTATCCTGCTATCCCTGTCAGTACTGCTAAAGCTAAAGATGCATTGGAGAAAAGAGAAAAAATAATCCTTTTCAACAAAATATAGCTCTTATGCTATACTGAAGATATAATAATTAAACTGCTCAATGTTCAAGTCTAAAAAGGAACCACAATCTATCAACTTTTTGGAGCCTGTCTACTCTCCTACAGACATATGGTCTAAAGCATATATTTGGCTCGCTGATGTAGGTAAATACTTACTAATAGGGGTTGAGCTTATTGTTTTAGGAGTATTTTTCTCTCGTTTTGTTCTTGATAGGCAAAATAATGATTTGACAGAGGAAATTAATGGTAAGGTAGCACTTCTCTCTAATGAGAGTTGGAAACAGAAAGATGTGCTTTTCGGTAATTATCAAACTCTTTTTACTGATATTAAAAGAATTCAAGGAGATCAATCTATTAACTCTAGCACTATTAGTGAGCTTGTTAGTGGTATCCCCTCTCTTTTGACCCTGGATAGCTTCTCTTTTACTGAGAATAGAGTGTTTCTAGGTTTTACTACAACAAGTTTTGAAACTGTGAAGAATTATGAGACAGCTTTGAAAAACAACCCCGATTACAAAGATGTAAACTTCAATATTATCAAAGAGAAATCAGATATTAATGTTAAAGTAACTTTTCTTTTAAATGCTGAAAGTTAATGAAAGAAGGTAGTGTAAATACAGTTGAATATATAAAGATTGTAAAAGAATCTCCTGAGAAAAGGAAAGGTTATGCTTTCTTCGGATTCACCATTCTCGCTGTAATACTTCTAGCAGTATTTGCTATAAGGCCAACTATATTAACAATTACAAAGATAAATAAGGAGATACGAGAGAAGAAGTTGATAAATACTCAATTAGAGACAAAGATTAATACTTTATCCTCTTTAGATAAGGTATTTCTTGAGAATAAAAAAGATTTCAAAAGTTTGGAATTGATCTTTCCTGCAGATGGGAATTTCAGTCTATTCCTTTCAAATTTAGATTCTATTGTTGCAAGAAACGGTTTTGTTCTAAGTGCGATTACATTTGATGATTACCAAGGAGAGAACTATCGTGTTCCTACATCCTCTGCTCTAAAACCTAAGAGTGTTAGAGTTTCTGTAAGTGGGAAAAGGGTTAATCTTGTTAACTTGTTGAAAGATTTTGAAGCTTTGCCGATGTATCCTGTTGTTGAGACAGTGTCTTTTACTAATAATGAAGATGATAACGGATTGATCTCCTTCAATATTGGTTTAAGAATTTATGCTATAGATAATAATAAATTTTACAACGAATAATATGGATGTATTAAGAAGATCTCTATTTGCACTATTACTATTGTTTGTTGTAGTCCTTCTTTGGATAGGACTTTCAGTGTATTTTGACTCTACAGGAAGTAGTATTGATAGTAAGGCAGTAGGATATACTAAAGTTCTTAAGACAAATTTCGATTTAGATCAACTGAATACAGTAATTGAGAGAAGTGAGAAGTCTTTCCCTGTATCTGCTGATGAGTTCCTATCTCTTGTAGAGAAAGATTAATCTATATAGTCATCTAGTTTCTGTTGTGCTGATTTCTCTTTAAGCTTTTTTAATGCTTTTGCTTCAATCTGTCTAATTCTTTCTCTTGTTACTCCAAACTCTTTTCCTACCTCTTCTAATGTCCTAGAAACACCATCTTCTAACCCAAATCTTAATGCTAGAACTCTTCTCTCTCTGTCTTGTAATCCATCTAAAATATCGTGTAATTGATTTTTTAAGTATTCGGAAGTAGCGTAATCTTCAGGAGATTGGGACCAGTCGTCAGGAATAATATCTTGAAGCTTGCTATCTTTCTCCTCTCCGATAGGTGTAGAAAGAGATGTTGGATTCTGTTTAATCTTCTTAATTTCAGCAATCTTCTCAACCTCAATCTGCATCTCTTTTGCAATCTCTTCATCTGTTGCAGGTCTTCCAAGTCTAGTTGCTAGCATATTGCTTACTTTCCCATACTTGTTAATAGTTTCTATCATATGGACTGGTACCCTAATAGTTCTTGCTTGATCAGCAATAGCTCTGGTTATAGCTTGTCTAATCCACCATGTTGCATAAGTAGAGAATTTAAATCCTTTTGTGTAATCAAATTTCTCTACTGCTCTCATTAATCCAATATTTCCTTCCTGTATTAAATCTAAAAGCTCTAAATTACTCTTGCTGTATTTCTTTGCAATACTAACAACTAATCTGAGGTTTGCGGTTATTAATAACTGTTGTGCTTCTTCGTCTCCATTTTCTATTCTCTTAGCTAAGATAACCTCTTCCTCTCCTGTTAATAGAGGGATTCTACCAATTTCGTATAAATATGATCTTATTGCATCTGTAGAGAGAGTTGTTTGTATCGTCTTTAAGATCTTTATTTTCTTCTCTAGTGTTAACTCTTCTTTTGTGGAAACCGTTATATTATCTTCAGGTTCTAAAACCTCTATCTCGTTATCCTGCAGTTTCTCAAAGATACTGTCCAGAAGATCTATATCTTCCTCTATCGTTGGAAAAACATCCAATAGATCCTCTTGTGTGAGAAATCCTTGTTCTTTTCCCTTTTTTATTAGAAAATTTATAGCCTTGCTGTTATTCGGCATATTTAAATTATGGTATAATTTAAGTATATGAACAATAGAAACAATAATAGCACATTAGAAGAAAAGCAGTTTTTCATTGACTCTGTCTCAAGGTTTTGTGATAAATGTGGCACTGCGTATACTCCTGATGATGTTAATATCGTCCAGAACACTGGTGCGACGACGATTATACACTTTTCTTGTAGCAATTGCAAAGCTAGACATATCGCAACTTTCATTAGAACTCTTGGATTAAGTCAAAGAGTTCCTGTCAATACTGATTTAGCTGTTGATGAGATTAAAAAGTTCTCTCGTATGAAAGAGATTTCGTTGCAAGAGATTTTGAATATGTATACTCTTTTGAAAAAGAACTCTGCTGCTAAGATTTAGTTCGGTATACTCCAAACTATGTTGTATTTTGTGTTTCTGTTCAATTCGAATCTGCTTGATAGCTGATTGTTTATACTATTGAAATTCGCAGAGCTTTTAAGTTTCCATGTAGTTGGGTATGTAATATCTAGTTTGTAGGCGTAGTTCCTTTCACCTGCTTGTTTAAATATGTTTAAATCAAGGAATAGGTCTGCATTATTCTGTGTTATTGGGAAATTAGTAGAGCTACTGTCTTTTGTAAGTCTGTAAGATATCTGTAGAGTGGATACACTCTTTATTTTTGTATTAAACCATCCTCCAATTACCTTAAAACCGCTTTCTTTGTATGTATCAAACTTGTTGTTCTCAAAACCTTCAACTTTTGTAACCACAGCCTCTGCCGGTATATATACTCTCTCATAGTTTATGTAATCACCGTATGGATATACATCAGATGTTGATTTGTTTTCTACTGAAAGGGTATAAGCGAAATCAATGCTCTTCTCATTTTTAATATCCATTGATAGGGAGTGATTCTTGTCTAGGTAAAGGTTTGCTTTATTTCCTCCCCAGTTCCAGTCTACTACTGAAGGTGCACTGTTAAATTTCGAGTCTAAAGATCCTGCCCACTCTCTTTTGTCGAAGAAATCAAAGGCATTAGGGTCTTTGAATGTTGCTTGTAGGTGCTTTTCATCAAGTGCTGAGATGAAAACGTCTTTTAGATCAATCATATTGCCTATATTCATTGAAAGGACTTTTTTGACAATCTCATTTGCTAAATTAGCGAGGAATGAAGTTTTTTGTGTTGAGCCTGGTGTAAATTCCTCATGCATTTCGAATATTTTTGTATATATATTCTGGCTTGTAATAATTTCATCTTCACCAGGGACTTGTATTCCTCCCCATTTATCAAGTAATTTCTGTAAGAAAGCAATATCCATTGTTACTAATCCATCTATTTTTGAACCAACTCCTAAATCTTTTGTAAATATTTCAGTTGCATTAAGTGTTTCAGTTAAATCAGGATACCAGTTTACTAATGAGAAAGACCATTTATCTAATTCTAACGCTCTGCTCATTGAGGTAGGTGGAGTATATGTTTTACCTTGCACCTTTAAAGTTCCATCTGCATTGTATATATCATCTACAAATATCTCTCTAATCTGGCCTCCCTCTATTCCTAAAACTCCATAACTTGTTGTCCAACCACCTGTAGCTCTTATCTCTGATTCGTTTTGTAAAAGAATGATATATCGTTGTCTTTCATCTTTTCCTAGAAGTATTGGTAGAAATGACATTGCTTCTTTGTAACCTTTCGTGCCTCCATCTATCTCTTTAATGTAATCTTTTATTTTAAGTATTCCATCTTGAGCTGCTTTAGGGAACACTGTTGTATCTACTTTCTTCATTATTTCTGAAGATAGAGAGATTTTGTAAGATGCTTCATCTAATTTGTATGAATTCTTAGACATCTCATTTAAATACTCTCTATACTCTCTTGATGAAGAGGGAGTGCTTTTTTGGAAATCTATAGCTGGCTGAAACTCTTTTATGTATGCAGTTAGTGGAGTTACAGCTTCAAAGAGCAGTTTTGCTCCTTTTGTAGCATTTTCTCCTGCTTGAATCATCTGCATACTATTACTGTAAAGATCATTTTGTCCTACTAATGAGAATATCCATTTCAAACTAGATGTGCTGTCAGATACTCTGTCTAGATTTCTTTCAATTATTTCTACTTTTTTCAGATTTTCATTTTGATTGTTATCAAAAAATGTTGTTGAGAGCTGTTTTGTAGTCCTGTTTATGATATACAGACCTAATGAGGTTGCTATGAGTGGATATATTAGGAAGTATGTAAGGAGTAAGATTACTACTGTAATACCTAAGGTTTTCAAAAATGCCTTGCCTGTAATCTTCTCTACAGTTCTTCTACTAAAGAAAGATTTTATTGGAGAAGTTATATTTGATACAAATTTACCTAGATTTGTCTTACTTACTTTTATATTTTTCTCTTTTGTAACTGTTTGTTGCTCTTCTGTATCTTTCGCTATGTCCCATGATTTATTAATTTGTCCGTAGTAGTTTTGTAATTGTTCAATGAAAGCCTCTTCTAAAGAGACTTGTTGAGTCCAGCCGTATTTACTAGCATGAGGAGCAGGTACATAGAGATCTTGTATTGTGAATCTCTCCTCAGGGTTATCTACAAATCTTATACTCTGAGCCTCTGTATTCAATTCTAAGAGCTTGTATGCTAGGGAGAGTGTAGTATAGTTGTTTTTGTTCGCAAGGGTGATTACCTCCTTTTTTGTGGCGTCTAGGAAGGTAAGCTTTAGTACTCCGTAGGTTGCATCTTGCTCACTTATTAAGTTATGGATATCTAAACCCTCTCCACTAATAGTTATTTGAGTCTTGGCTGTTGCATCATTAAACATTGTGTCTAAAGAGGGTATCTCTATTTTATCAATTCCTTTACCAATTAAAGTTCCGAGTCTGATTATTCTAAGATTTGTATTAGTTTTATCTCCAAACTCTGCTACAAGGTTTTCGCAGTATTTCTGTAGCTCTATATTAGAATACGGTGCTGGAGTAGAGAGGTTTTCATTATTTATCCTATTAGCGAGCTCTCTATTTAATTCTAATGAAGTTAGTAGTGTAAACTTTGCATTATTCTGTTTTGTGCTAAGAAGTGCTTGTTCTAAATATTTAGTCTCAGTAAGGAAATCTCTGCTTTCAAATTCTGGTGTTTGAAGCTTCTCGTTTAGAAAGTAGAAGAGGTAATCAAATCTTTTTATATTTTTGAAGAGAGAATCAAAACCTTTGTAGTCAAAGAAATCAACTAAGTTAGACTTTTTCAACTCTGATATATATTTCTTGGTAGAGCTATTAAATCTATCTATTATGACAACATAGCTACCTTGTTCTATTAAGGTTTTTGCAATTAGATAGCCTAATCTATTACCACCTCCTACCATTACGGTTATTGGTGTCTGGCTTTTTATTTGATTGATTCTTAAGTTACTCATATGTTAATTCTCCTCCAAAGCTATTGGTATTGGGAAATGAAAAGTTTTTAAATTAAGTTGGTATCCTTCTCTGACAAGTATAGGTATTTCAATTGTTTCGTACCCATTAGCATATATTTTTATCTCGTATTGTCCTGTATTTAAAAGAAGGTTTGCTATTGGTTGAGTATCCATTAAGTCATTGTCTATATATATTTTTGCATCTTCTACACTACTTGTCGCTGTGAAATATCCTTTCCCTTTCTCTACGACTCTTACTGGAGTGTAGTAAAGTATCGAGCCGTTTATATTATCGTCTGGCCCTATCTCTATATCTATTCTGGCAGAGGTGTTTTTCGCTAATTCTATATTGAAAGATTGCTTTTTGTAGAAGGATTCTTCACTTGTGATCCTCTGCAATTCAATTAAATACTCTCCCTCTGGAAGATCTTGGACAGTTACAGGAGTTTCTCCGTACTCTTTTCCGTTAATCCATACTTTCGATTTGCTGTGCTGACTTATGACTTCTATAGTTGTGTTGTTGTAGAAAGTATTTATGAAAGGTAATCTCCCTATCAAACTCTTTATTGGGAGAAAATAGAGAAGTATTGAAGATACAAGAATTAATACAATTATTAATATGGCAGTTTTTCCACTTTTCATATTTGTAATTATAGGGAGAAGTTAAGCAGATGTCTATGTTAGTAAGAATATTTTGATTCTGGGGACTCTATCTTTTCCTCTTTTTTCTTCCTCTTCCTAGATATGATATTCATTAGAACTATTAAGATAATAGCTATGCCTATTACAAATATTAAGGCGAAGTATCTGATAGCTCCTGTTGCTAAAATTGCAAAAGAGCCTAAAAAGAGAGTTATTCCTGCTTCTAATAGGACAATATTTTTTCTACTAAGTCCTAGTGCTATTAATTGATGATGGAAGTGATCAGGCCCATTTATTCTCATGAGTTCTGTGAAGTTTTTGGGTTTATGGACAATGTATCTTTTAATTATGACATAGGCGAAATCAATCAACGGCATGATTAAAAGCATGATTGTTGTTGAGAGCTTGGTGTCTGCGATTATTGCAAGAAGACATATCATAAAGCCGTATACGGATTTTCCTGCTGAACCTGTCATTATTTTTTGTGGAGGCATAGCAAATATCAAAAATAGAAGTAATCCTCCTACTATGAATATTGATAATGAGGATGCGAATACGGAGTTAAACCTTACTCCTATGACAAATATTAACATGAAGATTACTATGGAATTTCCTTCAATTATTCCAGGTGAGCCAGCTGTCCACTTAAAAGCATTGATACAGACGACTATCCAAAGTATTAGAAAAATATCTCCAGGTAAAACTAAAGATTGCTGTATGTTTAATATTGAGAAATTCCATGTATACCAATCTAAATTAATAGCTCCTACTGAGAGGTTTGTTAAGTTAATGACAGAGAAAGCGATTATGCTTGCCGAGATAATTTGATAGAGGAACTGTGTTTTCGCTGGAAGATTTAAAATGTCATCTAACGCAGAGCCAACGATTAATATAGTTAATGCTACGATTATTGGAATAGTAAAACTGTCTAATCTGAAAAAGAGTAGTACTGCTATGAGTACTGGTACTGTTATAGCTAAACCTCCCAATGCAGGAGTTATCCCTTCGTGTAAAGCTTTCTCTTGATTGTCAAAGCTCCTTCCCTTTCTTTTTACTCCTGGTTTGTATGTTATGTCGTATTTTAATGCTATCTGCCCTATTATCGGAGTTAGAATGAGTGCACAGATGAAGCCTATGAGTAGAAGATATGAGTACTGGAAATACTTGTAATATTCAGTATTAGCGAGTATTTCTAAATTGACAGAACTAATGAGCTTGTTCAATATCTCTGAGGTTATAGACATGTCCATATTATCGTAATGAAAGTAATTCAATTAAAATAATGCTTTGAGCAATTATACACAGAAGTATGACAATCATTAATAGCTTAATTAAGCTTTTCTCTCTGTTGTAGTTTCTTGGAATTAATATCAATGAAGGTATTAATATAGCTGTAGATATTATTGGATATATCCAAATAAACTTCTTCTCTACAAGTTTGTCTTGCACAATCATGAAATATTTATATATTGGTAAATATTGTGGTAATGAATCAAAATCTTTCTGTATGGCATAGATCTGGTACAGTATTAAAATTGCTCCAATAACAAGCATCGCCCACAGTATTGGATCTTTGAGAAATTTAAGAATTTCAAATTTCAAAACAGTAGTATCGAAATCTCTTTTAATTTTGTAAAATTTGTTGCTAAATGGTTCTTTTATCTCCAGTCCTAGCTGTTTGTACTCGTCTTCTTTCACAGATTTCTTTGCTTTTGACATAGCAGAATTATACCATAGGGGAGAAAGGATAGAAGTTCTAATTTCTTGCTTCAAACATCTCCAAATACTCTGAAAATGATAGATGTTGTGGTCTTTTACTTAATAATATTTGATGCTTTTCATTAATTGTTAATCTTTGTTTCCTCAAGTTATTAGCTAAGGTTTTTCTAGGTTGCTGAAAACACTCGATTAGAAAACTCTCAAACGCTTCTTTCTCTTTAATATTTTGATTAAGTGGAGAGAATTTAATTAATGAACTGTTAACTTTTGGTTTTGGTCTAAAAGAAGTTGGTGATATATCAAAAAGTTTTTTTGTTTCAGCAAATATTTTTGTTTGTAAAGAGAGTAGATTGTTATCCGGTTCATTATCTGTATATTTCTGTGCTACTTCTTTCTGAATAATGAAAAAAGATGGGGTATTGAAATATGAGGAGTTAATGATCTTCCTTATTATCTTCTTGCTAACATTGTAAGGAAGAGAACCAAAAAACAGTATCTTTTTTGTTGAATATTTCTCTAATTCTGCGAAGTCCCAATCCAAAAAATCTTGGTTTATTACAGTCAGATTATTAAAAATTTCTTTCAGATTTTTTGCTAATACATCATCTTTTTCTACGATAATGATATTTTCATTATTTCTGTTGAAAATATTTGTAAAGTAACCCTCTCCTGCACCTATCTCTACTAAAATATCATGCTTAACAGAGAGCACTTCATTAACAATTTGCTCTGCTAGATTCTTGTTTACAAAAAAGTTTTGTCCTAAAGATTTCTTCTCTTTCATTTACATAACTCTAAAATCCCAAATATCATTTTCTTTGTTAAACTTTTTCTTACATTTCTTACAGTATGCTTCAGTTGAAAATTTAAATTGTAATGAACTATTACAGCTTGGACATTGTAATATCTGATTTAAATCGTGTGAGATCTCTTTCTGATCCTCATTTTTTGTTCGGCTTACAAAAAATATACTTGGAGGTATATTTGTCCATGAGAGAGTTTTTTGAAATATCTTTTCAAAAAACATCATTATATCTTCATTAAGTATTAGTTTAAGAAAAGGAATTCGTAGAAAAGAGCAACCGTACTTCTTTTTAACTTGAAAACCTACTTTCTCAAGCTTCTCTTTAATATCTTGTGGGTGATAGTTGTAAAATATCCCTTTCAAACCTTTGCCTGTACCTTCTGCCTCTGCATTTGAAAGAGGATGCTCGTAAGGAGTTTTATCAAAAAATTTAAAATTTAATTGCAACAAAGCTTTTATAGATGCTTTCAGATGAACTTTATTAGGAACTTCTTGAACATATACCGAATTATTTGCCATTACTCTATGTATAGCTTTGAAATATTCAGGTACATTTTCTATATGGTGTAGCACTCTAACCATCAATGCTCCATCAAAAGTGTTATCTTTAAAAGGCATTTTGTATGCATTACCCGCAATTAGAATAGCATTAGGGTATCTAGAGAGAATATTTTCCTTGTTTTTTTGTAATGTTTTCATTGAGTAATCCAAGATGATAGGGTTAGAGTATCTAGAGTAGTATGTAGATGTTACTCTTCCGTATGACCCTCCTATATCAAGAAACCATATACCTTTCTCATTTTGAAATATTTTATTTAAAATATTTTTTTCAGCTAAATTCTCATAGCTTCTATTTTTCCAATATGTTGAGTAGTCGTAGTCAAAAAGGTCGTAATCAGTTACATCATTTTTCATTTTTTAAATCATTTATTATTTTAGTTACTTTTTCGAGCTCTTTTAGAAGTTCTATCTGTTTATTATTATGTCCTATCTCTTCATTCATTGCTATCTTTGCAGATATGTTCTTCTGCTCAGTTCTGTAATACTCTATCTTTATCTTCTTTTCTAAACTTCTTAGTTCATTCTCGATCTCTTCTTGGGTAGTAGGTATATCTTTTGCTTGGAATATTAAATTTTCTAAAATTTCTTTAACTTCAATATTATTATCAAACTGTTTGAAGAATTTCTCTTTATTGAAATTCTCTGCTTGTTCAAAAAATGCAGTATATATTTTTTCCATATCTGTGTTTTTGAAGAATTTGATAGGAAGTAAACTTTTTTTCGAAATGTAAGGATTTTGTAATAATTGGATTTGGAAATATCGAGATAGCGAGATATGATTTGTGGGTATATCGGCCTTAACAGACCCTCGAAGGTCAGACCTTCGAGTTTCACGGACCGTTAACTTTTGATCAGATTCATACTTTATCTTTGTTATCTTTTGATATTTGGCTATATAGAGGGATTTAGTAGAGCTATCTTTTACCGACTCGAATAATGGCTCTATTATAGCTCTTATTTTGCTTATATCCTCTAGTCTATTTAGATTTTTTCCCTCTATTGTATTGCTTAATATTAGAGAGAAAGCTTCTTTTTTGTTTGACATAGCTAAAGCCATTTGATTAGGGTCTTTTTGAAGCATCTCGTCAATATCCTTATATGGAGCGGAGTTTGTAGCGTATGGGTTGATACCTATCTGTGAGGATAGCTTGAAAGCCCTTATGAGAGCTGCTTTCCCTGCACTATCATTGTCAAAGAAGAAGATTATGTTTTTTGTCAATGTAGATAGTAATTCTAACTGTTCTGTAGTTAAACTTGTACCTAGAGGAGCGACAATATTTTTGAATCCATGCTGGTATGCAGATATCATATCTGTTGATCCCTCACATACTATTGCTAGATCTAATTTCCTTATTTCTTGTTTTGCTTCATAGAAACCAAACAGATTGTTTTTCTTATGGAACAGCGGTGTTTCTGGAGTATTCATATACTTAGGTCCCCAATCATTACCAGGTAATACTCTTGCTGTAAATCCTATTACAGCTCCTTTCTTAGATCTAATTGGAAACATTATCCTATCGTAGAACTTCTCTTTTACTATGTTGTTTTTCTCTGTAAATAGTCCTGATTGTAATAGCTCACTTTTTGTAAGCTTTTTGTAAGAATTTAACTCCTTTATTAATTGAGGCCTTTTTGGAGCGTATCCTATACCGAAAGTTTTAATTGATTCTTTTGTAAAACCTCTGTTTTTTAAATATTCAGAAGCTGGTTTGTTTAAATTTAGCTGTTTGTAGTAATACTTTGTTGCTATGTAGTTAATCTCCTCTAAAGTTTTATATTTAGAATTTGTTTGAAATTTTTTCAATTCAACTCCTGCTTCTTTTGCTAATTTCTCTAATGTTTCTGGAAAATCTAAATTTTCTATTTTTTGTACAAAGTTGAATATATCTCCAGATTCGTTGCAACCAAAGCATTTGTATCTTTGTATATCGGGACTTACCATAAACGATGGAGTTTTTTCTTTGTGGAAAGGGCATAAGCCTGAGAAATTTTTTCCAGCTTGTTTCAACTGCACATATCTACTGATGACTTGCACAATATCTAATCTGTCCTTGATCTCTGAGATTTGATTGTAATTATCCATTACTTGGTATTATACCATTTAGTCGCATATTATCTTGTTCTCTGTAACATTGCACTGCATCTCTGCTACCCCTGTACTACTTTTACTCTTCCATTCAATTTTCTCATTGTTAAAGTAAAGCTCGGTACTACTTAACCTACCTGTAATGATATGTAATGTCTTATCTATCTCAAATTCTGTTTCTGAAGGATCTACTATTTTTGCTACTTGATTTACACTGTCGATATCTAGCTTAACCCACGCTGGTGAATCAACGATCTTTAGTTTTATGATATTTTGTTGTATTACTTGTTCTTCTTGTATTACCTCTTTTTTGTATGTGATTTTTCTGCTTTCTACTGTTTCTAGGACATTGTTACTGTTCTTCTTTGCTTTAATTGTAATTATATTTATTCCTTCATTAAGTTTTATGTTTTTTTCAAAATCTCCATGTTCTGTTGTCTCAACTACTACATCGTTTACTTCAACAGTAGCGTTTTCTGAGACTTTACCTGCTAGTTTTACTGCTTCTTCTGTTGTGGTTATATCTTGCTGTGGCTCTGTGATTGTAAGCTTTGGTGGTGTTTGAAATTTATATATTTGGAAAGATATGTATGCTATGACTCCGAGAGAGAAGAGTATTAAAATTGCTGTTATGAGTAATTGTGGAGTTAATCTTTTTCTACTTGTTTTTAATACTTCTTGGTTAATTCCCTTGTTCTCGTCTTTTTTGATAGGTGTGTGGTTGGTTCTTCTGTAGAGAGCTAATACTTTTTTGACATCTAAGCCCAAGTACTCTGCATATATTTTAATGAAGCCTTTTAGGAATACTTCAGATTCAAATGGAGAGAATTCATCTTTCTCTATATATTCAAGAAATCTTTTCTGAATCTTTGTCTCAGCAGCAGCTATATCTAGGTTGATTTTGAGTTGCTGTCTTTTGTTTTTAACGACTTGTCCTACAGTAATCATTGTGCTGTATTCTACTACTATCTGTTCTATTCGTCATCTCTGCTTTTGCCAAGTATCTCCTCTTCTGATTTGACTAAGACTTTTCTTGGTTTTGATCCCTCTTCAGGTCCTATTGCTCCTGCATCGTAAAGTTCATCTATTAATCTTGCTGCTTTGTTGTACCCGATTCTCATTTTTCTTTGCAGGAAAGATGAGGATGCTTTCTGTGTAAGGATGACTATCTGTAGAGCTTTCTCAAAATCAGGATCTCTACTTCCATCTCCTCCTGAACTGCTTCCATCTTTAGGTTTCTCCATTGCCTGAGCAAGATCTTCAGAATATTTTATATCTTCTTCAGTTACCTGCTCTTTTATCTTTTCAATAATATTTTCTGTGTCTTCTGTTGAGGTATATGTTCCCTGTATTCTAATAGATTTAGGTGTTGTTTGATCTTTGTAAAGCATATCGCCATTACCTAGTAAGGTTTCTGCTCCTCCCTCATCTAAGATTACTCTTGAGTCAATTAATGTTGAAACAGCAAATGCCATTCTACCAGGGATATTTGATTTGATTAGTCCTGTTATGACATTGACTGTAGGTTTCTGTGTTGCAAGTATTAGATGAATACCAACAGCCCTACCCATTTGGGCCAATCTCTGAATTTTTGTTTCTACCTCTATTCCAGATGTGAGCATAAGGTCGGCCATTTCATCAATTACAACTACGATATACGGCATAGCTGTGAATCCCATTTTAATATTGTATTCTGAGAGTTTTTTAGCATGTATCTGTTTTAATTGTCTGTATCTTCTCATCATCTCCTCGATGATCCAATCTAGTGCATTTGCTGTTAGAGAAACATCAGTTATGACAGGGTTTAATAGGTGTGGAATCCCATTATATGCAGCCATTTCTACTCCCATCTTAGGGTCAACCATAATGAATTTGACTTCATCAGGTGTTTTGGTCATAAGAAGTCCTGCAAGTAAAGAGTTAATAGCTACAGATTTACCTGTTCCTGTTGCTCCAGCTACTAAAAGATGTGGAATCTTGGCTAAATCTTTAATCATAGTCTTTCCAGTTATATCTTTTCCTAGTATTAATGGTAATTCATATTTCCTAGCATCCTGTTTAACTTCCTGTCGAAGTTTTTTGACAATATCTTTGGTATATACGAAGTTAGGGGTAGGATTTGGAATTTCAACTCCTATGAAAGATGTACCTGGTATTGGAGCTTCTATTCGTAGTGATGCTGTCTGAGAGGCTAATGCAAGAGCTAAATCGTTACTTAGATTTTTAACTTTTGCTACTTTTGTTCCAGTACTAATACTTAATGAGAATCGCAAGACTGTTGGTCCTACAGCAATTGCTACAACCTTGGACTGTATTCCAAAGTTTCGTAGTGTTACTTCAATTATTCTTGCCTTCTCTTTGTAGATTCTCTCATCCTGTTTCTGATGCTCTTTCTCTTGTAATATATCGATAGATGGGAAGATCCAATTAGTAAATCTTGGTTGTTGAGGCTCCTGATCCTCTTTATCTGAAGCTCCAGTAGGAATATTCTCTACACGGTTTTCTTGCTCAAAATCTTCGTTTCCGTATGTTTCTTCTGGCTTGCTGTTAACATCTCTATTTAGTATCTCATCTAATCGTCTTTCCTCTTCCTCTTCATCATGATGCTCTACATACGGCTCTGTTGGTAATTCTCCATTACTTATTTCAATATCATCTTTCTTCTCAAAACCGATTTTCTTAAAGAAATCTCTTAAATCAAAACCTTTCTTCTGTTGCTCTTTCTCTTCTGGTATCTTGTTCTCTACAAAATCTCTAATTTGTTCGAGAGTAGTTCCTGTTATTAATGAGAAAGAGATTACCAAAATTATTACTACTATGAGTATCTCTATGAAGTTGCCAAATACACTATTTAACGATTGATGCATCTCTTTTCCAAACTCTCCACCTGCTCCTCGTAATGAATCTAAATTATTCATCTGTTCTGGTGCTAGCCAGAAAGAAAGTAATATTCCTAGGGAGAGAGAGAAGAGTAAGAAACCAAAAGCCTGTCTTTTAGAGATGAACTTCTTGTTTTTTGAAAGGAAGAAAAAAGATGAATATATCAACAGAATTCCCCAAGTTATGGCTGAATATCCTAGCTTTAGTGCTATCGCATCGAATAGCTTAGATTGATCTAGTATGAATGGAGATATTAATACAATGAGTCCTAATATGAAGACAATGAGACCGAAGAATATCTTTGTTTCATTGCTTTGTATTGTGATTTCTTTTGTTTTCTTCTTTCTTGACATGGTTATTTTTTAAAAGATTAGCAGATTTAGTAATGTAGAATTTAATCTAGTACAGTTATTTAGTATATATAATTGGAGGATTAAAATACAGGGGTGTCTTTCTACTGTTTTATACTAATTATTCATTTTTGAACAAAATGCTGAATATTGCAAGAAAAACCTTTGACTATTCTTTCTAAGTATGATAATATCCTCCAAGTCCTTGGATTTTGCTTTAAGAAGTGGTATTGTATTGCGCTATCCTGAATATCGCTTCATCAAGTAATATGTTATAACATAACTAAATATTTACCCTATGCTAAAACCTAAAAGAAACAGATCTGGAAGGCTAAATCTTGGCCTTGACTATTCCAGAGAATTAAATTTCCCTAATTTAATTGAAGCACAGATAACTTCTTTTGAGAGTTTCAAAAATAATGGATTCCAAAATCTATTTGCTGAAATCAATCCTGTAAAGGATACGATGGAGAGAATGTGGACTTTGGAGTTTAAGAATTTTAGATACGGTGACCCATACAGAAGTATAGAAGAAGCAATCAGAAAAGGTTTGTCATATGAGATTCCTGTGTATGCAACAGTACAGTTAATGAATAACAAGACAGGAGAGATTAAAGAGCAGGAGATTTTCATAACTGATCTTCCATGTATGACTGATGATGGTGTATTTGTCTTTAATGGTGTAAGAAGAGTTGTAACTCATCAAATTGTTAGAGCTGAAGGTGTTTTGTATGAAGAATCAGACAAACTTCCAACTAGAACCATATACAAAGTTAGATTGATGCCAGAGAAAGGGCCATGGTATGAGATTGATACAAACAGACATAATGTCATAGCTATGAGAATCCTTCCAAAGAGACCTAAGGTTTTGATTACAGAATTACTCAGAGTGTTTGGTTGGGAAAGTGATGACGAGATAAAGAAGCTATTTGCAGATGTTGATACACATGAAGAGAATAAATATATTGAAGCAACATTAGCTAGAGATTTCTCTAAAAACAAGGAAGAAGCAGTAATTAGTATTTACAACAAATTAAGACCAGATGAATCAGTAACTTTAGAGAGTGCTGAGAGGTATATCAAGAGTAACTTCTTTAATGCTAGAAAATTTAATTTAGGTAGAATTGGTAGATATCAGTTAAATAGAAAGCTAGGAACTCAGTATGATATTAACAACAACAGTGAAAACGTCCTCTATCCAAATGATATTGTTCTAACAGTTAAGAGATTGATTCAGATAAATAATGGAGATGTAGAACCTGATGATATTGATCACCTATGTAACAGAAGAATTAGAAGTGTAGGTGAAATTATTGAGAGACAGCTTAATGGAGCAGTAAGAAGATTAGAGAAAAATATTAAAGACAAGATGAGTTTGTACGGTCAAGATGCAAAGGTTACTCCTTCTATGCTTGTAAGTACTAAACCAATTTCTGCATCAATTCAGTCTTTCTTCGGTGCAAATGCACTTTCTAGCTTCATGGATCAGGAGAATATTCTGTCTGAGTTAGAAAACAAGAGAAAGGTTACTGCTGGAGGTCCAGGTGGAATTGCAAAAGAGAGAGCTACCTTCTCTATTAGAGAGGTTCATAACTCTCACTACTCTAAATTTGACCCAGTAACAAGTCCAGAGAGTGCAAATATTGGTGTTGTTACTCAGTTAGCTATGTTAGCTAGAATTAATGAATTTGGTTTTCTTGAGGCTCCGTACAGAAAAGTTTACCATGTAGTAAAAAACAGTAAAAAGGATCTTGTTAACAGAATTCTTTCAAAAGATTTGAAGGTTGGAAAGAGTGTAATAGCTAAAGCCAGAACAAAAATAGATGAGAAGTTAGCAGAGAAGATTGTAAAGGAGAAATCAATCAAAGAGATTCATGTAAAGCCATTTATATCCGACGATATGGAGTATTTGGATGCTATGGATGAGGAGAAATATCAGATCTCATCTGCTACTGTTAAAAAAGATGAATTTGGTAATATCCTTGATACTCTACTTCCAGTTAGATACAAAGGAGATTTCTCTTTAGAAGATTCTAAAGTAGTTACTCATATTGATGCTATCGCAAGTCAGCAAGCAGGACTTGGTATGTCATTGATTCCATTTGTGTCACATAACGAAGCTATGAGAGCATTAGTTGGAGCTAACCAGCAAAGACAAGCAGTTCCTTTAGTAAAACAGGAAGCTCCTCTTGTTGGAACTGGAATGGAAGAGGTTGTTGCACACCAATCTTCTTGGGGGATTTTTGCAGAAGAGGATGGAGAAGTTCTTGCTTCAGATGGAAAGACAATGTCTGTTAAATATACAAAATCAGGAGTTAGAGAGTACAAGTTGACAGCATTTTACAGAAGTAACGCTAACACATCTTTCACTCAGAAACCTGTTCTAACAGTTGGAGACAAATTCAAGAAAGGTGATGTTTTGGTGGATGGTGCAAGTATGGTAAATGGAGAGTTTGCTGCTGGTACAAATCTAAGAGCAGCACTCATGTTCTATGAAGGATATAACTATGAAGACTCCGTAATCATTTCAGATAGAGTTGTTAAAGAAGATCTTTTGACATCTATCCATGTCAGAGAGTATGCAGTAGATATTCGAGATACAGAGCTAGGTCCAGAGGTAATCACAGCTGATATCCCACATGTTAATGATAGAATTCTACATAAACTAGATGAGATAGGAATTGTTAGATCTGGAGTCAGAGTAAAATCAGGTGATATTTTGGTAGGAGTTGTTGCTCCACGAGGAGAGAAAGAGCTTACAGCAGAGGAAAGATTACTAAGAGCAATCTTTGGAGAATCAGCAAGTGATGTTAGAGATAACTCTTTGAGAATTCCTCACGGAGAAGAAGGAATCGTCATAAGGAGCCAGATGCTCTCAACAGATAAAGGAGACAAATTACCTCCAGGTGTTCTTCATCAAGTAAAAGTATGGGTCGCAAATACAAAGAAAATTGGATTCGGAGACAAGATTTCTGGAAGACACGGAGACAAGAATACAATTGCAGCTATTAGACCTATTGAAGATATGCCTTTCACAGAAGATGGAGTTCCTGTAGATATTGTCTTAACTCCAACTTTCCTAAAAAGAATGAATATGGGACAGGCAGAGGAGGTTCACTTTGGAAGATTTGCTGAAATTTTGAATGAGAAATTTGCTTTCCCTATTTTCGAAGGAGAGAATTTAGAGTGGTTGACAGAAGAGCTAAAGAAAAAAGGTGTAACACCAGAGCAGAAAGTAGATTTGTATGATGGTAGAACTGGTGAGAAGTTCCCAAACAAAATCACAGTAGGTATGAAATATGTATTGAAATTACATCATATCGCTGACGAGAAAGTACACGCTAGATCTACAGGACCATACACTGCAGTATCACAACAGCCAATTGGAGGTAAAGCTCAAATGGGAGGTCAGAGATTTGGAGAAATGGAAGTATGGGCATTAGAGTCACACAGTGCTCCATATGCATTGCAAGAAATGCTTACAATCAAATCTGATGATGTTAAAGGTAGATCAGCAGCATACAAAGCAATTATTCATGGAGACAAGATAGAAAATGTAAACATACCAGAGTCATTTAAAGTACTCGTAAGAGAGTTGAATGCACTTTGTTTAAATATTGATTTAATTTCAACAAAGAACAACGAAGAAGAGGAGGTTACAATTGATGAAGAGAAATAATAAAACAAAAATGGGGGACTTTGATGTTCTCAAGATAACTCTTGCCTCTCCAGATGAAATACTGGATTGGTCTTATGGAGAAGTTACTAAAGCAGAAACTATAAACTACAGAACATTTAGGGCAGAACCTGATGGACTCTTCTGTGAGAAGATCTTTGGTCCTACAAAAAACTATGAATGTTACTGTGGAAAATACAAGAAGATCAGATACAAGGGTATTGTTTGCGATAAGTGTGGAGTTGAAGTTACATCACAAGATGTTAGAAGAGAGAGAATGGGTCATATCGAGTTAGCAATCCCAGTTGCTCATGTCTGGTACGCATACGGTATTCCAAACAAAATGTCGATAGTTTTAGATATCCCTCATAAGAAAATTCTTTCAGTTATCTACTACACTAGATATATGGTAGTTTCTGCTGATACTGAGCAGAGAGAAGCTACTATAGTAAAAGCTAGAGATCTCAAAGAGGTTGAAGTTAAAGAGTTACATAATGAATTAGAAGAAGAGCTTAAAGCAACTACTGATACTTTTGATGCGGAGATGAAAGAGGAGAAGAAAGCTAAGAAGAAAGGTAAAGAATTTAAAGTTAGCCAATTAGAGCATAAAAGGAATCAAGCTTTAGCAAAAGTTAGAAAAGATTACGCCGAGAGGGAAGAAGAGATAGAAGTTTTCTACTCTAAAATCATTCAAATTCTTGAGAAATTAGAAGTAGGTACTGTTCTATCAGAAGATGAATACTCTGATTTAGCAGATAGGGATCTTCTTTTCTTTGAAGCTATGATGGGAGCAGAAGCAATAGAGAAACTTCTTGAGAATCTTGATTTAAACGAAGAGATAGCTAAGTTAAGACAGAAACTTTCAAATGAAAAAGGAGAGAAGAGATTAGCATCTATTAGAAGAATGCAGTATTTGGAAGGATTTTTGAAAAATGATATAAAACCATCTTGGATGGTCATAAAGACATTACCAGTCTTACCACCAGAGTTAAGACCAATTATCCCTCTATCAGGAGGTAAATTTGCAACCTCTGACTTAAATGATTTGTATAGAAGAATCATTAACAGAAATAACAGATTGAAGAAATTGATTGAAATTGGAGCTCCTGATGTTATCTTGAGAAATGAGAAGAGGATGTTGCAGGAATCAGTAGACTCATTGATTGATAACTCTCATAGACCATCTAAAGCTATGATGAACAGTAAGAGATTACCGTATCAATCATTAACAGATGATCTAAGAGGAAAGAAAGGTATCTTCAGAAAAAACTTACTTGGAAAGAGGGTAGATTACTCTGGTCGAGCAGTTATTGATGGAGATCCAAGTTTGAAGTTTGATCAGTGTGGATTACCAAAGTCTATTGCATTAGAAATGTTCAAACCGTTTGTAATATATCAGCTTCTAGACAGAGAACTTGCTCCAAATGTAAGAGTAGCTAAAGACTTGTTGGAAGAGGAATCAGATGTAATTTGGGATATCCTTGAAGATGTAATTAGAAACAAACCTGTATTACTAAATAGAGCTCCTACTTTACATAAATATAGTGTACAAGCATTCTATCCTAGATTGGTAGAAGGAGAAGCTATTAGAATTCATCCTTTAGTATGTAAAGCATTTAATGCAGACTTTGACGGAGACCAGATGGCAGTACATATTCTTTTGACAGATGAAGCTGTAGAGGAAGCTAAGAAAGAA
Organism: uncultured Candidatus Saccharibacteria bacterium; assembly: GCA_964480345.1. Taxonomy (GTDB): domain Bacteria; phylum Patescibacteriota; class Dojkabacteria; order SC72; family SC72; genus UBA5232. The sequence goes on from CAYZNW010000001.1 coordinate 91,436, forward strand.
ATGATGTCTTCCTTAAATATTGTAAATATTTCTAACGGTCAAGTATTAGCATCTCCAGCAAGAGAAATGTTGATTGGATACTATATGATGACCGATCTCTCTGAGAGAAAGAGTCCAAAGATATTCCCAACAGAAAACTCTGCAGTTAAAGCGTATGAGAGGGGAAATATAACTATTGATGAAGAGATTGTTGTTAAAGCTAAAGGTGAAGTGCTTCATACATCTGTTGGAAGAGTAATATTTAACAGTATTCTTCCTGAGAAGTATCCATTTATTAATAAACAGATTGATGTTAAAGCAGTTAAGAATATTATTGATGATATTAAAAATAACGAAGAGATATCTGAATTAGTTAGAATCTTAGATGATTTGAAACTATTAGGATTCAAATACTCTACAGACCTTGGATTCTCATTTGCAATGGAGGATTGTAATGTTGATTTTGATTTGGAATCTGAAATTAAAAAGATGGAACAGAAGGACGAACAGTTACAAGAGAACTATCTTCAAGGTTTAATGACAAAGAAGGAGAAAATAAATATCTCTACAAATATGTGGGATGATTTCTCTACTGAGTTAGCAGATAAAGCATGGGAGAAATTAGACAAGCATAACTCTATCTTCCAAATGGTTGACTCAGGTGGTAATGGAGGAAAGATTCAGGCAAGACAGGTTTTGACAATTAAAGGTGTAGTTAGAGATTCTCGAGGTAACTGGGTTGCAATGCCTATTAAGAGTAACTATCGAGATGGTTTAAGTGCATTTGAGTACTTTGTAGCAGCAAATGGAGGTAGAAAAGGAGTCGCTGATAGATCTCTTAAGACTTCTTCTTCTGGTTACCTTACTAGAAAACTTGTAGATGTTGCTCATGATGTAATCATTAGAGAAGAAGATTGCGGATATGATGGTGAAGGTCTACCTGTAAGAAGAGCTGATGACAGAAGAATTGATTTCAAAGATCGAATATACGGTAGAGTTCTTGCACAGGATGTTGTTTTAGGTAAAGAAGTTGTAGCAAAGAAGAATGAAATGATTAGTCCGGAAGTTGCTGAATTAATAGATAGTAAGGGAATTGATGAGATTTTTGTCAGAACTCCATTACTATGTGAGTCTCCATTGGGAATGTGTAAGAAGTGTTACGGTTTGAATCTTGAGAATAATAAGGAAATAGATATGGGAAGAGCAGTTGGAGTAATTGCAGCACAGTCTATTGGAGAACCTGGTACACAGATGACTATGCAGACTTTCCATAAGGGAGGTGTTCAGAAGGTTGATATCACACAAGGTCTTCCAAGAGTAGAAGAGCTTTTTGAAGCTAGAACTCCAAAAGCGGAAGCAGAGCTTACCTCTGTAAATGGTAAAGTCCATATTGATGTTGCAGAAGATGAATCAGCTACAATCATTATCACAGGAGACAAACAGTTTACTAAATACTATGTAGTATCCAAAGCTAAGAATATTCTTGTAGAAGATGGACAGGATGTAAAATCTTCACAAGTTATGTTCATAGATGAATATGAAAATGAGAAACAAGCTCCATTTGATGGAAAGATAAGTATTGAAGGAGGGATATTAACTATAATAGGTAGTATGAAAGCAGAGGAAACAATCTCAGTATTACCAGGCATTAATATTCTTGTAGAAGATGGAAGTACAGTTAAAGCTGGAACACAATTAACAGAAGGATCTCTTGATCCTAAGAAACTAGCAGATGTTGCAGGTATTTCAGTTGCACAGAAATACATATTAGATGAAGTGCAGAAAGTATTTAATGAACAGGGTGTCTCTATAGATGATATTCATATTGAAATAATATTGAGACAGATGGTCAGATTAGGCAAAGTTATAGATACAGGAGATTCTAGTTACCTAGTAGGTTCTTTGGTAAATAGATTTATGGCTGATGAGAAGAACAAGGTCTTGGTAGCAGAAGGAAAGAACAAAGCATTAGTTCTTCCTACACTGTTTGGTATTAAGACATCATCTCTTAACACTGAGAGTTTCCTTTCATCTATCTCTTTCCAAGAGCAGGTAAGAGTTCTTACAAATGCTGCTATACTAGGTAAGACAGACTATCTAAGAGGTATGAAAGAGAATGTCATAATTGGAAGACCTATACCTGTAGGAGATGGAGCTGAAATAAAAGATGTAACATCTCTAGAAGAGTTTAAAAATTAGTTGATTTGATATATAATAAGCGCTATGCCGACAATAAATCAGTTAGTAAGAAAACCTAGGAAATCAAGTCTAAAGAAAGCCAAACATATTCAGTTGGGCAGAGACTTCAATCCTTTGAAAAACAGATACAAGAAAACAGCAAACCCTTTTAAACGAGGTGTATGTTTGCAGGTTAAAACTATGACTCCTAAGAAACCTAACTCAGCTTTACGAAAAGTTGCAAAAGTTAGAATGTCTAACGGTATGGAAGTCACAGCATATATTCCTGGTGAAGGTCATAATCTTCAGGAGCACTCAGTTGTTTTACTGAAGGCTGGAAGAAAAAGAGACTTACCAGGTGTTAAATATATTGTTGTAAGAGGTAAGTATGATGCTGCAGGTGTAAAAGATAGGAAGAAGGCAAGATCAAAGTATGGAGTTAAGAGAGAAAGTTCCGATAAATAGTATTTTTAATTGTAATTTAATAAATAATGAGAGGAAAGAGAGCTAAAAGAAGACCACAGAAAATTGATAGGAAATATGGCAGTCCTGTTATTGCAAGATTCATAAGTAAAGTAATGCAAGATGGAAAAAGAAGTATTGCAGAGAATTTAGTATATGATGCAGTAGAGGGTGGTGCAGAGGTAGTAAAAGAAAAAGATATCGCTTTGTTTGTAAATAAAGCAATTGATAGTGTAAGACCATCATTAGAGATTAAGGCTAGGAGAGTTGGTGGAGCAAACTATCAGGTACCTATGCCTGTTTCTCCTAGAAGACAGGAAACTTTAGCAGTCAGATGGATTGTAGATGTTTCAAGAAACAAGGGTGGTAAATCTTTTGATAAAATTCTGATGGATGAGTTAGTAAGTGCATATAAGGGTGAGGGTGATGCAGTAAGAAAGAAGGAAGAGACTGAGAGAATGGCAGAGGCTAATAAAGCGTTTGCTCATTTCAGATGGTAAATCATTAATGTGTATGTATGAGGAAGAGAGGTGTATGCCTCTCTTTTTTATTTTGTACTTAATATCCTTTCCCAACCATCTTTCGGCATCCCTTTCCTTAAAATACCTCTCTCCCAAAATATTACTATCCATGTAATTAACCTAGTAGGGAATAGCAGTAAAGACCACCATAACTGTTTAATATTTTTTGCGTATTTAAGTACAAACCATGTATATTTCAACTCTATTAGAAAACTCCTAGATTGTTTATCTCTCTTAAATATTCCCATCCTTTTAAGTTGAGTGAATCCTCCTAACGATCGAACTTTCTGTTTTAAGTAATCTTTGAAATTAGTAGGATATTTAACATAGCAGAGGGCTTTTGGAGCATAAGCTATCTCTTTACCCATATTCCTTATAGTATATGAGATATAGGCATCATCTGAGAGAACATCAGAAGGAATCTTAAGGTCATAGTTTCTCACTGCCATGATATACCCACTCATAGGGAAGAACTTTCTTTCACTTACATAACATACTCCGTCCTCTAAACATATTGATTGTTTAATTCTTCTATCATGTGCAGAGTCAGAAAGAAGATGACCCCAATAGCCATATTTCGTATCTAAGCTGTCTCGAGAGACAGGCCGTCCACTTACTCCTCCCACCTTATCGTTCTCAAAAGGCTTAATTAACTGTTTAACAGAGCCTTTCTCAAAGTATGTATCCCCATCTGTAAGTATAATGATATCTCCCTTCGCTTTCTTCAATGCCATCTTTAGTGCGTACGGTTTACCTTTTGTAGGATCCACTATCTGTATAAATTGCTTCTTGGAAAGTTTAAGTTTGTAAGCCTCTTTCTTACCAGCTTTCAATGTTGGAGCATCTGGAGAAACCTGAATTATTTCAAAAGGTGAAGTAATACCTGAATACTTTCGACTTGCTATAGAAGATATACATCTTCCGATACTGTTGGGTTCTTTAAAGGACGCTATAATTACACTAATCATATAAAATGATAATATATTATTCTTCCTTTGTCTCTTCCTGTGCTGCTTCTTCTGTAGCTTCGCCCTCTTGTGCTTCTTCCTCACCCTCTACTGCTTCCTCTGTAGGTGTGACAATCTTCTCTTCCTCCTGCATTTCTGTAATTGTAACTACAGTTGCATTCTTCATATCTTCATTTACAAAGGAAATACCCTCTGGAATATTTAAATCTGAAACAGCAATAGTTTGACCTGGATGTTCGAGTGAAGCAATATCTACTTCTATATAAGGGATTAAATCTTTTACTTTACATCTAACCTCTATTGATGGCATTACCTCAACAAGTACTCCTAAGTTATTTTTAACTGCAGGAGATACTCCAATGATATTGAAAGGAATGGAGAATACCATCTCTTTACTTTCATCGATTTCAAAGAATGCAATATGTCGAATTTCTTCTGTAATAGGGTTGAGATCTATCTCTTTTACTACAACTTTTATCTTTTTCTCTCCAAGCTCGGCATCTAAAATAGTAGTAGAAGTAGCTTCATTTAAGATTCTTTTTGCTAAAGATGAATCTATCATTATATTTGTAGACTCTGTTTTTGAGTTGTATACAACGGCAGGTGTTTTTCCTTCAGCTAGAAGAACTTTTGTCTTTTTAGCTTTTGGATCTCTTTTTTCGAAAGTTACTTTTTCCATTTCAATATAGTATATCTATGATTATCTAACTAGGCGAGTATATCAAATTTAATGTAGATGAGCAATATATCTTGATTAATAGTATGTGTACCTTAGTAAGATAAAGCTTTAGATACAGAGGGAAGTAAAGTGTGTATATAGCGTTTTGAAATACTTGACAGTAGGAAAACCATACCATATACTTAGCAGATAATCTTATTCTCTGCTAAAATGGATTTAACAGAAAGACAGAAAGAGATACTTCTAGCGATAATCCGTGAGTTTATGGAAGAGCCAGAAGAAGTAGGATCATTGGAGCTCGTTGAAAAATATGATTTGGGTGTAAGCTCTGCAACTATTCGTAATGAGATGGTGAAGCTAATGAGTTTAGGTTTACTTGAGAAAAGCCATGCTTCCTCAGGTAGACTACCTACAGATCAAGCACTTAGACTGTATGTGTCAAATGTGCTTGCAAACGGTACTCTAAACCCATTAATCTCTGTAGAAATTCGTCAAGGAATCTTTAGAGACAGATTCTCTAAAGAGGTTATGGTGAATTCGATACTAGAGATTTTGGCGAAGGAAACCGAATCTTTAGTATTCATTATTCTTGATGATGAAATCAGATATTACGGTATGTCTAATATCTTGAAATATGAAGAGTTTAGAAATGTAGACAGAATTCAGACTATCTTTAATATATTGGAAGACAGAAGCTTTTTACCTAATCTAGTTGAGAAATACTCTAGCTCAGGAGTTTCTTTGCTCATTGGTAAAGAGTCTGGAATTGCTAATTTGTCTGAGTGTGCATTAGCTTTCATAAAAATACCATTTTGGGGTAAAGAGAAAGCATATGTTGGAATAGTAGGATCTAAGAGGATGGATTATTCAAAAATAATACCGATTTTAGATGAGGTAAGAGGTTCTTTAGAATCATCTATGTCCGGTTGGAATTAAAATAACAGGAAATTACAATGAAAGAGAAAAAAGGATACAAAGAATTAGAAGAACAATTAAAAAAGTTAGCTATTGATATAGATAGAGTTGAAGATGAAAAACTTGTTGTTGAGAATCAATTAAAGAAAGCTTTAGCTGATTACCATAATCTACTTGGAAGTATTGCTAAAAGAGAAGAGATTCGTTTCTTTCAACTAAAGAAAGGCTTATGTGAAAATGTCATACCTACTTTAGATGCTGTATCTCTAGCTGTTAAAAGTAGTGAAGAAATGAAATTAGGTGAGAAAGAGAAATCTTGGATAGATGGAGTAGTTGGAATATTGGAGAATTTGGAAAAAGTATTTGGAGATATTGGATTAAAACAGTACTGTCCTGTAAAGGGCGATACTTTTGATAGTTCAATACATGAGGCTGTAGCAGTTGTAGAACAAGGTGAAAGTGGAAAAATATTTGATGTCATACAGCCAGGTTACATGATTAATGACGATGTCATACGACAATCAAGAGTCGTAGTATCGAAATAGTAAATAAATTTTAATAAATATAAATATGGGAAAAATAATAGGAATAGACTTAGGTACAACAAACTCTGCCATGGCATACATGGAGGGTGGAAAACCAAACATAATTGCTAACTCACAGGGTGGAAGATTAACTCCATCTATAGTTGCAGAAGATGACAAAGGAGAGGTCTTAGTTGGAACTCCTGCAAAGAACCAAGCAGTTATGAACCCAGAGGGAACAATTTACTCAGTTAAGAGGTTGATTGGTAGAAGCTGGGATGATCCAGAAGTGGTGAAAGACAAAAAATTGTTACCGTTTGAAATGAGAAAAGCTTCAAATGGTGGAATAGAGGTCAAGATGGGAAGTAAATGGTATACACCTCAGGAAATTTCTGCAAAAGTTCTATCTAAGATGAAAAATGATGCAGAGGAATTTCTAGGAGAGAAAGTTACTGAAGCAGTAATAACTGTACCAGCATACTTTGACGACTCACAGAGACAAGCTACTAAAGATGCAGGAAAGATTGCAGGTTTAGATGTAAAAAGAATAGTCAATGAGCCTACTGCAGCAGCTTTAGCATACGGAATCGAGAAAGGTAAAGATGAGAAAGTCGCAGTATTTGACTTAGGTGGAGGTACATTTGATATCTCTATCTTAGAAATGGGAGATGGAGTCTTTGAGGTTCTCTCTACAAATGGTGATACTCATCTAGGAGGAGATGACTTTGACCAAGTAATTATTGATCATCTTGCAGATCTGTTTAAGAACAAAGAGGGATTTGATTTGAGAACAGATAGAACAGCTTTACAAAGATTGAGAGAGGGTGCAGAGAAAGCTAAGATAGAATTATCTACTACAGAAGAGACAGAGATAAATATTCCATACATTACAGCAACAGATAAAGGACCAAAGCACTTGAAGGAGAAGTTAACTAGATCAGAGTTAGAGAAATTAACCTCTAGTTTGATTGCTAAGACAGTTGAACCTTGTGAAAAAGCATTGAAAGATGCAAAGTTAGATAAGGGTGATATTAATGAAGTCTTACTTGTAGGAGGAATGTCTAGAATGCCTGCAATTCAAAAGAAAGTTACTGAGATATTTGGTAAAGAACCAAACAAAGGAGTAAATCCTGACGAAGTAGTAGCTTTAGGTGCAGCAATTCAAGGTGGAGTATTAGGAGGAGATGTAAAAGATATTACACTTCTTGATGTAACTCCTCTATCTCTTGGACTTGAGACTCTTGGTGGTATTATGACTAGATTGATAGATAGAAATACAACTATTCCTGTAGAGAAGAAACAGATCTTTTCAACTGCAGCAGATAACCAACCAGCAGTAGAGATTCATATTCTTCAAGGAGAGAGAGAAATGGCAAGCGATAACAAGACTTTAGGAAGATTTGTCTTAGATGGAATACCATCTGCTCCAAGAGGAGTCCCACAAATTGAAGTATCTTTCTCAATAGATGCTAATGGAATATTAAATGTAAAAGCTGTGGATCTTGCTACAAAGAAAGAGCAGAAGATTACAATTACAGCATCTACAGGTTTGAAAGAGGAGGAAATAAATAAGATGGTAGAAGAGGCAGAAAAGAACGCAGATGAAGATAAGAAGAAGAAAGAAAGGGCGGAGAAGAGAAATGATGCAGATACACTCTCATTTAATGCATTAAAGATGATAGAGGATAACGGTGAGAAGATAGAAGAAGCTCAGAAGGAAGATATTAAGAAGAAAGCAGAAGAATTAAAAGAGATGATTAGTAAAGAAGATTTCGATCTTGAGGAAGTAGATAAGAAATCTGAAGAGCTAAGTAAGGTGATGCAAGAGGTAGGCAAAAAGATGTATGAAGATGCAGCAAAAGAATCTGCAGAGAAGAGCGAATCTCAGCCATCAGAAGAGGGTGAGAAGAAAGAAGATGTCAAAGAGGGTGAAGTTGTAGAGTAATTCTCTAAGATAGATTCGGAAAAGGGAGGTGTTGGCCTCCCTTTTTTTTTATGCTAACATCTATCGATAATAATATATTTACCTGCCCAATTATGTCAGAAGATCAAAAAGAGAACCTATCAGATAGTTCGAAAATTAGTAGGATACAAAGATATTTACTGTATATCTTAGCTTTCATATTACCTCTCGCAATTATTCCACTCCCTTGGGATTGGAACGAAATTCCTATGTCTTTATGTATCCTCTCATTTACTGTAGTTATTTTAGCTCTTGAGATTGTTAAACTAGTGAAGAGTGGGAAGATTACAATACTTAAATCATCTCTAGATTTATCTGTCTTTTTACTTCTCTCCTCATATATCCTATCTACACTTTTTTCTAAAGATATAAATAGTAGCTTATGGGGAGTAGATCATAGATTAGGAAACGGTTTAATACTATTTATTGCAATAATAGCGTTGGCTTTTCTTGCTAGATCTTTCATAAGAGACCTACGACATATTAAAATGTTTTTCTTCTCTTTCACAATAGGGCTTTTGATAGACAATATCCTTAGTATGCTTGCTTTCTTCGATATCAATATCTGGTCGATTCTTCCTGTATATAAAGATATGTTCCAAGAAGGATTGCCTGTATTAAGATCTGCAAAAATATATATTCTTACAAATGCAACCAGTCTTCTAATGGCTTTCGGCTTCATAGGAGAGTACATAATCTCAAAAGGTAAAAAGAGTGTGATGTTGATCTCATTACTTACGGCCTTACTATCTGCTATTGGCATTGTTATGTTCTCAATAGTACAAGGTACAGGTTTAGTAATATTCTTCTTGTTACTCTTCGTTGGCATGAATATATTTGTAGTAACAAAATTCAAACTATCTCCTGGCTCATACAAAAACATTTTGGTACTATTCTTACTTACTACATTAGCAATCACTATTCCGTTTGCCTTGCTTCATATTCCATCATTAAGAGAGAACTGGATACCTGAAGATATCAAACTTGTAGGCCAGGTCTTTCTTGGTGTAGATCTATCTTGGGCTATAGCTTCATCTGTATTTGTTAATTCCATACAATCAGCATTTTTAGGATTTGGAGTAGACACATACTCTATTGCATACAATATGTTTAAACCTGTAACTACTACTCTCTTGCCTTACAACACAGTAACTTTCTACAGTGCAGGAAGTGAAATATTTACGAATTTTACTAATGGAGGATTGTTCTGGCTTTTCTGCTGGGGTTTCCTAGGTTATTCCGTAGTTAGATCTCTGATTAATGATTTTAAGAAATTGAAACTAAGTACAGACAAAGTGAATACTTGGTATCTGTTAATATCTGATTCCATAATTGTACTGATTTTTGGATCCTCTCTCTTTACATCATTCTCTGTAATAAATGTCTTACTTCTGATTCTGATGATCTCAGTTAGAGGAATTCTAAAAGACATACTAAGTGACGGAAAAGAAGAGAAATTCGTCTTTAAATTATGGGCAGGGAATGTATCTACATCTGTTGAAGAAAAAAACAAATTTAGAAATACATACATAATACTGTATGTTCTAATCATGTTTGTTACCTTATTCTTCTTAAGAATATGGGTTTGGAAGTTAGTATCAAATATGTATATGTTAAGAGCAGAGGCATACTACTCTGTAGAGAAAGATAAGATAGAGAATCCTAAAGTGTCGTATGAGGAGAAAGAAGCAATTGCAGATAGAATGATTTCTTACTATATAAATGCTGTTAAATATGATGAGAAGAATCCACATGCTCATAGAAAGCTCGCCATGATGTATATGGATAAAGTTAATGTTGGAGTAAGGAAGTATCTTTCTGTAGCAGAGAATCAAAGAGATTCTAAATTAGCTAATGATATAAACAAGCTAAAAAATTACGCTATAGATTCTTCGAAGAAGAGTTCCGACTTCTCTGAAAATATTTATGCAAACTGGGAAGCTAGAACTAATGTATATATGGGCCTTGTAGGGGTAGGTTACAATGATTTCATACAAGACAGTATCAACTCTATAGAGAAAGCTGCATCTTTAAATCCTTCTAACTTTGAACTGTATTTTAGTGAAGCTCAGATGTACATCATAAATAAGGATAGAGATAGTGCGCTATCATCACTTACAAAAGTATTAGGTATTAATCCTCAGTATATTCCTGGACTTCTTCTCTCTGCAGATTTAAATAAAGAAGCAGGTAGGTTAGATGTATATGAATCGTATTTACAAGCTGCCAAGAAAATATTAGAAACAAATAATGCTATGGATAGAGATATCTATACAGAGATAGTAAACAAACTTAAAGAATTAGAAAGTAAGTCTAATACTAATAATACAAATGAAAGTGTTAAAGAAGAAGTAACTAAGCCTAAGCAGAATCAGGAGTAGCTAGGCTTGCCTCTAAATAAGCAGAAAGCATGAAGTGATACTGATGGTTTGCAGATTCTCTTTATACTTCTCCCAACTGAATTAATTGTATTGCCAGTAGTTATTACATCATCTACAACTACTATATTTTTGTATCTATTAATCTCATTTATATCCTTTACTGCGAACCTATCCTCAGAAATATTTGCTCTCTGGTCTTTCAAAAGTGATGCTTGATGAATATCTAAGTTATTCAAATCTACCAACACATTATTTAAATATTTAAAACCGAATTCTTTAGATAAAATCTCAGCTATCCTCTCAGTCTGATTAAAACCTCTATCTCGTAACCTCCTTGAAGAGATAGGAGTTGGTAGAACCAATGTATTCTCTAACTCTTTAATATACTTGAAATCTTTTGTAATAGTTGGAATTAAACTCTCTAGCAAGGTATTGATATCGTAAACCGCAGAATACTTATATCTCTTCAGAAATATGGAAGAGATATCATTGTACTCCCATGCTACAAATACGGAATCAAACACACTGTTCTGTTTACAAGTATCATGAGTTTTGTAATGCTGAGATACTTTTCTACAAACATAGCATTCAGGTAGATTCCTTTTAAGAAGTTTTCTACACTCATCACAAAGATATGTACCAATCTTTCCACAGATAGAACAAGATCGTGGATATAGGATATCTAAAATATTCATAATCCAATATTAAAATAGAAATATGAAAAGATAGTGAAATAATTAAAATTTTGGTATAAACTATGAAAGCTACTTCAATATAATTATTCCGTTTAAGAGAAAACATGTTTGAGTTCTTGAAGAAAAAAAATAGTGTATATATGGTAATGGCTCTTTTGTTAATTACAAAAGTATTAGGCTTTCTTAAGCTACGAATAGTAGCACAACTATTTGGTGTGTCTCATGAACTAGATATCTTTTGGGCTGCATTTACAATCCCTGATATGCTGTTTATGATAATAGTTGCAGGTTCTATCAATGCTTCCATTATTCCAATATTCACAGAAATATTTCATAAGAAAGGACAGGAGTCTCTTGATAGATTCTTTAACAATTTAAGCTTGGTAATTAATTACACTGTAATAATAATTGCAGGAATCTTTTTCATATTTACTCCTCAACTAACTGAATTTCTAATTAATTCTGAAAGTATACAGAACACATTAAATTTTGCTCATAAGATAGGAAGTGAAGATTTTGATCTGTTTGTAAATTTGACTAGGATAATGATGATATCTCCTGTTTTACTAGGTATTAGCACTTTGTTAACAGGGTATCTACAATCAAGAAAACAATTTTTCATTACATCTCTTGCTCCTCTGTTCTATAACTTAGCAATGATTATCGGTCCAATACTGTTTGTTGCTTACATGAGAAGTGGAGTGTATGGAATAGCATGGTCAGCAGTAATTGGATCTTTACTACATTTACTGATTCAAGTTCCTGCATTTAAGAAATTGTATAACAGTAAATTCTCTTTTGGTTTTTCTACTTTGAAGAGTGCGTTAAAAGACAAACAGCTGTTAAGAGCTTTGAAATTAGCAGTTCCTAGAACTATATCTATAATTGGAGAACAAATAAATGTTGTTGTTAATACATTAATTAGTTTCTCTCTAGCTGCTGGAGCTCTTAGTGCATACAAATTTGCATTAAGTCTACATATGTTCCCCATAAACATCATTGGAACTTCTGTAGCTCAAGTATCCCTACCAGATTTAACAGAACACTGTGAAGATAAGAAAGAGTTTGGAAAAATTCTTAATCGAGCTATTCAGCTTTCGTTGTATCTTGTCTTACCAATAGTTGCAGTTCTCTTGATATTAAGATTCCCAATTGTACGATTAGCATACGGCACAGGAGCTTTTGACTGGAGAGCTACCATTATTACTGCTTGGTGTCTTGTTCTGCTCTCTCTTTCCGTAGTAGGGCAAACAGTGACTCAGATTCTGTTACGAGCATTTTATGCTATCAAAGAAACATGGCTTCCACTTCTTGCAGTAGCTATATGTATTGTTCTAAATATCCTTCTCGCATACTGGTTTACTAATTTCTTCAGTCACTATTACGACTGGAGACCAATTGTTAAACAGATGGCGGATCAAGTATCTGTATCAAATGGGTCTGGCTTTTTTGAAGTACTTCTTTCTTTCATAAAAGATATTTCAGTATGGTGTTCTTCTAGAGGAGATTCTGATATGGCAGTAGGAGGTCTTTCATTAAGTTTAAGTGTTACCTATTTTGTTGAGATGATAATTCTTGCTTTCTTACTTAACAGAAAAATTAAAATTCTTTCTTGGAAAGAGACAATCCAACCATCTTTAGTAAAAGTAATAAATTCAGGATTTATGGCAGTAGGTATGTATTTTCTTTACAGACTTTTTGACTTTCAGTTAGATACTAGTCGTACAATTTCAATCATAATCTTAACTGCTTGTACTACTTTGTATGGAGGTGTGTCATATTGGATAGGATCGAAAGTCTTTAATATTGAAGAGTTAGAATATTTTGAAAAGAAACTATTTTCATTACGGGATAGAGTTTTAAAAAGAAAGAGGGAGAAAAATGAAGAGAATTGTTAAAATTGTATTAATAGGAATCTTCTTGTTACTTGTAATATATCTATCTTTTGTTCTAATTAAATATTTCTCTTGGAGAAAGACATTTAACGATCAGAAAATGATAATGAACTGTACAAGTAATATGCCAGAAGTTGGATTTAATACAGATGAGAAAATTAAAAATTTTGTGCTTTCTAATTCATCGACTGCATACATAGAGTTCTCCATAGACGAAACATTGTCTTTCTTAAAAAACTATGTAGATGTTTCTGATATGTTGACATTAAATGACCTATGTGTGAATACACAGAGAGGTCAGTGGGAAGTATATCTAGATCTAAAGTTTGGTGAATTTAATATTCCTTGGATTAAGTTTGATGTTGTCAAAGATGTAAGAGAAACAGCTGAGCTTTATGTTAGTAATCTCTATCTTGGAGATACGAAAATCCATTCTGTTATTTCACAAAAGATATTAACAAACATGAATAAGGGTATAAGTGATGGAATATTAATGGTTAATGAAAATAACTTCTTAGGTAGAAATATTAGTAATATTGAACTGTTAGAAGATAAAATAGTTGTGAGATAGAGCTTTAAATAAAGGATATTTCTTCTTGCAAAAACCACATCTTCGATGATACAATACTTAGCAATTGTTAAATTGATTTGCTAGAAAATCTATGGCAAAAGATATAAAAATACTGCCTTTAGGTAGAAAAGTTCTTGTTAAAGCTGATGTTGTAGAAGAGAAAACATCAGGAGGATTAGTACTTCCACCTAGTTCTACAGATGGAGAGAAACCAGAAACAGGAGTAGTTATAAAGCTTGGTGATGGTACATTAAAAGGTAAGAAAGTCCCGTTTACTGTAAAAGTTGGAGATAGAGTTTACTTCAAAAAATATTCTCCTGATGAGATTGAGATTGATTCAGAGAAATATCTTCTTCTTGATGCAGATGATATTTTAGCAATTATTAAATAAAGATTAAATTTACTTTTCAATATTATGGCAAAATCAATAATATATAATGAGGAGGCTAGAAAAGCACTCAAATCAGGAGTTGATACAATAGCAGATGCTGTAAAAGTAACTCTTGGACCAAAAGGAAGAAATATTGCAATTGCAAAAAGCTTTGGTAGCCAAGTAGTAACAAAAGATGGTGTTACTGTTGCAAAAGAGATAGAAGACAAAGATCCGTTTAGGAATGTTGGAGTAGAAATGATCAAGGAAGCTTCAAGTAAAGTAAATGATTCAGCAGGAGATGGTACCACAACAGTTACTGTATTAGCTCAAGCTATTGCTTCAGTTGGCTTTAAAAATGTTTCAGCAGGTGCAAATCCAATATCTTTAAAGAGAGGATTAGATAAAGGAACTGACAGTATTACAAAAGAGCTATCTAAAATGGCAAAGAAAATCAGTAGTAAAGAAGAAATCTCTCAGGTAGCAACAATCTCTACAAATAATGATAAAGAGCTAGGAGATATGATAGGTGGAGTTTTTGAGAAAGTTGGAAAAGATGGAGTCATAACAGTAGAGGAAGCAAAAGGTTTTAATGATGAAGTCGAATATACTGAAGGTATGGAGTTTGACAGTGGTTATGTTAGTGCTTACTTTGTAAACTCTCCTGAAACCTTAGATACAGTTATGGATAATCCATATATATTTATTACAGACAAGAAACTGTCTAACTTACAGGATATTCAAGCTATAGCTGAGAAGGTATTGAGTGCAGCAAATAGACCATTAGTCATAATTGCTGATGATATTGAGAATCAAGCTTTAGCTACACTTGTTGTTAACAAATTAAGAGGTACACTAGATGTAGTAGCAGTAAAAGCTCCTGGATTTGGTGATAGGAAGAAAGAAATGTTAAAAGATCTTTCAATCTTAACTGGAGCAGAATTCATCTCTGAAGAGTTAGGTAGAACATTAGATGCTGTAGAGTTAGCAGATCTTGGCTCTGCTAAGAAAGTAATTGTTAACAAGGAGAAAACAATCATTGTAGAAGGTAAAGGAGAGAAGAAAGAGATTGATAGCAGAGTAAAAGAAATTAAAGCTCAGATAAAGAATACTACTTCAGATTATGATAGAGAGAAATTACAAGAGAGGTTAGCAAAACTAGCAGGTGGAGTAGCAGTAATCAAGGTAGGAGCTGCATCAGAAGTTGAGGCTAAAGAGAAAAAGATGAGAATAGAAGATGCTATTAATGCAACTAGAGCAGCAATAGAAGAGGGTGTTGTTGCAGGTGGTGGACTTGCTTTCCATAATGCAAAAGAGATTTTAAATGATATTAAATTGAAAGATAGTGATGAACAACTTGGAATAGAGATCTTGAAATCAGTGTTAAGTGAACCTCTGAAGCAAATTGCTGAGAACGCAGGAGAAGATGGCGCAGTTATAGCTTCAAATTGCAAAGGTAGCAAAGGTTTCAATGCTAAGACAGGTGAGTATGTAGATATGATAGAAGCAGGAATCATAGATCCTGTTAAAGTTACAAGATTAGCATTAATCAACGCTGTATCTGTTGCTTCTATGTTGATAACTACGGAAGCAGTTGTTGCTGATATACCAGAGGAGAAAGAACACTCTCACGGTACCCCAGAGATGGGAGCAATGCCAGGAATGATGTAAGTAAACAACAATAATGGGTAAGGAGATTAATTCTTACCCATTACTTCATTTATGAAAAAATTCATAAGAAAAATAGAGAATTTTGTATGTGAGAAATGTGGCAAGGAGAACATTGGTGATGGATATACGGATCACTGTTTTAATTGCTTGTACTCTAAACATGTTGACATAAATCCAGGTGATAGGAAATCTGAATGTAAAGGTTTAATGAAGCCTGTATATGTTGATATAAAAGAGAAAAAATACAGAATATATTACAAATGTGAGAAATGTGGATATGAACACCGAGTGTTCTCAAATGAGAAAGATAACTTTGAAGCGATACTTTCATTAACAGGGAAACCGTTTGTTGATTAATATTGTTGATTTATAATCTGATTTCTTGAGCAACTATTTTTCCTACTATTTTCTCTCTTAAATCTTTATTAAATTCCTCTATTCCTAGTTTATCTTTAGATATAGTTAGAAACAAATCTCCATCTTCATAAATACTGTTTGGAGAGATATATAAGTAACCTTTCTTAATAGAATCAAAAGCATTGTTTCTTAGGATAATATTGCTATCTACAACAAAGCTGTCCTCATCATACTGTATAACCCAATCAGGACAGGTATAGAAATTGAAAGTATTCTGCTTGGAAAAACTTTTTGGAACTTCTAGGAAAAGAGGAATTTTGTTGTTTGAAGAATAATCTGCTTGATCTTTAAGTAGAGAAGAAGGGCTGATATTTAGAGCATCAGCTAAATTAGTCAACTGTTTTAGTGGGGAGCTAACACCTCTTTCATATCTTGAGATCATTTCCCATGTTTTACCTATCATATCTCCTAACTCTTGTTGAGTTAATTTTCTTCTTTCCCTGTATATTTTAATATTTTCACCAATGTAATTATCTTTCATATATACAGATTCTATTTACATATTCGAAGAATTTGAATAGAACATATAGTCTTAGATACGGAATTAAATTCCTTGTTTTGTAATGACTTTGTCATGATATTGATTTAAATTTAATATATGAATAGAAAGAAGTTATGTTTTGAAATTGAAAAATTAATGAAATATTACAAAAGAAGGAGAGAATGTCCTGATTTAGATTATGTAGATATATCGGTAATGAAAAAGAAAGTAGAACGAGTAAGAAGAGTATTAAGAAATAACAGCTAGCCAGTGATCTTTCAACCATAGATCTGCTCTCTTTTGCTCTTCGAGCAATCCTCTTTTTTTTAATTCTTTGTTAATGACATTTCCCTGATGTGGTTTTTGAAACTGTTTCTCTAATGGCGAACTAAAACCGTGTGCATAGTGACATAGTTCATGAGCTATCGTTGCCTTAACAACATACTCTGGAACAATCTCATTTTTGAAATATCTAGTAATGGTAACAATAGAAATACTCTTGTTATCTTGCACCATATATTCATCAACTTTCTTTTTCATTAAACTCTTAATCTTACTTCCTTCCCTTGCTAAAGATATACAGCCTAACTGTCGTTTTGAATATTTACCAAATTTAATTAAGACTAAATTCTTTCTAGGGATATCGCAAAAATGATTCTCCCACAATTCATACAGTAAATTTTCTAAATAATTGTTGTCCCTCATTTAATATGTTTCTGGCTCATGTTATCATATTTTAATGATTACAGAAAAATTTACAAAAAAGCTATCATCTCTAAGAAATGTCCTCTCGTTTATATATTCAAAGTATACAGGTTATGCTGTATCAAGAGATATACTTTGTATCCTCTCAGCATTTGCAGAGATAGCATCTATTACTTTTCTAGGTAAATTTATTGATACTACTACAAGAATATTTCTAGAATGGGATAATTTTAATCTAACAGAATACATTAGATCTGATTCTTTCTTCTATCTTCTTTTAATATTACTTCTTTGGATACTCTCTCAGATCACTGCACAGGCCAGAGCGTATTTGTATGACACAATAACTGAGAAAATTGCAAAAGATACACAAGAGATGATGATAGGGAAAGTTGCAGTATCCAATATGCAGGATGTAGAGAAAGAAGACTATCAAGATATGATTACATACGCTCCTGTTTTCTCTATTCCTAAAATAGCTCCTGTATATGATTATTTCTCAGTCATATTAAGCAATATTATCCGTCTTGTTTCTGCAGTAGTTATCATCTATTCGACAATGGGATGGTCAGTACTTTTCATTACTCTCTTTGTAATTCCTGAAATATTAATTACACATTTTAGAAGAAGGAAAATTCGTAAATATCAAGACGAATCTGTAGGTAAATTAAAATTTCTTGCATATATTCAAAACCTTGCACTTACAATCTCAAACTTTTTTGAATTAAGAGTAAACAACATATATTCATATATAAAAAGAAGACATGAAAGTGAATATGAAGAGTATCAAAAAGGATATCTAAGCAAAGTATCCTCTTTCTATGTGGATAAAACAGCAGCAAGTGTAGTAGGACAAGTTTTCAAATATGCATATATATTGTATGTCCTTTCTATCTCAATATTTAAAAAGATTTCATTTGGTACATTTAAAGCTCTCTATGATTATGTAGATGTAGCATATACAAGTATTTACAACATCTTGAATTCTGTTTCTTTAGTAAGTATTAATCTCGGATATATTGATAAGTTCTTCGGATTAGTGGAATACGATTGTTTTGGAGATAGATATCATGGTGAAAAGAAATTGAAAAGCTCAACTCCTGTCTTGGAATTCAAGAAATTAAGCTTTGCATATCCAGATGATCCTACTACTACAGTATTGAAAAATTTAAACATTACAGTTAACCCAGGAGAGCGAGTAGCATTTCTCGGCGGAGATGGTTCAGGTAAGAGTACCGTTGTAAAGATTCTTACGGGATTGTATACAGTAGAGCAAGGAGAGTATCTCTTAGATGGAGTGCCTACAAAGGATTTAGATAGAGGAGAGTTAAAGAAAAAGCTCTCCGTAATCTTCCAAGACTATATAAACTACAATTTTAGTGTTCGAGAAAATGTAGTTATATCTGGCCAGAGAAAAAATATAGATACAGATCTCTACAAAAAAGTAACTAAGATAGCTGGAATAGATGCTTTGAAAAAGAAAGCACATATTGATGATAGTGGTATTCTTGGAAAAGTTTTTCCATCAGGCAAAGATCTTTCTCCTGGATACTGGCAAAGATTAGCAATTGGGAGAATGTTGTATAGAAATAGAAACATATTTGTAATGGACGAGCCTTTTACTCATGTGGATGATATCTCTGCTGATACGATGCTAAATGAGATCTTCAAGTTTGTAGGTAGTTCAAAATCGGTCATATATATTACAAGGCGAACCAAATTTTTAAATCAATTTGATAGGGTGTATGTGTTTGAGAATGGAAAAATAGTAGATGAGGGAAAATGGAGTGATATAAAAGCAAGGCTAGGAGTATCTTCATGAATAGTGTAAAATATAGACATGCAGATATTGGATGGAAAAAAACTTTCTGAAGAACTACTGTTTGATATTTCTGAAGAAATAGTACGATTGAAAGCAGATGGTAAAGAAACACCTAGGCTCGATGTCATAATAGCTGGAACTGATTTCGGGAGTATTAAGTATGTTCAGATGAAAGAGAAGACAGCGAAAGAGATAGGGCTAACAGCTCAGGTTCATTACTTACCTAGCGATGTTAACACTCTTGATATTGTAAATCTGATAGATTCATTAAATAAAGATAGCTCAGTAACAGGAGTTATGGTGCAATTACCATTACCTTCTCATGTTGATACAAACACGGTTCTTGAAAGCATCTCACCACTAAAAGATGTTGATGGATTAACATCTACTAATCTAGGTAAATTGTTTCAGAAAAATCCAACAGCTATTTCTCCTGCTACTCCATTAGGAATCATAAGATTGTTGGAGGAGTACAATATTAAAATTTTTGGAAAACATGTAGTAATTTTAGGAAGCAGTAATATAGTAGGAGTTCCACTAACTGCTTTAATGCTTCAGCGTCATGCTACTGTATCTTTATGTAACTCACAAACTACAGATTTTGAAGAGACAGTAAAACTAGCTGACATTTTAGTTTCAGCTACAGGTAAGGCTCTGTTAATAAAAGGAAAATATCTAAAAAAAGATTGCGTTGTGGTTGATGTCGGATCAAATAGACATCCTGAAACTGGGAAATTAGTTGGAGATGTTGATTGGGATTCAGTACAAGGAATTCCTTCTTTCATAACTCCTGTGCCAGGAGGAGTAGGTCCAATAACAATTGCTTCATTAATGTTAAATTTAATGAATTGTTACAAGAATGATAAAGGATAGTGAAATTGAAAAGTTAATTAATTCTGAGATAGAAAGACAGAGAAGTGGGATAGAGTTAATTGCTTCAGAAAATTATGTATCACAATCTGTTTTGGAAAGTATGGGTTCTATTCTGACTAATAAATATTCTGAAGGCTATGCTGGTAAAAGATATTACAAAGGTAATATCTTTGTAGATGAAATAGAGTTGGAGGCAATCAATAGAGCGAAAGAATTATTTGGTGCTGAGCATATTAATGTTCAACCTTACTCTGGCTCCATAGCGAATCTTGCAGTTCATTTTGCGCTTCTTGAAGTAGGAGATAAGACTTTGGGAATGGCACTAGATTCTGGTGGACATCTGACTCACGGTTTTAAAGTTTCAATAAGTGGTAAGTACTTTAACTCTGCTAGTTATGAGGTTAATGAAAAAGGTTTCTTAGATTACAATGAAGTGAGAAGAATAGCTTTGGAACATAAACCGAAATTAATATGGGCGGGGTTCTCTGCATATTCTCGAATCATCGATTGGGGAGAGTTTAGAAAAATAGCTGATGAAGTAGGAGCATATCTTGTTGCTGATATAGCTCATGTTGCAGGATTAGTTGCAGTTGGAGAGTATCCATCTCCTGTTGGTATTGCAGATGTCGTAACAACTACAACTCACAAGACGCTCAGGGGGCCTAGAGGAGCTATGATTATGTGTAATGAGGAACTAGGAGAGAAAATAGATAAGGCAGTGTTTCCAGGGCTTCAGGGAGGTCCTCACAATCATATTACAGCAGGTATAGCAGTTGCTTTAAAGGAAGCATCAACTCCAGAGTTCAAGGAGTATATTAACCAGGTTATTAAAAATTCAAAATCTCTTGCAAATTCATTATCTGAGAAAGGATACGAAATAGTTTCTGGAGGTACTGATAACCATATGTTCTTAGTTGATGTTGTCTCTTCAATAGATTTAGGAGGAGAAGAAGTCTCTACAATTTTGGAAAAAGTGAATATTACATTAAACAAGAATGCTATACCTCATGACAGTAGAAAACCTTGGAATCCTTCAGGTATTAGAATAGGCACGCCTGCTATTACAACAAGAGGTTTGAAAGAGGAGGATATGGTGGTAATTGCTGAATTCATAGATAGAGCTTTGAGAAACAAGGATGATGAGAAAGCTTTAAGTAATATTAAGCAAGAGGTTAAAGATTACATGTCAAAGTTTCCTCTTCCTACACTTAATTAAAAATAAAGAAACATGAAGATTAGTTTTAGAAAAGATTTGAATATAGCGACGATAAGGTCTGAATCAGCATGGAATAAATTTAAAATACATACTCTCTTACAGAACGGTGAGAGGAAACAATCATCTATAAATGCATACCTGGGGGCTATGTATAGTCGTACCTCTGATTCTATATTAGATATTGCTTCTGAGATAGTTATACATAGTAGTAACCTTACTGAGAAGTTAGAAAAACTTCTATCAGAGTATCGACAAAAAGTTGTTGGAGATATGGCCAATTTATTTGTTTGTATTGAAGATATTCCAATATTGACAGCTATGAAGATTTTCTATTCCAATTCTTCATTAACTGGACAGGAAAGATCACCAAAATATCAAAGAGTTGATAAGTTTGAGTTTATTAAGATACCTCGAGAAGTTTGTGACAATACTGATGTCAGAAAAGAGTTTGAAAGGATTATGTTAAAACAGTTAGTTGATTACAAGGAGATGCTAAAACCTACAAGAGAGGAGTTAGCAAAACATTACTCTATTAATTTAGAGAGTTCTCATGAAAGTGCTTCATTGAAATCTAGAGTGTTTGATGTTGCAGGATATCTTCTTCCTGTAGGTTTAAATACAAATGTGTCTTACCTAATGTCTGCAAGAGATTGGTCTTCAGAAATATCATATCTGTTAGCAAGTGATTCTGTTGTAGATAATGAATTAGCAGACCTATTGATTAGCTTACTTGGCGAGGGTCGTTTAGAATTAAAGGGGTATATTAAAGAAGCAGATGGTTTGATAGGAGATGTAGATGCTAATTGTAATAGAAAGAATTCTACTGAAGAAGTCATTAACTATTTGAAGAAATATATTTCAACAGAACAGGCTAAGGATATTCCTGAGAGAGAGACAGAATCTATTTCCGTGACTTACTCGCCTGATTGTACTGAGACTTTGATTTCACATTATGAATCTTTAATTAATCCTTTAGGTTCAGCACATGAATTAGAATTTTCAGATGAGGATCAGGAGTATATTAGTGATATTCTGTTTGAGAGACATGATCATAATAATACGATAGGGAATATGGGGCAGTCTGGTGCTATCAAAATCTCAGGATTTGCATCTTTAAGGGTATTAAAATACCTAAATAGTTTTAGAAGTTTAGAACGATTTATTCCTTTGTTGCATGATAGTGTCGATATGAATCAAGAGTTAGATCGTAGAAATGATCAATGTTTCTATCTTTGTACATATTTAAATATTCCTAGTATGTCTAAATTGAAGAAAGAGTATCAGAAGAGGTTAGAGGAAACATATGAAAGGATTAAAGCATGGAGAAAGTACGCTATGGATTTTATGTCAGAAGATTTAGTTGATGAATTTACCAAGTATCTTTTACCTCATGCTCACTCTACAAAGTATCTTATGTATGGTTCTTTTGATGATCTACAATATTTGATAAATAACGGAATTCGAAATGGAGTACATATTGATTGTAGAGTTCTTCTTTATGAATGGTTACGATTGCTTTCATTGAAAGATCCTATATGGAGGTCGTTGCTTAAAAAAGTAATTACTCCGAAAGTAGATGATAAGTTTCAGTTTGTAGATAGAAGTTAAATTTATTTATTTTAATAATATGATACTTTCAGATATTACAATTAAGGAAAAATTAAAGAGTGGGGATATTGTTATAGAGCCTTTCTCTGAAGAGTTTTTGCAACCAGCTTCGTATGATCTTCATTTGGATAGGTATTTTATGGTGTTTAATAAGGAGAGTGTAGGATTAATAGATGTTAGAAAGAAATGTGAAAATTTAATGAGAGAGGTAGATATTGGTAAGGGTGGTTCATTTATAATTCATCCAGGAGAGCTTGTTCTTGCAAATGTTCAAGAGATTGTGGGAGTAGGAGATAAATATGTTGGTAGATTAGAGGGTAAGAGTTCACTTGGTAGGATAGGATTGATAGTTCATGCTACAGCAGGTTTCTTGGATCCAGGTAATAAGTTAAGGATGACTTTGGAGTTAGCAAATCTTTCTTCGTTACCAATTAAGATATATGAAGGGATGAAGATTTCTCAGATAGCTTTTGAAGAGTTGGATAAGGCTTGTGAGAGACCGTACGGTAGTAAAAGCTTAAATAGTAAATATATAGGGGATACCAAGGTTAAGGGTAGCCTAATATGGAAGAATTTCTACAAGAAGAAATCTACATCATAGGAGGAACTTGTGGAAGTTCACTTGATGGAGTCTCATCTACTTTAGGTTCAATTGTTGGAGTACTTTCTGGTTGAGCAGGGATACTGTTGATTTCTCCATTAACTAAATCTTGTAAGTCATTATGTTGTGTACTCTGTTCAGGAATAGTCGTATCTGGTTGTATCAATGTCTCTGTATCTATGTTTTGTGCTGGTACAGTACTCTCTTGTGGATTTAGGTAGTCAACTGCTACTTGAGGATTTAATCCTGCATCGACAGGAGGTTGGGCAACTTCAGCTGTAGGAGCCTGTTGCTCTTCTAACTTAACTTCTTCAACTGGTTGAGTAATAGGTGTTGTTTCTACTACTGGTTCTTGTTGAATAGTTGGAGTTTCTGCAAGAGAAGGAGTTGGTTCAGCCTGTATAGGTGTATCTACAACAACAGGTTCTGGCATAATTTCTGCAGGTTGAGATACTGCAGGTTGTACTTCTTGAGAAAAGGTTTCTGGCATAACAGGAGCTACTGTAGCTTCTGCCTGTGGAGAAATTTGTCCTTGTTCTTGATTTACTATTTCAGCTAATGTTGGTTTAGCACCGTTTAAATTATCTTCTTTTGTTTCGTTGGTTAGATTGGCAGGAATATTGTTCATATTTATACCATCAGGTATTGCTACAGGAGGTGTAGCTTGTTCTGGAGTTACTTGTATAACTTCTTCTGTTCCCTTCTTCTTGTTACTTAAGAGAATACCGATGATACTAACTAGCAAGATAACTGAACCTGCTATTAATACATATGGTAGATAGTCCATATATGCTGTTGTCTTCTTAGTTGTAGTAGTGGTTGTTGTCGTAGAGGAAGTTGTTGTTGGTGTCGTAGTAGTGGTAGGTGTTGTCGTAGTCTTTTCTTCATTGGTAGTAGGAGTCTCTGTTGTAGTATCAGTGGTTTTTGTTGTCGTACTGTCTGTAGTTTTTGTTGTCGTGCTATCTGTAGTTGTTGTAGTATCACTATCTGCAACAGGAGTTGGTGTACTTTCTAAGGATGTAGTTTGAGCAGATACAACTAAAGGAAAAGCGAGTAATATACTGAAAATAACAAAGGATTTTAATATTTTTTTCATTCTATGGACAGTTTATTTTATACTTATTCAAATTATCATAATGTTACTATGATGTCAAAGTATTGTATCGGTTTTTAGAATAGCTACAAGAATCTATTTGACTTAATTATTCACAAAATATACACTCTAAGAGTTATGAATTACCAAGACCTAAATATATTACAAAATGGAATTCCTTCAAATGATGGGGCTACCTCTTCTGTAGACGAAAATTTAAATGAAATATCTGAATTAGAAAAGAAATTACTAAACTCTTCCTCTCCTGATAGCTTAAAAGAAGAGGCCATGAGATCTATTACTAGATTGAAAAGAATGGCAAAGATGGGAGGATATAGTAGTGAATTTGAAAATGTTAATAAATATATTGATTGGATAGTAAGAATCCCTTGGGGAGTTATCTCTGATGATAACTTGGATATTAACAATGCAAAGGTATTGATGGATAAGAGTCACTACGGAATGAATGATATTAAAGATTTGATTGTGAATTATCTAGCTACTATGCAATTAGAAAATGTCAAAGGTAATACAATAGGAGTTCAGCCTATGCCTACTCAATTTGGTACTGTATCTTTAGAACCTCAACAAGAAATCCCTGATATGGCTCTCTTGAAAGGCTCCTCTGCAAATGCTCCTGTTTTACTCTTTGTAGGTTTGCAAGGTGTTGGTAAAACCTCTATTGCAAAATCTATTGCTAATGCAATGAATAGGAAATTCGTAAGAGTATCCCTTGGTGCTATAGGAGACGTCAGAACTCTTCGTGGTACTCCAAGATATTCTATAGATGGAGAACCAGGTCAGATTATTAAAGCACTTATTAGATGTGGTACTATGAATCCTGTTATTCTTCTTGATGAGATTGAGAAATCTAGTGGTAACTCAGGGTTAATGAACGATGTTATGGCAACTCTTCTTGAGATTTTAGATCCAGAACAAAATTCTACCTTTATAGACCACTATATCGATTATCCTGTTGACTTATCTAAAGTATTCTTCATTTGTACAGCTAATAATCTTGGTGGTTTGTCTGCTGCTTTACTTGATAGGGTTGAGGTTATTAGGTTTACAAGCTATACCGATGAGGAGAAGGAAGTTATTGCTAAGCAGTATATTCTTCCAAAAGTTTATGAGAATCTACATATATCTTCTGATCATGTAGTTATAGATGATGATGTTTGGCCAAGCTTGATTAGACCGGTTGGTTTTGATGCTGGTATTCGTCAGCTAGAGAGAAATATTGCAACTATGATGAGAAGTGCTGCAAGAATGATTGTTGAGAAGAGTCCTTTACCTATCAGAATAACTAAAGAGAATCTAAATCAATTTGTTCTTTCAGATCAAGGTCCTCTAAGCTAATATCCTTTGAATGGGTTCGAAAGTCTCAGAGCAGAAACTGCTACTTTAATCTGTGGCTCTTTTATTCCTTTTGCAATATTAGCCTTATACATACTTTTATCTTCTGCTTTCTGTAGAAGATTTAAATCATCTTTTTTCTCTTCAGTAGATATAGTGCTAGTATCAATTGCTTGTGTAACTAAGTAGTTTTCCTCTTTTATTGTATTTTTAATATCTTGGTTGTTGTTCATTCTCTTCACCTGGATAACTTTCTATAATTCCTTGAGGAGTTAGATGGGATTTACCTTTTTGAGTTTTCATCCTGTCTGCAATAACTTGTCCAGACAATGTTTTCTCTTCTATGTTCTGTACAAAGCCTTTCTGACTTTCATATTTCTGAGGATTTAATTGCATCTCTTGTTGTCTTAATCTTTCTTCTAGCTCTTTTTGATACTGTACTCTTTCTTCCTCTAAGAACGATTTCTGAGTTTCTTTTCTTTGTAAAGCTTCTTGAATTATTTCATCTTGTCTTCCTATCTTTCCGTCTCTCATAGGTCTCTGTTGTGCTGGTGTATCATAGATTTGTGCGAGTTCTTCTAAAGTTCTTGTATCTTCCTGCCCAGCTCTTTCAGCAAGTTTCTCTAAATCTCTAGGATCGGAGGTGATTAACTCGTGCTCTGATTGACTAGAAAGTACCTCTATACCTACATGGTTTGAACCTGCAAAGAATAGTCCTTGTCCTTTATCACAGTTCAGTAGGAAATTCTTCTCTCCGTCTGAGAGGTTAAATACTTCTTGTAATTTGTCTGCTGCAGTAGGACTTTGCATCATGAGCATTTGAAGAGAAGAGTTTGAGATGATAGCTTTACCCATATCGTTATTTAAGAAGTCATTAACATCTTGTGTAATTGTAGAGAGTCCAAGGTAGTATTTTCTTGCCCTTTTTGCAATTGAGTACATGAACTTTGCTGAGTCAGCTGATTGCATCATATACCATGCTTCATCCACTACCAGTATTCTTCTCTTTCGATCTTTTCTAACTTTTGTCCAAATGAAGTCCAACATTAAGTACATTGCTAACGGTTTTAATTCTTCTTGTAAGTCTCTAATACTAAATACGGTCATCGGATTGTTGATTTCAAAGTTACTAGCTTCATTAAAAACACCTGCACCACTACCTATGATATATTTTTCTAATCTTCTTGCTAAGCTATGTGCTTCAGGCTCTGCCATTCCTTTTAATACTTTGTACAAATCTTCCAGTAGAGGAGGTTGTTTAGTTTGTGAGGCAGGATCATATGTTATTCCTTTTTCTCGGTAGGTTAATACTAGTGCTCTGTCTAGAATAGAGCCTTCCAAGCTGGTTAAATCTTGATAGAGTACTTTGAAGAAGCCCTGTAAGGAGAGTAATTTCATCCTTAGTTCATCATCTCCCTCTTCTGTAGCTCCTGCTAATTCAAATGGATTCATCTTGTTTCCTTTATCTTGTGAGAAAGAGATATATGCTCCATTCACAGCTGAGGATAGATTCTCATACTCTCTTTCTGGGTCAATGATGATAATTTCGGTACCAAGCATTAAGCTTCTAACGGCTTCTAATTTAACAAAATAGCTCTTACCAGCTCCTGATTTTGCAAATACTACAGTGTTGGCATTCTCTAATTCAAATCTGTCGAATATGATTAAACTCTTATTATGCATATTTAATCCATACATAATTCCGTGATCCATAGTTAACTCTGATGTTACAAAAGGAAATGTAGTGGCCAGAGAGGTAGTATCCATATTTCTAGTGATATACAGGTTGTCTATTCCTAGAGGTTGAGTACCTATAAAGCCTTGTTCCTGTTGTAAAGTCGCTGATTTTGCTGTCACATTAATTGCTGCTAGGGTGGATGTTACATTCCTAGCAATTTTTTCAAGTTCGTCTTTTGATTTTGCATACATTGTTATATACATTGTGAAGTGGAAGAATTTCTCGGTACCCTCTGCTATGGAGTCTTGTAACTGTTGTGCATCAGAAAGTGCAACTTTCAATGAAGGATCTACGACTTTTCTCTCTTCCATTTGTGTGTACAGAGTTGCTTCCATTTCTCCAATTTTCTTTTTAAGCTTGTCTAAGATGGTTTTAGAATCTACAGGGTAGTAGAAAGTACTTATTCTAAGAGAGTGTTCGAAGTTAATGATAGGGGAAAGCCAGTTAGGTCCTACAAATCTAGGATATCCACTAACAAAAAGTGTCTTAAAGTAATACTCTCCCATTTGCAAATGGTTGAAATCTATCTCTAGATCCATAGGGGCTATCATATCTTGTGTTGATATATTGCTGTTTTCATCTAATGCTGATGATGGAGTGAAAGAGGGATCTTCATTAACTATTTCTTTGACCTCTTCTTTTTCTTCTCCGTTTTTACTTGTTTCTTCTTGTACTTTATTGTTTTTGTTTACCTTCTCCGCTATTGAATCAAGTAGCTTAATGAGGATGTTTTTCTTCTTTTTTGGTTTTTCATCATCTTCCTTTAGAGGATCAAAGTATCTGTTCCTACTATCATTTGGATCTTTACTCTCTTGAATCTTTCTCATTTCACTATCTACAGATTCTCTGAATTGAGCATATTTTTGGCTATCTGTTTTCAAAAGATTACTCTGCTCGCGCATTGTCTTAGCGGAGTTATTTTCAAATGTTCGGTTGTAGTTATTTTTACTTAAATCTTCCATTTTTACTCTTCATCTGGGTTATATATTGTGTAAAACTCAGAAATTAACTCCTTATTGGTTAGTTGATGGCCAAACAATCCCATACGACTCAATTGTTTAAGAATATGATCTCTCTTAGGATAGAGGAATATCTTAGCTTTTTCCAGGAGCTGTCCTACTTCCATTTCTTTTACTTTCTCTTCTTCTCCTTTTGCTTTTTTAGATTTGAATATTGATACATTAGGTAATTGTCCTAATGGGTAATATGGAATTACTATGAAGAAGCTCTTGTCTAATACATCGTTCTGAACAATTAGATTTTGTACAAATTTAGAATATATTTCTAATTGTTTTTTCAAACCTTCACTCATCTCTCTTTCTTTCTGATTGTTTAAATAGTCTATGTAGTTGCTGATATCTACTCTTTTTGTTCTTATGAGGATTTGTATTCTAAAGTTTAATGAATTCAGTAATCCTGCAAAGGCATAAATTTTGTTGTCTTGCTCGTATTCTGCTAAAAGTTCAAAGTTAATTGAAGATGTTTGTATAACCATCGATACACTTCCATTTTTATTTATTAC
The DNA here is from genome assembly GCA_964480345.1 of uncultured Candidatus Saccharibacteria bacterium. Taxonomy (GTDB): domain Bacteria; phylum Patescibacteriota; class Dojkabacteria; order SC72; family SC72; genus UBA5232. The sequence goes on from CAYZNW010000001.1 coordinate 120,640, forward strand.
CAAGTCATCTGCTATTTCCTTGATGGCTAAGTGTTCTTGTGTTGATGCTGTTGCTCTTGCACGAGCATTTTTATCCATATTTATACTGCATTAATCTTAATTGGTAATCTATTATTTATGTTATCCATCATTATTTCAACTGATGGAAAAGTATATTGTGGATGTTGAAATGTTAATGAATAATTACCTTTCTCCCATATTTGATTTGTTAAGAAATATCCATTTGGACCTGTTTTATTTGCATAAAGGATTTTACCTTCAGAATTTCTTAAGTAAGAAATCACATTAGGTATAGGTTTATAATCAGGTGTACAAAGCCAACAATTAATATTTCCAGGTAAATCTTCCATACCTTTTGTAGAAAATTGATAGTTAGAGATATTCTCATCCGTTATTATTAATTTCAGTGGATCTATTTGTTGTACTTTCTCATCAGTATTTGTTTCTAGAATATCCATTTCATCTTTCTCATCCTCTTGCGTATCTTCTTTTTTTAATGAATCTAAACTAATACCTATGATTTTTTTCTTCTCTTTTTTCTGATCTTTGTGTATTAAGGTTCCATCTTCTGCTGGTTTAATTAAAGGTTTAGTTCTTTCCTCTTTCATCTCTTTGTTTAACCAAGTTCGCTGAGTAGGGTTGTTAATAGCGGCGATGTAACTTTGAATAAATTTGTCTGCATCTTGATCATTGATTGGTACAAGTCCAAGTATGATTCCTAATGATGAGCTGACAATACAAACTGGGATTCCAAGTAATGCAGGGATTATATTTGAGACGACTAAATATATCATTAAACCACCGAAACCAACCCCTACTGCTAGGTATGCGAATTCCTTTAATGTGAATTTAGTGAATAACTTAAATTCTACATCTAAAACATTTTGTGGTATTGCATGTTGTCTCATATAGGCAGATTCTACTAAAGTTTAGCAGAATATTAAAGAAAAGAGTACAGGTATATACATAGATAAAACCATTCTATGTTATGTAGTATATAATGTAATTATGAATATTAGAGAAAAAATAGAAGAGTTAAGGGTATTTCGCTCTCTCATAGGTATTCCTTTGGAGAAAGTTGATATAGATAGAATATGGGGTGGAGAGAATGATAGTAGTAAACAGGTTATGAGTGAAATTACAAAAAGTAAGGTTCAGATTTTGGAAGAGAATTTAAATAAATTGATGTTTTTAAATAAGGTTAAATTTATTGGGATTTCTGGTTCAGTAGGAGCAGGTTTTGCTACTGAAGAAGATGATATTGATTTGTTCATAGTAGTTGAGAATAACTGTATGTGGCTTTACAGATTCTATCTTGAAATCTTTAATCTCTTTCACAATAAGATTCGATCCAAAAGACACGGTAATAAAATTAAGGATAAGTTATGTATTAATTTAATTGCTGAAGAAAGAGGTTTAGAGTTTCAAAACGACATATTTAATTTTCATGAATTAATGTATTTAATACCTGTCTATAATAAAGAGTATTTACACTATATTTATTCTAGAAATAATTGGCTTGTTAATGATTGGGGAGTAAAAGTAAATTTGTTGGAAACAGAGGTAGAAGAAAAAAGAAGTAATAATATCATTATTAAAATATTAAACTTTAAGTCATTTTTGCTTCAGTTACTATTCATGATTTTGTTACAACACTCGCCTGAGATAGATAGAATAATAAGAAACAATAAAGTAGGGAGAATAGAGTTCTTTCCTGCAAATTTTAGAAAGAGTAAAATCTTGAAATATCAGAAAGAACTAAAGAAAAATATTCATTAATTTTTAATTATTCCAATTCGTTTAAATCAATCATCTGTGCTTTTGCTCTGATTTTTGTAGGAAGATCTTTGTAATTAATTAGAGTAATAAAAGTTTGTTGCTTCTCTAATCCTTTTAAATCAAATATTGAGTTTGTATTGTTTTTATCTAGTTCTGAAGCTATATCATCAAGTAGTAAGATAGGGTAGTAATTTAACTTTTCATTAATTATATCTTGAGTTTTGAAAATCAGCTTCCCTATAGATAATCTTTTCTCTCCTCTTGATCCAAATTTCCTAATATCTTTCCCATTAATTAATTTCCAGTCATCTCTGTGAGCACCAACATTTGTACAACCAGTAGCAATATCTCTTCTTTTAGAATTTTCTAAAGCCTCACTTAGAGTAATATCTCCATTTGATTTTATATATTCAATATGAATATCGTTTGAGTGTATTGAGTCTGCAATCATTAATCTTTGCTTCTGTATACTGTCAGACAACTTTGCGAATTCCGATGTCCAGAAGTTTAGTTGTACATCATTTCTTGCAATAATTCCGTAATCGTAAAATTTCTTAGCAAGTTTTTTGAGATGAGCATTTCTTTGTCTTAATACTTTTCTAAAGAGAGTTAAAGTTTCGATATATTCATAATTTACAGTTGATATTACTTCGTCTAAAAATTTTCTTCTTGCAGATGACGAGATCATTAAAATTTCAATTTGCTCAGGATTGAAAATTGTAGAAGCATTCTCTTCGAAAAATTTCTTTGGAGTAGTATTTCTATCATCAATCTTTAGTACTCTTTTATTTGCATTCCTAAAAAAAGAGTATTTCTTTCCATTACTTTCTATTTCTATTCTTGTATGTTTGTCATTTTCTTTTTGATTAGTGTTAATGAATTCGTCACTTATAGCCCATGGAGACTTCCCATTTGTTAGAAGGTATATAGCTTCAAGTATTGTACTTTTACCTTTGGCATTATTACCGTGTAATACAACTATCTCCTTGGTAATATCCAAGTCTAATGTTTTAAATCTTCTAAAATTTGTTAGTTTGATATTTGTAATCATTATGTCTTCAATATAGCAAGAAAAGCATCTTGAGGTATATTTACCTGTCCTACCTGTTTTAATCTCTTCTTTCCTTTCTTCTGTTTCTCTAAAAGTTTTTTCTTTCTTGAATAATCTCCACCGTACAGTTTTGCAGTAACGTCTTTTCTAAAAGCCTTCACATCTTCTCTTGCTATTACCTGTGAACCAATTGTAGCTTGAAGTGGAATTGAGAATTGTTGCCTTGGAATAACCTCTTTCATTACTTCTAAAAGCTTGACTGCTTTAGATCTAGCATCTTCTCTTACCTCGAGAAAATCTAAAACAGATACCTCTTCATGATTAACTAAAACTGAAACTTTTACTATGTCTGAAGGAAAGTAATCTATAAATTCGTACTCCATAGAAGCATACCCACTAGAGATATTTTTTATCTGATCAAAAAAATTAGAAATTAATGAAGCTAGAGGCATATCGTATTCTAATACAATGTACTGATCTGTAAGCTGTATATCATTACTGTTAGAATTAAGATATTTTGTATTTACATACTGTCCTCTTTTTAATTGGCACAATTTCATTAAATCTCCTATGTATCTATCAGGAGTCATAATCTCTGTTCTTACCCAAGGCTCTCGTATCTCTTCAATTTCTTCTGGCTCAGGTAATTCTTGTGGAGTTTGGATTGTCATCTCTTCTCCATCTGTTTTGGTAATTTGATACTCTACAGTAGGTGCAGTAACTATTAAATCTACATCATATTCTCTTTCTAATCTCTCTTGAATAATTTCCATATGTAAAAGTCCTAGGAAACCACATCTAAAACCTGATCCTAATAGATTTGATCTCTGATTTGTAAAAGAGAGGGAGGCATCATTTAATGAAAGTTTTGTTAATGCTATCTTTAGATTCTCATAGTCATTTGGATCTGTTGGAAAAAATGTTGCAAACATATTTGGTTTTGGAATCTGATATCCGTGTAAAGGTTTAGTTTCTAGATTATCTGAGATAGTATCTCCAACGGTAAAACAGCTAATATCTTTCATACCTGTTGCAATATATCCTACTTCTCCTGCATTTAATGTTTCTATCTGTTCTAGATTAGGATTAAATATACCTATCTCTGTAGGTTTAAATTGCATCTTCTTCTGAATCATATATAGGGGAGAGACTTTACCTGGAGTAAAAACAATTTGTCCATCAAATAGTCTGACAGCTATGACTACTCCTCTATGTTCATCGTAGAAAGAATCAAATACAAGTCCACTTAATGGCTTGTTAATATCTCCAGTAGGTGATGGTGATTGTTCTACTATGGTATCTAAGAGCATCTCAATATTCTCTCCGGTCTTTCCAGATACTTTTACAATTTGGTCTTTTGTAAAGCCTAGTAATGCTTCTATCTCTTTCTCTCTCTGTTCAATATTTATATCTGGTAAATCTATCTTATTTATGACTGGAATTAATTTAAGTCCTAATTCCATAGCTTTGCGTGTGTTTGAAATAGTTTGTGCTTGTATACCTTGGCTAGCATCGATTAGTAGTAATGCAGATTCGCATGCTGCAAGAGATCTCGATACTTCATATGAGAAATCTACATGTCCTGGAGTATCTATTAAGTTTAACTCATATCCCTTCCAATTCATTTTGCATGCTTGAAGTTTAATAGTTATTCCTTTCTCTTGTTCTAAATCAAGCCTATCTAATACCCTTTCTTTTCTTTTCTCTCTACTCAGATCTTTATGTGTAGCCTCCAGCATTCTATCAGCAAGTGTAGATTTGCCGTGATCTATATGGGCAATGATTGAGAAATTTCTAATTTTTTCTAATCGCATAGATGACATTATATCATCAAAAGGTTATTGTGGAGGAGTACTTACTTAACTGATATATTCATTTTGAACTCTTCGGAGAATTGTACACTGTTAAGACTTTCTACTACTAAAAAGATAGTTTTCTCTTCGTTAGGTTCTATCTCTATCTCTTGTGAATATGTTATTCCTGTATCAGCCTGTATCTTGTAAGCCTTATCTTCGATATTTAGAAGTATATTAGATCTTGTATTGATCGTAGTTCCTCCGTTGAAAAGAAAAGTCATTGGTTCACTACCTTTATTTTTTATTTTCAAAATTGGCTTAGAGTATCTATCATTTGATCTTTTTCCTATACTAGTACTATATTCGAAATTATCTTTGTTTTCTAACTCTCTAAGCTTCTCTGATGTAAAAATCTTATGTCTTCCCTCAACTAAACTAATAGTATAGTTTGATTGTGTGGTTACACCGAGTACATCCAGTTTCTTTAACTGTCTTGTTATTGGACTAATGTTTAAAACAGAGAGAATAGGGATTACAAAAACTAAAACGAGAGCGACTATGATAACAGGTTCTAATACCTGAGAAGCTATCTTTTTGATTTTTGATTTATCGTTGGGCATATGTTTAGTAATATATGTTCTCCTTAGGATATATCTTATCAGTTTCTAATTGATATGTCTTCATTGTTCCCCATATTGCAAGTATTCCTATTACAAAAGCAATAGTTCCTGTCCATCCATATGCATTATTTTGTACTGAGTGTGCTACTGTGATTGCTGAGGAAACAATTAGAAAAGAAGCCCATATGAAAATTTGTAAGAAAGAAGTACCTTTTTTTGTTATCCATCTAAGTAGATTTAGTTTCGTTATCTTAACTATAGTTCGAGGGTTTTGGAGAGTAGTTTGATACAGTAAGGTTTTAGTTATGAGGTAGAAAGTAGGGATAGCTAGCATAGCTATCATGATGATATCTGAGATTGAGTTTACAAATATAGTGGAAGATGGATCTGTATAGCAGATCTGAACAGAGTAGATTCCTTCTATTTGGTTATCTATGTAGTAAGTAAGATTGTACAGTGAACTAACACCTAAAATCCCTAAGAACTTTGCTGCAACCATTATTATTGCAGGCCATATTGCTATTCTAAGTGTTTTTCTTAGAAGTTTTGACATTATTTTTGGACAGTTTGTTTAAATTTTTGGTAAGTCTAGATTTTAATCTATCTGCCTTACCTTTTTTGATAACATTTTTCTTTGCTGATTTATCGAGGATTTTATACACATTTTTGATATGTTTCTCTCCTGCAGCGATATCTCCTTTACTTATTAATGTCTTATGTTTTTTGATAGCTTTCTTTAAACGATTTCGTACTCTATCATTAATGATATTTTTTCTCTTATTTTTTCTTAAATCTTTAATCGAAGTTTTTAGGTTAGGCATCTGATTGTTCTATTAATATAATTAGTTATTAAATCAAGCAATTATATACATAATATTTAAGTTTGTAAACATTATCTTTTGTGTTAAACTTTTATTATGTTAAAAAGTAGAAAAGTTAAATTAATACTTTCTTCTATTCTTGTATTTATTTTTGTTTTCCTTTCTATAGTATATGTTATTGTACGAAAGAATGGGCAGAATATTAAGGGATTGTCTGATTCGAAGGTAGAGATTTCTTTAGATGAGGATAGGGTGCCGTATATATACTCTTTAGCTCCTGTTGGTGTAGTTGCTGGAGAGGAGTATGTCTATGTCCCAAGGTTTGGCGATTCTGATAATCAATTATCTGAATTGAGGTTAAGTTTGATAGAAGCACCATCTTGGCTGTTTTTGGAAAATGGTGTTGTTACTGGATTTGCTCCAGTTGACTCTGGTTCAAAGACATATAAATTTGTTATTAGGATATCTGATGGGTATAATTCATCTGATCAAGAGAATTATATAGTTGTTTTGGAAAATGAATAGAAAAATTTTTATAATCACAGGTGTTTTTTCAGTAGTCGTGATAGTTCTATCATCGATTCTTCTTCTGTCAAAAGAGGTTGGAAGTTTTAATCCGTTCTCTTCTAATAGTAGTTGTACTCCGTATAATGTTTTTGTATCAAAAGGGGAGGTTGAGTACTCTGCACAGATAGAGTGGTATACAAAAGGGAAATGTATAGGTTTTGTTCGGTATGGAAAAGATATTAGCAAGATGGAAAATGTGTCATTGGATTCACTTGGAGGTTCTAGAGAAAATTTCCATAAAGTGGTTATTGAGAAGCTTGTTAGTTCAGAAAGATATTACTATCTAATTACATCTGGAGATCAGAGCTACGGAAGTAATGGTGCTCCACTTCAATTTACTTTAGACAATCTTTAATTTCTTTTTGAGACTTTCTTAATTGTTTTCTTTTCGAAATATTTCTTTGGTTCGAATACTTTAAGAGATGCCATTTCAGCTTCTTTGTATACTCCAGAGTCAGTTAATTTCTTTGCAACAACTCGACCAAAAGGTCTGTTATGTATATACCATCCAATTAGTACTATTGCTAAACCTATGATTATTCTAGCTATTGTAGAATCAAATATTCCTGTCTGAGGCTGTTGAGAAGGAGTAGTAGGAGTGGTAGTTGGAGTTGTTGGAATAACTGCATTTGGATTTGTACAATCTTGTGCTACTTGTATTGTGTACTCTGCTCGAAGTTGTGTAGGATCTGTAGGTATTTGTGCTGGTGTAATGACTACTTCATTCTGGTTATTACCTGTGATAGCATTTGCTCCAGCTTCTGTAGTAAATGATATTATTAATGTTTGTAGAGGAGATATTGACCAACCTTCTGTTTTTGACCACACTAATTCTTTAGTGTCTCCAATGGTTGTTTGTTTGAGGTAATCGTTATCTTTTACTACTACACCATTTATCTTTGAGCTCTCTGCTATGTATGTAAATCCTAGTGGTAATTTATCTTTGATTGAGTTTACTACCTGTGCAGCTTTACTGTTGTTTTGTACTGTTATTGAAACTACTACTTTATTGGTAGGTGCTACTCTTTCTACACATGTTAGATTTCCATCTGCAGTAACTTTGAAGTTGGATTCTTCTTCTCCTGTTTGTACAGGTGTTGTTGACGCAACAGTGTATGTAACGGTTTTAGTAGTTTCTCCAATTGTTGTACTATCTGTAGCATTGTTTAATTTCATAGCTATTCCGACCTCTCCTTCATAACCATCTAGTTGGGAGAAGGTAACTCCATCTGCAAAATTAGATGGATTGTAAAGCTCTTGACCGAGTATAGAGATCTCTCCTTTTGCTGAGTCAAGGACGAATCCTTTCTGCATAGTTATATTTTGGTGTCTCTTTGTATCAAAAGAGAAGAGTAGTTCTAATTTAGTTCCTTCTGCAATGTTACCTACACTAATATTCATTCCAGAAAGTCTAAATTTACCATCTGTAGTAGAGGTGGTAATCATTAGATTATTAACACTAGAGGAAGAGGTTTGTTCGACATCTACTAACCTACGACATATTGGAGAGTTTATGGTATCTCCTGTGGGTGTAGTAGCAGTAGCCATTATATTTAGAGAAGTCTTAGTGAATTTGGATAGCTCTTTTTTTACTGTTAGTTTATCTGCAGAAACAGTATCAGGCTGTTCCGGTTCGTTATTTACAATTATTTGATGATTTGTATACTCTTTATCAAACTTTGCTTCTATTGTAATTACATCGTCAGGAGATATTTTGCCTGTAACTATTTTTCCATCTTCATCTTTTATTGTCATTTCATAACATCTTGTATCTTGAATATTGTCTAATTGGCAAGATTTGTATAGGTTCTGTTGAGTATCACTGTTTAAAAGGTTTGTAGTTATGGAGCTAGGAGGACATGATGCTTGGCATGTATCTCCAGAACTAGACTTGGCAATGTTAAAGATGAAGCCTCGTCTAGGGTCTCCGCATTCTGATATAACTGCAGGGTCTATGAAATAGCAAGCACATGTTTTCTCAGTTGTTTTTCTATCCTCATCACTATCTTTAATTAGATAGAAGTAAACAGCTACAGCTATGAGTGCAAGCCCTAATATTCCAATGAAAATTAACAAAATGGTAGTAATTCTTTTTGGTTTTTTAACTGTGGTTACTCTTCTAGTTTCTTCCATTAATTAAGGGCAGCAAAGGTTATGGTTATCATTTCTATTATAGAGTTTAAGTTAATATATTGCATGTGTCAATAAAGAGGTCTGCCCTAGGTCAGACCTGTTGAGATGTATGGAAGTAGTAATGTCAGGCCAAGATTTCCATCGATGATTCCTTTCTTAATTTGATAGTCTAAATTTCCCATTTTGGTATAAAGTTTTTTGATTTTGTCGTCGGAGTATCTTCTGGAAGTTTTAAGTAAGGAGGGAACAGTGAAAGGTGGTACTTTTAATGAGGAGGCTATTTCTCTGTAATTTCTATTTTCTTTATCTAGGAATTTTGTCAAGGTAATCAATCGTAAGTTTCTAGCTAGCATTGAGATTATGTAATTTGGATCACTGTTTTGTAGCTTTAATTTCTCTAAAATTTCCATGCTACTTTTATTGTCTTGGTTGTTTATAGAATCAATCAGATTCCATATGTCTTTCTCTAATGTATCACTAACAATATTGTCAATATCTTCTTTGTTGATTGTGCTTCCTTCTTCATTAAGAAGTAATTTCTTCAACTCATTGTTACATCTCTCAGGATCGTAATTGGTCTTTTCTGCTAATTCTTTTAAAGCGATACTGTCTATTTTAATGTTTTTTTCTTGAAGTATTTGTTTAACCCATGAGAAAAATGTTCGCTTATTTAATGCTTCACTCTCTTCTACAGAATCATTTTGTTTAAAGAATTTGTAATATTTGGTGTTAGATTTAATCTTTTGATCTTCCCAAAAAACAAAGAGGTTAGGGGATTTGTCTTCTTTTATTATTAGTAGTAATTCATCGAGAAAAGAGTCTTTCTTTTTATTTCTATATATTCTTTTTATGAATATGAGTTTTCTTTTTGCAAAGAGATTTTGAGATGAAATACTATCTATTATTTTCTCTTGATCGGTAGAATCAGCTTCTATTGGAAGTATTTCGATCTCGGTATCTTTCTTCTCTTCATCTTTAATATATGTATGCGCGGATTTTAATGAAAGATAGGAAGAAGATCCGTGATATAGTTTGTATGCCATTATTCACTTTCTGTTAATTGAGCTTCTTTACCCAAAAGAATAATTACTCCGTCAGAACCAAATTTTGTAGTCATACTTTCAGGTTTTGTTTTGTTTTCAGTATTTAGATATGTTGAGAACTCATTGACAGCAGCGTTAAATTCTTCACTTGTTGGGAATACGGTTATATCTTCATAGATACCTAGATTAATATATGATTGGATAATATTAATGTAAGGATATGCTTTTTTCATCTCGTTGACTTTAGCAGTAACTTCTTTTACTCCTAATCCTGTGTTGTATACATATACTGTGGCTTTCTCGGAGTATAGAGCTGGCTTCTCTATGATGTAATTAATATATTTATGAATATCATCATATTTGTTGAAACCAAGTACTGGTCCTATGGCAAATGCTCCGCTGTCCATAGGTTTGACTTCTACTAATTTGTAATTGCCAGAAGATGGATCTAATACAAAAGAGTACGGCTTTTTGTCCTCTGCTATGAGTTTCTTACCAATATTTATTCCTGCTTTAATATCATCTTGTGTGAATTCTGAGATTTTAATATTGTTGGAAAGTGAAGAGAATATTTCCATGAGTTTCTTTGGATTTGCTAATGTGTCATCGTGTAATATTTTCTCTTGCAGTGCTGTTATTACTTTCTGTTGTCTTCTAGCTCTAGCATAGTCTGTACCTTCATTGTTTTGTGAAGAGTGTCTGGATCTGGAATATTCTAAAGCTTTAGCTCCATCCATGATTTGTGGACCTGCTTTAAACGATACTGTCTTGTAACCTAATCCTCTTGGATACATGTAGTCAGTGAAGCTATTCTCTACATTGACTTCTATTCCGCCAACTGTATCTATTATCTCAGTAAATGCTTTGTAATCTACCATTGCATAATACTGTACTTCTTTTCCAACAACTTCTTCTACTGAATTAACTAAGGACTCCAATCCACTTCCTGTTTTTGCTCCTTCGTAGTATGAATAGATATAGTTAATTCTTTGATGCCAGTTAGTTTTCTTATCTACTTGTACGTGGAAGTCTCTTGGTATTGATATCATAGTTGCTTCGCCTGTGGTGTAGTTGTATGAAAGAAATATAATGGAGTCTGTATTTAGCAGATCACTGTTTTCTCTAGTATCGATTCCTACTAATACGGCATTAGTAAAATTACCAGATGTATCTTTTTTAAGCTCAGGTTCTTTAGCGGAGAAGATGGTATTGGTGTTTAATTTGAAGCCTAAATTGTTTGATATTTTGTAAAATTTGACAGCGTAGTAGGCTCCTATACCTAATAGGACAAAAAGGATTAGCAGTAATAAAATCTTCCAAATCTTTCTCTTTTTCTTGCTCTGTTCCTTAATAGGCTCTTTTTTGAGTGTAGATTTGATATCTTTTGATATCATAACTGGTTTTTTCTCTTTTGTTTTTTTTATATCTGCTTCTTTTAGTTCTATAACCATGTGGGCAATTTATATAATTTTACCTAAGATATTGATTAACATTGCTATTATGCTCTGCTAATGTTTTGGCATAGTGCGGTACTCCACTTTTGTCATGTATGTAGTAATAATACTCTGTCTTTTGTGGGTTTTTAACAGCTTGAATCGATTCAAGACCTGGATTACATATAGGAGTAGGAGGTAATCCAATTACTTTGTATGTATTGTAAAGAGAATCCATTTTAAGATCTTGCTCTGTTAACACATGTTTCCAATCTTTTAGAGGATAGAGTAGTGTGGCGTCTGTTTGAAGAAGCCATCCCTCTTCGAGTCTTTTCTCAATTATCCCTGCAATTATTGGTCTATCTTGGCTATTATATCCCTCTCTCTCGACTATACTTGCTAGTATAATATCTTGGTAGCTGTATTCAAAATTAACTTTTGTTGTGAAATTTGAAACCAACTTTCTAATAGCTATATCAGCAGTAGTATCAGAAGGCATTGCATATTTATCTGGGAATAAGAAACCTTCTAAGTTTGCAATTCCATCTGGCAGGTTTAATTTAGCGATATATGTTTGATCTGTAACAAAATTCATAAATTCATCGTATGAGAATTTAGAATTATTTATTTCTTTCTCTAAGATTTTTCCTATTTCATCAGCTCTAATTCCTTCTGGGATAGTTACCCAAATATCTTGATCTTTCCCATTTTGAAGAGTTGCAATTAATTCTTCTATGTTTAAATTCCTTGGTATTGTATATGTTCCTGCTTGTATTTTTGACCCAAGATTATTTACTTTCAAATATGCTTTGACAAAAAGAAGATAGCTTTTGCGAAGAAGTCCTTCATTTATTAAATTTTCTAATACATTATCAGTACTTTCTCCCTGCTTTATTGTAAGGGTAACTTTCTCCAAACTATCAGAATTAGGCTCTTTTAAAGCTTTATTATATGCTCTTATTTGTAGAGCTCCTGCTAAAAGTACTAATAGAAAAACAATTATAATCAGCGTTACTCCTAATCTAGATTTACTCATGGTTTTCATTTTTTGAATTTAAAAACTCTTGTAAGAATACAGTAGCTGCAATCTTATCTATTTTATTTTTTGTATTCTTAACTCTCTGACCAGAAAATCTTAACATATTTTGTCCTGAAAGAGTAGAAAAACTTTCGTCCTGTAATAGTATGGGAATATTTGTAATCTTTTCTAACTTCTCTACAAATTTCAGTATCTTTTTTTGTGTGATATTGTGTGTTTCTGTAAATGATTGAGGCATTCCTACCAGTATAGTTTTTGCGTTATATTCTTGACAGAGATTTACTATTTCTTTTATTACTTCTTCTACACCTCTATTTTTTGTAATTGAGATTACTTCTAGAGGAGATGCTAATATCCCTTTGAAGTCGGAGATAGCTATGCCAAAATGTTTGTCTCCGTAATCTATTGCTAAAATAGGGTACTGAATTTCCATATATTATTCTAATATTGCTTTAATTCTTTTTATCCCTGCTCCAACATTTTCCTGTTTAACTATTTTGAATTTTCCTAGCTGTCTTGTATTTGTAATATGAGGGCCGTTACATATTTCCATTGAGAAAGGATTTTCTACAGGTCCTATATAATATACTTTGACAATATCTCCATATTTTTCTGCAAATGCTGCAAATGGAACTAGTTTTAAAGCTTCTTCTTTAGGAGTTTCTTTAAATGTTACATCTAATTCTTTCTCTATCTGTTCATTTACTATGTCTTCTACCTCTTTGACTTGTTCTTCTGTTAATTTCTGCTCATTTGGGAAGTCTATTCTAAGTCTTTCTTGAGTAATATTGCTACCTTTCTGGTAAACATGTTCTCCAAGCACTTTTCTTAAAGCTGTAAGGAGTAGGTGAGATGTAGTGTGGTATTTTGTAGTCATTTCGGAAGTGTCTGCTAAGCCTCCTTTAAAGAGTCCTTTTGATGCTGTCCTAGATTTCTCTTGATGTTCTTTTTCTGCTTGAGAGAATAGTTCTGGATTTTTAATATTTTTTCCTTTCTCTTGTAATATTTCTTCGATCAATTCATACGGTAATCCGTATGTCTCATAAAGAAGAAATGCATCTTTTCCATCTATATCATTATGTCTTGTTAATGTCTTTTCCAAGACTCTTAATCCTGATTCTAATGTTTTGTTAAAGTTTTTTTCTTCTTTTTCCAATATATTTAATATTTCCTCTTCCTCTGTTTTTAGGTTTGGCATAATATCTTGGAACTGTTCAATAGCTACTTCTCCTACTTCTCTTGTGAATTCTTTCTCTATACCTAGTGATTTTGCATGTCTGATTGCTCTTCGTATTAGTCTTCTTAAAATATATCCTTGCTGGGATCTTGCTGGGAGTACTCCATCCATTATTAGCCATGTTGCCGATTTGATGTGGTCAACAATTATTCTTTGAGATTTAAGGTTGTCTGTTTTAGATATCTCTTTGACTTTCTCTAATATTGGTCTGTAAATGTCTATTTCATATACTGAATCTTTGTTTTGTAATATTGCAGTAATTCTTTCTATTCCTCCTCCGAAGTCTACATTGTGTCTTCCTAATGGTTTTAATTTACCATCCTCTTTTAAATATTCCATGAAGACATTGTTACCAATTTCTACATATTTACCACAATCACAGTTGAGATGGCATTTATCAGAACATTTCTCTTTACCTGTATCGTAAAATATCTCAGAATCTGGACCACATGGGCCTCCTGATTCTAATCCCCACCAATTTTTCTCTTGTCCATATTTCTGTATTCTGTCTCCTATTTCTGCTTTGATGTTGTATTTTGCAAATATTTCTTTCCATGTGTTTATGGAGACAGTGTCTTCTGGAATATCTTCTTCACCTCCAAATACAGATGCGTATATTTTGTTTGGATCTAGCTTTAGTTCTTCTATAAGGAATTCTACTGTCATCTCTATAGCTTCTTTTTTGAAGTAATCATTGAGAGACCAGTTTCCTAGCATTTCAAATGCTGTACTGTGGAAAGAATCTCCAACTTCATCTATATCTCCTGTTCGTAAGCATCTTTGTACATTTACTAATCTTGTTCCGTTAGGATGTTTTTCTCCTTTGAGAAATGGTACTAATGGGAACATCCCTGCGTTCACAAAAAGAACGGATGGGTCATCCTCAGGAACTAATGGAGCTCCCGGAATAATTGCGTGTCCGTTTCTTTCAAAAAATTTTAGATATCTTTCTCGTACTTCTTGATATTTCATAATAGAGAGATTATACCATGTTATGACTGATGTAATAGGGCTTATTCCTCTGTTTTCTGTATTTGTTCGAAGATTTTTTGAAGATCAGATGCTTCTGGGGCTTCTGGCTCTGGAATTACAGTTGGTTCCAATGGTGGAGTTATACTTTGTTGAGGGGTTATTTCTAGCGTTTTCTCTTCTGAGCTGGTAGCTGTAATTTCAGGTTCTATCTCTTTCTTTTCTTCTTCTGGTATGGATATTTCATATTTTCTTAATGCTTCCTCTTGCTCTATTGGTGTGGTAGTTATTTCTTCTGGTTGTTTCTCTGGCTCTTCATGAACTGTTATGGAGATAGGGGGTTCTTGAGGAGTAGGTACAGGAGCTTCATATTTTATTTCCTCTACTTTAGGTTCTTCTTGTAATAGAGTAATCTCTTCTTCTTGTTTTGTTTCTTCTTTTGGAGTAGGGAATTCTGTTTTTTGCTCATGATTAATCTGAATAGATACAGGTGGTTCTACTTTTTTCTCTTCATTTATATTTACTTCTACTTTTGGTATTTGAATTTCTTTTTCAGGCTCTTGTAGAACTGGAAGAGCAATTTCAACTTCTTCTTTAACTGGAGTCTCTTCCTCTTGTTTGATTTCTATTTTAGTAGGCTCTTCTATCTCAATCTTTATATCTTGTTCTTTTCTCTCTTCTTCAGGTTCTGGCTTTGGAGCTACATAGTTATCCCATACATCTTTTTTCTCTTCCTCTTTTGTAATTACAATCTCTGGCTCTTTCTCAACCATACTCTTAACCTCTTCATTTACCTCTATATTTGTTCCATACATCCCATTTCCAAATGGCAAGGAAGAGGGTAGGTGTCTATTTGAAACATATACACTCTCTTCTTTAACTTTACTATTTTCTTTCCATATGGAAGAAATGAGAAATGGAGCAAGTATTGCAGCTGCTATTATTAATATCCCTACCACTATGATGATTAGCGTTCTCTTAGATATTTGGAGTCCAAAGACAGATACTGTACCTGTATCTTCATCATCTTGTGAAGAGATTGCAAATGTCCATGATTTAGTAGCACTTTTACTGGCACTGTCTTGGAAAGATATTTCAGCTTTATGCTCACCTGCTTTAAAGTTCTCTTCTGGTTGATACAGTAATGTATATTCACTGTTACTTACCTTGTTAATCTTTACAGATTTTGTAACATCTTTGTCATCTATCTTGAAAAGGATAGATGATTCATTTATCTCGGATTTAATGCTAGCTATGATTGTAGCTTTTACAGTAACTCTCTTGTTAGTTATCTTATCTGTATTTGAAGGAGACATATTTGTAACTTGTGGCTCTCCTAAGAATATCTGGTCATCAGTTTCGCTATCTTGAGTACCTCCTCCTCTTGAAAGAACTATTTCAGGAGATATTGCCATACCTGTATTTGCAGGCTTTTGGTTATCTGTAGCTCTAACTATTAAGTTATATGTTCCTGCAGGTATATTTGAGGTGTTTACATTGTAACTATTCATATTGTATGGAATAGCGTTTTCTACAGTCAACCAGGTTGATTCATCTGTAGGATTTGGTGCCATGAATAGCTGGTACTTTATGATGTGATTGAGATCTGCTGCCTGCCAACTAGTTCTAAATGAAGTTCCTAGATCTAGCCTTAAACTTTCTGATGGCTGAATTATTTTTACAATTGGAATATCATTTGTCGCTGGACTTACACTAATTACCCAAGATTGTGATCTGACATGCTTACTATATCCATCATGTATCACTACATTTGCTAAGTAGCTTGCTGGTTTAGTTGTTGATCCTTTAAATATCAAAGTTAATTTTCCATTAGAACCATCTTCAACAACTGATTTTGTAAGCCAGTCAGCTTTTGGAGTAAATGAATATGAGTAGTTAATTCTATCTGTATCAACATCATTTGCTGTTAGTACATATTCATACTGTGTGCCTGTTTTGATATCTTGTGATGGTTTTGATTGAGATGGATCTGATTGAAACTCAGGAGAACTATTATTTTGTACTGCTCTCAATCCTTTTATATCATAAGGGCTACTTATCTTACATCCAACACTGCCTCCTCCAACTTTTCTGACAACACCAAGCATATCAATCATCCCTGACTTTGATGGGGTGAATTGGAATGATGTCCCTATATCAGTAGGAGCAGTATCGTAACTTTCTGTAAATATATTTGTACCTGAAGAATCTGTAATGAGTAGTGATTCTATACCTGCATTACTTAATCTCGCATCTACAGTAACTCTAATTGTTTCTCCGACTTCCAATGAGTATGGATTTACATTCGGAACAGAAATGATACATGGATTTTGTTCACTAAGTTCTAATTCGTCAAAAGCTCTATTTCTTGTATCAAAAGAATTCTTTACTAATCCTAATACTATTAATGGAAGAGAAAGAAGTAAGAAGAAAGTTACCTTTATTACAAAACTTTGATTAGATTTTTTCGGGGCGTATCTTCTTGGCATTAAATATATAATAACTGTTATTTATTGGTTTCTGCAAGTTTTGAATTTATTGTGTTTTCAGCATTTCTCAAAGCAGACGAAATATCTCTATTGTTTTCTAGTATCGCTGTTATAGCTTCGTTGATTGTAGCCTTAACAAAACTCTCATCTCCCATTTGCCATGATTTCATATATGGGGCCATCTCAGCTATTGCAGAGACATACGGCTTACCTTTCATCTCACTATTTAAGTCTACTCTAGAGTAAGGTTCTCCGAAAGCCCTTACAGTTGATGAAGCTGAGTAAAGCTGTTTCTGTGTTTCTTGCTCAGATAGATACTTTACAAATTTCCAAGCCATTTCCTTGTTTGGACTAGTACTATTTACTGCGTCTCCCCAATATGTTGAGTAATAGATTTCAAAATCATTAGCTTTTAACTGTGGGAGAGGAGCCATATCAAACTCTATCTGTGGAGCTGCTTGGATAATGTCAAAGGCTCTCCAACTTGGAGCTATCATCATTGCTAATTTACCAGCAAAGAACATCTCTAAATCACTTCGAAGTGTGGATGACCATACTGCCGTATCTCCTGAAGCGAAATCAGTATACTGTTTAAATACTTTCTGGCCTTTTTGTGTATTTAAAGTAACTTTTGTTTTTGTCGAATCAATTATATCGACCCCTTCTTGCAAAAGAAGAAAAGAGATTATTTCGCTAGCATGATTAATGTTTCTTGATGTCCCGAGTGCTACTCCTGATTGAGTTATTTTATTTGTAGAATCTTTAACTGTTAGCTTTGTTGCTAATTCAAAAAAACTGTCCCAATCTTTTGGTACTTCTTTAACATTTGCATTTTGAAATATCTCTTTGTTGTAAAATACTGCCAACCCATCTATCTCCCACGGTATTGCATATATTAAACCATCTTTACCTGTGAAATCTTCTAAAGCTGTTGGATAGAAAGTAGAGGCGTATTGGTCTCTTGTCATGACTGAAGAGGGCATGGCTGTGAGATACTGTTTGAATTTTGGTAACCATGTGTTGTGAATTCTAAAGATATCTGGAGCGGGCTCTGTAGAACTAGAAGCTTGTTGCAATCTTGTATATATTCTTGATTCATATGTGGAGAATCTTTGTTGTGAATATGTGATTTTAACTCCAGGGTTCGCAGTTTCAAAATCTTTAATAGTTTGGTCCATCACAGTACTTGGTTCCCAAAGTCCCCAGTAATTTAGGGTGATTTGCCCATTGTTATTAGTAGTTGTGTTGGTATTTGTAGTTGATGTTTTCTTGTTTTTTGATGTTATTAGAGCCACTACTATTAATATCATCAACAGAAGTACTAAGACACTTACTGCTATGATTAAAATCTTCTTCGTTTTTGGTTCAGCTAAAACTTTCTTTATATCCATCATTAGAAATTTACAAATTAAATTTTTCTTTCAGCAACAACTATTAACCTCTTCGTCCCTATACCTAAAGGCCAACAGGTCATTAGAGTTACAGTTTCTTTATTTAACCTAGGTTGTAATACTGAGAAATCTTCTGGTGAGACTATCTTTTTATTTCGTACTACATATTCTAAGTTTTCATCATCTCTATTTATCATAATTTCTTGACCAATATCAATATTGTCTAGTCTTGAGAAGATAGTTTCGGGATAGTCTTTGTGCCTACTGAAGAAGGATTCTACTGCACTATGTCCATATATAAATGAGTTACCTCCATCTCCTGGTAGAGGAGTACCTTTGAAATGTGCGACTCCACCTTTTAAATATGCATTGTATACTTTCTCATCATCACTTTCTACATTTGATGAGATTTTAATATTTTTAATTCCAATGCTAGCAATATTTATGAACATATCTTTTTTGTATGCTTGGTCAATTGTGATGTTGCTTGCGCTTTGAGCATTTGATGCTGTGTTTGTTGTAGAGGCTCCAAGTATTCCAAATTGTTTAGATAAATTAGCGAAGTAGCTTTGTCCTGGATCATAGAATGCAAACTCATTTTCAATGTATGTTTTGTATGTTTCTGGAACTGGCTCTACCTTAATATCTACTCGTTTTTGAGCAATCACTCCATCTATATATGATTTAAGAAGAGGTAAAGCTTGGCTTGCGATAACTACTAATCCTAGTATTGCAAGGACAAAAGAAAGGATTATCCTTGTCCTTTGTATTTTCTTTGTATTTTCAGTTTGTATATTCCAAGAGTTCTCCATACAACTTAGATAGTAGCAAATTTTGTTTGATTAGGGTAGAACTATTTTTGTAAAACCAGTAGCAATTGCGATGAAACTCTGCTAGAATTTCCAAATTATGGATAAAAGAGATTACTATGAAGTTCTTGGTGTCAACAAAAGTGCTTCTGCTGCTGACATTAAGAAAGCATATAGAAAATTAGTTAAAAAATATCATCCTGATGTAAATAAGGAGAACAATGCTGAGGAGAAATTTAAAGAGATTCAGGAGGCATATGAAGTTTTGTCTAATGATTCTAAGAGGTCAGCGTATGATCAGTATGGTCATGCAGGAACTGCTGGTTTTGATGCAGGCAGTGCAGGTGGATACACTGACTTCTCAGGGGCTCCGTTTGATATGGGAGATATATTCAACAGTTTCTTTGGTGGAGGTATGAGTGGTGGTGGATTTGGTTTTGATTTTGGTGGAGGTGGTATGAGGAGACAAGATAATGGAGGCTCAGATATTAGATATAGGATAAGGTTGAGCTTTGAAGAGGCTATGCGAGGAGGTGATTACAAGATTCATATTGAAAGAGAGGATCATTGTACAGAGTGTAAAGGAAGTGGTAGTTCTACAGGTAAAACTAAAGAGTGTCCTGTTTGTAAAGGAACTGGTCAGGAAAGGCAGGTAAGAAATACCATCCTTGGAAGAATGGCAGTTATGAGTACTTGTAGTAATTGTGGAGGAACTGGAAAAGTAGTTGAAGATCCATGTAAGAAGTGTAGAGGAACAGGAGTGGAAAATATTAAGGAAGAGTTTAACATCAAAGTACCTGCAGGAGCATATGACGGTATGGTTCTTAGATTTAGAGGAGGAGGAAATGTAGGTAGAAATGGTGGGCAATCAGGAGATCTTTATGTTGAAATAGAGGTAGAAGTATCTAAAAATTTTGAAAGAAGAGGCAATGATATATATTCAGAGATAAGTATTCCTGTATATGTTGCTGTACTGGGAGAAAATGTATCGGTTAAAACCATTTTCGAAGATGTTAAGCTTAAAATCCCTAAAGGTACACAAGCAGGTACGATCTTTAAATTAAAAGGAAAAGGATGTCCTATTCTTAATTCAAAAAATTCAAGAGGGGATCACTATGTAAGAGTAAATGTCGATATACCAACTAGAATTACTGGTAAAGAGAAGAAGTTGTGGGAGGAACTTTCAAAGTCATAGCTTCTAGGTTTAGAATATGATATACTTCAATTGGAAAGTTATACAAAGGGAAGGGTGAGGATTAATTCTCACCTTTTTTTTAGCTAATATTTTAATGTAACTAACATGGCAATGACATCTGAATTCATTTCTGCGATTAATCAGATTGCAGCAGAAAGAGGTATAGACAAGGAGGAGATATTTAATGCTCTTGAGGAGTCTATATTAGTTGCTTACAAAAAGGAAAAATTTGAATTTGAAACTGATGAAGAGAAAGATGAGAAAGGAAAGAATCTTTCTGTAGAGTTGAATAGAGAAAATGGTGAGTTTAAACTCATAGGGACAAAAGAGGTTGTGAAGAAAGTGAAAGATAACGAGTTAGAGATATCTATTTCTGAAGCTGAGATGATTTCTCCAAATGTGGAGGTAGGCGACTCTATTCAAATAGAGATGCCTTCTACAGATTTTGGTAGGATTGCAGCACAAACTGCAAAACAGGTGATTTTACAGAAGATTAGAGAATCAGAGAAAGATGCAGTTATTAGTGAATATAGCGATAAGGTTGGTGAAATATTTACTGCTTTAATGCAGAGAATGCAGAAGGGAGATGTGATTTTTGAGATAGGAAAAGCTACAGCAGTTATGCCTCAGGAAGAGCAGATTTCTAATGAATATTACAGATTAGGTGATAGATATAAGGTGCTTTTGAAAGATATTGTTGATTCTCAGATGATCGTTTCTAGATCTGATGCAAATTTTTTGATTGGTTTGTTTAAATTAGAAGTTCCTGAGATAGAGTCAGGAGTTTTGGAAATTAAAGCAATTGCTAGAGAAGCAGGATCTAGAAGTAAAATGGCAGTATTTTCAAAAGAAGAAGGTGTAGATCCTATCGGTTCATGTGTAGGTCAAAGAGGCATTAGAATTGCAAATGTAATGAATGAGCTAGGAGAAGAGAAAATTGATATAATAGAGTGGGATGAAGATAGTGAAAAGTTTGTAGCTAATGCATTGAGCCCAGCAAAGATAGAGGATGTAGTTATAGAAGATGATAAGGCTACTGTGACTGTTCCTGAAGATCAGCTTTCACTTGCAATTGGTAGAGAGGGCCAAAATGTTAGATTGGCATGTAAATTGACAGGTTACAAGATAGATATCTTAGGAGATGGAGTTAAAGTAGAAGATGAAGAGAATAAAGAGGAAGAGAAGACAGACGAGGGTGAGGAAGTAAAAGAAGTGGAGAAAGCTGAGGTCGAAGATAATAAAGAGGAGCAAGAGAAGGAAACAGAAGAAGAACCTAAAGAAGAGGAAAAAGAAGAAGACGAAAAAGATAATGACTAATTTAAACATGGGAACTAAATGTCTACTAAATCTAAACAAAATAAAGGTAAGACAAATAGCACTAGCAATAGTGTTAGAATTCCCATTGTTACAATCCTTGGTCATGTAGATCACGGTAAAACAACCATATTAGATAGAATAAGAGAAAGTAATGTTCAGAGCTGTGAAGCTGGAGGAATCACTCAGAAAGTTTCAGTATTTACAGTTAATCTTGATGATAAAGATAAACAGATTACTTTCGTAGATACCCCTGGTCATGAAGCATTTGATTTGATGAGAACACGAGGTGGCAGTATTGCTGATATAGTTCTCCTAATTGTTGCAGCTGATGATGGAGTTAAACCTCAAACAAAAGAATCTATTGAAATCATAAAAGCTTCATCTGCAAAACCAATAGTTGTAATTAATAAATGTGATTTACCCGATATCAGTTTGGAGAAAGTTAAAAGAGATATTGTTAATAACGGTTTACAGTTAGAAGGTTTTGGAGGACATATCCCTGTAATGGAAGTCTCAGGTAAAACTGGCAAGGGAATACCAGAACTACTTGATATGATACTACTTGTAGCAGATGTAGAAGGTTTAAGAGAAGAATCAAAATTACCAAAAGGGGTTACAGCTAAAGTATTTGTTTTAGAATCAGTAAAAGATGAGTTTAGAGGTAATGTCTCTTCGGTAGCATTGGTAAATGGTCATATGTGTAAAGGAAATTGGTTTGGATATATGATAGAAGACAAAGTATACCTTGAAAAAATAAAAGGTATTGTTACAGAAGATGGAACTAATATGTGCCTATTAGGTTGTGGATGTGGTGGTAAGATAATAGGTCTATCTCATCTTTTAGAACTTGGAACCGAAGGATATGTTCTTGAAAATAAAGATGAGAAATTACTAGATACTCTTTTTGAAAAAGAGGTTGAATCAGTTGATGAAGAAGAGATCAATATGGAAGAATTCTTCTCTGTTGCTAAAGAAAATGAAGGAGGACATCTTAATGTAATTATTAAAAGCTCCTCTGAGGGTTCATTGGAAGCTATTCTGAATTCTTTAAGTAAAATGGAGGAAGAGGAGTATACAGTTAAGGTACTGCGATCAGGAGTAGGGAATGTCTCTCTAAGTGATGTTGAATTTGCACAAGTTACAAAAGCAATCCTGCTTGGTTTTGAAGTTTCTATAGAGCAAGGAGTGGAGGATTTCGCTAAGAAAAATAGGATTTTAGTCAAAACATACGATGTTATATACAAACTAATTGAAGAGGTACAGGAAGCTTTAACTCTAATGGCATTACCACAAGAAAGTGAAGAAGAGATAGGGAATGCAGTTGTCAAGGCTATTTTCACTCTCTCAGATGGTAGTCAGATAGTAGGGTGCAAGGTTGAAAAAGGAATTTTGAAAAAAGATTGTAAGGTATATTTAGTTAGAAATGATGAGATATTGGCAGAATCTAAGATTAAGAGTTTGCGAATTAATAAAGATACTGTGAATGAAGTGAAGAGTGGTTTTGAGTGTGGTATTCAGTTGCTTTCACCTGTTGAGGTTGTTGAGGGTGATAAGGTTTATTGTTACAAAAAAGTATAGTTTCTATACTATTTTCTATGGGTGTTTGCTCAGTAGGGCTATTTACTGTACTATTTCTATACTAAGATAGTTTTTTATATTAAATGCTTACTGCTAGGCGAAAAGCAATTCTTGTGATTTTGGTTGTATTATTTGTCACTTCTCTATTCTCAGCTCTTGTTTTACTTCAAAAAAGAAACAAAGTTAAAAATTCTTTACCACCAATTGTTCACTCTTTCTCTCCTCAAAGCCAAGAAATATATGCAAAAGATAACAAACTAATTATTCATGGTGTTTTTCGAAAAGCTCATGAGGAAAATGAAAACATTGTATTAAATATAGAAATTTGGGATTACAACAGTAATAAATATTCAATAGAAACGATTACTATTCCATATGGATATGTCTCTAATAGGGATGATATTCTTAATCTTAATTCTGATAATTCTTTTCCTGTTGTTGATTTAAATATTAGTTTCAATGGGGAAGCTTCTTACAAAGATACTATGAGTTGGTTTAGTGGAGACAATGATAGTCGTCTACAAGCTAAAGAAGTTAAGGTTGTAAATAAAGTTGAAGAGTTAAAGAAGTATATTGAGAAGGATAATAAATATATGTCTAATTCAATAAAAAGCTTGATGGTTGATATATATGATATAGAGAAACCAGATAATACAGTTCACAAAGCTAATCCTGTTCTAGAATACTTGAAAATAGATCGGAGTAAGAAGAAATCTCTGCGGGAAGAAACTTTCCCATTCCTAAGGAAAGCATTGAATTTAGAGGAACAATATGTATTACCTGAAAATTCATGGAAAAAAATTGTAGAAGAAACAACTTGGGATTGGAAATCGAAGACTAATCTTAAAAGTTATATAGATACTAAACTGTTTGATATAGATTCTAGTAGAGGAGTATGGAACGATGAAGAGATTCATTATAAAGGCACAGAACAATTGGGACATATTAGAAGGGTATCGGAATATTTGTGGTTTGCTTCTAGCTACTATTTAGAGAACTCATTTGATTGTAACAAAGCAGAGAATGTAGAAGTATGTAATGAATTAGTAGAGCTATATACTTTTAATAAATCGTATTTGTCTACATACTATTTAAGAGGTGGTTACGGTATTTGTTCAGCTGCTTATATGCTTCCTGAGTTAGTAAAACTTACAAATAATCAGGATTTACAAAATGATTTAGAACTATTGAAAGAAAATAAAGAAAAGCTGTATCGCTCTTGTACATTTTCAGGTGGTGGTAATGGATTATGTGCTAGAGATTTGAAAGAATCTGTTAATTGTGGTTTATTATTAGCTAATAGTAATGATATGGAACTGACTAAGCAATTTGTATTAGATAGATATACATTTTTTGATAAATTAGAATATGAGAGAATGCAAATAAATTTGTTTTCTTCTAAAAATGCTCTTTATTCAGAGATGGATGTTGTAGATTCGGATTTTGGTATGTATTTGGTGAGACATATGGACGATGTTAAGTTTTTAAGAATACTGAATTACTGTGAATAATTACAAAAATAATATATTAAAAATTATTATTTATTTTGTTATCGTATCACTTTTAGGTGCTTCTTCCTCTTATCTTATATATGCTCAAAATGCTGGTGAGACACAAGGGGGAGGGGGATGTGGACCTGGAACATATCCTTGTAATCGTGGGTGTTGTGATGTTGGACCAATTCCTGACCCTCCTCCTCCTTGTGATGATAGTTGTAGTGGTTGTACACCTTCCTGTCCAACTGGATACACTAGAGTCAGACCTAACAACCTTTGTGCTAACGATGTTAAATGGGCTTCTTGTGGATACAACAATGATTGTGGAAATTGGTGTGGTGGTGGAGCCAACTGCTATAGACTCGAAACAAATATCGCTCCTACGACTACACCCTCCTCTGTCATACTTACACTTGATGGTATTAACTACTACTTGTCCTCCAATCCAAGTGCTCCTACAATAATTAAATCAGGCTCAGCAAACAGTAGTGCTACAGTATCCATATATCCCACTATCTCAGCAGATATAAATATAAACAGAGGAGTAGGATATATCCTTAGATCCAATAACCAAGGAGTAAATGGAGAGTGGGCAGCTTTTGATTGTAGTAGAACTGAAGATCTTTGTAGAGAGGGTACAACCAATTATTACGCTTTTAACCCCTCCATTGGGCTTGCAAATGTATTTAAACCGAATGCAATAGGAGATATAGGAGCTCTTTACTATTCAATTAACCGATGTGATGATGGTAGAAAATACTCCGCAACTCGTCAAACATATTACAGAGTAAACAGTGAACCAGTTAGAACATCAGTACCATCAATAACAAAAGATAACTCTACAGGTGTATCCACTGTATCAATGAGCTTTAGAGATGATAATGGTGATGCACTCCAAGGAGTGATCGCATGGTTTTCGACAACAGGTAATACAAATACACAGAAAATAACTACAGTAGTAGGAACACCATACACAGGAAGTAACGAAAGCGACTTAGCTATTATGATACTGGCAGACAAAAGAATATTTCTACTTAATAGTACAAACAACACATGGAGCTATGTAGGAACAGGAAGTGGGATAATCAAAAACACCTCTAATCAAAATATCCTCTCAATATCTAATGTAACAACATCTACGGCAAGTGCAGGTGCATACTCATTCCAAATATCTCCTCTAACAGGAAGCAATACAAGTTTTTGTAGTACATACGCCTTCTATTCTACCGCAATAGATAACTACATGATCATTAATCCTGGTAATGCAGGCAACTACTCCATAGTAGATGGAACTAAAATAGATCACAGCAGAATGACATCTACAAGTACATACAAATTTGAAACTAACTCAACAGTATCACTACCATCTCAGACAGGTACATTAAGTATAGATGGAGTATCATACCCAAATATGTCTCTTAACTCATCTCTCCCAACAATTGTAAAAACTCCATCAGCTGATAATGTGACAGTATACAGCCCAAGGTTAGTATCTATTCCAATAGGTAGTAAAGGATATGTAACAAGTACTACTCCTGCTACATTTACTAGAAACGAATTCCCATCTGGAGAGACAAAATCTATAGTTGAAACATACAGTACTCAAAACAGATGCGATTCAAACTGGTTAAGTATATCTAGGAGTGTATATTACAAAACAAATAACATACCAACTATGTATGACGAAAGTGGAGGTTCATGCCCAATGACTCCTGATGCACAATGTACTCTTAATGCCATCTTTGATGATATTGGTGGAGAAGATTCTAGAACGAAAACAGGAGGTATTTTAGGAGGAGGCTGTACAACCACTACATACACAGGTATAGAGGCAAATAACCCAATCAAAGTAAGTATCGAAGCACAAGATATGGATGGTAATTCTGAAATAGAAGGCTCCATACTATGGCTTTCAAAAACAACTCCTCCACAAGCAAAAATTACTAGATCAGACATATATACATATACTGATATAGATAATATTGGAGTGATGATATTAAACGACCAAGCATATGCCATTACCCATAACAATGAATGGGTATCAATACCTGATGGTATTTTGAAACGAAGCGATGGTAGGGAATTAGCAAGAGTAAGCAATATTACTGTCACTGATGAAAGCACCCATAAGAAAATGGCATTTCAATTAGTAATAAATTCTCACGATACAAATAATCCTAATGGAGAATACACTGTTAATGTTGCTGTACTGGATCGTAGCATGGTAAATCTTCTCTGGATCGATCAATCCGCAATTAAGAGATATTTCAATTGGAGCATAGATTTGAGTAAGCCTAATGTAGATAGCTTTAAACACACAATTAAAGATATGCAAACAATGAATGTAACATGGGCTTTATCTGATATACAGAGTAATATAAAAGAGTATGTAATAAATGCTTACCGAAGTGAAGTCTCAGCCATAAATACATCAATAAGCATTGCAAATAATCCAAACAGCATAACTCTTAACTCAGGAACACCTCCAGAAGCGAAGATAGGCAATCCTAGAAATCCAAATCAGTGGGAGTATCTTAATATCAATAACACTTCTGTAAGTGGTAATTCTGATGTTGATATATCTTCCAACGAAGGTGGAGCAATAGATATGTACATAACTGCTTTTGATCAAGCATGTAACTATACAACCTCTCCAAACAATAGTGTAAACCTAGATCCATGGATATCTACTAAAGGAGGAATCCTGTACAGCAAAGGAAATATATTAACAAATGCAAAAGATCTCTCCTCAGTAGATGATTCCTACTACAACATAGGTGGAATTCCTACAATTACAAACGCCTTGAAGAGTGAACTAAAGATAGGAAGCGAAGTAATATCCTCTTCCTCGAGCTTCATTAGGAATATAATTGAAACAAATAAAACTAGTGCTAAAGCTACAAATGTACTCGATACAAACGATAGGCAAGAAGAATATTTTGATGTCTTAAAGAAAAATCTAAGTAAGAAACAGGAAGGTGTAGTTGAAATAACAGATATAAACTCCTGTCCTACATCTGCAAAATGTCTAATGTATACTACTGAAAACATAGTAATCCCATCTGATTATGTCTGTGACAAAACAATACTTTTCATGTCAGAAGGAAATATAACTCTTAATCCTAACCTAATAAGCAACAGAGTGGGCTTAAACGGTTGTATGTTTATAGCTAGAGAGAATATTGAGATATTGGAAGGTGCATACAGAAGTCAAAATGTTGTCGGCTATGACTATATAGACGGTTTAATATATGCAGGTAATCAAGTAACTATACCGTTTGTAGATGGTAGTAAGGCAGTAAGAGATGGTATCGAGATAAATGGAGGCTTAATTGCTTTTGGTAAAGATTTAGTTAGCAATAGTGGAGAATCAGCCATATCGCAGAGTCGAAATTTAAGACTGTATAACGATATCAATCCAGCCTTAGTAGTAACATACGATATGAAATACTCTAAAATTTCTGAAATATTCTTTGGAAAAGAAGCTTCAATTTTCAAGAGAGAGGTAGGTTACAAACCGTAAGATTGTTGACAAAAAGCCTATAAAATTATACAATACTTACCTTATAGCTAGAGAAAAATCTCTTGTAAATATAAAAATATAATGTTAACCTAAATATATGGCACTAACTAATGCAGAAAAAACAGAAGTAATAAAGAAGTACTCCCTCCATGAGGGTGATACTGGTTCACCAGAAGTCCAGATTGCGTTGTTAACCAAACAGATTAATAATCTCACTGAACATTTGAAAACACACAAGAAAGATAATCACTCAAGAAGAGGTTTACTTCAGATGGTAGGTAAAAGAAGAAGATTAATGCAGTACTTGAAAAGTAATGAAGAAGAGCGATTTAACACATTGAGTAAGAAGCTAAAGATTTAAAAAGGGAGACACCCTTTCTTTGTAACAACTTTCCAATTAGAATATACAGGTGATTAACCTGTGATTTGATATAAATTTATTTAAATAAACATGTTATTTAACGAGAAAAAATATGAGTTTGAGATAGAAGGACGAAAATGTACCTTCGAAACTGGAAAGTTGGCTCTAAAATCTCAGTCCTCTATTCTTGCAAGAATGGGAGACACAGTTATTACAGTAAATGTAAACAGCAAAGAAGCAACTGGAGAAATGGACTATTTCCCACTAACAGTAGAGTACATAGAGAAATTCTATGCTTCAGGTAAAATAAGTGGATCTAGATTTGTAAAAAGAGAAAGATTTCCAAGTGATGATGCAATACTAAAAGCAAGGATGATAGACCGAGCTGTTAGACCTAGATTCCCACATGACTATAAAGATGAAGTAAGTGTAATTGTTACCGTTATGTCATACGACAATGAAAACGATCCAGCACTTTTAGCAATCAATGCAGTGTCTTTAGCATTAATGAACTCAAGAGCACCATTTGAAGGACCTCTCGCAGCGGTTAGAGTAGGCCTTGATAAAGATGGAAACATTGTAAATGTACTTAAATCTATGGATTTGACTTCAGAAGAAGAGAAAATGAACTACGTAGTAGCTGGAGATGGAAAAACATTTACAATGATAGATGCAGGAGCATATCAAGTAGAAGAAGAAAAAATATTTGAAGGTATGGAAAAATCTCTCTCATTAATGGAAGAGTGGATAAAAGCACAAAATGAGTTCTTAAAATTAGTAGAACCAAACGAGAAAACATACACTTCATACTTGCTAGATGAAGAGGTTAGTAATGCTGTTTTAGAAATTCTAGGTGAGAAGACAATTACAGAAAATTTGCAAAATGGAGTAGGAGATAGAAGTGTACATGAAGCAAGTAAAAAAGAATTGTATGAAAAATTAGAAGGGAAGTATTCCAAATTAGCAATGGATGAAGCGTATGATGCATTACAAAAGAAAGCTTTACGAAAACTAATATTAGAAAAAGATGTAAGAGCAGATGGAAGAAAAGTAGATGAGATTAGAGAGATGGCAACAGAAGTAGACCTATTACCTAGAGTTCACGGTTCAGCACTATTTACAAGAGGAGTAACTCAAACATTAACAGTAACGACATTAGGAAGTTTGAAAGATGTTAGATTAGTTGATGATATGGAAGGTGAAAGAGAGCAAAGATATATGCATTTCTACAATGATCTACCATTTGCATATGGAGATGCTGATAGAGTCAAACTCTCTCCTAGCAGAAGAGCTATCGGTCACGGTATGTTAGCAGAGAAAGCACTTTGGCCAGTAATTCCATCAGAAGAAGAATTCCCATATACCATGCTTGTCATGAGTGAAATACAAGGAGAGAACGGATCTAGCTCCATGGCATCAGCTTGTGGATCTACAATGTCTTTAATGGCAGCAGGAGTTCCACTAAAAAATGCAGTAGCAGGAGTAGCTTGTGGTTTAATCACAGGAGAGGATGGAACATTCAAAGTCTTAACAGATATGAGAGATGTTGAAGACTTCTATGGAGATATGGATTTCAAAATCACAGGAACAGATAAAGGTGTAACAGCTGTACAGATGGATACCAAAACAAAAGGTTTAAGTATGGAAGTAGTAAAACAAACATTCAAACAATCCAAAGACGCTAGATTGGCAATCTTAGGAAAAATGAAAGAAGCTATCTCAGAGCCTCGAACAGAAATGTCTCAGTATGCTCCAAGAGTCATTCAGATTAAAGTTCCTACAGACAAAATAGGGGAGATAATCGGCCCAGGAGGAAAAAATATACGAGAACTTTCTGAAAGAACAGGAGCGGAGATTGAAATTGATGAAGATGGAACAGTAAACATCTATAGCTCTTCAAAGGAATCAATAGATGAAGCTTCTAAGATTATAGGAGGATACAATTTTGTACCACAAATAGGTGAAATATATGAAGGTAAAGTTGCTTCAATTATGCCTTACGGAGGATTTGTAGATTTAGCTCCAGGTGTTGCAGGATTACTTCATGTTTCAGAAATCTCTGATGAATTTGTTAAAGATGTCAGGAAATTCATAAACGAAGGCGATATTATTAAAGTAAAGATTGTTGGAGTAGATGGTCAGGGAAAGATAAAGCTATCAATGAAAGGTTTGAAATCTAAAGAATCTGATAAAAAGAAAGAGGAAAAGTAGCTTTTATAATCATAGTTACTAGGTAGGTAGAGTGTATCTACCTGTCTACAACTTACTCCTTAAATATCTTTGCAATATAGAAGCCCATCATTTTAGCATTAGGAATTATTCTAATACTATTCACCACCTCAGAGTTATATGTATGACCACTCCATTTTCTAATTCCTGGCTTAATATATTCTCTGTATACATTAAATTTCTCATCCTTTATCAACTCAATCTTCTCGACTCTTGCATTAGGAAATAGGTTCAAAAGATGAGATACAACTCCCTCATTCTCCTCAGGCTCCAAAGTACATGTAGAGTAAACCATACTATTACCATGCTTCAATGTCTTAAATGCCGAAACTATTAACTCCTTCTGAACAAACACACTCCTCTTAACCTTATCCATACTCCAATACCTTAAAGGCCTAGGACCATTCATATATATTAAACCCTCACCGCTACACGGAGCATCAAGAAGCACATTATCAAAATAGATAGGATACTTCTTGCCAAAATCTCTACCATCACTCAATGTCACCTTAATACTCTTGTCTCCAAACTGATTAACCACAGATTGTAAATCATCTACCCTTTTCATATCAGAATCATTTGCTAAAATCTGAGCTTTACCATTAGTTAAATCAGCTATATGTGTACTCTTACTCCCAGGAGCAGCACACATATCCAAAATTTTTTCATTCTCCTTAGGATCTAAAATCGTAGTAGCTAATATACTTGAAAGATTTTGAATATAATATTTACCATCATTGTACTCCTCAGTTTGCGAAACTTCCGACTTATCCTTATTCAAAACAAAAAAAGTATTCCTAGCCCAACTAACCTCTTCTAAATCAAACCCTTTTCTAGCTAATATATCCTTTGTTTCTTTAACATCACCCTTTAATGAATTTAATCGAATAGTAGTTATCGGCCTATGAGAAAAAACATTCCTAACCTTACCCTTTGATACCATTAAAATACTTGCCATACGAGAGAAAAAAACATCATCTTTTGTATAGTATTTCTCAGGAATATTACGATTAGTAAACTTCTCTCTTGTTTGTTTGTAATTACTTCTTTTTCTTTTCTTCATTATATATCCCCCTTAATATATTTAATTATACTTCCAATAACTAAACCAGTACTCTCTGTACGCAGTATATTTCCTTTCAATTTAACAAAAACAAAACCTAATCTTTTAAATACATCGATATCTGAGACATCCCATCCACCTTCAGGACCAATAGCTACATATACAGGTTTAGAGAAATCTAACACATTTACTAACTCACTTAAATATTTAGAACTATCCACCTCAGTAGCTAAACAAATCTTAACAGAGTCATTCCTCATAGCCAATTTGTTCAAATCAGATATTTTAATCGGTTTATCAATAATTGTAGGAAAAATATTCCTTGATTGTTCTGTTGCATCCTTAACCAATTTATTCCAAAATCCTACGTCCTTCTCTGCCTTCTTTACACTTTTTAACGAATACTTTGATTCAATAGGGATAATCCTCTCAATTCCTAATTCAACACTTTTTTCGATAAAGTAATTAAACTTAGTATCATTACTTAATGATTGGATAATAGTGATATCAGGAGTATATTCCGATTCCCTCTCTCCGAGATCCTCTACAATCTGAACCTCTACAGAATTCTTAGTAATATCTGTAACCTGGGCAAGAAATCTCTTCTCGTATGTCTCAATTATCACCACATCTTCAATATCTACCAACTTCTGAGCAATAGAATTTCTGCTATCAGAATCAGAGAGATGAGCTATATCATCTACAGATAACTTATGTTTTATAAAATATTTTTGCATACAGTATTATACTATACATAGGTTAAAGGTAGGTGAATTCTCTTACGGTATCTATCTTACCATCCTAAATTTCATAGATATTTAAGATTCTATAAGTCCGTATCTGAGTATTTAACTCTTGATATTAATACTCTGAACTAACGCATCGTTAATAACTTCCTTCTTCTAAATGTGTATAGATATTTGAAATTAGAGCATATTTCATATACATTACTAAGAATGAAATCTGCCTCAAAAGAAAGCTCAACAAACTCTAAGCTACTATGTTTTGTAATGAGTATTTGGTGCATAGCTTTGTTGCTTACCGGACTATTAATGATCTCAAAAAATAGAGAAGAGAGGGAGGTGGTACAAAAACCTAATGTCGTAGCTCTAGAAAAACCAATTGTTTCAACGATAGAACATAGTCAAGAAGTAAAAGGAGTTGAAGTGGATTCTGAGTACAGTATTCAATTCTGCTATATGGATTTCTGTAAACAACTCGAAAGTAAGAGATTCTTAGAAATGGTTGAAAACGGAAAAATATCTTCCAATTTACTAAATATATGGATACATACGGACTTAGAGAAGTATTTCCTTCCACTTTATTCTAAACAAGAACTAGTGAAAAATTCGAAAGGAGAATATCTGAGTAGAGTTTCTGAATATATTCCTAATTACTCTGCTATATATGAGATGTTAAATGACAGGTATGTAGCTGGTGAATATGATATTAAAATAAATATACCATCAATAATGACAGCTTCTACAGATGGTAAATTTGCATACAAATATATAGAAGTTGATAACACTC
This sequence comes from uncultured Candidatus Saccharibacteria bacterium, assembly GCA_964480345.1. Lineage (GTDB taxonomy): Bacteria > Patescibacteriota > Dojkabacteria > SC72 > SC72 > UBA5232. The sequence goes on from CAYZNW010000001.1 coordinate 154,109, forward strand.
AGCAAAAACTGTATGTATGGATAGATGGTGTAGTTATTAAAGAGATATTTCTATCTGGAGCAAGAGAGGATTCTTCTGTTAAAGGTGTTTTTAATATTGTAGATAAAGGGTTGCAACCAATAGCGCCTGGAGATAAGTATATGCCTTACTGGATGGCATTTTACTATGAGCCAAGTAAGTCTACTTGGTACGGTTTGCACGGTTTGATATGGATACCAAAATCTGATGGTAGTAGATGGATTGAGCCAGTAAGTAATATAGGTAGAAGAATTAGTGGTGGGTGTATACGAATGAAGGTGGAGGATGCAAAGTATTTGTATGGGATTTTTGAAAAAGGAGAGTATGTGTTAGTACATGATTAGTGTATAGGTTTGACATTTGTCTTTCTATTTAGTTATATATATGTAGATATAATTTGACTGCCATATATTATGGAAAATTGGGTAGGTGGAACTGTGTATACAGAGGGTGCAGATCCCCAGATAGTGGATAGTGGCAAGTACAAGGGAGAGAAAGCTAAGAGAATACTTAAGAAGGTATTTAAGGTGTTAGGCATACTGTTAGGTATAGCTTTGGTACTGTTTTTAGCCTTTCAACTTTTCCTATCAATATTCTTTAAACCTCACGATGTTAGATTAACAAATGTAACAGATACATCCTTCACAGTATCTTGGATGACTAACTATCCAATGAGAGGAGTGGTGTATTACAAAGAGAAGGATAATATATTACCAGGTCCTTTAAGTTGGATAGGTTCTGATAAGGCATTTGACGATAGGGATATAGCAGTGGCGGAGAAAGGTTGCGTAGATAGTTTTAATAAAAAAGCAAAGGTAAGTGAAGACTTTGTAGTAGATACTAGCAACTATAACTGTGATAGTGTTAAGGTATGGAAGTTTGGTAAGTACTTTACTCACCATGTGACTTTAAAGAATTTGGATGCAAACAAGGAGTATTACTTTAGAGTAGGAGATGGATTAATAAGTTGGAAGATGGATATGAATAAGAGTGCTACTTTCTATACCTTAGATACAGAGGTAAAAACCCCAGCTCCAATATTTGGTAAGGTAGTAAGTGATGAGGGAGATTATGTAAATGATTCCATAGTGTATATCAAGTTTGTAAATGGATATTTGAATAAGGAGTCAATGTATTACAGTAGTGCAACATCAGATAATGGAAGTTGGTATTTAGATGGTAATAACATCCGTACGATAGAGGGCGAACCAATATTAGTAGAGGTAGGTCAGGATATGATAAAGGCTTATGCCCAGTATGAGAATTACACATTGAGTGAGGGTTATGATTGGATTTATGGAGATAGTACGGTAGCTTATCCAGACTTAGTAGTAAGTGATAAGTGGGAGAAGGATTTGAGTATGGGAAGTAGTTATATTAATGATTCTTATGCAGCTCCTAGAGTAACTACAGGTGGAGATAATGAGGAGCTTAAACCACTAAGTATTAAATCTCCTAAAGCTAATTTAGTAGAAGCTACTGTTAGAGAAATGGATGCAGTCAAACAGTATAGACAAGATTTAGAAAAGGTTGAAGTAGCTAAGAAAAATACTGAGAAAGCCAAAGCAGAGTATATGGATGCTATTGCTAATAAAACAACAACTCCTGAAATACGTGTCCCTACTAATAATGAAAACGAAGGTGACAGAGAAGAACAAGTGGGCTCTACTCCGTCTCAATCTAATTATGTAGATTGTACTACCACTAATAGAAAGGATACTGTGAAATGTCCTGATCAAGCTTTGTTTGTAAGGAAAGATATCATAGGAGCAGGTTATGCCCAAAATAACCTTGTTTTAAGGCTTAAAGATAAGAATGCTAAAAAGGATGAGAATGATGTTCCGTATGTTACTGGTCCTAATGGAGAGAAAATTACAACTGAATTAGGTATATTAGAGGCAATGGGTTATTGTAACACAGCAGTAGCATGTGCAGGCAATCTCAATCTTTTAGATTCTGTTTCTCTTGAAGCTTCTGCTTTTATAGGAGAAGGGAAATTATTTAATGAAGATGGATCTAGAAATAAGGATATTGTTAATTATGAGATAGTGACTGAGAACTCTGGTGGTAACAATGTTACAACGATTAAGTTTTTGACTGAAAGCTCAGATAACAAAAAATGTTCTTCTGTTGGGTTTGTTTTAATTAATGGACAGTGTCGTAAAGTAACTGATAATTGGGAATATTTGGGACAGAAAGAAAACCCTCAATCTTTCACACTTACTTATACTATGAATGATTTAGGAACACTACCTTCGTATCTTAAAGGGTATGTAACAAAAAAAGATTTAGATTCAATAAAGTGTAATGAGAAATCTGCTCTATGTACAATTAAAATGGATTATTACCCTGTAGAAGTGGATAGCTTGTTGGAAACATTGATTAAAGGGGGGGAGGCTCATAAGGAAGTTATAAAAGATTTAATTAATCTTATTGGAGAAATGGAGAAAGAATCTTTTAAAGATTCTTCTACTATTGTTTTAAAAAACAGTATTGGTCAACAAGTAACAATAAATAAATCTTACGATGTGGAAAAATCTTCAGGAGTTGGTCAAAATGCAAGCTTTCCTGTTAGTGATCAGTTGAAGACGTTGTTTCCTTACTTAGTAGAATTAAAGTTAGAGAATATTACACTAGCACAAATAGAATACTATGCTTCGCTTAGACAAGAAAATATTGATAAGGGAAAAGGTCTATTAGATGTAAAGGTTGATACTACTAGTAGTACGAAGCTAGAAGAAAAAATACCAACAGAGGAAGAAGAGTTTAATTTTGAGAAAATGAAGGAGAACCTATGCAAAGGGAGTTCAAATTGTTTGGATGTTTTTTTAGAATACAATTGTGATGAGTATACAAAAAAAGGGTCATTTACTTTAAAACAAAATATCTCTTTTGGGCTAGATAGTGAGATATCCCAAGAACCATATGAGGATTTTATAAAATATTTAGATAGTACAATTGGGCTAGAAATGCAAGACCTTTATGATAAGTATTACGCTGCTAAAGAGGAGGGAGATGACACCGGAAGATTTATAGGAAGAATAAGTACTGCTGATGGAGTACTTCGAACAAGATTATCTGTTTGTGCTGAAAAAAGTGGCGAAGCTTTTGGAGAATGCATGTCCCAACCTTTACTAGAAAATAAAGTTCAAGGAGTATCAGATAATATTCTAGGTGTAGAAGATCAAGCTACCGAAACAAACACTCTAGGTAGTGGTTACATCACATATCTTCCAGAATACGGCTTCTATGATATGGAAGTGAATGGTCTTACAGAAAGTGAAAAAGTAGAAGGAGGAGATAATAATCTTCGTATCTTCTATGTAGAAATGAATGGTACACCAGGCCTACAATTCCCAGCAGATCCAGACAATCCTAAGGTAGGGGAAGACTATGTATTAAAATCAAATGCCTTAGATATCAAATACAAAAAGAGTGCAGATGTTATGACACTCAACCTTAAACAAGGTGTAAACCTAGTCTCATTTAATTACATCCCTAAACTAGATAACGATGAATACACAAAGGCCTCAAGTCTTCTAAAATGGTTGGTAAGTAAAGGAGCCCAAGTAGAACACTTCTCCTACTTTGCAGATGGTAGATGGAAAGGTATAGGATATGTTAATGGAGAAACCACAGGAGAAGACTTTAGTGTAACTCCAGGACGAGGATACCTAGTATACAGTACCAATACAATGGATATTAGTATCCCAGGATACAAAATAACCAGTAGTGTACCAATGAATCTCAGTGCAGGTTGGAATCTAGTAGGAGTCCATGGCTATACACAGACATATTATACCGCTCGTAGCCTTCTTGATAGTATCAACAAAATAGAAGGACTTACTGCAAATAATATCTCATGGTGGCCAACATCTAAGGGTAGATATGAAGGCTTACAATTAAGTGAAGGTAAAGAATACGGTTTTGATTTCCCAATCAGTCCAAGTAATGGTTACTTTATTCGAATCAACGAATTCAAACCAAAAGACAGCAATTGTGGCTCATTACTTTGGCATGAAGGAGGCACCCATAACGGTGCATGTGGAAATAGCAAGAGTATGTAAATAATTTGTAAAACGAAAAAAATGGAAACAATACCACCAGTATTCTGGATGATAGTCATAGCAATACTAACTGTAATGATATGCCTAGTCCTGTATTACCTAGCAATGCTACTAAAAGAAAGCAGAGATACTGTAGCTAAAACAGAACCAATAATTAAAGATCTACAAACATCTGTATCATCTGTGACAGACACCTTAAATGAAGTAAACAACCTAGTAGTCAAACCAGTCAGAGGAATAGAAGCAGCCATATCCGTAGTAAATGGAATAATTACAGGAATAAAAGGTGACACAGAAGAAAAAAAATAAGAGTAGAACAATATTGTCACAAACTCCATTAAAAGGTATCATATTTCATAATGAAAATTGCTCAGCTTCCTAAAAGAAGAACAAACAACATAGTGTTGATAATCCTCATAGTAGGACTACCAATACTACTCTTTGCTACATACAAAGTAGTACAAGTAATAATCAACGCAGCAGCAGACACACAACCAAAAAATGTAGTAGTAAGTGATATAACTACAAATTCAATAAACATATCATGGGCAACAGACTCACCAGTAACAGGAGCAGTAATTGTATATCAAAATGGAACACAGAAATCACAAGTAGCTGATGCCAGAGGAGTAGGGAGGAAATTGACTCATTATGTATCAATAGATAACCTAGAACAAGGAACAGCATACGACTTTACAATACTCTCTGGAACAGATAAATATGCATCTGAATCAGGAAAGAAATTTACATTTACAACCCCCTCGATAACACCACAACAAGTAACTCCACACCCAATATTCGGATCTGTTACTACAAAAACAGGAGATAACGCAATAATATATGCAACACTAAGTGACAAATCAACATACCCTGTATCTGCTAGAGTAAAAGAAGAAGATGGCACCTGGTTAATAGACCTAGCTTCTCTCAGAAATATCTCAGATAAGAAACTTGTTACCATATCTAATATCTCTAATATATCAATAATAGTTGTAGCAGGAGTAAACAGGGGAGCTGTATTAGAAGGAAGCTACTCCTCACTTTTCAACAATGATGGGAAATTAGTAGCATCTAGCACATTAGCATTAGCTGAAAGAACAGATATGTACTCTTTCATACCAGATGGAGCAAAATTAGTAGCATATGACGAAGTCCCCCCTCCTGCACCGACGCCAACTCCTACTCCAACACCCACGCCTAGACCAACTCCAACTCCAACTCCAACACCACCTCCTGCACCAATACCTGAACCTGAAGAAACCTTCACAAGGAGATATAGAATCATACATCAATTAATTTGGGGTAATCTCTCATCGGAAGTAGCTTCATCACCTGTTACATCTTCTGTAACTGGAGAGAAAAGCATCAAAGTAACAAACTTAACAGATACAGGATTTACTGTAGTATGGCTCTCTAAAGAGAAAGAGAAAGGATCTGTGAATTACGGAACAAGTAAATCAAATCTAAACAATACGGCTAGAGACACAAGAGATGGGTTAGTCTCACAAGGAGAATACTATGTACACAATATAGATGTATCAAAACTCCAACCTGAAACCACATACTACTACGAAGTTCTCTCTGGTAAAAACACATATGACAACAGTGGAGCAAAATACAGTATAGATTCATTTGCAACATTAAGCTCACCTCCTGCATTTAAAAGTATAAAAGGAAAATTCAGCAGTATGCCATCTCATGGTGAGGGTATATTAATAGCAAGTATAGAAGATGCAGATGAAACAGGAACATTAGGAAAAAGTCTTCCAATCTCTTCTGTTATCGGAGATGCTGGGTTATTTACCTTGACTGTTTCAAATAGCTGGAGCACAGATGGTACAAAATATTTCGAATATACATCTCCTGATAAAATTAGCTTGGATGTAATGACAACATTTGATGTTAAGACTCAAACAACTACCATGAAAGATGTTGAAAGTATTGATATAGATGTTGATCTAAAAGATATCTCATCTATACCCACTTCTACATCAGTAGGAAAAGTTCCAAGATTAACAAATTACGGAATATTAGGTGCGACAGATGGTTCTTCATTACCTGTAAGCAATCCTACAATTTCATCAACCTCTACGAACAGAATAACTACTACAAGTGGTTCTATTCCAAAAACAGGAATAGTAGAAGATATGATTTACGGTTTAGCAATCTCGCTCTCTTTTATTCTCTTAGGAAGTATAATATACTTTAAGTCTGTTAAAAGGAAGAAATATAAAGGTAAAATGGTTACTAACTTATGATACAAAAAAGAAACAACAAAAAAGGCTTGTACTTCTTAACTCTATTAGGAGTATTTGCTTTTTTTGCTGTAAAAATTTCAAACAAAATACATGTTGAATCTAAAGCTACTGAGATTAAAGTGGTGTCTACAGAAGAGTGTACAAATTGTGGAGGAGTAGAATCCAAGGTGACAGAGGAAAAAATATTACCTGAAGAACAGAACAGTATTAAAGTGACAGTATTACCAGCATCTGAAACCGTAGATATTACTGATTCGGTCTTAGGTGTGTTAGATGTTGTGAGAGGAAAGACAGCTTGGTCATGTGAAGATTATAATGTAGCAAATCATGTAGCTTCAGATACGATACTTTGTTCTAATGGTACTGGAAGTATAAATTATGAAGGAGGTTCAGCTGAGAATGATGAGATTAGAGTTGCTAAAGATGCTGAGATACAGCTTACAGAAGTGACATACCCATTAGCATATTGGCTTGGGAAGTATACATATGATAATAGTACAAAAACTATTACAACAAGAACCTCTGAGTATAGATCTAGTGGTGAGCAAATTAATGAAGCATATCAAAGTAGAGCTCTTGCTCCTCAAGAAGCAGAAACGTTTCGTAAAAACATAGATGGTACTGTAAGGCAAAAATTCACAGTAGAGGGAACTGTCTCTGCAGATCCTGAAATTACCGAGATACATGAGGCAGGTAAATATGTAGTTAGAAATGCTAGTCACGATCCTAAATGTAATTGTGTGGATAAAGTCGCAGTATCTGATTTTAATGTCGGTAAAAGTAACTATATATCATCAGACAAAGATGATGGGTTATATATGCGTCAGCAGATTCCTGGAGGAGATAAATATGATGAGAGTCCTGTAGATGGTTGTATAAAAGAGGGAGAAGATTTTAAATCTATTGATTATGGTCTAAAACATGCCTGTTGGGATATTGTTGCAAAAATTAAGGGGATATTTAAAAATCCTTTTAGCAGAGCCCAATGGAATGCATGTAATGGGATTAAATGTGATGAAAATGATGAAGATTGCGAAGAAGGAGAACGTACAGATAATTGTATTAAGCCAGAAGATATTGGTGTGACAATGTCTTCTATTTTCGGAGATCCATATGAATGTGAGACAGAAGGATGTGCTACAGCAGCGATGACATATGTACATAAAGCTACCCTCTCTCCTGAACAAGCAAGTAACAAGAAAATAGTATCTGGCGAATCAGAAGAAAGTCTGATGCATTTTGTAGCTACACCTTGTAGAGCAATGGTAGTGGAGACAAGATTAGAAATAGATGTAAAATGTATTTGGGATGACTCACCAACAATGTTAAATTATTTTTTAAATAAGACAGATAGTGCTCCTGGTCAGGATTTCCCTAAGAATTTTGATACATATTGGTCTTCAACAGAAGAAGATATAAAGAAATCAGCGGAATATTATAAATTATAGAAAAATATAAATTATTATAAATAACAATAGATGATTAAACTAAGAAAATTTATTACAATTTCTTTATTATCATTCCTCTTACTAGGATCAGTGGTAGGAACAGCTTATGCGCAAGAATCACCCAAATTAGATACTAGGACAGGTTGGCAGAAATTAATTGAAAAAGTAGGAAAATTTACAGATAGTATAGGTGAGAATATTTCTCAATTCATAGGTAAGCAGATATATGGTGCTTTAGAAACCACTACAATGGAGGTATGTCCTACATGTACTGTTGGAGGTGAACGAGTAATGAATGATCCAAATATCCCAGAAAGTGCGAAAATGGGTTTGTTAGAAACAAGTGAAAAAGCGGTATATACAATGTTTAATAGCTTTCCTGATGTGGATGTTACTGATCATTTAGCAAGCCAGTGGGTTCCAGGATATGCAGATTCAAGCAGTACATATGCAGGTGGATATGAGGATTTACGAACATCTAAAGTAGATGTTTTGTGGACTGCTACTAGAGATATAGCATATATTGGGTTTGTGTTAGTGATGATAGTTATTGGTTTTATGATTATGTTTAGACATAAGATAGGTGGACAAATGATGGTCACAGTAGGTAATGCAATTCCTAAAGTTATAGTTGCATTAGTACTTGTTACTTTCAGCTTCGCTATCATAGGTCTAATTATAGATCTAGGAGGTTTTATAATGAGACTTGTAGAGGTCTTGTTGTATGGCGATGCAGGTGAAGGAATAAATGTTACAAATCCTAAACAAATGATGAGTGGCTTCTTCGACAAAAATGCTGTTTTCAAATTAGGTGGACCTAGTGAAAATGTTGGGACTCTCGTCTTCTCTATATTAGCAATTTTTGGAATTGGTGGAGTTATTGTTGTAGGAATAACTAGCTTGTTATTAACTTTAATAATAATTGGAATTCTGTTTGTTGGTATGGTTAAACTTTGGCTAACTTTATTAAAAGCATATCTTGGAATTATTATAAATGTTATAGTTGCTCCATTAGCGATATTTGCAGGAGCATTGCCAGGGAATGAGGCATCTACTATAAATATATTTAAATCAACATTGAGAAATGTATTAGTCTTTCCAATAGCATATACTATTGTCAATCTTCCTTATTATGCTGATTTCAAAGGATTATCTTTGATGTTTCCTGCAACATTGACAGGTGAGGGAGCTGCAAATTTAGAAGTGGGTAATTTTATACTAGCAGTTGTTAAAATAGTTGCGATATATGCTGCTTCAAGTGCTCCTGCAATAGCAGCAACCTTAATACCTCCTACAGCATCTAAACAAGCAGGAGATGCGGCAACTTCTATAAAAGCAAGCTTGTCTGGAGTACCATTTATAGGTGGAATGTTTAAATAGTCTAATTATAAATATATATGGCCAAGGAGAAACCGAAACAGTATGAAGATGCTTTGGGATCCATATACGACTTTATTTTTGCAGAAACAAAGAAGTCGCCTGTAAAAGTCAAGCCAGTTAAAGTTACTGGTATAGATGGTACTTCTGAGTTCGCAGATGCTCTGATAGCTACTCTTGAAAACCCACTTCTCTTTGTTAACAAATCGACGATGAGTGCATTTGAGGAGGTGATTAATTATGATTTACTAAGTTTTAGATACGGTACTGGAGAGAGAGATAAAGTCAAATTTAATGTAAAAGATATACCAAAAGCATTAAAAGATCCTACTGGCTTTTTAGATAAAGCATTTGCAAAATATGATGCAAATAGAAAAGTAAACAAAGCATTATGGGCAGGTGATGCTATTCAGGGAGCATTGGGAGGAATATGGGCTAGAAAGCATGGATTAGACAGAGAGACTGTCTTGGCTATGTCACAAGTGCATAGAAGCTCAGATAGATTCAAGCAAACAGCAAATTTTGATCCTACAAAAGTAGCTGGAGTTGGAGAAAGAACAGGGCAGTTAATAGATAAACATTTAGTTAGTCCTACAAGATCGTATACCTTAGTAGATTTCAAAGAGAGATATGGTTCTGATGTTGTAGCAAAAAGAAAATTTGAAGAGTATAAAAAGATGCTAGCTAAAGCGACGACAGAGAAGGGTAGAAGATCATTAATATACGATAAGAATGCTTATGTTTTTCTTGAAGGACAAGATATACGAGATAAAGCTGAAGCAGCAGAACAATCTGGGGATATTTTGAAAGCAGAGAATTATTATAGAGCAAGAAGACAATTAGACTCTTCGTTATCAAAGGAGCAGAGAGAAATAAACGAAAGAAAAAATGATTTAGAGATAGAGAAATATAAAACTGCGATAAGAGGTTTAAGAGCAAGTAGTGATCCTGATAAAGATGATAAAATAGCTGAGTTAGAGAGGGAAATAAAATCTATACGTTCTGATAGAAGATTATCAGCAGTTATGAGAGCATCTGCTTTTTGGGGAAAAGCTGATGGCTTTATTTCTTCTCTTAAAGCAACAGCCAATATTAACCTTGGGGATGTCTTTATAACAGGAGCTTTCTTTGACCCATCTAATAAAAGTTGGGCTAACCCTCTAGATATAGCATCTAGAAAAACATTAAGTGAAGCTGGTGTTAGGGGTTTTAGCAAAATTAATGTTAATGGATCTGATATCGGGTTTAAAATAGCAAAAACTTCTGGATCTAGATATTCGCAAGCATATAACGATGCTATGCTTAAGATATACTACAATACGCCAGTAGCCCGTATTAAATCCCTGTTTAATGGAGAGCTGTATGCATACAAGGTGTATGAGAATATGAATAAATTTCAAAACAAGTTTGGAAATAGTATCACTGGTTTTGATATGTCAAAGCTAATAAATGATAAAGGAGAAGTAGATGATATCTATCTCGATAGTATAATTTCAGTTGTTCCGGCAGAACAGGTAGAGGCTATTACGAAATTTCTTAAAAAAGATGAAAGATTAAGAAAAATAGCATATCGATTTAATACTGTAAAGCGTTGGCAGGATAAAGTTTCAGGATACTTTGACTCGAAAATAGGTAAAAAAGCTAGAGAGAAAATAGCTAATCTGCTTCTTCAAAGTGAAGCATTTAAGAAGTTCTCATCTGTGTTGTTGAAAGAATGGGTAGAGAAAGGTGGAGTTCAGGTGTTAGGGAAGGCTATAGGAACAGCTCTTAGTGGAGTTCTTGGTCCTCTAGGTATGGTTGTTGGTGATGCTATTGCAAGTGCTGCTATGAAGTTAGCTCAAAAAATTGCAAAACCAGTAATAAAACTAGGAATCCAGGGATTGCTATATTCTATAATCGGACTGATTGGTATTTTAGTCTTGTTTTTTTCGGTTGTCTTTAGAAGTTCAGCCTTTCTTTCAGTAAACTCAAATGTCGCTCCTGTTGAAGTAGTAAAATGTAATGGATCTAATAATTTAGATGGTGAAAGTGAAGTTGAAGGGGGAGACTTCAATTTTGTAGACCTCGGTGCTGATGTTCCGATTTTCTCTGGATCTGTTATGGAAATATACAATAAAATGGCGGCAAGTATGGGACTTGGAACGCAGTTAGAGCTTGTCTCATGTCCTGGACATCGTATGTGTTCTAGTATTGATTGGGCATGGTGTTATAGTGCTGATAAAATTTACTGTAGAGGTGATAAATTAAGTGGCCAATCTAACGCAACTCTCTCGAAACTATTTGCTCATGAACTTTTACATCAAGTACAAGGAAGAAATATGGGAGGAGCTCCATCTGTAGTACGTGAATGGGGAGCAGATTTACTAGCAGGCAATGGTGGAGGATACAAATTCAAAGTAAATGGACAGTGTGTAACTGCAACTTCAACAAAATCATACTTCCTCTCTAGAGGTTGTTCAGAGGGGCAGCTCTCTGATTTAGCTCGAAATGTTCCAGGTGCTATATCAAGTTCATGTGGAAGCATGGTTGCATCTTCTATCAATTTTTGTAGATAATGTAAATATAATATGAAGGACTTTTTTGTGAAATATAAATGGTTTATTCTAATAGGAATAATTCTAGGAATAATTTTTGTTGTAGTATTTATTCTTACTAAACAAGAGAAAGAGCAAACTACTCCTTCTGTAGCTAATAATAAAGTATTTGTTGAGCCATTTGCACTCCAGAGTACATACAGTATCAAAACAGTACCATCTACACAATCACTTTTTGAAAGTGAATATATTCCTGTATATACAATTCGAGCAAGAAGCACATCAATTGAAGATTTAGTTGCGAAGTTAAATCGAAATCTTACAAAAATTGCTGAGTCACAATATGCGATTAGTTGGAGTTTCGGTACAATTCTAGTTGGGTACAATTACGATATGGGTCTTTTAAGTCTAACTTCTCAGGAGAAAACAGATTTAGGAATCAAGATTGTAGACGAGAACGATGTCATAGATTTTTTTAAAAGTTATCTCGATTATCAAGTTGATGGAATTAGCAAATCAAAAGATTTTGATGGGGGTTATATATATACAGGAAAGTATAATATTGGACAGTTTAAGTTTGGTTCTCTTGAAATAGATTCAAATGCGTATAAACTTCGTGTAGATAGCTCAAACAATCTATATCAATTCGATATTTTTCTTTATGATGCATCATCAGCTATCGAATACTCTACATATCTTCCAATAAATCCCACTAACCTTGTAAATGCAAAGAGAATCTTTGGAAAATATATTAGTATGCATGAGAGCTATTATGGAAAAAATCCAATACAGCAATCCTCTATAGAAATAATTCAAGATGATCCTAATCAGCTTATTTCTACACATCTATTCAGAAATTTCTCATACGGATATATATACCCTGTGTATATAATTAATTCAGATGTCAGGTTAAAAGATTTTGTAGGAAATGAGTATCTAGCTACTATCAACTACTATATCTGTGCTGTCTCAGAAGAGTACTTAGAGAGAAGTGGAGTTGAAGATGAAGGTAATCTTCCTGTCCCGTATTTAGAACAGTAAGAATTTAAAAATATCCCAAATCATCTAAATAGATGATACAATAAAAGAATGAAAAAATTTCTATTGCCGATTTTCTTAGTAATAGTTGTGTTGTTACTTCCATCTATGGTAGATGCTTTCTCCTTCTACTCTGTATCCTCTCAGAAATTTGATACATCTCTGTTAGACAGCTCTAATCAAACCTACTCAGAGCCAAATAAAATCCTCATAACACCCGTGAATACAGTATCCCAATCACTATCAAGAGATCCTGCAAAATGGGTCAAATTCCTCTACTACTACTCAATTACAAGATTACACTTAATGGATTTACCGTACACCTACCTTTTAGATGAAAGCGGATTAATCTATCAAGGAAAAACTGGATATGTAGGAGCAAATACTGGAATAGAAAATGCTGATGGTGCAATCCTAATAGGATACCTATCTAACAACCCAATAATGACAGTAAGAGCTCAATCCTCATTAAAAGAAATCGTAGATGATATCTCTTCAAAATGGAGCATATCACAAATAGAAGCAGTTACTTTAGATATTAAGAAAAACGACAACGAAATATCCGCACTCTCATATAAACCCGCTACAGGAGAGTTCTTACTGTCTGTCAAAGAACTCTTTGGGAATTGGAAAGAAAGTAAAGGAAGTAATCTAACACCTAAAGCGAAAATAGAGAATCTACAGTATGTTAAAGATGTCGAAGTATTAAAAAGAACAAAAGTATCATTTACCCTCAAAAACATGAACGATTTTGTATGGTTTACTGATAGAAATCCAATTTATGTTGCTACTGCAAATGGAAAAAACAGTGGATTCGCAATCAATCAAGTTTGGGAAAGCTTTTCCAGACCAGTAAGTATTTCAGATAAAGTGATTCTACCTGGTGAGAGCATAGAAGTCTCTTTTGAAATGGAAGCTAAAGTCAAAGTAGGTGAAGTAAAAGAATCTTTTGTACTACTTAAATTCAATGATCAACCATTTGAAGATTCCACTTTTGATGTTGTTTTAAATATTGTAAAAGGAAATAGCCAATTGGTAGAAGTAGTATCTCCACAATACGGATTTGTAAATATTAGAGAGTGTCAATGGTATAGTTGTAAAATTCTTGATACAGTTGATAGCGGTACCGTCTTTATACTGTTAGAAGAGAAAGATGCTTGGTCTAGAGTAAAATTTGGTCTTGAAGCAGAAGGCTGGGTAGCCTCAAGATTTTTAAGAAAAATTTAAAGAATATTTCAATGAACATAGAAAATATATTAAAGGGATTAAATCCCGGACAAAAGAAAGCTGTTCTCTGTACTGAAGGACCACTTCTTGTTTTTGCTGGAGCAGGATCTGGCAAAACAAGAGTCATTACTAACCGAATAGCGTATCTGATTACTGCAAAAGGAGTTAGTCCCAGAAATATCATGGCAGTCACATTTACCAAAAAAGCAGCAGGAGAGATGCAAGAAAGAGTCACTACCTTACTTAAAGATTTAAATTCAGAGAATAAAGGCTTTCCTACAATTGGTACATTTCATTCAATAGGAGCAATGATATTAAGAAGTAATGCCAAAGAAGTGGGATTAACTAACAATTTCTCTATATATGACTCTGATGACAGCGAAAATGTCATAAAAGAACTCCTATTAGAAAGAGATATAGATATAAAACAAATAAAACCTCAATCTATAGCCTATTTCATAGGAGCTGCAAAAAATGACATGATTACTCCTGAACAATTTGGACACCACTATTCAGGATATATTGAAGATATAGTGGCAGAAATATATCCACAATATCAAAAACAACTCTTAGCACAAAATTCTGTAGATTTTAGTGATCTACTTTACTTAACAGTAAAACTTTTAGAAGAAAATCAAAAAATCAGAGAGAAATACCAAGAACAGTATAAATATATCCTTATAGATGAATATCAGGATACCAATAACGCTCAATACCGATTTGCTAAAATTCTTTCAGATAAATATAAAAATATTTGTGTAGTAGGAGATGACGATCAAGGAATATATGCATGGAGAGGTGCTGATATTAAAAACATACAATCATTTGAAGATGACTTTGAAAATGTCTCTGTTATCAAATTAGAACAGAATTACCGCTCAACAAAAAATGTCATAGAGGCTGCTGTCAGTGTCATAAAACAGAATAATAGAAGAGTAGATAAAGTTTTGTGGACTGATAATAACGAAGGAGAGAAGATATCAATTTATCAAGCTACTAATCAAGAAGATGAATCTTCATATGTTGTAGATAAGGTCAGAAGTCTAGCTCAACAAATGATTCCACTCAAAAACATAGCTGTTTTATATAGAACGAACTATCAATCTCGAGCAATAGAGGAGGCGTTGTTGAAAAGTGGGTTGCCTTATAAGCTTGTAGGAGGTTTTCGATTCTACGAGAGGAAAGAAATTAAAGATATCATAAGTTACTTAAGATTCTGTTTTAATTTAAAAGATGAATTAAGTCTAGATAGAATTATAAATGTACCTAGTAGAAAAATAGGACCTAAAGCAGTTGCAGATATTCACGGTATGGCTAAAGAATGCAACTTAACTGTAGGAGAGTTTCTAGTAGGCGCATATATTGTATTAAATAAAGAGTTTAGTGAAGAGCTTCCGTTTTCTGCTAGTAAAGTTTCTGCAATAGAAAGTATTGAAGATAGTTGGAGTAAATATGTCTCTTTAATAAATCTCTTTGGTCATTTATATTTTATGTCCCGAAAACAAACTTTGATTGAGATAATAGATAGTATTATCGAAAATACTAAATATATTAAATCTTTTGATGATGGAACTGAGCAGGCGCAGATGCAGAAAGAGAATATTCAGGAGTTAAAGAATGTTGCTTCTTCATACTCTTCGAAACATGGGCTAAAGAGCTTGGAGATTTTTCTCAATGAAGTAAATTTGATAGAACAGGAGCAGGATAAAAATCAGGATGGTTCGAATAACTATCTTAATTTGATGACACTTCACTCCTCGAAGGGCTTAGAGTTTGATTATGTATTTATAATAGGGATGGAAGAAGGGTTGCTTCCACACTCGCGTGCTTTTGTTGATGAAAATGAGTTAGAAGAAGAAAGAAGGCTCTGCTATGTAGGGATTACACGAGCTAAACAGAAATTATTTATGACATTTGCGGAAAATAGATTAACAAGAGAGGGGTACACTTCTCAAATACCTTCTAGATTTCTAGGAGAAATTCCACAAGAGATTTGTGAGTATTACAGCTTCTAGTTGTTATTATTTCTTACTCTGTAGTTTCTTTTTTGCTAGTACTGATACAAGTATACTTCCAACACTATACACAATTGGCCAAGACCAATATATTTGGCAATCTCCTTTTGTAAATAGATACCATGCACCACATGAGATTATGACGAAGAGTACAGTTATCAAATTATTTTGTGTGAGTAATATTATTATGAGTAATAATACTGCAATAATCGTTGGAGCTATAATAGAAGGTTTTTTGCAGGCTTCTGTAGTCTCATCACTCCTGTTGTTGTCTTCTCTTACTGTATCCGTAAGCTGTTTGTTTTCTGGCTTTATATCTTCCTTCTCTGCAGTTTCGCTTTTATCTTGCTCTTGTGGCTTTGGTGGAGCCATCAAAGTAAGTTCGTTTGTAGTTATATCTGTAATAACTGAGCCATCTCTAGATATTATCTCTACTTTTACATCATAAACTCCAAGTATCAATCCATTTTCTAAATTGGTGAGATCTAATTTCCATATATCTCCATCTGTTGTTAATTCTGGATTAATACCAAGAGTGTATTTTACATCATTTGTTAGAATAGAAAGTTGTAGAGAGTTCTTCGAATCGTATGTCCCTGTAATTACAGGTTTGTTTCCTATGAATTTTAATGTGTCTACAGTTGGAATATTAGCATCAGGTCTAAGGATAGACAGTTCATTACTAGTAGGATCGTTTGTATAATTTCCTGCAGGATCGGTAAAAGAAACTATGACATCATAAATACTTGGTTTCAAATTTATGAGAGAACCTTTTGCTAAAGTCCAAGTCTGATCTTTATTGTTTATCGCATTATATTTAACTCCATTTACTAAAACACTTATTTCCGCTGTTATATCATCCACAGTCCCACTTAACTCAGGGGAGGTATCTATACCATCTGGGATTGGATTAAGAGTACCTGTAGGGCTAATAGTGTCGATAGTTATTACTTTTTCTATTGCAGTAGTGGTTGTATTTCCTGCCAAATCAGAAGCAGTAACAGAGAAAGTATACTCATCATCTATAAGGGGTGGAGTAATGATTCCTGCTTGAAGAATCCAGGTACCATTTCCATTATTCTTAGCTGAATATGTATTACCATTGATTGATACTTGTATGGTGGCCGTTTTATCATCAATAACTCCTTCTATTACAGGAGAAGAAGTATTTCCATATTGCGTTGTGATGTCTATAACAGGAGGAGTTATGTCATAGGTTACTGTATTATCAGTACTACTACTTTTCTCATTTCCATTTCCTGCATTTCCAAAGATCTTGTTTTCTTCAATTTCAACTTTTGCGATGTCTCCATCAGTCATGTATGTAACTTCTATTTCATATGTAAGATTATCTATTTTAGTTAATCTTGTTACAGCCCCAGTTGTCCCAGAAAGGGTAATATCACTAGCATCAAATGTACTTTCATTAATAGGTTTAGAAAATATGATAGTAAATAGGGCAGAATTGATATTTGTTGGGTCATTCTGCTCAGCTTTTTGATTAATAGTAACAGTTGGCTTGATAGTATCAATTTCTATTTCATTTGTAGTAGTATCGTATCCATTATTGAGAGCTAAATCGGTAGCTTTTACAATAGCATCGTATTTGCCATCTATTAGTTTACTAATGGTGGAATGTGGAAGAATCCAAGTATCGTCACCATTGTTTGTTGCTGAGTACTCAATACCATTTATTGTAACTTTTATCGTTGCGTATTCATCATTTACTGTTCCTGTTAATTGCGGGGAGGTATTATTTGTAATTAAATTATCTACTGTTACAGTAGGTGGCGTTATATCGTATGTTACATAAGCATTGCTTTCTGTACTTTCCTGATTTAAGTTACCATATATATTTTCTACTTTTCCAGCTGGTAACTCTGCTGTAATAGTATCTCCATCTGTCATTCCGTTTACTGTAACTTGCCATGTATCTTGCTTTAATTGTATGAAATTAGTAACCGATGCAGTTGTGCTTCCGATAATAGCAATATCATCTGAAGTAAAGGTTGAAGGAATAACATTTTGGCAAGAGAATGTAAATATGAAAATAACTTGATTGGTATTTGTTGGATTTGGTTGTGTATCTGGAATTGTGACTTCTACAGTAAGTAGAGTATCATCTATGATTAATTCTCCTGTCGATGTATCACTACCAACATTTCCAGCTTTATCAGTTGCAGAAGCTGATATGTCGTATGTTCCATTAGGAATATGGTCAGGAATGGTTAAACTCCATCGTCCAATAGCAGAGTGGTTAGCTGTATATGTATTACTATTAACAGTTACTTTAATAATTGTATCGTCATCATCTATACTACCTCCAACAGTAGGTGTGTGTTTATTTGTTATGGTATTTGCTACGGTTATTGTAGGAGCAACATTATCAATGGTTAATTCGTTATTTGAGGTATCTTGTCCGGTATTACCTACAGTATCTGTTGCTTTTGCAATTATATTATATGTACCATCTGAGAGAGTGTTTATTATAGAAGCAGGTAGAGACCAAGTTCCATTAGTATTGTTAGTTGCGCTATATTCTATCCCTTCTACAGTAATCTTAATTATTGCTGAGTTGTCATCTATAGTTCCAGTCAGTTCAGGAGATCTATTTTGAGTAAATAGTGTATTTATAGTAATGACTGGAGGAGTAGCGTCGTATGTAACTGTGTTATCGGTACTTGTGCTTGCAGTATTACTGTTCCCAGCTAAGTCAGTGAATTTCCCTGCTGATATACTTAAGGAAATAGTACTGACACTGTTCATACCTGCAATTGTTACACTCCATTCAGTTGCACTTTCTCTTTGGAACCCTGTTATTGTTCCAGGACCACCAGCTATTGAGATAATTGATGGTGTAAATGACACTTCATTTATTGGTTCAGAAAGTATAACAGTAAATTTAGCAGAGTTAATATTTGTAGGATCAGGCTGACCGACCATTTGATTTACTGTTACAGTTGGTTTTGTAATATCGTAAGTTACTTTATTATCTGTACTTGTACTAGCAGTATTACTATTGCCAGCAAGATCATTAATAACTCCAGATGGTATAGTAGCTACTACAGTATCTCCATCAGTCATACCAGTAACAGTAATATTCCAAGTAGTATTATTTGTCCCTACCTTAGAAAAACCAGTTACTGTTCCAGTAGTTCCTTCTAAAGTAATATCTGATGCAGAGAAAGTAGATTCGTTTATAGACTCAGAGAATACTACAGTAAATTGAATAGAGTTAATATTTGTAGGATCAGCCTGCCCAACTTTTTGATTAATAGTTACTGTTGGTTGAACAGTATCTATTGTTAGTTCATTTGTCGAAGAGTCTGTTCCGATATTTGTAGCAGTATCTGTTGCAGTAGCGGAGATGTTGTATGTCCCATTTGATAATGCAACAACAGTTTGTACGGACCAAGTACCATCTCCTTCGTTTACACCATTATATTGAAGGCCATTTACTGTGATTTTAATAGTTGCTAAAGAATCATCGATATTTCCTGTTAGAAGAGGAGAAGTAACATTTGTTGTTAATGGATTAATTGTAATTATTGGTGGTGTATGGTCCCAAGTTATACTGTTATCTGTACTTGTGCTTGCTAGATTTGTATTTCCTGCTAGATCTTCAACTTTGTCTTCAAGCAGGGAGAGTTTTAATGTCATATCAGTTGTCATGCCAGTAACAGTCGCTGTCCATTGTGTAGATGTATTTTGTGCTAAGTTTGTAACTTGAGCCGTTCCTGCAATAAGGCTTAAATCGTCAGTCGTAAATGTTGAGGCATTAATAGGTTCTGAAAAAACAATAGTAAAAAGAAGATTTAATCCATTTGTTGGATCTGCTTGTCCTGAAGCTTGATTGACTGTAACAGTTGGTCTAGTTATATCATATGTGATTTGATTATCTGTACTTGTACTTGCAGTGTTGTTATTTCCAGCGAGATCAGTAATTTTTGATGATGCAAGTGAAAGAGTAGTTGTTGTATTGGTGGCCATTCCACTTAGTTCTGCACTCCATGTTGTATCGTCAACTTTTGTAAGGTTTGAAACAGTTGCAGTGCTTCCTGAAATAGTGAAATCTGATGGTTGCAGTGTGGTTTCATTTATTTTTTCACTAAATACAATAGTATATGTCATAGGTGAAGTGTTTGAAGGATCTTTTTGAGTAGTAGCTTGGTTAATTGTAAGGGTCGGAGAAGTAGTATCTATCGTTAATTCGTTTACAGTATTATCGGATGAACTATTCATAGCTGGATCTGTCACTGTCGCCTCTATATTGTATACACCCTCTGCAAGTTGAGTAGGAATAGTAAATGTCCAGGTGTCGTTGGTATTGTTAGTTGCAATATAGCTAACACTATTTACAATCAGACGGATAGTAGCAGTACTATCATCAGTTGTTCCTGTAATAGTAGGTGTTGTATCATTTGTAATTATTGGGTTGATGGTTACTGTAGGGATTGTGATATCGTAAGTTATCTGATTATCTGTACTTGTACTTGCTAGATTTGTATTGCCAATCAAATCTTCTATAACATCGGCTGGGATAGTTGCACTTACTGTCTCTCCATCACTCATACCAGTAACCGTGATATTCCAAGTTGTATTCTCTGCCCCTACCTTAGTAAAATCAGTAATAGTTCCAGTATTACCAGATATGAGAATATCAGATAAGGTAAAAGTGAGTTCATTGATAGGTTTTGAAAATATTACAGTGAATTGAGCAGAGTTAACATTAGTCGGATCAGCTTGTCCAGCTTTCTGATTGATTGTTATTGACGGTTTCGTACTATCAATAGTTAGTTCATTTATAGAATTATCATTAGAGGTGCCGTCAACAGGATCTATTGCAGTAGCGACAATATCATAAACGCCATCGTTTAGTGCTGAAGTTATCTCTGCAGACCAAGTTCCATTTTGATTATTTATTGCAGAGTAACTGTTCTCGGATATTGTAATAGAAATAGTACTTGTTGTTGTACTTATTGTTCCTGTGATTGTAGGGGTAGAATCATTTGTGATTAGTGTGTTAATAGTAATGACAGGAGGAGCTGCTTTTGTCACAAACTTCCTAGCGAAAATGAAAAGACTTAACAAGACAAACGGAAATATTAGTATTAATAGGACTTTCTTGGAATTACTCTTCTTCATTCCTGTGGGCAATTATTTGATTAGTACTTTCTCTGTAAATAAAGCGTGTTTCGTTTCTAGGGAAAATAATTATTAAATCACCATTTTCTGCAGCTTTGAGAAACTCATCATTCTCATTTTTTGTTTTGTCTACAACAGTTGCAATTACAGGAGTTTCATCTGTAGGCATTTCTATTAGCTTTGAAGCTTTCTCTACAATATCTTTATCTCTTTGTGATAACCCAGCAGTTACCACAGTAGGGTTTGAAACCTCCTGATTGTCACGCTTCTTTTGTTTACGATTTATGAAAATAAGTATAAAGACCAAACAGATCACAATAGATATTATCAATATATATCTAATTATTTTTTTGCTTGATTTCATATAATCATTATAAGTAAGTAAAGAGATAAAGTAAACAATAGGGATAAAGAAAAATTGTGAAATAAATGGTTATTGTAACCAACTTAATTCGCCATAGGTTGCTACATATTTTTTATACACTGCCGGCCACATATTTTTTGGATTTGCTCCAGCCCTAACCTTATCTATAGTTCTTTGAATTTGCTTCCCTCCATCAAAAATATTGTCATTTGGGTATTGTGTGTACCAAAGACATGGGTCCCATTGGAAAAGACCTTTGTAATATGCTTTATTATTCTCAGCATTACATCCAGATTCCCATCTCATGGTAAATTTTAGCCACTGCTTCTCTTCCTCTGATGCTGAAATATTATCAATATATGCTTCCCAAAAAGCACAGTTGTATCCTCTTTGAGGAACGGAATCTGGAGTGTCATCAGGTCCTTTAATTATTATAATCTGAGGTCTAGGATCGCGAAGTGTAGTCTCTTCTACTATCTCTTCAGCAATTAGCTCCTCTCCTTTGTATGTTCTCTTGATTTTTTGTGACATTAAACCGAGAACACCAGCTTGTGCGACCTCTTGTCTTTGTAATTTTGAACATAGCACTGAACCTTGAACTTCTGAAGTAAATGGGATTTCTAATGTAAGCTCATCAATAGTAGAGGTATATGATTGTACATTAATAAAGGTATTGTTATATAAAGAATTGATAGGAGAAGTAGAGATCAGCAAATTCCTATTGCTTAAAGGATAATCCAGGTCTAACAATGCAATAACAGGAGATGGCTTGTTGGTAAGGAAAGTATCTACTTCACCATCATAGTTGATTGTTACCAACCTGAGACGAGGAGAACTCTTAATTTCCTCAGCTTTTACTTTATACAAATTTTCTAAAAGCGAATAATAGTTGCTATCAGTATCTAAATGCTTAATTACAGCGTAACCTGA
This sequence comes from uncultured Candidatus Saccharibacteria bacterium, assembly GCA_964480345.1. GTDB lineage: Bacteria > Patescibacteriota > Dojkabacteria > SC72 > SC72 > UBA5232. Next base: position 176,530 of record CAYZNW010000001.1, read on the forward strand.
AAGTCCTAGTCCCAGAGCGAAAGCAGCTACTACTAATAAAAAAAACAAAAACTTCTTCATAATAATGTAAGATTATTCTACCATATGTCTAATAAGCAGCAAGCCACTAGTTTCGAAATTTATGATTTGTGATAAACTGTATGTGTATGAAAGAGTTGATGAAAAAGAGATTAAAGATTTGGGGTCCAATATTGCTTCTTTTATGTGTTTTGGTAGGTTTGTTTGTATGGTGGTGGTTAAGTAGACGAGTGACTCAGGAACAGCGGGATGATTATGGTGTGAAAATTAGTGAAGCTGAAAATAGTTTTGAGTCTAAAGAGTATACAGCCTCTATAAATAAGTATTACGATGCAACGAAGATAATCCCTACTGACATTGTGGCCTATGAGGGCATTATCAAAATTTTGTTGTTAAAAAACCATGTACTTGATGCTTTAGGAATAGTTGATAAGGCTGCAAATGCACTGTCTGTCACGGATAAATCACGATTGTATGTGATGGTTGGTAACTATTACTACAATAATAAAGAATTTGAAAAGGCCAAAGATATATATCAAAAAGGTATAGGTTTGGGAGTTCAGAATATGAATGCTGATTTAATGCTTGGTAAATCCCTCCTTAATATAGGTAAAATAGATGAGGCTAAAAGACAGTTTGAACTAAATGGGTATGATGGTGAGGATTTGATTGAGGCAACTCTATTAAAATCGTACATATACTCTTTATCCGATTTCACAAAAGCGGAAGAGGCGCTAAAGAGTGTAACGCCTACTGAAAAACTTAAACTGTATTACGAAGAGTTTGATAAAGTTTTAAAATCTTTAGATACAGATACTAAGTACAATTCTGCAAAACTAGCTCGTATATTTTTGAATAATGGGTATCCATTTCTTGCAGTGAATATACTAGAAACACGAAAGGATGAGATTACCGAATATGTAGAGGGCTTGTACTATTTAGGTAGAGGTTATGTGGAATCAGGACAGGTTGATAATGGGTTAGATACTTTAGAGAAATCTTTAACTTTAGGTCATATGCAGACGGAGATATCATGGACTATGGCAAGAGGATATGCTCGAAAAAATGATTTGGATGGTGCTATGCGGCATTACTCTAATGCAGTCGCTTATGCAGGTAAAAATGTTACTAAAGAGTTGGCAAATGAATATATCCTATTTCTTTTGAAAAATAAGCAGTATTTGAAAGCAACGGAGAGTGTGACGAGTATGCTTACTGCTTCTCAAATACCTTCATTGTATTTACTAGGTATACGAAGTAATTATGAGCTAAACGAATTGAATAAGATTGATTACTATTTGGAACAATTAAGAAAGATTGCATTGACAGACGAGGAGAAGAAGGAGTACTTATATTGGAATGCCAAGGTATATTTGAAGAAAGAGAACTTAGATGCAGTAAATACTGTTCTTAATGAACTCATTACTTTAGATAAATATAATGCTAATTACTATCTTCTGCTTGGGAGATATAACATTGAAAAGGGAGATTCTCAAGAAGCTAAAAATGCTTTAGAGAAATCAATAGAGTACGACTTAAATAACTCTATAACAGATGAAGCATTGAAATTGTTGTCTAATATCAATTAGTTCTGTATAATCGCAACTGTCCCTTTTTGTTAATTTATGTAGAGAATTTTATGGATAAAAGTACGTATAATGTAAAAATGCCTTTGGATAAGGTAAGAAACATCGGTATTATCGCTCATATTGATGCTGGTAAAACTACTACTACCGAAAGATTACTTTATTTCACAGGTCAGGTACATAAGATTGGAGAAACTCATGAGGGAGCTGCTACAACAGACTTCATGGAACAGGAACAAGAGAGAGGTATTACAATTATGTCCGCAGCAGTAACATGTTTCTGGGATCATGATGGAAATAGATACAGAATCAATATTATAGATACTCCAGGACACGTAGATTTCACCGCAGAAGTAGAAAGGTCATTAAGAGTATTAGATGGAGCTGTTGTTATCTTTGATGGTCGAAAAGGTGTAGAACCTCAATCAGAAACAGTTTGGAGACAAGCAAACAAGTATAAAGTTCCTAGAATCTGTTTTATGAATAAAATTAATCTAATAGGAGGAAGTTTTGAACATAGCTTTGAAACTATCAAAAGTAGATTAAGTAATAAAGCAGTTGCAGTTACATATCCAATCGGAAAAGAACAAGAACTTCACGGCTATGTAGATTTAGTGAAAATGAAAGCATATGAATACAAAGGTACAGATACTCCTGATTTAATAGAGTGTCCAATTCCAGAGGATATCAAAACTCAGGTAGATGAATTAAGAAATATTTTGGTAGAAGCATTAGCAGAACAAGATGATGCTTTAATGGAGAAATATTTTGCAGGAGATGAATTAAAAGAGGAAGAGCTATATGCAGCTTTAAGAAAAGGCACTTTAGAGGGAAAGATCTTCCCTGTTCTTGGTGGGGATTCTCGAACTGCTATGTCAAAAACCTTACTTGATTACATTACTATATGTTTGCCATCTCCTCTTGATAAAGAGGCAGTAAAAGGAGTAAATCCAAAAACAAATGAAGAAGAAGAGAGAAAAGCTGAAGAAAGTGAGCCTTTCTCCGGTTTAGTATTTAAGATAGTAAATGATCCTCATATTGGTAATCTTTCATACTTCAGAATTTACTCTGGAAAGATAAATTCTGGATCATATGTATTAAACTCGACTAAAGGAATTAAAGAAAGAGCAAGTAGATTAATATTGATGCATGCGGATGATAGAGAAGAGGTTGATTCTCTTCGAGTTGGAGATATAGGTGCAATTGTAGGACTTAAAGATTCTATAACAGGAGATACTCTTTGCGATGAGTCTCATCCTATTATTTTAGAAAAGATAGACTTTGCTGAGCCTGTTGTATCAGAAGCTATTGAACCAGCTACAAAATCAGACGAAGAAAAGATGTCCGAGGCATTAGCTAGATTAACAAAAGAGGATCCTACATTTACTGTTAAATCTGATATGGAAACAGGGCAGACAATAATATCAGGAATGGGTGAGCTTCACTTAGATATCATTGTAGATAGATTAAAAAGAGAATTTAATGTCGCAACAAATGTTGGTAAACCACAGGTAGCATACAAAGAAACTATTAAGAATGTAGTCGAACAATCTGAAGGAAGATATATCAAACAATCAGGAGGTAAAGGTCAGTATGGACACTGTTGGTTGAAATTGGAACCAAATGAGAAAGGTAAAGGTTTTGAATTTGTAAATGAAGTTAAAGGAGGTTCAATTCCTAGAGAATTTATCCCTGCTATTCAGAAAGGAGTAGAAGAATCTATGAAATCTGGTGTAGTTGCAGGATATCCAGTAGTAGATATTAAAGTCTCTGTTTATGATGGTTCTTATCACGATGTTGACTCATCTGAGGCAGCATTTAAAATTGCAGGATCTATGGCATTTAAAGAAGGATGTAAAATGGGTAGCCCAATACTTCTAGAACCTATTATGAAAGTAGATGTTGATACACCAGACAACCACATGGGAGATGTTACTGGGTCTCTAAGTAGCAAACGAGGACAGATACAAGGAACAGAGAGTCTAGGTAGTGGAGTTAGTAGAATAACTGCAATGGTACCACTTTCTGAGCTATTTGGTTATACAAGTGAACTACGATCTATTACTAGTGGAAGAGGTAGTGCTACTATGGAACCTTCTCATTATGCTGAAGTACCAAGAAATGTAGCAGAAGAGATTGCAGGGAAGAAAGTTTAGTATTTCTTTGGGGAATATCAAAAGAAGCTACTAAAGGTCTTGCATTAGCTCGAACTTTTTGATAGTATTCATCGCAGGTTCTGTAAAGAGGACTTTGCAATATATAAATAATATTGTATTTAATTTTTAATAAATATATTCATGGCAGATTTTAATAGAACAAAGCCACACATGAATATCGGAACTTTGGGTCATATCGATCACGGTAAGACAACATTTGTTCGTGGTATTCTTAGAACATTCACAGCAGATGCTGGTGATGCAGATAAGATGATTGATAAACTGGATAAAGATCCAGAGGCAAGAGCAAAAGCTATTACAATAGCAGTTGCACACGTTGAATTTGAAACTGAAAACAGACACTATGCATTAGTAGACTGTCCAGGTCACAAAGACTACATCAAAAATATGATCACAGGAGCAGCACAGATGGACGGAGCAATTTTGGTTGTTTCTTCTAGCGATGGTGCTATGCCTCAGACAAAGGAGCATATCTTACTTGCAAAGCAGGTTGGAGTTCCTAAGATTGTAGTATTCATAAACACATTTGGAACACCTGATCCTGAGATTTTGGAATTAATCAAATCTGATGTCCAAGATCTATTAAAGAAATACGGATATGATCCAGATTGTCCAATGATTGTCGGAGATGCATTGAAAGCATTTAAAGGTGAGGAAGAGGGTGCAGCTACTATGAAAGAAGTTATGAAAGCAGTTGATGAATATATTCCTCTACCAGAGAGAGATACAGACAAGCCATTCTTGATGCCTGTTGAAGATATCTTCTCAATTGAAGGAAGAGGAACAGTTGTTACAGGTAGAATCGAGAGAGGAATTATCAAAGTTGGAGAAGAAGTTGAAGTGTTAGGTCTTGGTAGAAAAGCACAGAAAACTGCAGTCATTGGAGTTGAAATGTTCAACAAGACATTAAATGAAGGACAAGCAGGAGATAATGTAGGTATTTTGTTAAGAGGATTAAAGAGAGAGGATGTTCAGAGAGGACAGATCTTGACAGTCCCTGGTAGTATCTCTACTCATACCGATTTCAAAGCAGAGGTTTATGTATTAAGTAAAGAAGAAGGTGGTAGACATACCCCATTTGTATCTGGATACAAGCCTCAGTTCTACATCAGAACTGCAGATGTAACAGGTGAAGTTATATTGAACGAAGGAACCGAAATGGTTGCTCCTGGAGACAACACAGAATTTACTGTTAAGTTGATGGCTCCTGTTGCAATTGAGAAAGGTGTATCTTTCGCAATCAGAGAAGGAGGTCAAACAGTAGGACAAGGAATAGTAACAGAGATCTTGAAATAAGTGAGTAAGACAGAGGGTAGTAATCTACCCTCTGTTACTTAATAATTTAATTTAGCTCTTTTAAATAGAATGGCAAATTTAACTGCAAAAATTAGAGTAAAATTGAAAGGATATGATTCAGTAGTTGTAGATAAGTCAGCTAAAAGTATCATTGAAACAGCAATTAGTACAGGTGCTAAGGTTGCTGGCCCTATTCCTCTTCCAACTAAGAGAAGGAAAATAGCAGTTGATAGATCACCATTTATTTACAAGAGCTCAATGGAACATTTTGAGATAAATACTCATAAAAGGATAATTGATATTATAGATCCAACACCGAAGACCATAGATTCTCTCCAGAGACTTGAAATGCCTGCTGGTGTAGATATCGGTATTCAATAATAAAAAATATGAAAGCATTGATAGGAATAAAAAAAGGAATGACAAGAGTTTTCAAGGACAACAAAGTTGTTCCTGTTACTGTTGTTGATGTGGGAAGCTGTATCCTTTCTTTTGTAGAAAAAGAGGGATTTGAGTTAGGAATAGGAGCAAAGAGGAAACCTACAAAAGCTATGCTTGGAAGATACAAGGTAGCTAAGAAAGTTCCTATGAGAACAGGATATTTTACTGGTTCATTAAATAACGAAATACAGATAGGAGATGAAGTGAAATCAGATATCTTCACAATTGGAGATAAAGTTGTTGTAAAAGGAGTATCAAAAGGTAAAGGCTTTGCAGGAGTTGTAAAGAGATGGGGATTTGCAGGAGGTCCTAAGACCCATGGTCAATCTGATAGACATAGAGCTCCAGGTTCAATAGGTGCAGGTACCGATCCAGGTAGAGTCTTGAAAGGAAAGAAAATGGCAGGAAGAAAAGGTGGCGACACTATTACACTACTAAATAAAGAAATTATAGATATTAAAGATAACTATGTATTACTCTCTGGACCAGTTCCAGGAGCAAATGGTTCTTTAGTAGCAATATATTCAGAATAATATGGAAACAAAAGTAACTAAAAAAACAAAAAAAGTAGAAAAGAAAGCAGAGAAGAAACTCAACCCAGTAGTTTGGGATGTCCCTTACAATGCTGATTTGTTAGCTCAAGTTCTCTATGTATATAGAAACAATGAAAGAAAAGCTACAGCAAATGTTAAATCAAGAGGAGAAGTTTCAGGAGGTGGTAAGAAACCTTGGAAACAGAAAGGTACTGGAAGAGCAAGACATGGTTCATCTAGATCACCACTTTGGGTAGGAGGAGGAGTGACTTTTGGAAATGTATCAGAGAAAAACTACAGTAGAAAATTAAACAAAAAGATGGCAAGAAAAGCAGTATGTATTATGCTTTCTGAAAGATTAAGAAAAGAACAACTTCAGTTTGTTAGTGCAGATGTAGAATCAGCAAACAAGATTAGAAAAGAAGCCAAAGGTACTGCATCTAAAAAAATATTGATGATTTGCAACAATACAGAATTAAGTAAAAAACTAAGAAATTCAGATAAAACAAAAGTCATAACTGCAGAGAAAGTAAATGCTAAACATTTAATAGCTTCAAACCTAGTATATGTTGACAACGAAATAGTAGATATTTTAGAAAAAAGATTAACAAATGGAAAATAAGAAAATTACAATAAAACCAGTGATATCAGAGAAAACCTATGCTATGGCAAATGCAGATAATAAATATGTATTTGCTGTTGCAAGAGGATATAACAAAATAGAGGTGAAAAAAGCTGTTGAGGCCAAATACAAAGTTAAAGTAGTAGATGTAAATAGTGTAGTTAAACCTGGAAAAATGAAAAGAGATTTGAAGACATACAAACAGAGAAGAATAACAGACAAAGTTAAAATGATACTGACCCTTAAAAAAGGAGATAAGATTGATGAGTTTTTGAAAGGATAACATATGGCAATAAGAAAATTTAAACCTACAACTTCGTCAAGAAGAAAAACAAGATTAGAAGATAGAAGATTATTAAAGAAAGACTCAGGTCCTAAATCTTTAACTATACCTAAGAAGAAAAATGCTGGTAGAAATAATCAAGGAAGAATAACAGTAAGACATAGAGGTGGTGGTTTTAAGAGAAGAATCAGAATAGTAGACTTTAAGAGAAATAAATTTGATATCCCAGCAAAAGTTAGCGGATTGTACTTTGATCCTAACAGAACAGCTTATTTAGCTCTTTTAACATATGCAGATGGTGAAAAAAGATATATTATTGCACCTAGAGATTTAGAAGAGGGTAAAACAGTAGTCTCAGGAGAAAAAGTAGATATCCTTCCTGGAAATGCAATGAGAATTAAAAATATACCTTCTGGAACATATGTACATTGTGTAGAAAACATGCCTGGAAGAGGAGCAGTATTTGCAAGATCAGCAGGACAAACAGTAGTAGTTCAAGGTGCTGACCCTACAGGAAAATATGTCCAGATTAAAATGCCATCAGGAGAGATCAGACTTGTCTTTGCAGATTGTATGGCTACTGTAGGACAGATAGGAAATGAAGAGAAATTAAATGTCAAATTAGGAAAAGCAGGAAGAAAGAGAAATCTAGGATGGAGACCAGAAGTAAGAGGTATGGCAATGCATCCAGCAGAGCACCCACACGGTGGAGGTGAAGGTAAAGGACAAACAGGAGGTAAAGCTAAAGATATTTGGGGTCATAGAATTGGTACTAGAACTAGAAAGAATGCTAAGACAGAGAAATTCATTATAAAGAGAAGAAGAACTAAAACTAGACCATTTGCAAAAAAATAAATTATATTAACTAAAATATGTCGAGATCATTAAAGAAAGGACCACATACAGACGAGAAATTGATGAAGAAAGTCACAAATGCTAGAGAAAGTGGCAATATGTCACCAATTAAAACATGGGCTAGATCATCAACAATCACACCAGAAATGGTAGGTCTGAAGTTCTTAGTACATAATGGAAAGAAATTTGAAGAAGTATTAGTAGCAGAATCAATGATAAACCATAGATTAGGAGAGTTTTCTCCAACTAGAAAATTTAAAGGACATGCTAAGAAAGGTAAACTATCTAAAGTATATGGAAGTAGTGGTAGATTTGAAGAGTAAATATAAATAAAAATATTATGGAAGAAAAAACAGTAAAAATCACAATAAAAAATATAGCAGAATCTCCACTAAAGTTGAGATTACTTGTAGATATGGTAAGAGGAAAAGAAGTAGAGAAAGCCTTAAATATCTTAGAACTAGTAAATAAGAAGGGAGCTTCAACTGTAAAGAAAGCTATCCTATCTGCAACTGCTAGTGCAAGAGATATTCATGGAGTAGATAAAGACAGCTTAGTTATAAAAAGTATAACAGTAGATGATGCAAGAATATTGAAAAGAACGAGATTTGCTTCAAGAGGTAGAGTATCTCGAATTAGTAAACGAAGATCACATATTAATTTAGAGTTAAAAGTAAAGTAAGTATGGGAAGAAAAGTACATCCAAAAGCTATAAGAATGGGAATTAACAGAACATGGGACTCTGTATGGTATGCACATAAAAGAGAGTATCCTGAGCTGTTAAAAGAAGATTTGATGATAAAAAAGAGAGTTACAGAAGTTATGAGAAATGCAGGACTTGATGCTATTAAAATCAATAGATTTATGGGCAAGATAGAAGTCTTAGCATATGTAGCAAAACCTGGTGTAGCAATAGGAAGAGGTGGAGAAGGAATTGATCTATTACAGAAAGAACTATCAAAGAAATTAAAAACAAATATAGAATTAAAAGTAAGAGAAGTTAGAAAATCAGATCTCTCTGCAAGAATAATTGCAAGAACAATAGCCGATGGAATAGAAAGAAGACAACCATCAAAATTACTTATGGCAAGTGCAAAAGAGAAAATTATGGGAGCAGGAGCAAAAGGATTAAAAATATGGGTCTCAGGAAGAATAAATAATGCAAGTCAAGCTAGAACTATAAAAGTAACAGCAGGATCTGTTCCAGCACAAACATTAAGAGCAGATGTAGATTATGCATTTGAAGTAGCACAAACAATAGATGCGGGACTTATGGGAGTAAAGGTTTGGATATACAAGGGAGAAAAAAATAATATAGATTATGAAGAATAAAATTTTAAGTAATAAATATGTTACAGCCTAAAAGAAGAAAACATCCAAAAGAATTTAGAGGAAAAATGGGAGGAGTGGCTACTGTAAATAACAAAGTCACTTTTGGAGAGTATGGACTAAAATCGATTGAAAACGGTTGGGTTTATGCAAGAGAGATAGAGGCTGCAAGAAGAGCTGTTTCAAACTATACAAAGAGAAAAGGTAAAGTATGGATTAAGATATTCCCACACAAATCATATACACAGAGAGCAATTAATAGCAAAATGTTAGGTGGTAAAGGATCTGTAGAGGGATATGTAGCAGTTGTTCTACCAGGAACAGTAATGATTGAAATTGGAGGACTAGACGAAGCTACTTCTAAAGAAGCATTGAAACTAGCAGGACATAAATTATCAGTTAAGACAAAATTCGTATCAAGACAAGAGATTTAGCTTGTGAATAATATAAATAATTGATAGAATACAAACCGTTATAAAAATATGGAAAAAGATACCAAAAAGAAAGGAAACAAAAGAATAATTGAAGGAGTAGTTATAGGAAATCAAATGACTAATACTGTTAAAGTAAGAGTCGATAGATTAGAGGAGCATCCTGTATATAAAAAAGTTATTAAAAGAAAGAAAGTATTCTTTGCAAGAACAACAGAAGAGTTAAACATTGGAGATAAGGTATCTATTAAAGAAAGTAGACCTTTATCAAAAAAAATAAGATGGATAGTCATAAAGAAAGAAGAATAGTATGGTACAGAAAGAAACAGTATTTAAAGTAGCAGATAATAGTGGAGCAAGAGAAGCCAAACTGATAGGTATTCCAGGATATTCTAAAAGAAGATATGCGGGAATAGGTGATGTGGTAACTGTTTCTATTCAAAAATCTATACCACATGCAGAAATTAAAGATCATGAAGTACACAAAGCAGTAATAGTTAGAACAAGTAAAGAACAAAGAAGAAAAGATGGAACATATATAAGATTTGATGATAATGCAGTAGTTTTGATAGATGCAAAAAATAAAGTACCAAAGGGAAGTCGTATATTTGGTCCAGTAGCTAGAGAGTTAAAAGAAAGAGGATTTGATAAGATAGTATCTTTAGCTCCAGAAGTATTATAAATAAAAGAAAATTATGAAGATTAAAAAAGGAGATACAGTAAAAATATTATACGGTAAAGAGTCAGGGAAAAGAGGAGTCGTTGCTGCTCTTAATCCTAAAAAAAGATCTTTAGTAGTAGAAGGTTTAAACCTATACAAAAGACATCTTAAAGGAGACGGAAGAACAAGAACATCTGAAGTTTTGACAATAGAAAAACCATTCCCTATCTCTAAAGTGATGTTTGTTTGTCCACTATGTGACAAAGCATCAAAAATAGGAATTAGAAAAGAAGGAAAAGAAATCGTTAGAGTATGTAGAAAGTGTGGCAAAGACATAGTAACAGTTAAAAAAGAAACAAAGAAGAAAAAAGAAAGTAAAAAATAAAAATGACAAGACTATTAGACGAATACAATAAAAGAATTAAGAAAGAGCTAATGGATGAGAATAAATATCAAACCGTTATGCAGGTACCTACACTAAAGAAAATCGTTATAAATGTAGGAGCAGGAGAGAGTATTGTAAACAAATCAGCAATGGATGAAATTGTTGAAATGCTTACAAAAATCTCTGGGCAGAAACCAGTTGTTAATAAAGCAAAAAAAGCAGTCTCCGCATTTAAAATAAGAGAAGGAATGGAAATAGGAGTCTCTGTTACTCTACGAGGACATAGAATGTGGGAGTTCCTTGATAAATTGGTAAATGTAGTACTACCAAGAACAAAAGACTTTAGAGGATTAAGTGCTAAATCATTTGATGGTAGTGGAAACTATACCGTTGGCATAGAAGACCACACAGTGTTTGTTGAAATAGATCCTAACAATGTTACAAAAATAAGAAGCTTAGAAGTTACCCTTGTTACAACTGCAAAAAATGATAAAGATGCAAAACTATTTTTAGATAAATTTGGATTCCCTTTCAGAAAAGATGTCAACAAAAGCTAAAGAATACAAAGCAAAAGCATTAAAGAAAAAGTCTAAATTTAGCACTAGGGTGTATAATAGATGCGAAATTTGTGGCAGAGCAAGAGGATATATTAGACATTACGGAATTTGTAGAATTTGTTTTAAACAATTAGCCAGCGAAGGAAAAGTACCTGGAGTAAAGAAATCTATTTGGTAATTTAATAAAAATAAAAATGAACGATTTAATAGCAGATTTACTAGCAAGAATACAAAATGGAATAATGAGAAAGAAAGATACAGTTCTCGTTGTTAATACCAATATGAATAAAGCCATACTTGAAGTATTGAAAAATGAGAAAATGATAGGAGAGTATGAAGATATGGGAGAGACCATAGAAGTCGAGCTACTTTACGAAAACAACGAATCAGTATTAACAAAATTAACAAGAGTAAGTAAACCTGGACAACGAATATATGTATCAAAAAAAGAGATCAAACCAATTATGAACGGTCGAGGAATCTCAATAATAAGCACATCTGAAGGTCTCATGTCTGGAGCATTAGCAAAAAGCAGAAACCTCGGTGGAGAATTAATATGTGAAGTCTGGTAATACATTTTATGTCAAGAATAGGATTAGAACCAATAAAAATAGAAGAAGGAGTAGAAGTAGTAGTAGTAAAAAATGAAGTGACCGTAACCGGCCCTTTAGGAGAACTTCATTTTGTATTACCTGAGGGAGTAACCTGTATTGTTGAAAATGGAGAAGTTAAAATAGAAAGAGCAAATGATTTGAAACAATCAAAATCAAATCACGGAACATATAGAATGATCATAAAAAATGCAGTTTACGGTGTTAAAAACGGTTTTGAGAGAAAATTGGAATTAGTAGGAGTTGGATATAGAGCAAGAATGGAAGGACAAACATTAGTGATGAGCCTAGGTTGGAACCATCCAGTAAAGATAGAACCAACAGAAGGAATCACAATAGAAGTACCCGAAGAAACTAAAATTGTAATAAAAGGATACAACAAACAGAAAGTAGGAGAATTTGCAGCAGCAATAAGAGAAATAAGGAAACCAGAACCATACAAGGGAAAAGGTATCAGATACGAAGGAGAGTATGTTCGAAGAAAGAGTTCTAAATCAAGTGTTAAGTAAGATAAAAATATAACAAATAGAAATGTCAAAATTAACAAAAAGAGAAAAAAGAATAAGAAGAAAAGCTCACATTAGAAAAAATCTAAGTGGGACAACAGAGAAACCAAGAGTATTTGTGTTTAAAAGCAATAGATATTTCTATGCAGGAATCGCAGATGATGATAAAAATGTAGTAGTAAAATCATTTATGTGCAAGAAAAATGGAAAAGACATATTAGAAATGACAAAACAATTTGGCAAAGAAGCAAAGAAATATAAAGCTTTAGTCTTCGATAGAAGTGGATACAAATACCATGGACTAATACAAGAATTTGTAGAAGAATTAAGAAAACAAGATATTAAAATTTAGAACAAAAATATGGACGAAAAGATTAGAAGAAACCACAAAGAAAGAAAGATGTTTGATAAGAAATCATTACCAATAAGAAGAGTTGCAAAAGTAACTAAAGGTGGTAAGAGATTACGATTTAGCACAGTTGTAGTAGTAGGAGACAGACATGGAACTGTAGGAGTAGCACTTGGAAGAGGAGCGGATGTTAGAGGAGCAGTAGAACAAGGAGAAAGATTAGCATCTAAAAATGCTACTAAAATACAACTCGTTGGAGATACAATCCCTCATGAAATTAAAATGAAATATGGAGCTTCTAAAGTCCTACTCAGACCTGCTAGACCAGGTACTGGAGTAATTGCAGGATCATCAGTAAGAACAGTATTAGAAATGGCAGGAGTAGATAATGTATACGGTAAAATCCTAGGAAGCCCAGATGCAAATGGAAACGCTTACTGCACATACAGAGCACTCAAATCATTACGAAATGAAAGAGTACTAAGTAGAATGACCAAAATGAGAAATAGAATAGAACTAAAAGAAGCATCAGACAAAGAAAAGAAAGCAAAAGAAGAGAAAAAGAGAAAATTACACAAAAAAGAACACTCATCTAGAAAAGATAAATTTCAAAAAAGATCAGATAAGAAAGTTAAAGTAAATAGGAAAAAATAATGAACCTCGAAAACATACCAGAAAGAAAAAACAGAATAAAGAAATCCAAAAGACTTGGCAGAGGCTACGGATCAGGAGTAGGAGGACACACAGTTGGAAGAGGAACAAAAGGACAGAAATCACGAGCAGGACACAAATCCTTACAATTCTTCGAAGGAGGAAATGTACCCTTCTTTAGAAGAATGCCTAAGTACAAAGGCTTTAATAGAAAATTCAAACTAGAAGCCAGTGCAGTCAATGTCGGCACTTTGGAGAAATACTTTGAAACAGGAGAAGTTGTAAATATGGACAATTTGAAAGCAAAAGGAATTGTTAAGAAAAACTCTAAGAAAGTGAAAATACTTGGCAATGGAGAACTAAAGAAAAAGCTAACTATCGAGGGAATAGAAGTATCTACTACTGCCATAGAAAAAATAAAGAAATCTGGCGGGGTTATCAAATAATCTCAAAGAAAATGAACAAATTCATAGAAAAATTGAAGTCCATCTGGAAAACAGAGGAGATTAGAAAAAAAATACTCTTTTCACTAATCATTATGATAGTGTATAGAGTACTCTCTGCCATACCTGTATCAGGAATCCCAGCTGAAGCCATCAAACAACTATTTGAAGGAACTGGAGTAGGAGAAGTCCTATCTACAGTCTCAGGCGGAGTATTAGAAACAGCATCAATCGTAGCAATAGGATTAACACCATACATCAATGCTTCAATCATCTTCCAATTACTTGGTACAGTAATTCCAAAACTAGAAGAATTACAAAAAGAGGGACAAGAAGGAAGAAGAAAAATATCTATGTACACCAGAATCGCTACAGTACCACTAGCAATCTTACAATCATTTGTGATTTACTCCTCACTCTTAGCCATGGGACTAATCCCACAACTTGGAGCATTAGAACTAATTGCAATGTCAGCAACCCTATCAGCAGGCTCAATGGTAATGATGTGGTTTGGAGAACTAGTCTCCGAAAGTGGAGTCGGTGGAGGATCCTCATATTTAATCATGTTAGGAATACTCTCAGGAATACCTGGCACTATGAGAACCAATTTCTTAACGATGGACGACACGCAGAAAATAATATTTACAATATTCTCATTACTACTGATCATATCAGTTATCTTTGTAACTCAAGCGGAAAGACGAGTGAAAGTACAATATTCTCGAAGAGTACGAACTGGAGGAGCTATGGAAAGCTATATCCCAATAAAACCAACACAATCAGGAGTTATGCCAGTAATATTCGCTATGGCATTCATATCCTTCCCACAACTAATAGGCAAATTCTTAATAAGTAAAAATTACAATCAGGGATTAACAGATTTCTTGCAAAGATTATTAGATTGGTTAAACAACCCATATATATACAATTCATTAATTTTCGTACTAGTCATAGCTTTCTCATTCTTCTATCTAACAGTCGTTTTTAAAACGGATGAATTAGCAGAGAATTTGCAAAAGCAAGGAGCGTTTATACAAGGTATAAGACCTGGAGATAACACATCTGATTATTTGCGAAAAGTCAGTTATAGATTAGCTGTAATAGGAGCTATATTCTTAGCAGTACTATCTATCTTACCTGATATAACAGTCCAACTTGGCTTAATACCAAGAGCTGTATTCTCTGGTACAGGATTACTAATTGTCGTAGGTGTAGTTCTCGAAATCAAAAGACAAATAGAATCAATGATGACCGTAAGAAGTTATAACAGATACCTTTAAGGTCTTTGATTCTCTTGGATATATTAAGGTTTTTACTACCTATTTCATAATTATTTAAGATTCTATAGGATCTTAACGCTTAGATTAATCCATTTTAAGGGCAAGAACCAAACGATAGTAGTTAATAAGAGTGTCATTTTCCTTGAGGATAAATAACGTATTTTGGTCTAATTCTTGAGGATTTTCATTAATATATTTTACTATCTTTTCAAAATAAACAATATCGGTAATCTTCTTTTTCTTATACCGCCCTTGAAATAAATGACCAACAACACCATATCTCCTATTTATGTACTTAGTATAAACAGCAGAAATAGTTTGTATCGCTTTCTCTGTCTTCTGAGAACCGTTCCTTACAATTAAAATGTGAAAGTGATTCGGCATGATACATAAAGAAATAATGCTAAAAAACCTACGATCAAAATACTTATAAAATAACGAAAGAAATTTATAATAATCCTTTTTTGAGAAACAAATCTTTTGCTTTCTGTTTCCTCTATTGTATATATGATAAATCGACCCTTTTTCTAAAGATATCCTCATTTAAAAGTTATATCTAATAATTATTAAAATTAAGTTAAATTGGCATTAGTTGCGAAGAATTAACCAATAGTATCTTATAAAATTATTAAATTTCTCGATATTTCTCTTTTGTGGTAAGATGATTCAACAGCCTTAAACGTACGTACGTAATTTTATACAAAATCATATGACAATTCTTTTTCATGGCCCTTCGGGTTGCGGTAAGGATACTCAAGTGGAGCTTTTAGTTGAACAGTACAACTTTGAAAGTATTGGAACAGGAGAAATGCTAAGAAAGATGTTTGCAGAGAGCGATCCAGATGCTATAGAAGCAAATAAATACATGACTCAAGGTAAGTTTGTACCAAATGAAATTGTATATAGAATGCTCCCAAAATGGTTAGATAAATACGATCAATCTAAGAATTGGGCATTTGTATCTGTTGTTAGAGAAGTAGGTCAAATCCCTCTTTTTGACGAGCTATTAGAGAAAAAAGGAAGAGTGCTAGATAAATTCGTCCACTTTAAGTTAAGTGAGGAAACTGCAATAGAGAGAATGTCGCTCAGATGGTATTGTCCAAAATGTGGAGCTACATATCATGATAAATATAAACCTGAAGAGAAAAAAGGATACTGCACAAAGTGTTCTACTAAATTAGTGAAAAGAGATGATGATCAACCAGAGAAGATTAAAGAAAGATTGCGAGAATACAACAGAACTATTCAACCGATACTAGATGAATATGAAAAAAGAGGTATTTTAATTGAAATAGATGCGGCACCTTCAATTGAAGAAATACATCAAAATATTCTTCAATCTTTAAACTTGTAAATACTTCTGTTATTTGGTATTCTTACCATGTTTCTTTGGAGTACGAAACAAAGGCCAATTCTAATGCTTTTTGTTGAATTAGTAGTCTTCTTTTGATATAATCCGAAAGATTCTAAATAAAGGAGGCATTAAACGAAAATATGAACGATAGTAAAAAAGTATTCGAATTTGATGGTGTTGTGAAAGAAAGCCTTCCTAACACTCAATTTGTTGTAGAGATCGAAGTTAATGGATCTAAACACCAAGTTGTTGGCTATCTATCTGGCAAAATGAGAATGCACTACATTCGAATTTTAGAAGGAGATAAAGTTAGAATTGAAATGACTCCTTATGATAAAGAAAGAGGGAGAATAACATATAGACTTTAATAATAATGAAAGTTAGAGCTTCTGTAAAAAAAAGATGTCCGGATTGTTATGTAGTCAAAAGAAAGGCTAGAGTGTATGTGTATTGTAAAAAGAACCCTAAGCATAAACAGAGACAGGGTTAATTTTAATTAATTTACTTACTTTAATATGGCAAGAGTCGCAGGAATTGAAATACCAAATGATAAGAGACTGTGGGTCTCATTAATGAGCATATACGGTATAGGAGAAGTAAGTGCAAAAAAGATTTGTGAGAAGAGTAAGTTAGATAAGAATATTTTTGTAAAAGATTTATCTGAAGAGGAATTAGAGAAAGTAAGAAAAAATATAGAAGCTGATTTAGTTGTAGAAGGAGAATTGAGACAGAACATCTTTAGAAATATTAAAAGGTTGAAAGATATCAGAGCTCATAGAGGAATAAGACATAAACTTGGTCTTCCTGTTAGGGGACAGAGAACAAGACATAATGCTAGAACTAGAAAAGGTAAGAGCAGACCTGTCGGTGGTTTAAAGAGAACTTTAGATAAAACATAGAATAATATAAAAACATGGCAGATACAGAAAAAACAAAGAAAAGTAAGAGTGCTAAGAGAAATGTACAAAGTGGTATTGCTACAGTACAATCTACTTTTAACAATACGATAATCAGTTTAACTGATGAAAACGGTGAAGTATTAGGACAAGGCAGTCCATCAAGAATAGGTTTTAAAGGAGCTAAGAGAAGTACAGCATACGCTGCTACAAAAGCTGCTCTTGATGTTGCTGAGAAAGTTATTAAGAAATACGGATTAAGAGAAGTTAAAGTATTTTTGAAAGGACCTGGAGCAGGTAGAAATGCAGCAGTTAAAGGTTTAGATTCAGCAGGTTTGAAAGTGACTATGTTGGTAGATAGGACTCCTATCCCACATAATGGTTGTAGAGCAAGAAAAGCTCCTAGAAAGTAATTAATATATTTACAGATTTTAAATAAGAAATGGGAAGATATACTGGACCAAAAGAGAAATTAAGTAGAAGAGAAGGTGTAAATCTTCATTTAAAAGGAGCTAGATCTTTTTCTGATAAAAACGGTTTACAAAGAAAACCCTTCGCACCAGGACAGCACGGTAATAAGAAAAGAGCTAGACTATCTAACTACGGTTTTCAGTTAAGAGAGAAACAGAAAGTTAAAAGAACTTACGGATTACGAGAGAAGAAAATGCACTCTGTATATAAAGAAGCAGATAGAAGATCAAAAGTTGCAAATACAGATAAAGGTTTGGAGCTTTTGAGACTTTTAGAATTGAGATTAGATAATGTATTGTATCTTGCTGGACTTGCTCCATCGAGAGCTGCTGCTAGACAGTATGTCACTCATGGTCATGTCAAAGTAAATGGAAAGAAACTTTCAGTTCCATCATATGAACTCACAGAGAAAGATTCAGTAGAATTAGTAAAAGCTAAGTTAGCTCCTACTGAGAAATTCTTTGAAACTCCTACATGGATAGAAAGAAAAGGTGAGTCATGTAAAGTAGCAAGATTACCAATCAGAGATGAAATTGATGAAGGAATTAAAGAGAACTTAATAATTGAGTTTTACTCTAGATAATTTTTATTACTAATATTAATGGAAGCATTTAAGGATATTAAAGTTACCATAAAAGATGAAAAAGAGAATTACTCTCTCTTTGAAATTTCTCCTTTACCAAGAGGATATGGTCATACTTTAGGTAATTCATTAAGAAGAATACTTTACTCAAGTTTAAGAGGTACTGGCATTACATCTGTTAGCATAAAAGGAATAGATCATGAATATACAACAGTAGATGGCGTTAAAGAGAATATGGTTGATATCATAATGAATCTTAAACAGATAAAGTTTAAAACAGCATTGGATGAAGTATTTGTATGTAAGCTATCAGTAAAAGGAAAGAAAGATGTAAAAGCAGGAGATATAGAAGTAAAAGGAGATCTTGAAGTAGTAAACAAAGATTTACACATTGCTACATTAACAGAAGCTTCAGCATCATTGGAAATAGAAATGACTGTAGAGTCTGGAGTAGGTTACAAAACAGTAGATGAATCTGAAAGAAAAGAAGTAGGATTAATTCCACTAGATTGTGATTTCTCTCCAATAGAAAGAGTTAGCTTAAGTGTAGAACAGGCTAGAAAAGGACAAGAAACAGACTTAGACGCAGTATTACTTGGAGTTACAACTGACGGAAGTATTACTCCAAAAGATTCTCTTTTAGAATCTGCAAAGATTTTACAAGAGTTCTCAGGAAAAGTTATGATTGCAATGGGCATGGCACAAAAAGAAGTTATCGCATTAGAAGAAGAAGCTAATACAGTTGAAGTAGAAGTTACAGAAGAATTAGCAACAGAAAACGATGAGATAGGTAGTTGGAAGATAGAAGAGTTACCAGTATCTAAGAGATCAAAAACAGGATTACTAGCAGGTGGTTTCAAAACAGTAGCAGATCTAAGAAACACAACAGCTACTGAACTTTTAAACCTACCTGGATTTGGAAACAAATCACTTAATGAAATTTTAGAATTACTATCAGATTACGGTATTAATATTAAAGGTAAATAGAATGTACAAGAGAGTCAAACGAGCAAAATTAGGTAGAAAGCAGTCACATAGAAATTCTCTAAGAAGGAACTTACTTAGATCTTTGTTTAAGAACAGTAACATAGTAACTACTTCCCAAAAAGCAAAAGTCTTAAAACAAGATGCTAGCTCTCTAATTAGTAAAGGAGTATCAAAGAAAGGCTCATTAGAATTTAGAAGAAAGCTAGAAGAGGTATTTGGAGATAAAGAATTAATTAAGAAATTTAATGAATATATCGTTAAAGAGGATATAGGAGTTAAATTAGTAAAAGTAGGTTTTAGATCAGGTGACAATGCAGAGAAATCAAGAGTAGTCCTAAAAGGAACTGAGAAGAAAAAGAAAGTAGTAAAGAAAGAGAAAGAAGAGGAGAAGAAAGAAAAAGTAAGTGAAACTAAAAATGTTAGTAGCTTTGAGAGAGAGAAGAGAGTAGATAAAACAGCTGTCATAAAGAAGACAGGAAGATCTAATACAAGATCTGGACTTTAATTAAATCGAAATATTAATGAAATACAAAACAGTTTGGACAAAAAAAGAAGAAATTGAAAGAAAGTGGTATGTGATTGATGTTAAAGATCAGATACTTGGAAGAAGTGCTACTAAAATAGCTTCATTACTCATAGGAAAAGAGAAACCAGAAATAGTTCCTGGTGTTGATTGTGGCGATTATGTAGTTGTTACAAACAGTGATGCTGTTAAGCTTACACGAGGTAAAGAATTAAAAAAGACATATTTTAGACACTCAGGATATGCTGGAGCAGCAAAATTTACTAGATTTGATGAGCAAATCAATAAAGATTCTAGAAAAGTAATAGTAGACGCAGTGAAGAATATGTTACCAAACAATAAACTACGAGATCAAAGACTCGCCAGATTATTTGTTTACAAAAACTCAGAACATAAACATACGGCTCAAAAGCCTATTGATATTAAATTGTAATATTTTAAATAGTGGAGAAATATTTTGAAGGAATAGGAAGAAGAAAAAGATCAACTGCAAGAGTTAGATTGTATAAAGGAGATAAAGCTTCTACAGTTGAAGGAAAAAGCATAGAAGATTACTTCAATAAGGGAGTTGATTTACTACTCAACAGACCTCTCATAGTAGTTGGGCTTGAGAAAAAATATTACTTTACAGCAAAAGTAAATGGTGGTGGTGTAAAAGGACAAATAGATGCTATCAAATTAGGCCTTTCAAGAGCATTGTATCTAATGGATGAAAGCTTGAAACCTGTATTAAGGAAAAATAGACTTGTTACTAGAGATCCAAGAGAAGTTGAGCGAAAGAAATATGCTCATGTAAAAGCAAGAAAGAAACCACAGTTCTCAAAGAGATAGTTTCTTCTACAATCATTTTCAATCTTGTTTAAGTTTTCTAAAGTATGTATATTTACATATACATAAATTCTTCAGTAAATATATGAAAAATAAAAGAAAACTCCTCATTATTGTCATATCTGTGCTATTGTTAGGACTACTGTTTATTGTAGGAGTAATGCTTCTAGGAAGATCCCTATTTTCAGTAACATCATACGATTCTAGCAATGATATAGTGAGCTACGAGCCTGACAGAAGCTATGACAGCTCTGAATATCTTATGAGTACAATAACCTCAAGTAGCCCTGCTAGTGAGAAATTTAAATCTAACACAGGATCTACAAATGAATTTTCTAATACTTCACTAGACAAGAATATTGTCAAAATAGGTTTACTTAATATATATGTTGATGATATTGATAAAAGCGAGGCGAGTGTGAGAGCAGCTATAAATAAATTTAATGCTGAAATAGTACAGTCGTATGATAACGGAAAAGGTATAAGTAGAAAAGTAGGGTTAGAGATAAAAGTGGAAGTAAGTAAATTTGAAGAGCTGTATTTAGAGCTCAAAAATTTAGATGGCGAGGTAAGAAGCTCCAGCATTGATACTGAAGATATAACTAATCAAGTTGTAGACTTAGAAGCAAGGTTGAAAACATATAGAAATACAGAAACTCAACTAATGGAGGTATTAAAAAGTGCAAGTAATGTTACAGATACTATGGCAGTTCATAAAGAACTAAGGGAAATTAGAACAAATATAGAAATTCTAGAATCTCAATTAAAGGAGTACGCAAATAAATCTGATTACTCAACTATTAAGATTGTATTAATGCAAAGTAGTTCAGGATCAGCTTTAGAAGATTCTAAATGGGATCCTTACGGTGTATTTAAAGATGCGATTAGAGCATTTGTGGCTTTTGTGAAAGGTATAGGTACTGTTGCAATATGGGCTTTTGTATTTGGAATCCCAATCCTATTACTTTATGTATTGGCGAGGAAGGTTATAAAAAGGCGTCAGAAATAGTATAATATAGATGTGCAAGTACACTAGATGGTTGCATCTGCTTTAGTAGATGAGGAAAGTCCGGACTTCACGTCGATCTTGAACATATCAAGAGGAGTGCCAACGCGAGTTGGAAGGGAGTGATCTTTTGGAGAAAAGGGCAACAGAAAGTTATACCGCCTACTTGTAGGTAAGGGTGAAATGGTAGTGTAAGAGACTACCGGGTATTGTAGTAATACAGTATTGCGTGGTAACCCCCACTCGAAGCAAGGTTTTACCGCTTAGATAGATAACCATCGTTATACAGAATTCGGCTTACTGTGTGCTTGCACATATAAAAAAAGAGTGAAAGGAACTAAATATTCTTACCTAACCCATTTAAAAAATCCTTCTCGCTCATCTTGTTCTTCCCCTCTATCTGCAACTCTTTAACTCTTAAACATATATGAGGATCAATTGTAGAAAAGAGTAACATACCGTTATCCGAAAACAGAGAACCAGCATCCTTACCATTATGATTCTCTATTAGTTCTGCATCATAAATCTTCATTACCTTCCCATCTAAATTCTTGTTCACACTACTATTAATCTTACACCAAGCAATAGGCCAAGGTATAAAAGCTCTAACCATCCTTTCAATATATTCAGGAGAAGTCTCACTCCATTTAATCTCTGCCTTCTCTTTTGAAATATCCTTCTGCCAACAATACGTAGCTTTGCTATCATCTTGCATAACAGGTTCAATCTCACCATTAACCCATCTCTCTAAAATATCTCCCAGAATTAAAGCACTCCTTTCTACTAATCTTTTTCTTAGTGAGAGATTACTATCTGCTTCTAAGATATCTTCCTTCTCAATATGCAATATATCTCCCTCATCAAGCCCTTCAGACATCAACATTATGGATATACCAGTTTCTTTCTCACCATCCAAAATAGCTTTCTGAATAGGGACTGCTCCTCTGTACTTAGGAAGAATAGAGAAATGAACATTAATACATCCATACCTAGGATAATCAAGAAACACCTTAGGCACTATCTCACCAAAAGCCTTACACACAACCATCTCAGGTTTAAACTTTTCTAAAGCTTTTACATACCTATCAACATTACTCTCAGTGTGGAAAACAGGAATATCATTCTTCAAACAGTATACCTTCACATCCGAAGGAGTAGATACCTGCTTTCTCCCAACTAATTTGTCGACAGTAGTAATAGTCCCTACGATTTCAAATCGAGAATCCTCATGAAGAGCCTTCAAAGTCTCGACAGATTCCCATCCTGTTCCTAAAAATAGTGTTTTAATAGCCATAGCAAATAATAACATTTAAGGAGGTTGTATGCATAGATGGTGTCTGCTTTACTCTTTGTTTTTAATAAATATTTCAGACACTATGAGTTCCTAATTCGGAGAAGATATTAATATCTTCTTCCTTCTCCGAATTTCTCATTTAATTGTGAAAGGTGTATAACTCTTCAAAACACTAGGTTTAATGCATATGTAGATGGTAAAATACAACGATGAAAATATCAGAGTACTCATACAATTTAACACAAAAGAATATAGCAATTTTTCCTCCTAAGAAAAGAGGAACATCGAAACTATTACTACTAAATCGAAATAATAACGAATTAGAAGATGCAATATACTCAGACATACCAAAGTATATTGAAAAAGGAGATGTCATCGTCTTAAATGAAACAAAAGTAGAACGCAGACGAACATACTTCAAAAGTAACAGAGGAAAAGAAGTAGAAGTCCTATTCTTAAATAGAACCGAAGATGGAAGATGGTACTGCTTAATAAAAGGAGCAAGATATATCAAACCTACTGAAATTCTTTCATCAGTAGAAAACAAAGAAATTACAATAGAGATAACAGAAAGAAAAGGAGATGGTTTCCTAATCAAACCTGTAAATATAGAAGCAGAAGAAATCTTTAAACAAATAGGACATACCCCAATCCCACCATATATGAAAAGAGATGATACTGAACAAGACTATGAAAGATATAACACAGTGTTTGCAAAACTAGAAGGCTCTGTAGCAGCTCCTACAGCAAGTTTAAACCTCACAGCAGAGATTCTTAAAAGTATAGAAGCAAAAGGTGCTAGGAAAGCATACATAGAGCTACAAGTTGGATGGGGGACTTTCTCTCCAATCAGAGAGGAAAACATCGAAGATCATAAAATACATAAAGAAAAAATATCCATTCCTAAAGAAACAGTTGAAATTGTAAATAGTGCAAAGAAAAACGGTAAAAAAGTTTGGGCATTCGGTACCACTGTTGCTAGGACATTAGAAAGTGTTGCCGATGATAACGGCTTCATTTCAGAATATTCAGGAGAAAGTAATCTATATATATACCCTGGATACAAATGGAAATGTGTTGATCATTTAATAACTAATTTCCACATACCAGACTCAACCTTAATACTATTAGTCTCTTCTTTCGCAGGAAAAAATTTAATTCACAAAGCATACAACCATGCCTTAGAAAACAATTACAAATTTCTAAGCTACGGTGATAGTATGTTAATAATCTAAAAACATGCAGATAAACGATTTTGGTAAAAACTACATATTTATGCCTGATGCAACAAGAGGAGCAGTTAGATACTTAACGACAGAACAGTTGAGGGATACAGGAACAGAAGCAATAGTAACAAACACCTTACATCTACTCATGACTTTCGGTATTGAGAAATTAAAGAACTTAGGAGGTATTAAGAATCTAATGAAGTGGGATGGAATTGTATTAACAGATTCAGGTGGTTTTCAAGTATTCTCTCTAATTCATTCTAAAAAATGGAAAGGGAAAGTACATGAAAACGGAGCTACTTTCAAATCTCCTACAACAGGAGACACATACGAATTAACTCCTGAAAGCTCTATTGATATTCAAATGGCAATAAATTCAGATATCTTAGTTACATTAGATGATTGTAGAAATACTGGACTTAGTAGAAAAGAAGCAGAAATCTCAGTAGAAAGAACAATATCTTGGGCAAAAAGATGCAAAGAGCATTTTGAAAAAGAATATGGTGGAACAAAGAAAACAGGTAAGCTGTTAAGTTGTGTAGTCCAGGGAGCCAACTATTTAGATTTAAGAAAGAAATGTGCAAACGAATTAAGTAATATCGGATTTGATGGATATAATTTTGGAGGTTTTGTAGTAGATAGTGAAGGGAAGTTAGTAGTAGATGAAATGATAGCAGTGGTAGAAAATACTCCAAGCGATAAATTTAAATATGCAATGGGAGTTGGAAAACCGGAAGATATTAGAGAGTGTGCGAAATTAGGATACAAAGTATTTGATACAGTCCTAGTTACTCGAAATGCTAGGCACGGTACTCTTTACTCCTCTGATATTGAAAATGAAGTTCTTAAAATCAAAAATTCAGAATACTCCTTAGATGAGAAGCCAATTGATTCTAAATGTGATTGCTATACATGTAGAAATTTTAGTAGAGCGTATGTACACCATATGCTTCGAATTGGAGAAGCTACAGGTATGACTTTAGCAACCATACATAATTTAAGATACTATCAGAGAATAATTGAAGAGTTGAATAATATTAAAGAATAAGGGAGAATTATAACCACACTATTTAATTAAATTTGAATAAAAGATTATATGAAGATAGAAAAGAACAAAACATTTATGCTAATGCTTTGTGGAGGAATTCTACTTGCATTGGCCATAGTAACAGTATTGATAATATCTTTCTTTACAAAAAGAGAAGATGGTGTAGATAAAATAATTGTAGAAGCTGATTCTGTAAGATTTTCAAAAGAGTATCCAGCAGTACCAAAAGAAAATATGTTTGTTTACAAAAGCTTAGAAGAATCGGTAAAGATCTTGAAAAGTGGAAAAGGTTTAGTATATCTAGGTTTCCCTGAGTGTAGATGGTGTCAGGCATATGTTAAATATTTGTATGAAGTTGCGAAAGATGAAAATTTAGAAGAGATATACTACACAAATATTTTAGAGGATAGAAAAAATAGTACAGAAATATATAAAGAAGCAGTTGCTATACTTGAAAAAGAGCTATTAAAAGATAATGAAGGAAATCCTAGAATCTATGTTCCTGATATAACTGTTGTAAATAGTGGAGAGATATTAGGACATGACAATGAAACATCAGTTGTAAGCGAAGAAGATGGTACACCAGAGGAGTATTGGACTGAGCAGAGAATCATTGATTTGAAAGCTAGATTAAAAGAGATGATTGATAAATTACAATCAAATACATGTAGTAGCTGCGAAATTTAATAAGCTTAAACATTAGATTTCGTTTCTCTTCTTCTATTCTTTTTATAAACATGGTATCATTACAAAGTCCTACTATTAAACATTTTTAGACTATTAAAAGATATTGTGTATAAATTAATTTTGTTGAAAATATATTTAGTTAGAGTTGTTCAATCATTAATATCACAAAGCGGTTCTTCAGCCGTATCTTTTCATTTAATTGTTTAATAGGAGAATCTATTAAATTTAAATAATAAATAACATGGAGATAGTAATAGCATCGCTTATTACTGCTGTAGTAAGCGTAGGAGGCACTATTGCTCTACTTAGGTATGTGTTTAAATGGGTAAATGTACATAAC
This sequence comes from uncultured Candidatus Saccharibacteria bacterium, assembly GCA_964480345.1. Classification (GTDB taxonomy): domain Bacteria; phylum Patescibacteriota; class Dojkabacteria; order SC72; family SC72; genus UBA5232. Next base: position 202,790 of record CAYZNW010000001.1, read on the forward strand.
ATTCCTACAGAAGAAGTAGAGGCAGCTGCCAAGAAGATAATGAGTAAGAGATTTAGTGATGCAGAGGAAGAGATCGCAGACCTTAGAGAAAGGGAAGAGAGAAGGTTGAAAGATATTAGAAAAGAAAATGCAGAACATGAATCCATTCTCATAGAGAGAGAAAAAACTTTAAATAAGAGATCGAAGATTTTAGATGATAAGAGTGACGAGCTAGAGAGTAAGGAGAAAGGTTTGAAAGAGATGAACGAGAAGATTGAGGAGACAAGAACTCAGCTTAAAGGTGAATTGGAAAGAATATCTGGATTATCTAGAGAAGAAGCTACAGAGAAATTAAAGAGTGAAATTGATGAAGATTTGAAAGGATATGAAGCTCAAAAAATTCGACAGGCAGAGAAAGATATAGAAGCTACTGCTGACGAGAAAGCTCAGAAAATACTTGTAGAGTCTATGCAGAGAGTAGCTACTGATTATGTAGGGGAGACTACAACTAAAGTTATCAAAGTAGATGATGAAAAAGTTAAAGGACGAATAATTGGTAAAGAGGGAAGAAATATTAGAGCATTTGAACAGTTAACAGGAGTAGATGTAATTGTAGATGAATCTCCAAATGCAATTGCCCTATCTTCCTTTGATCCTTTAAGACGAGAGATAGCGTATGTTGCTATGAATAAGTTGATTGGTGATGGAAGAATTCATCCTAGCTCTATTGAAGAGGCTGTAAGGAAAGCTAAAAATGATATATCTCAGGAGATTAAGAAAAATGGACAGATACTTGCTGATGAAGCAGGTTGGCCTGATATGGATATTGGTTTAATGAAATTAGTTGGAAAGATGAAATATAGAAGTAGTTATGGGCAATCTCTCATGTCTCACACAATTGAAGTAATTAGAATAGCAGAAGTACTATCTACAGAATTGGGTACAGATACTGCCTTAATAAAGAGAGCTGCTCTTTTACATGATGTAGGAAAAGTATTAACACATAAAGTTGATAGTCCTCACCATCATATCTCTGGACAGATAGCTAGAAAATATATGCTTGACGAAAGATTGGTTAATGCAATTGAAGCACATCACTTAGATATTGAACCTCAAGGCTCTGAAGCTGTAATAATCTATTTAGCAGATGCTATCTCTGGTTCTAGACCAGGAGCACGAAAAGATAGCTACGAGCAGTATGTTCAGAGAATAGAGGGTATTGAAAGTGCAGCTAAAGATATAGGTGGAGATAGGATAGAAGAGGTGTTCGCAATAAAAGCTGGAAGAGAAGTAAGAATAATTGTTAAACCTAAACTTGTATCAGATGATGAGGCAGTGGTGATGGCTAAGGACATAGCACAAGAAATTGAGAAGAAGCAGAACTATCCTGGCAATGTAGAGGTTACTGTTATTCGAGAAACAAGGGCAATAGAGGTCGCAAGATAGCTTTTAGAAATTGGCTTCTAGTAATATATGCTATAGGGGGAGTACATAAATGAGTACTCCCTTTGTTTGTTTAAAGCGGAAGAGCTTTTTTGTGTGTCTATTAAGTATAAATATCGACATCACTCTAAACAGTCTGCCAATAAGGTTTTCTTACTGTATAGGACAATATGCATATAAATATTAAAAAATTATGAATATTAAATATGTTCAAATATCCTTATACATAAAAGATTTCCTGAAAAGGATATGAATACCCCATAATATTGTTCTACCTTGACGATTGCCTTTCTTTTTCATATTTTATGAGTGGATATACTAACAAATCTTCTTAATAAAAGATGTTTATGTATATATCACTTAAGAAAGGAGGTTATACACAAAATGTTAAAGAAAGATTTAGTAGACAGAATTGCATCAGTTGGATTAACAAAGAAGCAGGCAGCTGCAGCTTTGGATGCAACATTGGAAGCAATTGCTGACTCTTTGAAGAGTGGTGAACCTGTACTTCTTACTGGTTTCGGTAAATTCGAAGTCAGAACAAGAGCTGCAAGAACAGGAATCAATCCTAAGACTCTCGCAAAGATCAAGCTTCCAGCAACAAAGGTTCCTGCATTTAAAGCAGGTAAAGCTTTGAGAGCTGTTGTTAAGTAATTGCCGGTATTTCTTTGTAGACAAAGAAATTGCAAAGAGAAGGACTCAAAAGGGTCCTTCTCTGTTTTAATATAGACGCTTACTTCACAACATCATCTTGCGTAGAAGCTCTTGATGACATAAACTATAGTATTGCTATGATAAAAAACTGTCTAATTCCAAACAAGAATAATTCATATAAACCGTATCTGCTTAGAAAGATAGCTATTGTTGCTTACTCTCTCATATTGGTTTTTGTTAACAGCTTTGGAGGCATATTAGGCATACAAGAAGCTACAGCAAGCTCAATAACCCCACAAAACATTATTTCATTAACCAATAAGGAGAGAACCAAACTAGGTCTTCAAGAGTTAAGTAATAATTCAAGATTAGCCTCTGCTGCATTAGCCAAAGCAAACGATATGCTTGAGAAACAGTACTGGGATCATTTTGGACCCAATGGAGAAACTCCGTGGCAATTCATAAGAGCAGCGGGCTATGTATACATATATGCTGGAGAGAACCTTGCAAAGGGTTTTAAGACCTCAGAGGGCGTTGTAGAGGCTTGGATGGCTAGTCCTACACATAAGGCCAACATTGTTAGTGCTAACTATAGAGACATAGGAGTAGCTGTTGTTAATGGAGTGCTACTTGGCAAAGAAACTACTTTAGTCGTGCAAATGTTTGGTACTCTCGCAGGACAGGTAGAAAGTGCAAAAACAACCACTCCTGTACCTGCTACAGTAACACCTCCACCGCCACCTACTACGACAAAGATTCCAACTAAAACAGCTACAGTTTCAAAGGTCGAAGAACAGATAAAAAGCATTAGTATAACAGCACCTGCGAACGGTATAACCTACAATGATCCCAATATAGAAGTATCTGGAAAAGTTGAAAATATAAATAATGAGTATACCGTTGAGGTAATAGAAGGAGAAAGTGTAATAGGAGGAACCACTTCTTCGACACCTGATTGGAGTGTCAAGAAAGATTCCGATTGGTCAGAGGGAGACCATACCATTAAAGCAAACATAAAAGGAACTACTATCAATTCTCAAACAGTAACATTTAATATAGATTCCACTCCTCCCCAAGTAGATGTTGATTCTGTAGAAGTAGTGGAAGATGATGAGGGATATGTACTCTCATTTTCAATATCTGAAGAGTTTGAGAGTGTAGAGGTAATATCAGGATCTAAAATTATTCCTGTAGAAGTAACAACACCAGATAACATAACTGTAGCCCTTCAAAAAGAAGAGGTAGGAGATAGAGTGCTAATTCGTCTCTCTGATAAACATGAAAATGATTCTGAATTAGATATTTCTGACTACTTCAAAAAAGAAGAACCTAAAAAATCTCCTATACCTGTTGTTTCTCTATCTGTAGGTAATGGTATTAGCCTTGGAATAGTACTCTTTGTCTTCGTTCTACTATGTATCGAAATATTTGTATATGTGAAAAAAGGTATGTTTAAAAATGCAGTAAGTGATATTTTGACTCTTGGGATATGGTGGTCAATATTAGCTATAGCTATATTTTCAGGATTCTCAGGTAAGATTAGTTAATACATAAATGTCTATTACAAAGTTAAAGTTTAAAAATGAAATTCTGTATACAGCTTTCTTGCTTCTTGTAACAGTAATGTTCAATTACTTTGTATTACGAACATCATTTAAATACCTTTTAATATTAGGTGTATTAGCTCTTCTCATCTTAGAATTTTGGTTCATACAGACATTCATTCTTTATTCTAAAAAGAAAATATCAAAATACAGTGATGTAGTAATGAAAATTTCACTCAAAAGAAGATTCTTTCAATACTTTATACTACCTGCAGTATTCTATATCTCGCTTCTGCTCTTTTTGTATTTTAATAGAAACATTGTCTTAGGCTATCTTGTATCATCTGTTTGTTTAGGATTTATCCTCTTGCTATTTCTAAATGTTAAAAGTTCTTTAAACAAATATTACTCTATTGCTTTAGCTACAAGAACTATCTTTGATTTCATATGTATTACTACTCTTTATCTTCTATTAAACTCATATTTGCGTATAGGCTTCTCTATGTGGGAATTCATAGGTCTTAGCTTCGTATCATCTTTTGTTCTTCTGATATCTATCTTGAAGATACATGATAGGTTTGGAGGTTTTGAGTTTCTGATTGCTTTTTGTAGTTCAGTTATCGTTGCTTTGTCTATGCTGTTAGTTTGGAACAACAATATTTTAGTGATACCATCAGTAGGTGCTTTAGCTTTCTATCTAATAACTTCATTTTGGAATTTGAGATTTGCTGGTAAAACTAAACTATCAGATTATCTTTATCCTGTTGTATATGTTGGTTTAGCACTAGCTTTAATTTTGACTGTTTAGTAATGGTAGAGAAACAAATTATTCTAAAAATAGGGGGATCAGTGTTGTATGATAGGAGTTTGAATATTAATTTTGCTTTATTGGAGAAAGTTAAGCAGTGGTATTACCGAACAAAAGATGAGTATACTAGGAGAGTTATTGTTGTAGGTGGTGGATATCTTTCAAGGGATTTACAAAGTCGAGTATCTTCTGGAATTAGTAATCAAGATGATTTACACAGTATTGCTATGTCTATTACTCAAACAAGCGCAGAGCTTGTAAAAGCATATATTGCTGATGAGAGTATATATGTTCCTAAAAAACTTGGAGATGCATATGAGTATGTAATGGTTAATGAAAGATTTTCTGTTGTAAGTGGTGGTTTAAGAACAGGATGGAGTACTGATATGGATTCTGCTGTGTTTGCTGATATTATTTCTGCCGACAGAGTTTTGAAGATTTCAAATATTGATTATCTGTATGATGAAGATCCTGTTAAGAACAGTAATGCAAGAATAATTAAAGATATTTCTTGGAACGATTATTTTACTCTATTTGGTATATCGGAGGATGATATTCATGAAGCAAATACAAATATACCTGTAGATAAAGAGTGTTCTAGATTCTGTGCAACAAAAAATCTGTCCTTCTTCATATGTGGTGGAAAAAATATTGTAGAGAAAGATAGCTTAGAAGATATACTCTCAGATGGAACACTAATTCATCCTTAAGTTACTCAATTCCCTCTATTTTGTATTTCTTTATTCCTGCAGGTGTTTCTATTTTGACCTCTTCTCCAGTTTTCTTATGCATAACAGACTTACCTATTGGTGAGAGGTGAGAGACTTTGCCTTCTAAAGGGTTTGATTCCTCTTCACTTACAATCTCATACTTCAATTTCTTTTCTCCTTTGAGTATGACTGTATCACCAATTCCTACTTTGTTCTTATTCTTATCTTTTACTACCTTTGCATTCTTTATCTTCTCTTTTAATTCTAAGATTCTTTCTTCGTTGATGTTTTGCTCCTCTATAGCCATAGAGTAGCCATCATTTTCTCTTAGATCGCCTTGGCTTCTCATTTCATTTAAAACATTTGCGATCTTGACTCTAAGATTTTTTTCTCTATCTTTGAGTTCTTTTACTAATTTTTCCAAACCAGATTTCGTGGTTTGGTATACATTGTTCTCATCCATTTTTGCCAAACCTATAAATTTAAATCGACAGATATTATATCCTGAGGGGTAGGAAGTCAAATAAATACGGTCCTGTAGTAACTATACTCAAATAGTGGTTAATATGTTAAAATCTGTCTCGAATATATGCCGCTATCGTCTAACGGTTAGGACACAGGATTCTCAATCCTGCAATCGGGGTTCGATTCCCCGTAGCGGTACCAATGTTAAAAATGAACGACAAAGTATACAGATTCACAGCAGTAATAAAGAAGGTACCTGATATGGATGCTGCATATATTGAATTCCCATATGATGTAATGAAAGAGTTTGGGAATGGTCGAGTGAAGGTATTAGCTACATTTGATGGTGAGCTGTATCAGGGTAGTTTAGTAAGAATGGGGACGGAGTGTCATATTATTGGAATTAGGAAGGATATTAGGAAGAGAATCTCAAAACAGGCGGGAGACAGTGTAACTGTGACTATTAAGGAGAGGAAATAGTCTCTTTTATTGACCTATTAGTGGTATACTAAACATATTCTATAAATAGTAATTCATAAATATAATGATCAGATTCGATATCATCACAATATTTCCCAAAGTAGTAGAAGAGTACATAAATGTTGGAATAATTAACAATGCTAGAAAAAACAATCTAGTTGAAATTAATATACACGACCTCCGAAAATGGACAACAGATAAACATAAAACTGTAGATGACACCCCATACGGAGGAGGCCCAGGAATGATAATGAAAATAGAACCAATATTCAAAGCAATCGAAGAATTAAAAGAAGAAAATAGCATAGTAGCAATAACTACTCCAAAAGGAGAGAAATTAGTACAAGATAAACTGAAAGAATTCTCACTAGAAGAAAACTTACACATGATAATTCTATGTGGTAGATATGAAGGATTTGATCAAAGAATACATGACTATCTTGTAGATTATGAATTCTCAATAGGAGATTATGTACTCTCAGGAGGAGAAATACCAGCATTAGCTCTTGTTGATGGTATTACTAGATTAATTCCAGGTGTATTAGGTAATGATTTATCTTTAGAAGAAGAGACATTTGAAAATGGTACTTTAGAGTATCCTCAGTATACAAAACCAGAAGAATTCAATGGATGGAAAGTTCCTAATATACTTCTATCTGGAAATCATGGAGAAATAAAAAAGTATAGAGATGGAGGCAAAAAAGAAATATCTTAACTTAGTATCTCATCCAAATCTTCTATCTTAACTCTTTTTTGTTCCATCGTATCTCTATCTCTGACTGTAACAGTATCATTTTCTAAACTCTCATAATCAACAGTAATACAGAAAGGAGTACCAATCTCATCCTGGTATCTATACCTCTTACCAATATTTCCTCTACCATCCCAAACAACGCTATATCTATCTGCTAACCTAGCAAAAATATCTCTCCCTTTCTTAACTATATCCTCTTTGTTTCCTACTAATGGGAATATAGCGGCTCTATATGCAGCTATATCCTTATGTATCTTCAAAACAGTTCTACTATTACCATTCCCAAGATCCTCCTCCTCATATGCATCAAAAAGCATCATCAAAAATGTTCTATCAACACCACCAGAAGTTTCAACAATCCATGGAATATATTTCTCTCCTGTAATTGGATCAGTATACGAAAGATCTTGACCAGAAAATTTACTATGTTGAGTCAAATCGTAATCACTTCTCCAATGAATACCTTCATTCTCAGCCCAACCCCAAGGAGCTAAATACTCAATATCGTAAGCATCATTGGCATAGAAAACCAAATGCTCCTTATCATGCTGTTTAAATCTTAAATTCTCATGCTTTCTATACAAACTCTTGAAGAAATTCATTCTTTCCTCCTTCCAGTATTCAAACCATTTACTCATCTCATCTGGATGTACGAAGAATTGCATATCCCACTGCTCAAATTCTCTAGATCTAAAAGTTAATTTCCCTGGAGTAATTTCATTTCTAAAAGCTTTACCGATTTGAGCTATACCGAAAGGTATCTGCATTCTAGTGCTGTCGACCACATTTTTAAAATCAAGGTAAATTGTTTGGCAAGCTTCTCCTCTAAGATACGACTTCATTTTCGCACCTTCTAGTACACCAACCTCTGTTTCAAAAAGAAGATTGTATTTTCTAGGTTCTGTAAAATCATTGCTGCCACATGTAGGACATTTACCCTCTATATCTTCAGGTCTAAATCTCTGATGGCATTTCTTACACTCTATTACCTCATCTCCAAAATTTTGTATATGACCTGATGCTTCCCATACTTTAGGATGTGTGATTATTGTTCCATCAATACCTACAACATTCTCCCGTCTTGTTACCATGTTTCTCCACCAATACTGTTTGAGATTGTTTTTCATCTCTACACCAACTGGGCCATAATCATAGAAACCTGCTATACCTCCATATATTTCAGAGTTTGGATAAATGATGCCTCTTCTTTTACATAATGCGACTACTGAGTCTAATTGTGCGTTCAACATAATCAGATTATATCTCATGAAAAGAAGTTTGGATAGCTTTGTCATATATATTTAAGATTCTATGGGGTAGTTCTGTTATATAAATACATATTTAGTATTCTTTTTTGATTTTACACAGGTAATTTAAAAAGATATGACATGTGGATAAGTAAAATTAATAGGAATAACAATATCTATACTTTAATTTTATCCTATATTATCTTAATAAATTATTAAAAAAGTACAGCTAAACCCCCTGCAGACTACCAATTTATCTAACTTAAAGGTATACTCCATATATGGAAAATTTAAAAAGCAATTTAGTTGGGCAGAGAGGGATTAGATTGGAAAAATTAAAGAGGATTCAATCTTTAGGAATCAATCCTTTTCCTGCAAGGTCAAATAAGCAGTATGATAACGGAGAGATAGTTGAGAACTTTGAGAAGTATGATGGCAAGAATGCTATTTTAGCTGGCCGAATTACTGCTTGGAGGGAGCACGGAAAGTTAATATTTGTCGTTATTAAAGATCAATCAGGTGAGATTCAGGTGATGATAAGGAAGGATTCTCTTGTAGATGATGTTGGAAAGGGCTTTATTGGCTGGGACAATTTGGAATTGTTGGACGTTTCTGATTTTATCGAAGTAGAGGGAGTTATTGGTAAGACTAAAACTGGACAGATCTCGATAATGGCAGATAAGGTTAGACTTCTAGCTAAAGCTCTGCGTCCTCTTCCAACAAAGCTAAAGGATAAGGAGCAGAAGTTTAGACGAAGATATCTTGATTTGAATATAGATTCTGAGAGGATGGAGATGTTTAGAAGGAAGGCTTCTTTCTGGCAGGTACAGAGAGATTTTTTGAATAGTCGTGGTTTTATGGAGGTTGAAGTTCCTATATTGGAGTTGGTAACTGGTGGTGCTGATGCAGCTCCTTTTGTAACTCATCATAATGCTTTGCACCAGGATTTGTATCTTCGAATTTCTACAGAGTTGTTTCAGAAGAGGTTGATTGGTGGAGGTTATGAGAAGATTTATACTCTTGGTCCTAATTTTAGAAATGAGGGGATGGATGATGAGCACTTGCAGGAGTACTATCAGTTGGAGTGGTATTGGGCTTATGCTGATTTTAAAGATAATATGAGTTTGGTTAAGGAGATGTTTGTTGAAATAGCAAATAAGGTGTATGGGAGGAGTAAGTTTACAACTAGGGGTCATACTTTTGATTTAGCTGATAATTGGGAAGAGATAGATTATGCAGAAATTTTGAAGGAAAGGTTTGGTGTAGATATATTCAATGATTCAGAAGATAGATTGCTTGAGGTTATTGAAGAGAATAAATTGGAAATGGGTGGTAAGGTAAATAGAAATAGGATGATAGATACTTTATGGAAGGCTGTTAGAGCAACTATTTCTGGTCCTGCTTTTCTTGTTAATCAACCTACTTTTCTTTCTCCATTGGCAAAGGTTCATGAGGATAGACCAGAGGTTACTGAAAGGTTCCAGGTTATCATTGCAGGTAGTGAGCTAGGTAATGGGTATTCTGAGATTAATGATCCTATAAATCAGTTAGATAGATTCTTGGAACAGCAGGAATTGAGAGATAGTGGGGACTCTGAGGCACATATGTTGGATATTGATTTTGTTGAGATGCTTGAGTATGGTATGCCTCCTACTAGTGGATACGGTCAGAGTGAAAGGATTTTCTGGTTTTTTGAAGATGTTACCGGAAGGGAAGGGACTTTCTTTCCTCAGATGAAGCCTGAGATAGAGAATAGTACAAAGGAGATATATATGGATAAAATAAACTTTGATTCTAAAAAGAAAAAGTAATCAAAGTATATTTACACAATGGTATACTTGTAGTATGGATAGTATTAAAGATATTCTTTCTGAAATAAAAAAAACTCCCCAACCTACGAAGAGTGTAGAAGGTCAGACTCAGCTTTTTGATGTTAATGAGTTAGAAACTAATCCAAAGAGGGTGTTTGGTGATAAGCATAAGTATATTTCAAAAGAGTATCAATTGTATGGGTTGAGAATAGCTGGGAAGCTTGATGATAGAAAGAGAGCTACTATGTATATTAAATGGGCAAAGGAGAAGCCTCGAGCAGTTCTTGAGCAAGCTATGAGTTTTACTTCTGATTATCCAAATGCCAAGGATAAATCTCGAATATTTATGTGGAAAGTCAAGGAGCTAGAGAAAGAGTATAAGTTGAAGAAAAAGGTATAAATTGAATTTGTTAAATATTCTTAAAAAAGAGATAGGTATGTGTTTCTCAAAAGAGTTTGTATACAAGAATCAACTATTTGGATGGATTGTTGCAGATATTATTAAGATTACAACTCTTTGTTTTGTTTGGAGTGCTGTATCAACGAGTAGTGAGAGTATTTCAACTGGTTATGTTGTTACTTATTACTTACTTCTTATGCTAGTTAGTAAATTGACTTCTGATTATACGATTGAGAGTGGTGTTAGAGATATGGTGAGTGGAAGATTCTCTAACTTTTTAATGAAGCCTTTTAACTACTTAGTAGAGTATTTGGGAAGAGACTTAGGAAACAACTTATTAAGATTTTTTCTTTTCTTACCTGCTTTTATATTTGGAGTGCTGTTTGCTTCTGTGAATAGTTGGTGGGTGTATGACTTTGATCTGTTAAATCTACTATTATTTCTTCTCTCTATAATTATTGCTTTTGTAATTAGTTTTCTTTTAGGGAATATTATTTCCCTTATAGCTTTGAAAATAAAAGAGATGGATAGTATTCGGATTTTCTATTACAACACCTCTGCTATGCTATCTGGTGAATTTATTCCTATTGTTTTTCTTCCTCTTATTGGTCAAAGAGTTTTATCAGTTCTTCCTTTTCGATATACTTTGTCTTTTCCTGTAGAGATTATGATAGGAGAGTTATCGCAACAGTCATTAATACTTGGCTTTATGATTAGTTTATTATGGATTGCTGTTCTTGCTGTTATTTATAAAATAGCTTACAAATACTTTATTAAACATTATGAAGCTGAAGGAATTTAAATCTACAGTTAAACATTATTGGCATATATGGGTTAGGGTTATTAAAAGTAGTTTAACTCGTAGTTATCTTTACAAGCAGGAGATATTTATCCAAATAGTGAGAGCAGGTTATGTACTTTTTGCACAAATTATTATATTAAGTGTCGTTTTTTCTAATTCTGAACTATATGTCGGTTGGAGTAGATCAGAAGCGTATCTCGTGATGGGTTTATGGAATTTATTTAATTATATTGGTTGGGGAATTTTTGGTATTAATCTTCTAAATTTAGAGAATAAGGTAGTAGAAGGTTCTTTTGACTATGTGTTATTGAAACCTATTTCTTCTTCTTGGCTAGCTTCTCTGGGGGATTTTTATATTTACAATTTTATCACTTCTATCTCAGGTGTAGCTTTAATTTTGTATTATATGGTTGTTAATTGGAGTTCTTTGTCTTTATTGAATATGTTGTTAGCTTTATGCTCTATGCTTATATCGATACTGATTTGGTATTTCGTTTACTTAATTTTTGCTAGTTTTTCCATTTCTTCTCCTAGAAATGGACTAATATCTATTGCAAAAGAGTTGTTAGGAATGAGTAAATATCCTGTTAATATTTTTGGAAATGTTGGAATTCTTCTTTTCTATACTATTCTACCTTTAGCTTTTCTTACTACTGTTCCTGCTAGGTTTGTAATTGGTGACGTATCAGCTTTGTTTCTCTTTTATGGGGTAGAAATTGTAGTGATATTGTATATGATTTCTAAAATTCTTTGGAAGTGGAATGTGAAGAGATATGGTAGTGCAAGTAGTTAAGAAACTGCATATACCTTGAGGGTACATATAAAATATATGCAGTCTCTTTTGATATTAAATATCGATGTTTATGCTTTCGAAAACCTCTGGGATTTTCTCTTTCATGTATTTGGCAAACGGGAGCATTAATGCTCTCATTGCTGGATGAGCATCTTTAGCACATCTTAATCCAAATATTGTTAGTAATTCGCGATAATTGCAGGTTAATACAATCTCAGTTTTTACTCCGTTAGGTAGTATCTCTCTTGCTATTTGAGGGGATACTCCATTTTCAAGCAGAGCAAGGTACAGTTTTTCGCTTTGAGCATAGAAATTTAAAATTTTTCCAGCAATATCTCCTTTCTCCTCTCTTGTTTTTGTAGATAGCTTGGGATCCAAGTTAATCGCCTCCATTGGATCTATGAAAGTGATTTGATTACCAAACTTATCATGTGAGTAGTTACAATATCTCGTCGATTCTTGAGCATAGCTTGCTATGCGATGCCGTACAAGTTCGTGTGATACTCCTCGATTGGTTACGAATCCTACACTTATCTGGGAATGCTCTATCATTGCTAGGTGATTTCTTTTTATCAACTTTCTGACCATGTCCTTAGCGGAGTTCCCGTCTGAAGTGATATTTTGCTCACTCTTGTAGCAATTGCGAGCTATCGTCTCAATTCTCTGTAATTCCTCTATTGCACCTTCACTGATAGGGGTTATTAACTTAAATGATGAGTTAACTATTCTCATTGCTTCCTCCATCTCATCTATATTTAATATTTTTTAATGAACTTCAACAAAGTAAGTCTATATCTGAGTTTCTATGAACTCTAGTGCTTGCCTTCGTGTGCTCGCCTGCATGTTTGCATCATCCTCATAATTGAGACCGTCAACACCAACTGATCGCTTTATATCGTCTGAACCCTCATTCTTAAATTCACGAAAACCCTCTCCATTTATATTGTAGCCTCCATCACTTTCGGTTATTTTGAATAGTTTGTCTATAGTCAGTACGACTATAGTGTCTACCTCACATTCTACAACTATTCTTTTTACTCTATCTTTTTTCTTCATTTCTCTTCTCCTTTTTATATGACATACTCTGTTGTAAAGAACTACAAACGAGAATCTTATGATTACTCACTTGTGGACATGATTATATCATCAAAGGATGTTTTTGTGTAGCTAAAATGCTTGTTCTAGAGATGCTTTCTTGCTATTTCTAATGTTTTGTTTAAAATCTCCTCAACAGAATTTGCTTTCATAGGAACTCCAGCAGCGTATATGTGTCCACCACCACCTAACTCTTCTGCTATTACCTTAACATCTTGATAGCCATTAGTACTTCTAAAAGAGATAAACCAATCATCTTCCGAATTCATATCAGGTTTAATGATAAAGCCCCAATGTACTCCTTGAATATATCTTAAATATTTATCTCTTAGAAATGCTTGAGCTTCACTTACACCTTTTCGTAACTCCTTACTTTGTTCTACAGTCTCTCTGTCGATATACATATACGCCATATCTCCTTCGATAGTAAGTGTTTTAAGGAATTCCTGTATAGCTACTGTAGCTTCTTTTGGAAATTTATCATTTTTGTATGCAAATTCTTCCATATCTATTGGAGAAATCTCCATCATATCGGCACATATCCTAAGAGAATTCGGAGTAGTTATGTCATACAGAAACCTACCTGTATCAGCTACTATCCCGTACTGTACTAACTTTGCAATATCTTCAGTTATTTGAAATTCATCGTTATATGTATTTGAAAGAGTTAAAAAGACCTCCTCTGTTGCAGAGCTAGCATTGTTGTTAATGAACAATATATCTTCCTCTTGGTTAAGAATAGTATCATGATGATCTATTATGATAATCTGTTTGTTCTCAGTAATTATATTATCATTTTCATCTGTACATAGTTGTATACTTCCTGCATCTGTGACTATCAATGTATCAAACTCTGTGTTATCTAGTTTCTCAGTTATTTTTATATCTTTCATGGATGGAAGATTAGTAGATGGATTTTGTTTTGCTTGTATTTGAATATTTTTGGATGGATATATTTGTTTCAGTATTTCGTACAGGGTTAGAGCACTACAGAAAGCATCTATATCAGGTCCTCGATGAGTTATGATTAATATACTTTGTGATTTGTTTAATATGGTTTTTAATTTTTGGTTTTGATCATTCATGAGTTAATTATATCATTGTATATGTTTTAGACCTAGGGTGAATGAAGTGAGATGTTATGGTACAATGACTAAATCATGAAATTGCCTGAGATATCTAAGAAATCTATCATTGTTGGTGCTGCTGTTTTAGCTATTGGAGGTAGTGGTTTGATATATTATCTTAATTCTCAGAAAACCTATGATGGTAGTGCTTGGGTGGATAGTAATTGGTTGTATAGGAGGACAGTGGCTGTAGAAAATACAGGTGGAGGAGTTAGTAATGAGGATGTGTTAGTAACAGTAGATACCGCAAGTTTAATATCAGCTGGTAAGATGCGTAGTAATTGTGAGGATTTCCGATTTACTGATAGTGATGATGGAACATATTTGAGTTATTGGATAGAGGATGATTGTAATACATCTAGTACGAAGATTTGGGTAAGGATTCCAAGTTTACCTAGTGGCGGTAAGAATATTTATATGTATTATGGTAACAGTGCAGCATCGGCAGGGACTCTTTCTTGGGGAGGTAATATTTATATGTATTCAGATAGTACCTGTCCAGCAGGTTGGAGTCGAGCTACTGCTATGGACAACAGATTTCTATATGGTAGTAGTACCTTTGGTAGTACAGGAGGTAGTGATACTCACACACATAACAATGTAGCGTGTTCTTCGACAAGTATTTCAACTACTAGTGTTGCTGCTGCTGCTCCTTATTCTATTCACACTTTTACTTCTAGTGGTACTTTTACAGTAAATCAACAGATAGTGGCAGAAGTTCTTGTTGTCGCAGGTGGTGGTGGTGGTGGTAGCAATGGAGGAGGAGGAGGTGGTGGAGGTGGTGTTGTATATAATTCTGGATATACTTTTGCTGCAGGTAGTTATTCAGTAACTGTAGGAGGTGGAGGTGCTGCTGGTAGCAATACTGGTCGAGGTGGTAATGGAGGAAATTCGAGTATAGGGACATTAACGGCAATTGGGGGTGGTGGAGGAGCTAGCAGTTCGGAAGGAGCAACTTCTGGAGGTTCTGGAGGAGGAGGAAGTAAAGATGTACCTGCTGCTGGAGGTGGTACTGCAGGACAGGGGTATGCAGGAGGAGCAGGATATGCTAGTTGTAACATAGGTGGCGGCGGTGGTGCTGGAGGTGCTGGTAGTGCAGGTAGTACAAATACATCACAGTGTTGGCTCAGTTACCCAGGCTCTGGTGGAAATGCTTTTGCTTCATCTATCTCAGGAGTTACAAAGTACTATGGTGGAGGGGGTGGTGGTGCGGCTGTTGGATATTCATATACAAAACAAAGGGGAGCTGGAGTTGGGGGAGGTGGTTATGGTGGGTTTGGATTACCAGGTTCTAATGGCACTCCTAATACAGGAGGAGGTGGTGGTGGAGGTGCTGGTTCATGGCAAATTCCTACTAGAGCTGGCGGAGCAGGAGGATCTGGAATAGTAATTATAAAATATTACAGTGGAGGAAAAGCATCTGGGGGAGCTGTTACTCCTATTTCTGCAACATCTCCATCTACTACTCATACTCATTCTAGTATGAGTAATGTTGTTAATTCTTCTGCTAATTTACCAGCGTATAGGAATATGCTTCTTTGCTATAGAAAAAAGTTTACTTTTCCAACAGGCTCTGTAACACAATTTCCATCTTTGCCTGTGACTGGTTGGAGTAGGTATACGAATTTAGATAATACTATACCAAGAGTAGCAAGTACTTCTGGAGCTGTAGCAGGATCAAATACGCATGCTCATACTTTAGCAGCGATTAATACATCAGGAGCAGTTGGAGATGTTCTAGGCATGGCTTATTTTGCTGGTTCTGGAGGAAGTGTTACTACATCTGGCGCTAATAGAATTCATACGTTTAATGGGAGTGGAACTTTTACAGCTACTGGCAATGGTGTTGCTGAGGTATTAGTAGTAGCGGGAGGAGGAGGTGGTGCAAATACAGGATCAGGTGGAGGTGCTGGTGGGTTCATAAATAGATTAGGTTTTGGAATAAATGCTGGGTCATACGGTGTCACTGTAGGAGGTGGCGGTGCAGGGGGAGCAAGTAGTGGTGCTGGAGGAGGAAATGGAGGTAATTCTGTATTTTCATCTATAACTGCTATAGGTGGTGGTGGTGGAAGAACACACGGAGGAACAGAAGGGGTTGCTGGAGGTAGTGGTAGTGGAGGCCCTCTGAGGACTGCAACTCCTGATGCAACAGGTGGTGCTGGTACAGCTGGACAAGGTAATGCCGGTGGGCAAGGATATACTCATGCAACCTGGGACGGAGCAAATGGAGGAGGTGGTGGTGCAGGAAGTGTTGGTGGTGCTTGCTCGGTGAATGGATCTGGAGCAGGTACTGGAGGATATGGTTGGCCTAGCTGGATTACTGGATCAGAGAAATTTTATGCAGGAGGAGGTTATGGAGGAGAAGTGAACCAAGCATCAGCAGATAGTACAGGGAGTTTGGGAGGAGGTGGAGTAGTTGTTCTTAACGGTGCTGGAGGAAATGGAGTAGCAAATACTGGAGGAGGAGGGGGTGGTGGATCTTATAATTCAGGAACATATATGAATGGTGGAGCTGGTGGGTCAGGAGTAGTGGTTATTAGTTATATAGCTACAGGAGCTGTTTATGGCTCGACATCAAATCATGTACATGCTACAAGTAGTTCCTCTGCTAGTTCTAGTAGTAATTTGCCTCCGTATATGAAATTATTATTTGGGCAAGCTACATCTGACTCATATGTTACAAGTGACCATGTTTTAATTACTTCTGAGAACCCTCCTCTTGGATACAATCGATTTACTGGATTGGACAGTAGATATGCTATGGGTTCTACAGCATACGGCGAGGTAGGTGGGGCTGGTACACATACTCACTCAACTACTCTAAGTACAGGCAGTCCATCTTCTACTGTAATATTAGCATCCGGTACAGGTATAAATATTGCCAATACCACTCACACCCACTCTTGTTCAACCACATCATCTGCTGCATCTAACTTACCGTCATACTATTCAGTAATATATACACAAAGGAAAAATTCAAAAGTCGTAACATTAGGTGCAGAGATCACACAAAACGAAGCTCCGTATGCTCCCTCATCTCTACTAACAGACTCACTTACAGATCCAACAGGAGTATCTAGCCTAACCCCTAAATTCTCAGCAATATATACAGATCCAAATGCTTCCGATTTGTCTACCCACTATCAGATACAGGTAAACACTAATTCTTCCTTTACTGGAACAATGCTATGGGATACAGGAGTAACAGCATTTGCTAGTGGAGTAAGTAACGGTAGTAGAACACCAGATATAACCTATGCGGGTACAGCATTACAATGGGGAGTTACATACTACTGGAGAATCAAGCTTTGGGATAACAATACTATGCAAATGGAAAGCCCATGGTCTGATGTAGGACAATTCACAATTAATTACAAACCTAACATACCTACTGAATTAAAAGTCAATGGTACTGTTAATCCCTCAGGAGTATCCTTAAATCCAGTACCAACATTTAGTGCACTGTTTACAGATGCTGATGCATCCGATACAGGCAACACCTACTATATACAGGTAAATACAAGTCCAACATTTGATGGAGTGATGAAATGGAATAGTGGAACTACAGCTTTTGTGAACCCAATAGCCAATGGAAGTCCTACACCTCAAATACAGTATGGAGGTTCTTCTCTACTATCAGGAATTACTTACTATTGGAGGATAAAGATAGGAGATAGTAGAGGGACAGAAAGTGATTGGTCTGCAGTAGGAGAATTTATAACTAATTTCCAACCTAACAAACCAACTAACCTTTTCACTAATGATACAGTTGAACCAACTTGGGTAAGCACAGTAACTCCTCCGATGTTCTCAGCTATATTCACAGATCCAGATAGTGCAGATACATGTGGTACGTACCAAATACAATTAAACACAGCACTCACATTTGATGGAACAATGAAATGGGATAGTCAGGTGATAAATGTAGTAGGTACAGTGAACAATGGAGGAAGAATACCTCAAGTAGCATACGGAGGATCAGCACTTCTTCCAGGAACAACCTATTATTGGAGAATAAAGTTAGGAGACAATAAAGGTATCCAAAGTGATTGGTCTAGTATAACTCAGTTCACCACTAACTATGCACCTAGTACACCTACAACTCTTCTGACTAGTGGTGCAGTTAATCCTTCTAAAGTAAGTCTGACTCCTACATTTTCATCAGTATATACAGACCCTGATGTAAATGATAAGGCCGTGGCGTATCAAGTAGTAGTAAGCGAATCCCCCACACTTGCAGAACCTGTACTTTGGGATAGTACTAAGAGTTCATTTAGTACTCCAGTTGCTAACAATACTCGAACTCCAGAGATAACCTATGCAGGCACTCCTGTAGAGGAAACAACAACCTATTACTGGGAGATGAAACTTTGGGATAGTAAAGATCTCTCAAGTGATTACTCTGTAACCTCTCAGTTTACAACATTAACTTCCCCCTCTGCTCCAACAGGGCTACTCACTAATGGTTTAGTAACCCCAGGTATATTACCAAGTAGAGTAGTATCTTTCAGTGCGATGTATTCAGATGGTGATGGAGATAATGCAACAGGTTATCAGATACAGGTATCTTCATCATCTACATTTGATACAGTACTATTTGATAGTGGTAAGAAAGCCACGAGTATTGTGAGTGGTCAACGAAGTCCAGATTACTACTTTGATGGTAGTAGTGTATTAACAAACAGTGGAACCACCTATTACTGGAGAATCAAATTCTTTGATGTTGACAATGCAGAAAGTGATTGGTCAACATCTGCTTCATTCCAAGATCTATTAGTAGCCTCTAGCTTCCTATTTGATGGAGTAAAAATTGATGGAGTGAAAATTAATTAATGATTTACTAATTTAGAGATTCATTAAGTATTTATTCTTGATAATAGCAAAATAGCAGAATATAATACATACAGAGATTAACTTTAATTCTTTCCTTGATGATAGATATAAAAAGAATATTGGAAGACAGAGAAAATATTGAGAAATCCTTACTTAAGAGAATGGATAAAAACTTTCTTAATTTAGATGAAATACTTTCAATATATAATTCTAAAAAAGAAGCCCAACAAGCATTTGATAGTAAAAGATCTGAACAGAATAAGTTTAATGAACAAATGGCTTCGATAGATAAAGGTAGTGATGAATTTAAGAAGCTATTAGCAGAGTTAAAAGAGAAAGCTAATGAAGTAAAAGAAGCTGAAGAGAAATTAAAAGATTCAGACAAAGAACTACTTTCAAAGCTAGAAGTATTACCAAATATTCCTGATGATGATGTAGTTGCTGGAGGAAAAGAAGCAAATGAAGTTACGAAAATAGTAGGGGAGAAACCTGAATTTTCATTTAAGATTAAAGATCATGTAGAACTAGGTAAAGATTTAAAACTTTTTGATCTTGATAGAGCATCAAAGATCTCGGGTAATAACTTTAATATGTATACCAATCTAGGAGCTAGGTTGGAGTGGGCACTCATAAACTTTTTTGTAAATGAACATATTCAGTCAGGATATGAAATGATAATACCGCCAAATTTAGTTACACGAGATTCTGCATATGTTGCCGGTCAGCTACCAAAGTTTGAAGAAGATGTGTACTGGGTACAAGATGGATTATGTTTAGTGCCTACGGCAGAAACAGTTTTAACAAATATCTACAAAAATGAGGTACTAGAAGAGAAAGATCTTCCTAAGAAATTTTTTGCATATACCCCATGTTATAGAAGAGAGGCAGGAAGCTATAGAGCTAATGAGAAAGGATTGATTAGAATGCATCAGTTTAATAAAGTAGAGATGTATCAATTTACAGCTCAAGATAAATCCGAGGAAGCATTTGACGAATTAGTAGCTAAAGCAGAATCATTAGTACAAGCTCTTGACTTACATTACAGAGTAGTAAAGTTAGCAGCAGGAGATTGCTCAGCAGGAGCTGCAAAAACATTTGATATTGAAGTATATATGCCTTCAATGGATACATACTATGAAGTGAGCTCGGTATCTAATGTAAGAGAGTATCAGTCTAGAAGAGGAAATATGAGATACAAAGCTGAAGATGGGAAGATTAAATATATGAATACTCTTAATGGATCAGGTCTTGCAACAAGTAGATTAATGGTTGCTCTATTGGAAACTTACCAAAATGAAGATGGAAGTATTACTGTTCCTGAAGTTCTTCGTCCATTTATTGGTGGTATAGATAAGATATCTAAATAAAGATATGGGTTTATTTCTTGGTTTTAGACCAGATGCAGATTCAGTTAATAAAATAGTAGGAGTAGCTAAACAGGTTAAAGAAGTTTTTCATGGATTTGATGTAGATGTAAGATGGACTAAACCTGAAACATATCATTTATCAGTGGTGTACTTAGGAGAGAAAGTATCATTCCTTAAAATCTTGTATTTTAAATATAGATTAAAGAAGTTTCGTTACAGAAGATTCAATATTAAGTTAGGAAAGGTAAAGGTTGGAATATCAAGAAGATATAAAGAGTTAATATATCTCGAAGTATTAGAAGGTGGCGAGGAGATGAGAAAGTTATGCTCTATGTTGAGAGAATCTTTAGGTTTAAAAAGAGATGTAAATCTAATTCCTCATCTAACCTTGGGACGAATAAATAAGGATTTATCAGAGCAGGAGACTTCAAATGTGAGTAGGAATCTTTCTTTCATCTCGAAGAGTCTGAAAGAAAAGAATATTAGTTTTACTGTTAGTAGTATTGATATGCTTAAAACAGTAGAAGATGGTTATGAGGTAGTAGATAGAGTAGAATTACTTTAGCAGAAACTCTTTACATTTCTTCTCAATTTCATCATATGTCTTTACTAATATTGCATTTCTGTTTCTTTTAAACCATGTTCTCTGTCTTTTAGCATACTGCTTTGTATGGTTAATAATTTCTTCTTTAACTTGCTTTATACTTTTTCTTTTTTCAAAATATCCATCGAATTCCTGATATCCGATTGTATTAAGGGCTGGTAAATTCTGCTTTCTAAATTTTAATAATTTCCTATTCTCTTCTATCAATCCTTGTTCAAACATTTTGTATACTCTTCTCTCTATCTTTTTATTTATTTCTTCTGTTGGTATATCTAGTACAAAATAGATCCCATTTACTGGTTTTGTTAATTTCTCATTCTCAACCTTATCTGTTTTAGAATTCCGTTTTTGTAAAATTCTTATTAACCTTCTTGCATTTTCCTTATCACTACTATTCAGTTTAGAGAGTTCTTTTTCACCTACTAATTCTTTTAATTGTTCTAATGTATATGATTGATAGGTATCGTTGGAAGTGTTTTTTTGAAGATCGTAATTAAAAAATACTGAATCGATATATAGTCCAGTACCTCCTACAATTATCGGAACTTTTTCTTTAGGTAGTTTTTTGAGAATAGAGCGTACATCTTTTTGGTAGTCATATACGGTATATCTCTGTTCTATTGAAAGTGCAGAGTAGAGATAGTGGGGGATATTTTCTATGTATGAAATATTTCCAATAGCTCTCTGTAGTATGGGTTTTGCAGTACCTATTGTTAACTCTTTGTATATCTGTCTAGAGTCTCCATTTATTATGACCCCATTTATTTCTTTAGCTAGTTTCAATGCTATATCTGATTTGCCAGAAGCAGTTTGTCCTGTAATTACGATGATTTTCCTATTAAACATCCTTTTTGAAAAGCCAATATACTAGAGCGTTATTTATCCAAGGAACAGCTATGCTTATTACTCCTGTGAATATTGTAAATGTAAGAAGAGGTTCTGTTAGAAAGACTGAAAATGCAGAGAATATCAAAAGTAGAAATATGGTAAGTTGTGTAGTGTCAATCAGAAATTCTTTTCTTAACTTATCTACATCGAATTTCTTCTCTTTTCTGTTTCTTATATAAAATCCAATGCTAGTTGTGATATTGAGTAAGTTTATTATGAGGATGACGAGTGGTGTTAGCATATATATGTACGATATTGTTGTATCAAATACGACATTTATGAATACAAATCCTATGACGGTAAGTATTGCGGAAATTACCATGGAAAGTATTACAAATATGGTATATTTCTTGCTTAAGGTTATGAATCTTACAGATAGTAAGATTATGAAAAAGAGAATAATAAACATCAGAGAAGTTGTGACTTTCTGATATAGGCTCCAATTGTTCCAAACTGTAACAAAAATTTCCATATATATTTAAATCTTTTTTACTTTATTTATATACCATTTTGATATGAGTAACGATACAAATCCAAGTATGAGAAGAGCTATCATCTCTTTTGCAAAATCTTGAAGTAATCCTGTTCCTAAGAACAGTACTGTTAACAGTATAGCTAGTAAGATTGCAAATATCTGTTTTCTCGATTCTTTATTCTCTGTAAATACTCTGATGATTATGGAGATGAGTATAGTTTCTAGAGCTAATAGCATTGTGTATACAGGGATATGTTGTATTTTTAAGATTGTTATATATATCGCTATGGTTATTACAGTTGCTAAGAATGATTCTAGTAATCTTCTTTTGGTAGATTGCTTAAACATGAAGATATATAGATATGAAGTTACTAAAGCTATTATCAATCCTATTGCTATTCTTAAGTAATCGACTGTTGGTATCTGAATAGGTAAGTCTTGCTGATTTTCTATGGTAAATTCTACTGGGATATTACCTGAGTTATATAGAAGAGATATTACTTCCGCTTTCTCCTTATCTTCTGTATAGATAGGTAGTGCAAAAAGAAAACCTGCTTCTGCTATATCTTCTGGTACCTGGTACGGTGAAATATATCCATCAAGACTAACTCCTATCTGTTGTCCTTTGTACTGTGTTAGAAAATTAACAAACTCTTTCTCTTTACTTGGCCATAGCTTGTATAGAGCGAAATATGAAAGAGTTCCACTATTTGTTTTTAATTTGGTTATATATATATTTCTGAAATCTTCATAGTTCCAATCAGTAGAGTTGTAATTGGTTGCATCCATATATGCGTATGGATTCTCCTCATCTTCAAAGTTCACATCTTCTTTCTTAGTCATTATCTGATATTGGAATCGGTTCTTTATTAATTCTTCAACAAGAGCTTTGTCTTTAGAAGATGTAACAACTACTCGTAGCTTAGAGTTTTCTCCTTCTTCTGAAGGTAATATATATATTGATTCTCTCTCGACAGAGAAATTTCTCAATCTTCTAAACAGTATTTCTCTTGTTTCTTCGACTCTCTTTCTATCAGAAGTTTGTAAGGATACGGTGTACTCTTTACTCCAAAGTGATGAATCTCTTGTTGTTAAGTTGAAATCTATCTCGTCTGAAATTCTTTCAGTTAAAGGAAGAGCTATCAGTATAGCAGCGACTATTCCAGCTGAAACCAAAGTAAGAAATATGTATGAAAGCAGTGGTTTTATATTAAATTTGAATTTTATTTTCATATCACTATAGTAGATCTGATATCTGACCGAGCAGTATTATCTTATCGTGTTCTAAGATATTCATCAAGAAAGGTTCTTTCTTTTTTCTTGCAAAATCAAAATCTTCTTTTGTTATAGCGCTATATCGTATAACTCTTTCAAACTGTTTCTCTATCTGAGTCATAACTGAAGAGAGTTCTCGTATTTTCATACTACCAATGAACAGAAAATCTACATCAGTATCATGCTCATATTTTGATTTGATGAAGCTATCGGTAAGAATAGCTATATCTGCACCCTCCACCTCTTTTACTTTAGAAATGATTTCCTTGCCTATCTTGGATTCTTTGTAGAACATAGCTCTCAACTCCCACAGGATCGGACATGTTTTATCTACTCTATATACTAGTTTGTTTCCCTCTTTTTTACCTTTTAGAATCCCTGCACTTTCCAAATTAAGAAGCTCTCTTCTGACAGCATTAATCTCTTCATTGAGCATTCGTACTAATCCTCTTACATGGTGAGAGGCGTTTAAATCAGACATGAATACTGACAGTATGCTTATTCTTACTTTTGATATGAATAATTTCTTTAGCATAAATAGCTAGTTAATATATTTATGTCTGATTATATCATAATTATTGTATGAGTGATGATTTCTTAAGAGTATAGCTTTGAATACAAGGTACAGCTATCGATAGTAAAAGTTACTTACTTCATATTCCAAGTACTCTTCTTTAATATATAGCTGTAAGCTATCCTCACTTATCTCAGTAGCTAATTGACACTCTGAAACCATTTATATACAATGAATGAGTTAATACATTTGAGTACCAATTTATATATAATAGTTATGAAAAAGAAATACCTTCTATATCTTTCCTTTGTTGTTTCTGTATTTTTAATTCTTTCTTTTTTTAATCAGTTACCAATACTATTCATATCAAATGCCGCTTCTGTAACTACATCTGTAACAGTTGGAAACAGTCCTCCATCATTTACGACTTCTCCTTATGAAGATCCTGCTAGTACGGTTACAGCACCTACTAAGGTTGGTTCTGATGTTACTTTTAAAGCTACCGCTAATGATTCTAATAACGAGAACTACTATTTGATCGTTTGTTCTACTGACTCTGTAACTCCTCACAACGGTACTGCCCCTACATGCGGAGGTACTATGTACTGTATTAGCTCTAGCACAGCTAGTACCTCTCCAGCTTCCTGTGCATTTACTACTCTAGCCAGTACTCCACAGAGTAATAGCTGGTACGCATTTGTTTGTGATGCTAATAGTGGTAACGCTTTATGCTCACTGTCTAGTCAAGGTACGGGTGATTCAGGATCTCCTTTTGTGGTAAATCATTTACCAACATTTACTGCAGTTTCAACTTCTGATACATCTGTAGATCCTGGTGGAGCAGTAACTTGGAGTGCTACCGCTAATGACCCTGATGCAGATACGGTTAAATTACTTGTATGTAAAACATCTACTATTACAGAAGGTGGAGAGTGTACAGGAGGTGCTTCAAACACATTATGTTCTAGCTCTTTAGTTGCCTCTAACCCATCATGTACATACGATGTTCCTGCAGTTGCTCCTGATGGATCTGTTACTGCCTATGCATTTATAGTGGACTCGTTTAATGCTCCTGCTTCTGGTGGCTCACAAGGCTCAGATGTATCTTTTACGATTAATAATGTAGCTCCAGTTATATCTTCAGTAACATTAAATTCAGGTAATGCTATTACTTTGGTGGAAGGTTCAACTACTGAAATAGCTATGACAGCTACAGTAACAGACAATAACGGATGTTCAAATGGAGAGATTGCTTCTGTTGTAGCATATGTTTATAGATCAGGAACTGCATATACTGGTTGTAATGCATCAGCAAGTGCGAATTCAAATTACTGCTATCCTGAAGTATCTTGTACCCAAGTAGCTAACAGCTGTGTTGATGCTACTGATGCTTCTGCTAATTATAGCTGTACTGTCGATATACAATACTTCGCAGATCCTACTGATGCAGACACAGTATTTCCTTTGGAGTCTTGGTTGAATACATTTAAGGCAACAGATAATAACTCATTGACTGCTACTGGTGAGCTAACTACTGGAGTAGAACTCAATTCATTGATAGGTATGACTGCTCCAGAAGCAATTGCATACGGTAATTTAGGTGCAGGACAGAAAAATGATCCTTTAGATAAGACAACAAAACTTGTTTCAACTGGTAATGTAGGTTTAGATACAGAGCTCTCAGGTACAGATATGTGTATAGACTATCCTACATGTGCTTCATCTCCAAATACACCTATAGCTGTGGGAAATCAGAAACATGCTCTTGTTGTTGATACAGCTTACGCTACTGGGGTTGGATTGACCTCTTCTCCTGTGGCGGCGTCCATAAATATCCCTAAATGTACAAGTATAGCGGAAAATGCAAAAAATATATGGTGGGGATTATCTATACCTATCGGTACAATATCTGGAACTTATACGGGTAGTAATACAATAACTGCATTTAAAAGCCCAGTAGCAGTATGGTAAATAATATTATATGAAGAAAATTATGAAAAATATACTAAAATGTATATACTCCGCCGCGTTTCTACTATTATTTACCATTCTTAGTACAACAGATGTATCTGCTGGATTTGGAGTTTCTCCTACAGATATAATCGCTCCACATTTAAAACCTGGTGCTGTATTAGTAAAAGAATTTACTCTATCAAGATCTGATGAATTAGAACAGGAGTTGGATATTGTAATCGAATCAGATTTTGGAGATACCACTTCATGGTTATCATATGAACCAGGGGAATCTTTCAAGTTTGAAAAAGGTGCAAAACAGAAACAATTTAAGATCAAAGTAACTGTTCCAAACGATGCCGAGTTAAAAGATTATGAAGGTATCATTAGAGTAAAAGCTTCTCCGTCTGAATCATCAGGAGGTGGAGTTTCCATAACAAAAGGTTTGCGTATGGGTATTAAGCTAACAGTCACTGAGCAAGACTATGCTGAGCTCCATATACTCTCAATCTCTACAGAAGATATGATATCTGGTGAGCCAGTAAAAATAGTGGTAGTTGGTGAGAACTTTGGTAATATACCTGTTGCTCCATCGATGAAAGTAGTGGTTAGTAGCTTAAATATGGTTAAGTTAGAAGAGCATACAATAAAAGATTTTGGTTCTGTTCTACCAAACAGTAGAAAAACTCTTACAGCAGAGTTTAAAACAGAACAACCTGTTGGAGAGTATTTTGCAGAGGTTACTGTACTACATGATGAAAAAGAGTTAAGAAAAGAGAGATTGGTTTTTAGAGTAGATAAAAGAAGTGAGGTTGTCTCGTCAGTTGAGGAAAGTTCCTCTTTGATGGATAGAGTAAAAGAGTTTATATCTAAATATCAGACAATATCACTTCTAGCTGCTTCTTTATTGCTAGCTATCGTTATCTACATACTCTTAACAATAGTATGGAAAAGAAAATCTTACAAAAAATATATTAAGAAATGGTGGGGTATATGTTTAGGAAGTAAGTGGTGGAGCAGAGTCTTATTATCCTTGCTCGTAGGAGCTCTTCTATTTGCTTTATTAATGTTTACGATTAAATATTTTGATAAAGATGAAAAAGATCGAGAAGAATCATCACTTGAATTAACTACTGAAGAGTCTGGAGAAACACAAGGAGTATATGATGAAGATGTAGTTCCAGTTATAGAGAGTAAACCTGATCCTGTGAATTCTCAAATCACTGAAAAAGGATATCCTTTGTTTTCTAGTGCAGACTTTGATTCTGCAATCTTATCTTATGTGAAAGATGGTGAACAGTTTGATGTTGTAGAAGAAAGAGATGGGTGGTTTAGAGTATCTTTCAACGGAGGATACGGTTGGATACATACGACATCCATTAGTTCGAAAGAAGTTAAGGATATGTAATGTTAGAGATATCTATTAATGAAAATTCCTAAGAAATTTATATTAATATGGGGAATTTTTGTAATACTTTTAGGCGTAGGACTAATCTTACGAACAATTTTATTTAGAAAAAACAGTGAAATCCCAGCTTGGATAGATAGTAATTGGTTGTATAGGAGAACAGTGGCTGTAGAAAATACAGGTGGAGGAGTTAGTAATGAGGATGTGTTAGTAACAGTAGATACCGCAAGTTTAATATCAGCTGGTAAGATGCGTAGTAATTGTGAGGATTTCCGATTTACTGATAGTGATGATGGAACATATTTGAGTTATTGGATAGAGGATGATTGTAATACATCTAGTACGAAGATTTGGGTAAAGATTCCAAGTATCCCTAGTGGCGGTAAGAATATCTATATGTATTACGGTAATAGTTCAGCATCAGCAGGGACTCTTTCTTGGGGAGGTAATATCTATATGTATTCAGATAGTACTTGTCCTGTAGGTTGGAGTCAAGCTACGGAGATGAACAACAGATTTTTAGTTGGTACTAATTCA
>CAYZNW010000002.1:0-130371 GCA_964480345.1 uncultured Candidatus Saccharibacteria bacterium
ATTGCAGAAACTAGAGCAACTAGACAGTTCCTCTTCTGATAGGCTTTTGCTTTTCATTCAAACTCTTATAAAAATCAACGAGAGGGAGAAGATTGTAAGGTGTAAAAATGACCTTAACACAAATTTCAAAAATGGTAGATACAATAACATTAAGGCTCAATGAGCCCGATTTTAAAATTTCTAATCACAAGAAATTCTCTCCTAGTAGTGAAGGACTATTCTTTCCACCCTACTCTAAAATGGGCGGAAAAGCCTACCTTGATTGTTATCAAAACCCAACTAGAAAAGACTTACAAAATGGAAATTATAAACCTCAGCTTACATTAAGAAAGACATGGATAAACGGAGCACCTAAAATCTTTCTGTATATGCAGTTCTCAGCTCCCAAAATCATATACAAGAATAACTTTGATGAATTAACGAATGATGATTTTGACTATCTTGCTGATAGATTACAATCAAAACTATTCACAATGGGTGTTTTAACCACTTCAAAAGCAATAATCAATGCTCCTGTTGTTAAGATTCATTATGGTAAAAATATCCTTCTTCCGTCCTTTGTAATTCCATATATGATTACAAAAGAAGTTGGGAAGATAGACTTTGATTTAAGGTATGACCTAGCAGAAAAGGATTATATGAATTCAGGACAGAGTATAAGATTTCATACAAAGGAATTTGAGTTCATTCTTTATGATAAAAAGAAAGACTTAGAAAAGGCTAAGAATGGCGAAAAAAGCATAGAGAATGATTCGGATGTACAGCTAAACCTTTTTGAGAAGTTCATTCCGAAGAAGTCATTTGAGATATTGAGAATTGAAGCAAGATTAAACACTACGAAGAGAATAAAGAAAGAGCTAAATCTTGAACAAAAAGATTTAATTTTTAAGAGATTATTTAAATCAGAAATCGCATTAGGGGTATTGAATAAATATTGGAATATAATTATGGAGAATTATCAGTTAATGAATTTTGATATAGATAATAAGGAAAAGTTTTTGGCTAGTTTTATAATAAATAATAAAGATACAAAGATAACATCTGCATTATCAGCATATGCTTTTTTAGAATTTACAAAGGAATTAGGTATAAGAAGATTTAGAAAACTTCTTGAGCATAAGTATGATAAAAGATCGTGGTACTCATTAAAGTCTAGAATTAGCAGTTATAATTTAAAGAAAATCCCGTCTAAACAGATAGAATATGTTTCTGAATATTTACATAGTTACGAACCTATATATCTGAAAGACTTTCAGTAAATCTGTTGCAAAATATTCAAATTATCTTTAATATGTATTTCATAATATGGAAACTGTTACCATGTACCTATCTGAAGCATTAAAGACAACTAGGGTAAGGCAGAATTTAACACAAAAAGAGTTGTCTAGGATGTCAGGAATTAGCTATTCCACTATTACAAAAATTGAGACTGGGGTTATTACCAATCCTAGCTTTTTTCTTGTTGTTAAATTATGTCAGGCATTAGAAATAACTACTGACAATTTACTTAAACTAATTACAAATTATGATGGCAAAACAAAGTGAACCTCAGAGTATATCTCCAATTAAAGGAAGACCAATGCTTCAATGGACTGGAAAGAAGCCTTTAGAATCAATTGAATATTTTCCTGCACAAGAGAAAGAAATGTATGGAGATTTAGATGCTAAGGAATTTAACAAGCTATTCTGGGGTGATAACTTACAAGTTTTGTCACATTTGCTAAAAGAATATAGAGGCAAAATTAATATGATATACATAGATCCACCTTTTGATAGTAAGGCTGAATATGTAAAGAAGATTAAAATTAGAGATAAACAATATCAAGGACAAAATCAAAGTCTACTTGAAGAGAAGCAATATACAGATATATGGGAAAATGATGAGTATCTTCAATTTATGTATGAAAGATTGGTAATATTAAGAGAATTGCTTGATGATACAGGGTATTGCTATTTACATGTTGATCCTATCAAAGGTCATTACTTGAAATTAATTATGGATGAGATTTTTGGCCCTGAGAATTTTGTAAATCAAATTATATGGAAGAGAACTTTTTCTCATGGTGATGTTGGTCAAGGTGCTGAGCATATGGGAAGGTTGCATGACATGATTCTTTTCTATAGAAAAACACCTTCTGCTAAATTAAATATTTTATATACACCTTACACCAAGAAATACTTAAAAGATTTTTATAAATATGAAGATGATAAAGGAATTTATCGTTTAGTATCCCTTCTTGGTCCTGGAGGAGCTTCAAAGGGAAATCCCTACTATGAATTTTTAGGAGTAAGTAGATATTGGGTACATTCAAAAGAAAAAATGGAAAAGTTATATAAACAGGGTTTAATAGTTCAGACTAAACCAGGTTCTGTTCCTCAAAAGAAGAGATATTTAAACAATTCAAAAGGTGTTCCATTACAAGATATATGGACAGATTTAAATCCTGTTCAAGGTTCAAGTTTAGAGAATTTCGGTTATCCAACTCAGAAACCAGAAGCTTTATTAGAAAGAATAATTTCTACATCTTCGGCTAAAGGTGGTTTGGTTCTTGATTGCTTCTGTGGAGGTGGTACTACATTAGCAGTAGCTCAAAAATTAGGAAGAAGATGGATAGGTTGTGATATTAACCTAGGTGCTATTCAAACTACAACAAAGAGATTAAATCAAATTCTTGAAGAACAGAAACAAAAGAAACTTCTTGATAAATCTCAAGGTCTATCTGCTTTTAAAGTCTACAATGTGAATGATTATGAAATCTTTAAGAATGAAATAGAATCTAAAGAAATCATAATGGAAATGTATGGAGTTGAACCTATTAAACAAAGCTATTTTGATGGTGTATTAGATCAAAATTTAGTCAAGGTAATGCCTCTCAATAGAGTCTTAAACAAAATGGATGTAGAAAATCTATTAAAAGAAATAAGTAAATCCACAGATCAATTTACACCTAAAACAACAACATCTAAGGAAGAAGAGACCTATGAGGAAGGGGTTTTAATTATAGCTTCAGGTGTTGAATTAGATGCTCAAAATTATTTGAGGAAGGAAAACAAAACTGGAGTAAAAGTTGAAATAAGAGATATTCAAGCAGATAAAAAGAACCTTTTGTTCAAAAAACCAACAGAAGCAGAAGTTGAGGTTCATACTGTTGAAAATAAGGCAATTGTCTCTGTCAAGGACTTCTACTCTCCTATTCTTGTTCAAAAGTTAGAGCTAGAAAATGAAAAACAACTAAATCCTAAAGGTAAAGTTGTAATAGAAGATTTTAAACAAATTATTGACTCTGTATGTATTGATATAAATTACAATGGAAAACTATTTAATGCAGAGATAATGGATATACCAGATAAGAAAAACCTTGTTAGTGCTACATATGAACATGAGTACACATCAAAAGGAAAATATACATTGGCAATAAAGATAGTAGATGTCTTAGGTGAAGAATACTTTGAAACATTTGATATTAGTATTAAATAATTATGACTACCCTACTCTTAGAAAAACTCAAAAACAAAGTAGAATCTTGGAAGTCAGAAGGTTATCCTGGCATAACATCTGAGACAAGAAAAATCCTTAATCATATTTATAAAGTAAATTACCTTTATAGACCTCAGAAAGAAGCATTTGAAACATATGTTTATATTAAGGAAATACTAGCGAATAAAACTACTTCAGATATTATCCCTTCTCTTTATGAATCAGATAGAGAGTTAATAGAAAGCCTCTCAATATCATCAGAAGAGAAAGTAGATCTAGCATATGATCCAAAAAGAGATGAGAAGATAAAAGAACTTATTGAAAAACAATATGGTCAATTTGCTTACCCTAATCAAGTATATGCATTGACAATGGGTGCAGGTAAAACTCTATTGATGGGTACATTAGTAATGTATGAATTTATTTTGTCATCTCAGTATCCTGAAGACCCTAAATTTGCTAAGAATATACTTGTCTTTGCTCCTGATACAACCATTATTGAGAGCTTAAAAGAAATAAAATCTTTTGATTACAGAATTGTTGTTCCAAAAGAATATGAAAATGTTGTGCTAAATATAAAATATCACTATTTAGAGACACCTGACACACCTGTAAACCTAGTTGGAAATTACAATATTATTGTTTCAAATTCTCAGAAGATTATTCTTAAAAAGAAAAATAATGTTTTGAAGTCTGGACAAATCCTATTAAATGAAGCTGATAGAAATAAACAATTCCATAAAAATTTAAGAAGAGAAGCTATAAGAAGACTTTCCAATCTAGCTATATTTGTAGATGAAGCTCATCACTCTTATGGCTCAAATCTTGATAAAACATTGAAAAGGACAAGACAAACAATAAAATATTTAAATGAAGAAGGTAAAACACCTTTAGTAAATGTTGTTAATCTTACTGGAACACCTTATGTAAACAACAATCTCATAAGTGATGTTGTATATCACTTTGGATTAAAACAAGGTATTGAAGAAGGGATTTTAAAGCAAGTGAAATTCAAAGATTATGATAATGTAAAGTCAGAGGAATTTGTTTCAGATGTTGTAGATGAATTTTTAGACAAATACAGTAATATTAAATTAGAAGGTAAATTACCCAAGATAGCCTTTTATTCAAGTAACATAGAAGATCTACAACAGAATCTAAGACCAGCATTAGAAAAAGTATTAACAAGTAAGGGTATATCTATAGATACAATCCTTGAATATCACACAAAGAAGGAAGAAAACAAAGAAGAATTTATTAAGTTGGATACTGAAGAAAGCAAAAAACAATATATCCTTCTAGTAGGTAAAGGTACAGAAGGATGGAATGTTCGTTCTCTAGTGGCTACAGCTCTCTACAGGAAGCCTACAAGCTCTATCTTTGTCCTTCAGGCTTCTACAAGGTGTATGAGGTCAATAGGAGACAATTCAACCCCTGCTACAATCTTCTTATCCAATGAAAATGCAACAATTCTAGAAAAAGAGTTGCAAAAGAACTTTGCAGTTACTAGGGCTGATTTAGAAAGGCAAGATATAGAAAAAGTTGATTTAGAATTAAATGTTTTAAAAAAGAAGAAAGTTAAAGTTAAAAAAGTTCTTAAAGAGATTGTAAGTATAGAGAAAAAAGAACCTAAAGATATTACTCTTAAATCAATTGATGATTATGCTTCTGGTATTAAGGGAAGTGTTATTACTGAAGGTGGTATCTTATTGGATAAGGATAATAAGACAGCATACATTCAAACTAAATCCAAGAAAGAAAAGAAATGGGAGAAATCTTCAATTTCACCTTATCATCTAATTTCTAATCTATCTATTAGAACTCACCTGCCTTGCTTGAGCATTAAAGAGATCTTGGAAAATAATGATTTAAAAATAGATGATATAGAAAAGCTTAACACTAAAAATTATGATGATATTCTGAACCTAATATCACAAGATATTACAAATCAGATTTTTGAGTATAAAGAGAACAAAACTGTTATTGAGGAAGAATTGGAATTAACAAAGAACTTCCCATTTAAGTTATCTAGAGATATAGGAAAAAGTAAGTTAGTAGTATACAAAGCGGAGGGAGATGATTCAAGATTAGGTTTTCATATAAACCCCTATTCCTTTGATACAGATGATGAAAAGGATCTTTTCTTATTCTTAAGTGAGACTTTAGAACCTAATGAGGTTATAACAGATGTTTATTTTACAGGGAATATAACTGATTCATCTCATACAGATTTCTATTTTGAATATTGGAATCCAACCAAGGAAAAAATAAGTAGATATTTCCCAGACTTTTTGATTGAAACTAGTAAGGGTAGATTTCTTGTTATTGAAGTAAAAGGTGACCAGGAAAGAACTACATATCAACAAAATAAAGAGATGTTTGAGAAAGGTGAGAAGAAAATCTTTGATGAGGTATATGCAAAAGAATTAGGTTTCAAAGATTTTCAACAGGAGAATAAGAATTTTGATTATCACATAATATTTAATGCCAAATTACAGCAAAGGCAAAAAGAGTTGTTGGGTAAGATAAATTCAAACATATAAAAGGTGAGAACAATTCTCTTAGCAAGAGTCTCAACATATGAACAAGAGACTATTCAACAGATAACAAAATTAAAGGAATATATTAACTCAAGACCTGAGCTAACACTTGCAAAGGAAGATATTTTTGATTTTGATGAAAGTGCTCACAAGGATCTTTCTCAGAGAAAAAAGTTTAATGAAGTATTAGAAACAATTGCACGGGCAAGTGAGAAAATAGCAGTTTGTTCTGACAAAATTGATAGAATGACAAGAGATTTTCTTACTTTCTTACCAGTAATTGATCGTCTTAGAAAAAAGGACAAGGTTGAACTACACTTCCCTGGTGATAATTTAATACTCAACAATGAATCTCCTGCTGGAGATTTATTTAGGTTTAATATGGGTGTAAGTTTGGCTCAATATTACTCAGATTCAATAAGTGATGGAGTTAAGAGAAAAATTGCTTACAAGATTAGAGAAGGAGAGATTCTTACCCTTGCCCCATTTGGATATAAGAATGTTCGTGTTGGAGATACTGAAGAAAGAACTGTAGTGGTAGATGAATATGAGGCACAGATTGTTCTTAAATTGTTTCAACTTTATTCAACAGGTGCTTATTCCTATTCTGACTTAAAGAAATTAGTATATGAAGAATACAATGTAGAGCTTGGAGATAAGGATAACAGAGGTAAATCATCAATTGGGAACATATTAACCAACAAATTTTATATTGGGATTGCAACTTACAAAAAGAAAAACCTTCAATATCAACATAAATATGAGACCATAGTTCCTGATTATTTATTTAACAAAGTGAGTGAAATAAGGGAATCTAGGACTCTCAGCAAGGGTAGAGGTAAGACAAGTAAGAAGGATTTCCTTTATGGTAACACTATCAAATGCTCGGTTTGTGGTTATTCAATTACTCCTGAAGAACATAGAGGTAAAGCTAGTTATAAATGTACTGAATATGGAGGTAAGCATGGTGCAAAATATGTACAAGAAAAAGTGTTAGATGAGCAATTTAGAAAGGCATTTGAAAGGTTGACATTGCCACAGAAGAAAGCAGAAAAGTTAATTGATGATCTTAGAAAGATAAATGATGTAAATTACTATATTGCAGAAGGGACATTGGAGAAGCTGTATGAGAAGAAGGATACAATTAAGAAAATGAAATCAAAATTGTATGATGACTATGCCTCTGGTAAGCCAGGTATTACTAATGATTTCTATGAAGAAAAGATAAGACAGTATGATTTAGATACTGCTGAGATAGATGAAAAAATTAAAAGAGTTGAGAAAGTAGAAAGTTCCTTTTATGTAACAGCAGGATACATTATAGAGCTAACCAAGAATAGTTCTAAACTATTTGAAGTTTCAAAAGAAGAAGAAAGAAGGCTATTGATTAAGACAGTACTTCTGAACATAACATGGGATGGAGAAAAGCTTTATTATGACTATAATTCTCCCTTTGATTTGATAGTAAAATTGAATGAAAGTACAGACTGGGGTGTATAAATGGACCTGGTATGGAAGCTAAAGAGAGTGTTTCTAACAGAAGAAAAAAGATTTACAAATACAGAGATTACGCAAGACGATTAGAGAAAGACTTAGGAAAATCAGGTTTGAAAATACATGCTGAAGATATAAATTTTGAGAGAAAATTCAATGAGTAAATATATGCTAGAAGCAATTAAAGAGGCAAAGAAAGGAATATCGCAAGGACATGGAGGACCTTTTGGAGCTGTAATTGTTTGCAAAGGAAAGATTGTAGCTAAAGCACATAATACTGTATTGCATGATAAAGATGCTACCTGTCATGCAGAGATGCAAGCTATTAGGAAGGCCTCTAAAGCATTAAAGAAGTTCGATCTGTCAGGCTGTGAGCTGTATACAACAGGTAAGCCTTGCCCTATGTGTAAGAGTGCTTTGAAGTGGGCTAAGATTAAGAGTGTATATTTCGGTTGTGATTATAGTGATGCTAAGAGAGTAGGTTTTTCTGAAAAAGATGGTAACAGTAATGGATATGTTGAGAAAAGGCTCCTTTCTAAAGAGTGTAAGGAGTTGTACTCCGAGTACAAGAAATTGAAAATGCCAAGATATTAATTACTTCTTTACATATAGTTTGATATCCACCACTACTGCTCTCTCTTCAGTCAACATTACTGGATTTATATCCATACTTACTATTTCTGGATAGCTTATTAACATCTTCTGAATTTTAGATAGTAGCTCTATTAATTTCTCTCTTGCTAGTTTAGGTTTTCCTCTATATCCATCAATGATCATAGATACTCTTGTTTGTGATAGTATTTTATCCATCATTTCCTCTCTTTCAGGAACTAATATGTGTTTGATATCTCTATATACCTCTGTAAATATTCCACCTTTACCTACTGCGATGAGATGACCAAATCCACATCCATCTTTTTCGTAGATATCAGATGATCCCTCTCTGTTAGCTCCTATGAAGATCTCTAATTTACCCTCTATCATTTCTTGTATTAAGATATTTGGAGCTGATTTGCCTGTAGTTTTAGATATTACATCTCTTAATTCTTGAAATTTCTCTTCAAATTCTGTAATTGTTCTAATATCTAAAAAGAGTCCTTTGTAATCAGTTTTATGTGCTAAGTCTTCAGCTGTAGCTTTAATAGCTACAGGGAAATTTAATGATGCAAAATCTCTACCCTGTTCTAAGCTACTGGTTACTAACTGTTTTGGGTAGTCTATTTTTAATTCATCCATTATGGAAATGGCTAAATCATCTGGTAGTATTACTACCTCCTCCTCTTCGCAATATTCGAGTACTTCTTTTTTATGTTTTCCTTTCTTTGCTAATTTATCTGAAGACATGGAAATTTCTTTGTTTATTGATGTGTCATACTGAATTAGTTTAGAAAGAAGATGCATACACTCCTGTATATCGTTGAAATTTGCAACTTTTGCTTTTTCTAATATTCTGGTTCCAGATTTAATACTTTTGCCGCCTAAGAAGCATGTGAATATTGGTTTAGATGTTCTTTTACATATGTCAGTTATTACTTCTGCTGTACCTTCAATATCAGTTACAAGTTGTGGTGTAAGAATGACCACTACGGAGTCTACATTAATATCTTCTAATACTGTATTGATGGCGTATGCATATCTATCGCTTTTGCCATCTCCTAATACATCTATTGGATTAGAGATGTTAGATTCTTCAGGTAGCTCTTTTATGAGTTTCTGTTTTGTTTTCTCTCCAAAATCTACAACATCTATATTTTCTTTCTCTGCTCTGTCTACTGCAATGATTCCAGGACCTCCTGCATTGGATACTATTGCTACTTTGTTTCCTTTAGGTAATATGTCTGATTCTACTAATTCCATTAATTTGAAAAGCTCTTCGGAATTTTCTGCGTGTATTAGATTACCTTTCTTGATAGCAGCCATTGTTGTGTCGTAAGATGATGCTAGAGAGCCTGTATGTGATGATATTGCTTCTCTGGACTTCTCAGAGCTTCCTGGGGCTATGATTAATATAGGTTTTTTGGATTTCTGCACAATGGAGACGAACTCTTTTCCATCAGTAAACTCTTCTAAATATATGGCAATTGCCTTGATTGTAGAGTCATTTATTAAGGATGGAAGTAATTCGTTCTCATTTATATCTGCTTTGTTCCCAAGAGATATTATGTGTGAGAATCCTAATCCTTTTTCACATGCCATATCAAGGATAGCTGTACAGAACGCTCCAGATTGAGATATGAAAGCTATGTCTCCATCTCCGGGGTTCTCTCTTGCAAATGATATATTTGTCTTATTTCTATTATTTATATATCCCAAACAGTTTGGCCCTATCAATCTAATCTTTGCATCTTTTAATTTCTGAGTTATTCGATCTTCTAACTCTTTTCCCTCTTTTCCTGTTTCTTTGAATCCTGCAGAGATGATTACTACTGATTCTACTTTTTTCTGAATACACTGGTCTATTACTGCCTCGACAAATTGTCTAGGTATGGAGATACAGACTAGATCTATATCATCTTCTACAGCTTGTACATCTGGGTAAGTTTTTCTTCCTTGTAGCTCTTCATATTTAGGGTTAATAGGGTATATTTTTCCATTGTATCCTCCTGTGATGAGGTTTCTTAGTAACACAGAGCCTATCTTTTCTACATCAGAAGAGGCTCCTACTATGGCTATAGATTTTGGTGAGAGTATTGGTAGTGTCATTTGAATAGTTTTAATAATTTCTTTATGTTAAATCCTTTAACCTCCTCTACTAATTCTGTAGTAGAAGATTTCCTACTATGTAGGTTTTCATAGAATGTTTTAATACTTCTATCTTGATATATTATACCAGTATATATCTTTCCATCTTTAATCATCTTTTGAATTAGGTTATGAGCATCATCAAAGGATGTTGGCGAATATTTTTTTAAAGATGAGACTTTTTCAATATGTTTACTGAACCACTCTGGATTACACTCTTTATTATATGATGGGCATAGTTGGGATATCTCTATGACACTACACCCTTTATGTTTGATTCCTTTCTTAATTAAATCTGTTAATTCTACTAAATCTCCAGAGTATCCTTTAGCAAAGAATGTTGGATGTAGACTTAATATGAGTTCATTAATGTTGTAATCTTTTTCAGGCTTGCCAAAAGGTAGTGCATACATAGGCTTGCCTTTCATAGTTTCTACAGTCGCTTGCCCTGTTGTTAGTGCAAAGTTCTGATTGTTATGAATCAAAATTGTTATATCGTAGTTTGATCTTACAGCATTGATTAAATGGTCTAATCCTTCATGGAAGCATGCTCCATCTCCTAGTTGTACTACTGTAGTAAATTTTCTGTTTGCTAAATGTGCTCCTGTTGCTAACGCTATGGATCTACCGTGCAATCCCTTAAATGCATAGGTTGCTACAGTATCAGCTCCGTTTCCGTTACATCCTATGTCAAATGATATAAACGTTTGAGATGGTTCTATATTAAGCTCAGAGAGTGCTTGTCTAAGAGCCATATTTATACCGAAGTTACCACATCCAGGACACCATGTCGGTTTCTGTTTTGAATTGTATTTTTCTATATTAATACTCATTTATGAATTGATAAAGTCTAAAATATCTTCAACAAAGAAGGCTCTTCCATCATATTTTAACAGCTTTTCTTCAAACAGATAGCCAGTTTTCTCTGTTATTAGATTGCCAAGTTGTCCTGTTTGATTGTTTTCTATTAGTATTAATCTTCTGTTCTTTGAAATTAACTCTTCAAACTTCTTTGTTTTCAATGGAAATATATATTCATAGTGGAGATATCCATATGAGGGATACTCTTTCAATATATCTAGTATGGTATTTTTAACACTACCAAATCCTATGAATACTGTTTTAGCATCTTTCTTGCCGTAATATTTTGGTTCAGGTAATTTGTTTTCTAATGTTTGTAATTTTTTCATTCTTTTCTTACTCATTTTCATTACTGCGACAGCATCATCTATGCTGACTCCGTTTTCTAAGTGTTCATCTGATGTTGAAAGGTATGGTTTAGAAGATCTAGATGGTATCCACCTAGGGGATATTCCATTATCTGTTATCTTATATCTTACAGTACCTTTCTCTATTCCTCTCTCTATTTTTACTGGTTTTGGGAGCTCGTCTGTTGAGAATAGTCCTTCAGAAATCTGTTTCTCTGTTAAAACTATTACTGGTATTTGATACTCCTCTGCTATATTAAATGCATTTTGAATTACCGTGTAGCATGATTCTAAATCACTAACAGATATTACACATTTTGGGAAATCTCCGTGTCCTGACTTTACTGCACTGTTAATATCTCCTGCTCCTGACCATGTTGGTACACCTGTACCAGGGCCTGTTCTTTGTGCTAAGACTACGACAAATGGAGTTTCAGACATTCCTGCACACGATATTGTCTCTATCATCAAATCAAATCCTCCTCCTGATGTTGCTGCAAAAGCTCTTGTTCCCATATACATGCTTCCTAACACCATTTGAGCTGCAGTTATTTCGTTTTCAGCTTGCTTTACTATGATCTTAGTTTCATCAGATGTGTCTCCTAGGAATTTGAAAATTGAAGTAGCAGGAGTCATAGGGTAGCCGTAAAATGCTTTTACTCCAGCACTTAATGCTCCTAGTGATAGGGCGTCGTTTCCTGTCATAATGTACTGTTTGGTGTTTAGAAAATTCGTTTTAGGTAACTGTATATTTTTACTGTATGAATCTCTGTAGGTGGGGTTATTGTATCCAGCTAATATGCATCTTTCTTCTGCTTCTTTATCTATCTTTTTATTTTCAAAAAACTTCATTATCTCATCAACGATTATCTGTTTCTCTTTCTTTAATATTCTCCAGAGAAAACCTAGTAGTACTGCATTGGCCATTATTTTAGTTCCACCGGATTCGATAGCTATCTTTTCTGAATCTAATGTTATGAGTGTTATATCCTTTTTCTTTAAGAATATTTCTTCATCTGTTGTTAAATCAGCTTGTTGACCATCATGAATTATCAGTCCTCCCTCTTTAACTGAGTATATATACTGATGTAGAGATTCGTCTGAGATGGTAGAAAGAATATTGCAGTATTTTGATGATGAGTTTATTTGCTTACTTGAGCAATCTATTTGATATGAGGCTACTCCTCCTTTTATCAATGATGGATACTCTCTGTATCCAAATATATGGAAGCCAGTAGCGTTTAAAGCTTGTGTGAGTATCTGGCCTGTTGTATTGATACCCTGTCCTGATGCTCCAGCAAATTTTATTGATATTCTATCATTTGACATATTTACATGGATCCCTCTCCGTTAAAGAGTACATAGTCAAATATTGCACTATGCCATTTTTTCTCTGGAATTA
This sequence comes from uncultured Candidatus Saccharibacteria bacterium, assembly GCA_964480345.1. GTDB lineage: Bacteria > Patescibacteriota > Dojkabacteria > SC72 > SC72 > UBA5232. The sequence continues at coordinate 12,865 of CAYZNW010000002.1, forward strand.
AAATTTCTTTACCTCTATACAGGCCGTTACAGTATGCTGATGCTCGTAACTCAATCATTCTAAAATCATCCATACAGCTATTGCCGTTAGAAACAAGCATGTTGTAATATACCCCTATATTACCTCCTACGGCTTTTACTGTAACAGTATCTAGTTTATACCCATCTTTCATATCTTGTAGATTTATGGAAACTGTATCTGATGCAGGGTTGAATTTTTTCCAATTATCTAAGAAATTTTCTACATTGTTACACTCTGAGCCATTATCAGAGAAACAGTAGTTATCTACATCGTCGTCACTGTAAAGTTTGTACTCTCCTGCTTCACCTAGAGCATTGTAATCTTTACCGTATATTCTAGTGACAGAGAAGCCTGCTTTTGTTTCTCCTTTAGTTACTTTTATGTTAAGTGTACAATCAGTAAAGGTTGTTTCGTTTAATGGTAGGCTCCATATCTGTCCTGGCATTACTTCGTACGGAGATGTTTGATCTGCTTCTTTCAATGTTAGGTTGTATTCGTTGTCATCTGCAGGAAGACAGAAATTAATAGAGGCTAAGCCTGTAGCATCACCTAGATTAGTAAGAAGTGCAGATATTTTTTGTTCTTTTTTGTTTTCTTTTAATACTACTCCTTGAGGGAATGTGATTGGTTCACCAATGGCATTCATGGAAGCCATAACTGTATCTAAAGAGTATGTTGTAAGTTTATCAAGTAAAAAGTCTGATATTTCTAGAGCTTCTGCGGATGCTCTTTCATCTACTGTTGATTGTTTGTCTCTATGACTTCTGGAGTATATTGATAGACCTATTATTGCTGAAACTACTAAGACAACCATTGCTATTGCTAATGCTTGAGCTTTATACATATTTTTCTTTTTCATATTTTAGTATATCAAATAATTTAGAGACCTTTTGAACCTACCTCTCTTTTGTAAAGTAATGCATCTCTACCGAAGAAAATAGTAGATATCTTTTGGAATTTATAGTCATAGTTTAACACAGTAACAGGGTTTGTATTGTTGTACAGCATTAGATCTCTTTGCATATTTACTGCAGAATCTCCATTTAGATTTTTTCCGAAAGCTACAAGAGCACCGTTTATTTCTACACCATCTCTTGTTAAAGAGGTAGAATCAGCAAATTCTATATTTATTTGATTATTTGCTACTACAAAACCATCTATGTAATCATATTTCACTGTATTTGCTGTGCTGTTATATACTCCCTCTTTAATATTCACACTGTTTCTTGCAAAGAATATACAACCTGATGTTTTACTACTCCCACTTTCTATATTTGGATACAAGTTTATATTCTTGTCTGACATTACTAATATCTTTCCTTTACACTGTGTTCCAGATGCAATATTTATGTCTTCTGTACTAGATAGGTAGCATGACTCTCCATCTAAACATTCATTAATGCTAGTTATTTGTTTTGATGGTGTCTTCTCTTGCTCTGTTTCAAATTTCTTTTTTAAATATTCGAACCAGAAATCTTTTCTAAGGTTTGAATCCGTTATTGATACTGCTCTTACCGCTGTACTGTTTGGTTTTGTAAATTTAGGAATAAACTGGTTAGAAGATGAGAGTATCTCTGTTGCTTTATCTAATGTTTCGTTGTTAATAGTTCGAAGGGACGGTACAGAATTAATCAATTGAGCTTCTATGCCTGGATAGCCGTATGAGTATACGATAGATCCTTTGGTTGCATACCATGGATCTAATCTGATTTGTGAGGATACGGATGCATAATTACATGCTGTATCGTAAGCTGTACCATACATAGTTATGGTACCTAGCTCATTGTTATTAATATTTACTAATTTGCTAGCAGAGTATGGATTTATATTTAGGTTTGTAAATTTCCATGTATTGCTATCGGTTAACAAGCCTATGAGGTTTTCTGATGGTACATTTTGTGAAGTACTACTTAAGGCAATATTGTTAGGCATAGTTGCCATAGAGATGTAGTCGCTGTTACCTCCGTTTCCTAGGTCAGTTCTGTAAGCGTTGATTACATAGTTCGAGATGTTAGAAGTACTGTCTGATGAGTACCAAGAGAGGTTAAATTCTTTTGAAGATAGTATGTCTTTTGTTAATGGTCGTGCTTCTGGATTTATTAAGTCTACTCCCCAATCAAAATATTTTACTGCATTTCTTTGATCTATTCGTCCATCTTGCATAAACATATATTTATCTAGTGCTGCTCCTCTCATGTTAAACATTCCATTTACTTTGTCTGTGAAAGATATTTCGTACTGAGCAGCTACATTTGCTCCTTCATTAATTACTATGTTGTGTATGGAAAGTATTTTTCCTGCTCCTACATCTACTAGTCCATTGTTTGTTAGTATCCAATTTTTATCCGTGTTCATGGTGTATATTAATGGGGAGTTTGTCCATGAGTTGTTATTTTTCTTAACCATTATTCCTATTTCATTGGTATCAATATTACTGTTTGTTGTAGCTATTCGGCTGAATTGGGGTGATGTGTTTGTTTTACTTATCCATAGGACAAATGCTTCTATTTCAGAATTTCCATCTACATCAGTTGATTCGTATCTGATTTTGAACGGGTTGTTGGCTTCTAGGCCTGTAAATGTTGTGGTCGTACATCCTCTATCTGTAGTAGATGAGTTAGTAATTTTAGTCATGCTTGAATTTGGAGGAGTATTTACTTTGTAAAAAACTTGTTTTACTGAGGAGTACTGTTTGTTATTATCACATCTGTTTGTACTGTAATACAAAGCACCTATGTCTCCAGTAGATCCAGGTTTAAAGGCAGAGGTTTTGCTCATGGAGGATGGAGCTATATCCATAGTGTTTACTGTTGATTCTCTACAGTAGTCTTCTGGTCTTGGGTTGCTGCAATCGCTCCATGCTATCCATTCGTTGTTAATTCCGTAATTATTTCCTCTTAGTATGTATCCTACTCCTCTATCTAGGGAGATGTTTGAGTATATGAGGGGTTCTACAGTAATTCTCATAGGGCTTGTATCTGAGATTGGAGATACAATTCTAGTAGGGTTATATCTATCTGAGGAGAGTAAAAATGTTGAATTATCAATACTCATTCTTACTGTAGTTAGTGTTGTAGTTGGAGATGTATTAGTTTCTGCTCGATAGCATGTACCAGATATCCCACAACTTCTTCCACAATCATTTGAGTAAGAGCAGCCAATTGTTTTTCTATCATTAGAGCAATAGTTGTTAGGATTTGTAGGAGAATAACCAGCTGGGCAAGATGGTAAAGCGCAACTACCACTGCAGGAGTCATCACAAGGACACTCTACTTCACATTGACCATATCCTTCGCAACAGGAAGCACAAACAGCAATATCTTCTCTACAAACTGTTACACAACCTTTTGTAGGGCTACATGTTTCTACACAGTTCAAACCTCCTCCTGTTCTTTTACAACAGTTGTTCCAGTCTATACAGCAAGATTCATAACAAGCTGAATTTACAAGCCCTTTATTGTTAAAAGAAAATAGAAAAATTGTAAATATAGTTGAGAATATTATGGCTAATTTAGAGGTTTTCATGTTTATTTAATAACAGATTAAAGAAAAAAGTGTTTCCATCTAATTTATATTTATTGTTCTCCCATACACCATAAACACTCATATTATTATGATATTTTGTCTTTATCATTTTTAATATGAAAGAATCGGTCAAATCATTAAAATCTTCATCCTGCTTGTACTCATTAGCACACCATATGTATTCAAATAAGTCTTTATCTATTAACATTAGAGAATGTTTATAACTATATTGCAAGACGCTTTTTAACTGATCTCTTAAAGGGTCATTAATAGGACTTTTATATACTAATTTACACATATGTCCTAATGTAATAGCAGAGTTGCTGAGCAAATTAGTACTAATAACAGAATAAGTTTTATCTGTTTCTTCTGCACTTAAGCTTTTAAGATCCTTAAGTATCGATAAGTTCCATTCATCAAGAGGATCTTTTGTGATTATTTGTTCTTCTTGTAATCTTTCTTTATTAATGGATTGGACTAAATCTTCTTTAGAATATTCAGGTTTATATTTCGATAGGAAATCGATTTTCTTTTGCTCCAGTATAGCGGTAGAGCAGTAATTGTCCGTTAAATATTTTGTAGTATCATTATCTATGAGTCCACTAGCTGATATATCTGAAGCTAAAGAACATGAGAAAGGTACTGCTTTCATTTTAGAATTATCTCCTTTCGATTCTTTGTCTAAGATAGATGTCTTATATTTCTCAACTTGCTGTAAGTAAGATAAAATGTTTTTAGAGGAGTAATCTTTTAAAAATTCTTGATTAAGTGTGGACATGTAGATTCTACTTTCTATCCATGGTCTTAATAATGATTCTAAATTATATCCAATTGTTTCAAAGGAGAACCTGTCACCTCCTTCAAATTTAATAATTCTAAAAGGAATGCCTTTGTAGTCATCTCTAACGACTAAATTTTCACCAGTAATTGTGGGATACATCTCTTTTAAGATATTCAAAACATTATCTTTTGAGATCTCTAACTTTTGTATATAAAATTCATTTAATTTGAAATTCTCAAAAACAGACTCTCTAGGGAGCTTTAGAAGTATAGAAACTGGAATTATCTCTCTCTCACGAACCGTTTGTAAATCAAATTTCGCTTTATCTAGTGGTAACGATATATTTTCAACATAGCTATTATCTTTAAATATATTCATATCAAAAGAGAAAGTATTCTGTTCTTCATTAATATGAATATTATAAATTAATCCTTCTCCTCCATACTCTTTATAAAAGATTTCTTGATCTCCCCCTGTAAATGATGAAAGGAAAGGATACTCTTTCTCTACAAGAGCATTCTTTTTAAATATATTGAAATACCAAAGAAAGATACCTGATATAAATAGTACCAACAAGATTATTAGTAGTATTAAAATCCCTTTCTTCTTCACATGAGCAGTTAATTAACTTATCTAAATCCAATCTTTACCAAACAATCCTCCTCCTATATTATTATCCATACTCAAAACTCTTTCTATATTCCAAACTAAATCAGGTCTATCTGATACCGTATCCTTTAACCATTCTAGATACTCTCTGTCAAGCTTTGCAATATCCTCTAGTGTCTTTCCCGCATATTTACCAAAAGATATATTTCTAATATATGCTGGTTCTTTTGTAATCATTAACATCTGTTCTGTTGTGAATTTGCTGTTTTGTTGAATATATTCAAATAGATCTTTTAGAAAATAGACATCACTCATAGCATCATGGGCTGTTGTATGTTCTTGATTTTCGTTCTTATACAAACCTAGATAATATCTTAGAAATTGTAATGAATAGCTCTCTATATCTCCATTTGTACTCTCATCTTGAAGTAAGTTTCTAGATAATTTATATGTACATATGTACTTAGATACAGTGATCCCTTTCTTAGCTAATACTTCTAAATCAAACTCTGCATTGTGAGCCACCCAAATATATTTTTTAGCTAGAAATTCTAAATACTCTTTTAATGAATTTCCTTCAAATTCTTTATCTTTACCATTTTCATCCACTACTGCATCATTAAATAACTCCTTGTCTTTAAGGAGCTCAGGAGTAATATGGTGTACTGCCATTGCCGAAAAAGAAATTCTTTGTAGAGGTTTAAAGTATTTATTTAGAATTACATCCTCACCATCTGTAAGAGCTAATTGAATTATATCTTTAGATTGTACATCTGTTGTTTCTGTATCAAAGAAGAGAAATTTGTCATTCATGATTAGATAATACAGGAATTAGAAAAGTATGTACAACAAAAAATAAGGCATAAAGCACACATATATTTTTAAAATGATGATTTGTAGAGGAGTCTAGGTAAGTATATGTTAAACATATATTTTAGGATATATAAAATATCACTAAATCTTACCTAGACTCTCTAGAAGATTCTATACCATATTGATATAGCTCTTCATTGTGTTAGTTCTCCTGAAAGATGGTAGGCTCTTCTTGCAAAGTATAATTGTCACAAAACCAAATCGTAGTAAAGTTATTATTAACAAAATAGTTTTGCACTGGATATCCAACAGGACATACAATTTTAGATGGATTACTAATATCCTGAACAATTTTTCGTAAGAGATTTATTTTTGCTGTCGGATCTTTTATGTCTGTGCTACAAAGATATACTACATCATCATGTTCTTTTGCATAATTATATGTATCTACATTGTCTTTATAATTACTCCACATGCTATATTCTTCTGCTGTACACAGAGTTATTGGATCTTCATAGAATGCAAATGATGAACAGAACCAATCAGATAACTTACCTGATTCATCTATATTTTGAACAGGAAATGTTCCTTCTTCACATTTGATAGTAGGTTCATCTACTCTAGATAAAGCTCTACATTCTGAAGTGATAAGATCTTTGTTTTCCATATCATGTAAACACAGAAATGCCCCATCATTTTCTTTACAAGCATTATACAATTCAGAATTCTCTTCTTTCTGAAGGTTTAATTCTTCTATAGTACAAAGTGGTGATGTACTCTCTATTGCATACACTGATGCTAATGAGAAAAACAACATAACAAAAACTAATGATAACAAACCAAACTTTTTCATTTTCTCCTCCTTTTAGAGAACTATTTTTTATTGTTTAAGAGCTAACTAACACAATAATATTATATCTAATTTATCACACAAACACAATACTATGGGTCAGTGCATTGGTACAACAAAAAATAAGGCATAAAGCACACATATATTTTTAAAATGATGATTTGTAGAGGAGTCTAGGTAAGTATATGTTAAACATATATTTTAGGATATATAAAATATCACTAAATCTTACCTAGACATCCTGCACAAAAGTTAGTTGATTTGTATCTTTTCTCGGGGATCACCCTGACAACTAAAAATATCTTCCAGTTTAATACCGTTCTTCCAAAGAGCCATGTCTTCATTCCATGAAGATTCATCAAATACACCACTGTGTAATCCAACAACTAAGTAACAAGACGGATTGTTGTAGTAAAGAATATACCCTTCGTTATATGGTTCCGCTGGGAACGATTCGAAAATCTTCTTTTCAGCATTTCCACATACCTGGGAGATTGGTTCATTACTAACAATATATCTTACTTGTTTCTCAGCAAGTCTTGGATCTTCATATTTACCCTCATTCCAGTCGTAATTTAGCTTGTCAGCTAAAGTCCATACATTAAAACCATTGATGTCTTCTCTTGCGAAAGGATTAATGATTTCATCATATGTGTAATCAGTTCCACAAGCACAATCTCGCGCTTGAATATATGGAATAGGTGTCACATACTCTGCTGGTCCCATATCAACTGGAGTAATTGGTATTATGTCGATAGGTGCGTCAGGATTGCGTACAACAGGACAATAGCAACGGATAGTACTATCTTTACCCTTTTCGCACTGTTGTGGCAATCCGTCATAACATAGCGGTAGCTTTGGATCAGGTTGTACAAATCCATACGTACACCTATAACCTAAATAGTTGGTTTCTAAATCTACTGCACAATTGATTGCATAAGATCCTGGTTGGGGTGTTTGACAGCCCTCTGTTGCAATATCAACTTCATCTTTAGTACATGGTCTCGTTTCAGCAAAAGCTGAAGTCACTAAAAAAAGTGACAATACAAAAACGACAAGAATTAACAAACGACCGGTTTTCATAATTCCTCCTAGGGGAAACAATTTCTTCCAAAATGGAAGTTTTTTAACTGTTAAAGATCAACTAACTTTTAACACAACTACATTATATCAAAAATCTACCCCCTCTACAACTCTATAGGCTCAGCTATTGAAGTAGCATAGATATCAACAGAAACAGCAGTATGATATATTTAAACAAACAGAGAATAAATTTAAAAATAAGCCACGATGAAAATCTTAAAACTTTATGCAGAAGAAATTCTTGATTCTAGAGGTAACCCTACCGTTAAATGCAATATACAGTTAGAAAATGGAAATACAGTATCGGCATCAGTACCAAGTGGAGCCTCTACAGGTAAGTATGAAGCATTAGAACTACGGGATGAAGATCAAAGCAGATATAACGGTAAGGGTGTATTAAAAGCAGTTCAAAATATTAATGAACGAATAGCCCCCCTATTTGAAAATAAAGAACTGATTTCAATAGAGCAGTGTGATAAAGAAATGATTGACTTAGATGGTTCCGAAAACAAATCAAACTTAGGTGCAAATGCTATCCTTGCTGTGTCTATGGCATATATTAAAGCATTAGCTCTTTCAGAAAATCTTCCTCTATATAAATACATAGCAAAACTTTTTGGTAATGAAATAGGTCAATACAATATGCCAAAGCTGATGGTAAATGTTTTAAACGGTGGTAAACACGCTACGAATGCCTCAGATATCCAAGAGTACATGCTTGTTCCCATTGGAGCTTCCTCTGTGCAACAAGCTGTCCAGTGGGCTAGTGAGTGCTTCCATAGCTTAGCAAAAATACTTGCAGAGATGGGTCTTCCTACAACAGTTGGAGATGAGGGAGGATATGCTCCATCACTTCAAAGCAACGAAAAACCTTTAGAATTAATGATACAAGCAGTAGCAAATTCAAATCTTAAGCCTGGAGTTGATGTAGCTTTAGCAGTAGATTGTGCAGCAAGTAGTTTCTATGAGAATGGGAAATATAACTTAGCTACAGAGAATAAGATATTAACTACAGAAGAGTTATGTGATATGTATGCTACTTGGATAGAGAAATATCCAATAATCTCTATAGAAGATGGATTTGCAGAAGATGATTGGGATGGGTTCCAGCTATTTGAACAAAGATTCGGAGAAAAGATTATGAATATAGGGGATGATCTATATGTCACCAATGTCATTAAATTGAAACAAGGAATTGAATTAAAAGCTACAAATAGTATTCTCATTAAACCAAATCAGATAGGAACAGTAACTGAAACAAAAAATGCTATTGATATGGCAAATCAAGCAAATATGAAAAGTATTGTCTCTCATAGATCAGGAGAAACAGAAGACACATTCATAGCAGATCTAGTCGTAGGAGCTGGTACTGGTTATATCAAAACAGGCTCTATGAGTAGAGGAGAAAGGATAGCAAAATATAACAGATTGATGAGCATCGAGAGAGAGATAGAAAGTACAAATAATTAACTACACTGACTTAGCCAATATGGAGATAGAACTCTCTAAGAATCAAACATCTGTCCTAGATGACATAATATCTTGGTACAAAAAGCCAAAGTTACAGTATATTACTCTTGGTGGTTATGCTGGTACTGGAAAGACTACTCTCCTAGGACATCTAAATACTCTTTTGCATAAAGAGAATAATTCATTAAAAATAGCTTACTGTTCATATACGGGAAAAGCTTCTGTAATTTTAAGAAGAAAGCTTTTAGAAACAAAGTCATTAAAACACTCTGATTATGTTGGTACTATACATAGACTAATATATAGATCTGTACTTGATGATGAGGGCAATATCATAGCGTGGATTAAGATTCCTGAAGAAGATTTCCAGTACAATGTCATAGTAGTAGATGAAGCCTCTATGGTACCTGAAGAGATATGGAATGACCTACTCTCTTTTGGTAAGCCAATAATTGCAGTAGGAGATCACGGACAGCTTCCACCTGTAGAGGGTCATTTTAATCTAATGGAGCGACCTATGCTCAAATTAGAAGAGATATATAGGCAGGAGAAGGATAACCCCATTATCAAAGTATCTGAAATAGCAAGGAAGTACGGTAATATTCCAGCTATTGAGTTTAGTAGTACTGTTAAGAAATACAAAACAGATAATGAGGATTTACAAGAGTTTCTGACTGATTCTTTTTCTTCATTTGACAAATCATTAATGGTTCTAGTTGGTTACAACAATACAAGAATTAAACTAAACAAATGGATTAGAGAGCTTTTAGAGTTTGATTCTCCGACTCCTCAAGCTGGAGATAGAATCATATGTTTAAAAAACAATCACACAGAGGAGATATTTAATGGCATGACAGGTACAGTTCTCTCCATTTCAAAAGAAAAAAACAAAGATTTAGAGTACTACGATACTGAGATAGAGTTTGATGATGAAGATAAAATATATTTTCTAAATATGAATATAAAGCAATTTAATAATCCCACCCCTATTATAAAAGCTGATGAAGGTGTAGATCTGTTTGATTTTGGATATGCTTTTACTGTTCATAAGGCACAGGGAAGCCAAAGTGAAAAAGTAATTCTTTTTGAAGAAAGATTTGCACAGATGAGTGATGATACATGGCGTAGATGGTTGTATACAGGAGTAACAAGAGCAATGTCTGAGCTGTATATAATTGGTAAGTAACAGTACTTTTGGTATATAATTAGCTATGATTGTTAAAAATGAAAATGAAGAGAAACTGTTGTTGGAAGCTGGTAAAATTTCTATGGAGATTCTGTATCAACTTGGACAGAGAGTAAAGGTAGGAAATACACCTATTGAGATAGATAACTTTGCGGGTGAGCTTTGTAAAGAATATAAGGTGCATCCTGCTTTTCAAAGAGTTGAGGGATATCACTTTAATACATGTATTTCTGTTAATGATGTGCCTGTTCACGGTATTCCTACTGGTATACCATTTAAAGAGGGTGATCTTGTTTCAATAGATTTTGGAATTGTTTATAAGAAGCTGTATACAGATCACTGTTGGACATGGAGTGTTGGAAAGCCAAATGAGAAAAACAGTAAATTACTTACTGCTGGGAGAAATGCTGTAGAGAATGCTATATCTAAAGCTATTGTAGGTAACAGAGTTGGTGATTTAGGGTATGAGATGCAGTTAGAGGCAGAGAGAAACGGATTTAATGTTTTAAGTATATTTGTTGGACACGGTATCGGTCATACTTTGCATGATGATCCAGAGATTCCTGCTTTTGGTAGAAAAGGTAAAGGTACACTTCTTGAAGATGGTATGGTTATTTGTATTGAGTGTCAGGTAGTTGATGATGTGGATGATGTGGAGATAGATAAGGATGGTTGGACAGCGAGGACAGTTAATGGTGGAAATAGCGTTATGTTTGAATATATGGTTATTGTTAAAAAAGATGCTCCTCTTGTTCTTACAGACCAGTATAGTTGGTCTACGGTTGCTTAAGATATCCAAATCGTGGTGTAATACTATAGGTTGGTCTAATAACCTAAAATATTTCTATTCAATATAGAAATACTGCTCATTAAAAAGGATATCAGCTATATATCACTCCCTATATGTATTCAAATTTATTGAATGTTTCTAGGGCGTGATATACATATCACAAAACTACTAATCATAAAAAGAGAGAGGCAAAAATGTTAGTAAGAAAAGTATTGAATGAAGTAGCTGTTAAAGATGGAGAACCCACTATTTGGTCTAGTCCAATAGGAGAACCGTTTGAATTCTCAGGAGAAATTCCTACTGAAATTCTCAGTGGATTTTTTACTATTGAGAAATCAGTCTTCTATTATTGTCAAGTACCTCCACTGTATCAAGTTTGTGATCCAGTATGATATCCAACCCGAGTAAGAAGAGGCATACGCTTCGATATTCTACATTTCATATGTAAAATATCATCTTCTTGCTCGGGTCTTTTTCTTTTAAATACCCTTCAATTTAACAGTATGTTACAATACACATACTAAAATATTTTCATTAAATAGATGCCTGATAGAAAAATATATGATTTAGCAATAATAGGATCTGGACCTGCTGGATACAGTGCAGGAATATATGCAGGAAGATACAAGCTTAATAATATTATCATTGGAAAAATGGCAGGTGGTACTATGACAGAGGCTCATAAGATATCTAACTATCCAGGATATTCTGACATCTCAGGTATAGAGCTTTCTATGAAATTTCTACAGCAAGCAAAAGATATTGGTTCTGAGATATTAAATGAGAGTGTAATAGATGTTGTTAAAGAGGATGACATCTTTAAGATTAAAACAAATTCTGAAACAGAGATATATGCACAAACTGTCCTAGTTGCTACAGGTACAGACAGAAATAAGTTGATGATTCCAAAGGAAGACGAATATTTAGGTAAAGGTCTCTCATACTGCGCTACATGTGATGGTATGTTTTACAAAGATAAGGTGGTTGCAGTTGTTGGAGGTAGTAATGCTGCTACTATGGCAGCTACTATGCTCTCTGATATCGCAAAGCAGGTATATATCATATATAGGGGTACAGAATTAAGAGGTGAGCCTGCTTGGGTAGATCAGGTTATGCAAAAAGGCAATGTAGAGATACTATTTACTACATTGGTAACATCATTGGAAGGTGATGGTAAGCTTGAGGAAATTAAACTTTCTAAGGAGTATAAAGGTTCAGAATATCTGAATGTAGACGGTCTTTTTGTAGAGATAGGCTCTGAGCCAAATAATTTAATGGCACAGAAATTAAATCTTGAAACTGATGAGAAGAGATATATTAAGGTAGATCAAACACAGAAAACCAATATTGAGGGTGTATGGGCTGCTGGTGACTGTACTACAAATTCTAATTACTTTCATCAGGTAGTATGTGCTACTTCAGAGGGAGCTATAGCAGCTAATTCTATATATACATATTTAAAAGAAAGGATATAACCTACTCTTTTGAATTACAGAAATTTACCCACTCTTCCAAATAGTTAGAGCTAGACCATATTTTAGGATCTCCAACATTGTACTCCACTACACCTCCGTAGCTCTCTACAACTTCTGCTTCTGGTACTTTCTTTGCAGTATCTCTATCACCTCCTTTTGTAAATACATCTGGTCTAACAAGTTCTAGAGGCTGACATGAGTCGTATCTGCTTTCATGGTCATATACAACTACATAATCAACATCTTTCAAGTTATCAATTATATATGCTCTATCTTTTGCAGGAATAAAAGGCTTACCTTTTTTAGTAACACACTGTTGATCTCCATTTAAAATAACTACTAATACATCTCCAAACTTTTTTGATTCTCTAATACAGGATATATGTCCTGGGTGAATAGGGTCAAAAAAACCAGATGAAGCAACAATCTTCTTATCTTTCAATTCAGATTCTCGTATTTTGGAAAATTCCTCTGCTGAGACAATCATACAGTTAAAGTAACAACTTAATTAGAGATGTTACACTGTTAAAACGGTCTTAGTCAAATAGGGATAATTCAGAGAGTAGAATTTGGAATAGATTCCACTCTCTGAGTGAATAAATAGGGAATATTGCTATTCCAGCGTTAGAAGAAAGATAACTGATCGAGCTCACCAGAAGGAAGTATTTTTGCATAATGCATAGGCCAAATAAAATCTTCTTTACATTTGCCATCAGGCATATGTATTACAATATCTTTGTTATACACAGTAAAGTTGTAAATTAATTCTCCTATATGTACATCTTCTGGACAGAGTGTAACCTCCTTGCCATTCTCATCTAGAAATCTGACTTCATTATACTTCCTAAACGATGTTCTACTAGGAAAAATCTTTAACAAAGCTGACAATATACCTCGAACAGTTCTCACTGTAGCCTCCTCTGCTTTAAAAGAACTATTTATTTATCACATATACATTATACCATTATTATAGGTTCTAATACAAAATATTAGAATTGAGCAGATAGTGTAGATAGTATAACTTGTAGTAATTAATTATTTAATATCTTTTCTTTTTGTTACAAATATAACTAGATTCTAACTACACTATGAGATATTGACCAACACCACCTGTTGTTATAGCCTGAATCACTAAGTACAATATGTTGTGTTTTAAATATGAAATGTCCGTTTTGTGAGTGTGAAAATACAAAAGTAGTAGACAAAAGAGATAACCGAGATGATGGAACTACAAGAAGAAGGAGACAGTGTCTTAGATGTAGTAAGAGATTTACAACATATGAACGAATAGAAAGTATAGATGTAAGTATTGTTAAAAAAGATGGCTCTTTAGAAAAATTTGATCCTATGAAGATATCTAAAAGTATAAGGAAAGCTGCTAGTTTGGATAAGATAACTGATGGAGAGATAGAGGATTTCACAGAGGGTATAGAGAGATTAGTGTTAAATAGTGAAGATACTATTACTTCGAATCAAATAGGATTGTTGATATTAGATTGGTTAAAAGAGAAAGATCCTTTGGCATATATTAGATTTGCCTCTGTATATAAGAAGTTTAAGGGTATAGAAGATATTAAAGAAGAGATTAAAAATTTAGAAAAAATATAACTTATTACTGTTCACAATATGGCTGCCCAGAAGAAAAGTAAGACTTCTATATTTAAGATACGAAAAAGAGATGGGAGGTTAGTTAGATTTGATAGAGAGAAGATAGAAGTAGGAATATTTAAGGCAGCAGAGGGTGTTGGTGGTAAGGAGAAAAAAAGAGCTAAAGAGGTTGCAGATGAAGTGATAAAGAGATTAAAGGATAAATACACAGGTAAAAAATATATCAAGACAGAGCAAGTAGCTGATGTAGTTAAACAAACCCTTCTTGATATGGGGCATACTAAGACCTCTATAGCATTTGGTTTGTTTGTTGATTTGAAGAATCAAGTTAGAAATATTAAGTCTTTGATAGATGCAAATACTTTGGTAAAAGACTATATTGATAAGCTAGATTGGCAAATAAATGAGAACAGTAATATGGCTTACTCTTGGCAAGGATTAAATAACTACATTTCATCTACTGTTCAATCTAACTATTGGTTACATAGCATATATCCAAAAGATATCTCCAATGGGAATATTAACAAAGATTACCATATTCATGATTTAGGTATGTTAGCAGCATACTGTTGTGGTTGGAGTTTAGAGGATTTACTACTAAAAGGATTCACTGGAGTTAAGGGTAAGGTGGCTTCTAAGCCTCCAAAGCATTTTGGAGCTGCACTGGGTCAGTGTGTTAACTTCTTCTATACATTGCAACATGAGGCTGCTGGAGCTCAGGCTTTTTCTAGCTTTGATACATATCTGGCTCCGTTCATTAGGTATGACAAACTGTCATACAAAGAGGTGAAGCAGAAGATGCAGGAGTTTCTCTTTAATATGAATGTGCCTACTCGTGTAGGATGTCAGAGTCCTTTTACAAATATTACGATGGATTTAATACCTTCAGGGCAGTTAGCTGATCAGGGAGTTATTATTGGAGGAGTAGTTCAGAAAGAGAAGTACAAAGAGTTTCAAAAAGAGATAGATATGTTAAATCGAGCTTTCTGTGAGGTTATGATGGAGGGTGATGCTAATGGAAGTCTCTTTTCATACCCTATTCCTACATACAATTTGACCAAAGATTTTGACTGGGACAAGAAAGAATATATCCCTATCTGGCAGATGACAGCAAAGTATGGAATACCGTACTTCTCCAACTTCATTAATTCAGACATGAGTCCAGATGATGCAAGAAGTATGTGTTGTAGACTACGATTAGATAATAGAGAGTTAAGAAAGCGGGGTGGAGGTCTTTTTGGAGCAAATCCTCTTACTGGGAGTATTGGAGTAGTAACGATAAATTTGCCTAGAATAGGTATAGAAGCAAAGAGTAAGAAAGAGTTCTTCAAGATATTGGATAGTAGGATGGATCTAGCCAAAAAAAGTCTGATGATTAAAAGAAAGTTCATAGAGAAATATATGGATATTGGGCTATATCCTTACTCCAGATTCTATCTTGCTGATATTAAGAAGAGGTTCGGAGAGTATTACAAGAATCACTTTAATACAATTGGGATATTAGGTATGAATGAGTGTTTAATGAATTTCTTCCATGACAAGAGTAAGGATATTACTTCAAAAGAGGGTAGAGAGTTTTCTTTGGAAATATTAGATCATATGCGAGATAGGTTGATTAAGTATCAAAATAAGACTAATCAGCTGTTTAATTTAGAGGCTACACCAGGAGAGGGAGCTACATACAAATTTGCAAAAGCGGACAGGAAGAAATTTGGTAATCAGATTATCACAGCTTCAGATGTTGGTAAAACAATGACTGATGTCCCCTATTACACTAATAGTACACAGCTACCAGTAGGACTAACAGATGATATTTTTGAGACATTGGATTTGCAAGATGAGTTCCAATGTAAATATACAGGTGGTACTGTCTTACATATTTATCTAGGAGAGAAGGTGTCATCTGCTGAAGCTACAAAGAATTTGGTTAGAAAGATAGCGACTAATTACAAGCTTCCATATTTTTCAATTACTCCAACATTTAGTATATGTCCTAGGCATGGATATATATCTGGAGAACATAAGTATTGCCCTGTTTGTGATTCGGAGAGAGGCTACAAGGAAGGTATGCCTTTTGATGAAGAATAGATATATTTAAATTATTTTAAATACTGTTATGAAAAAAGTTACTAGACAAAGATGTGAGATATACTCTCGAGTTGTGGGATATATTAGACCTATATCTCAATGGAATGTAGGAAAACAGGCTGAGTGGTCTGATAGAGTGATGTATAAAATTAAATAGGTATGTTACCTATTTACTATTTTGAAAAGGCATCTCTTTTAGATTATCCGAATAAAATATCCATTGTGGTCTTTCTTTACGGATGTAATTTGAGATGTCCATACTGTCATAATCCTGAGTTAGTGATTGAGAAGTATGATGTTTCTAAAGTTATATCAGAGAAACAGGTATTAAATTTCCTTAGAAAGAGGCAGGGAAAACTTGATGGAGTTGTTATAACAGGTGGAGAGCCTTTACTCCATAAAGAGTTATTGGATTTTGTGAAGAAAATAAAAAAGCTTGGTTTTCTAGTAAAACTTGATAGTAACGGTTTACTTCCGTCCACTTTAAACAAATTTATTAAATCAGGATATATTGATTATGTGGCAATGGATGTCAAATATCCTCTTGTTGGTTATTTGAAAGAGACAGATAGGAAGAATATAGAGAAATCGATTGATATATTGAGAAATTCAGATGTAGAGTATGAATTTAGAACAACATATGTTAAAGGTATCCATAACAACGATTCTGTAGAGGAGATTTGCAAAATGATAAATGGAGCAAAGAGATATTTCATACAAAACTTTCGTGAAGGGAAAAGTATAGACAGCTCTTTAAATTCGGAAAATAGCTTTACACAGAAAGAATTAAAAGAGTTTAAAAAGATAGCTAAAAAATATATTAAAGATGTGCAGATTAGATAGCTGGATTTTCTAAAACTTTAATAACTTTTCCATTAATAATACTTTCTGTATTTTTATCTATAAATATAGGCTGGTTAAGTGGGTTTGTAGAGTCTGGATACAAGATTATCATCTCATTGTTTTTCCTATATCTCTTAACAGTAGCACCATTTTCTACAATAGCAACAACAATATCGCCATCTTCTATCTCACAATCTTTTTGGATAATTATATATGTACCATCTTCGAGTTTCTTACCGTCTATTTCTGCTAAGTCCATTGAATCCCCTTTCACAATCAATGAGAAGAGATTCTCTTTCTTACCAACTATATTTTGATCTACCTTCAAAACACCTATATTCTCCTCTTCTGCAGAGACAAGAGGTGTACCTGCATTAGCATAACCAAGAATAGGGATGCCAACAAGATAGTCGTATACTATCTCATCATCTTTCTCCACCATATGTATACCCCTAGGTTGACCAGTTCTAAATATATATCCTTTCTTCTCTAAAGCAACAAGATGGCCCACTACTCCTCTTTTGGTAGAAATGCCGAGTTCGTACTGTAATTCTGATAGAGAAGGAGCAAAACCGTTCTCTAAATAATACTGCTTTATAACTCTTAGAACATTTTCCTGCTTCTTTGTGAGTATACCATCCATAACGTGTTGCTTGATATTTTAGTTATACCTAGTATACCCCTCTGGCAGGAAATCGCAACTACTTATAGTACACAAATAATTTTGGTATAGATACTCCTCTATTTCTCCTTTTGAGATACAAAGAAAGCAGCTAAATAGGTGGTAATGGGAACAGCAAGAATTAGCCCTATACTTCCAACAAGTGTTCTTACTATCTCTGTTGATACCATCTCTATATTTACGACATCGCTAAAAGGTCTAGGATTGTTTGAGAATATCAGTAGTAAAGGTAGTGAAGCCCCAGCGTAGACTAGTACCAATGTATTTATCATAGAGGCTATATGATCTCTTCCAATATTTAATGATCTTCGAAATAGCTCTCTCCTACTAATATCTTTTTTCAAATCTTTAAGCTGAAAAACAATAGCTGTTTGAGATACAGTAATATCATCCATAACTCCAAGAGTACCTATTATGATTCCAGCAAGTAGTATCCCTTGTAGATTGTATTTAGATCCTGTCATGCTTTGCAGAATCATAGCCTCTTCTGTTTCAGCTCCAGTTAAATGAGCATACTGCACAAATATATATGAAAGGATACCTGTGATGATTAATGAAACAAATGTCCCTAATATTGCAATAGTAGTTTTCTTTTCAAAAGAGTGTGATAGATAAAAAGTAATTGGGACTATGAGTAAACAGCCTAATATGGCTATCAATACCGGATCATTTCCTTGCTGTATTCTTGGTAATATAAAGTTGATGATAATAAGGAATGAGAGAATCATTGAAACAATAGAGAAGAAGCTTTTCTTTCTTCCTACTAAGATGGCTAAGATCACAAAGATAATAGATAATATCAGTAGAGGAGTACTTCTAACATATCCCAATATATAATAGATGGTATTCCCTTCGATATCTGTATCTTGTGTAATCTCAATTCTGTCTCCAACACGATACTGGATCACTTGTGTCGATGGAAACAATCCATTTTCAATCTCTATACTCTCTTCTGTATTAAAAATCTCCACTTTTAGTTTTTGATATTTCTGGGTTTGCTCCTCAAATTGAATATCTCTCTCTTCTAATATCTCTACTATTTTTCCTTTCAAATATGTTGTTTCTCGCACTTCTGCTTGAGAGTAAATATTTGATGAAAAAGAAGAAAATAGAAAAAGTGAGATTATTAATTTTGGAATGAGGTTTTTCATAGTTGGGCTTAATGAAATCGGGGAGACAGGACTTGAACCTGCGGCCTCTGCGTCCCAAACGCAGCGTTCTAGCCATCTGAACTACTCCCCGTTTCTGACGATGATTCTAACATATCTGGTATCAGTTAGGCAAAAGTTGTACTAAATATACGCCATAGCTTTAAGAACATATTGTGATATGAAAGGTAGTACAAGAGGTTTTCTTTTTAAAACTCTATCTACAGCTAGTATCAGCAATATTACCCCTATCAGAATTAGAAACTGTATCTGTGTTACAAATAGAATAGTAACAAAAGAGAAAATAATTGAGTGATATTTAACAAAGAGATCATCCTTCTCAAATATTAAAAAATATATCGAGATCACAGGTATACAAGCAAGTAAAGAGTTCCTTGAATTCTCAGGATTGTATTTAATATCCTCCATTTTGTATATCCGTCTTGCTTTGATTTCTTTTACCATACAGAAGTAGTATATACAGATTTATTCATCACATCAACATTCACAACAGGTCTGACCTAGGTCAGACCTCCAAAGATAGTTGATTGTTCATGCTATTTATGTATAATAAATATGGATATCTATTTAAATTGATTTCTTTACCGTTATGATGTGGTTATATATATTAGGTGGTGTAATTGTTGTTCTTCTGCTTGCACTTGTAGGATTGTATAACAGACTTGCAAGACAGAAAGTTACTGTAGAGGAAGCAGCTTCAGATATTGAAACTTTCCTTAAGCAGAGATACGATATGATTCCTAATCTTGTTGAGATTGTAAAAGGATATGCAAAGCATGAGAAGGAAACATTTGCTGAAGTTACCAATCTAAGAACTAAAGCAATGTCGGCAGGATCATTAGAGGAGAAAATGGAGATTGAGACAGCATTAAACAAAGGTATTTCTAAGATTTTTGCAATAGCAGAAAACTACCCAGAACTAAAAGCGAATCAGAACTTCGTTCAGTTACAGCAGACTCTTGAGACTTTAGAGGGTGATATTCAGAAATCTAGAAGGTATTACAACGGCACTGCAAGAGATTTCAATGCAATGATTGTAGTGTTCCCAAACAATATAATTGCAAATATGTTGAATTTCAAAAAAGTGGAATTCTTTGAAGCAAGTGAGGAAGAGAAAAAGAATGTTGAAATAAAATTCTAGTAATATCTATTTATGAAAAGGATATTCTCTTTTGTATTACTATTCTGTTGTCTGTTTGCTTTTTGCACACCTATTAATGCGCAAGATTCATATTTCTACTATAACGATATAGAGAAGATTACATTATTTGAATCTAATATAGAGTTAAAACAGGATACAGAGATACTTGTAGAAGAGAAGATTCATTACTACTTTCCAATAGAGAAACACGGTATTTACAGAGATATTCCTGTTTCCTATCGAGTATTAGGAGGTTTTAGAAGACCAACTATTATTCAGATGAAAAGTATCAAATACTATCCTGAGAATGATAGCAGTAGTACAAAAACAGGGTATGAGAAAAGTCTCACAAATGGATATATTAGATTTAAGATAGGAGAAGAAGAGGAGCTAATTTCAGGTAACTATATATTTGAACTTTCATATACTATTCAAAATCTTACGAACTACTTTGATGATCATGACGAACTGTATCAAAATATAACAGGGAATAACTGGACAGTTCCTATAGATAAGGCAATTTCTACTATTTCTCTGCCTGGAGAAATTACTAAAGATATCTGTTTTACGGGTGTAAAAGGATCAAATGAAAGCAACTGTACAATTACAAAACTTACCAATTATAAGGTAGAGGTAGAAGCAAATCATTTAGGTAGTAATGAGGGTTTGACTGTTGCTTTAGCAATGCCTAAAGGAACTTTAGCTGATACTAGAGCTAGACAGAGGAGAGAGTTCTTTATTGCAAATGCAGGCATACTACTTCCTATCCCTACTATTCTAGGTTTATTCTTTTTTGTGAAGAGAAATAATAGGAACAAGAAGCTCACCGTTATTCCTCACTACGATGCTCCAAAAGGTATATATCCATTACTTTCATATAAGATATTAAGGACTTTCAATACTAATAAGGCGATATCTGCTGAAATAATTAGATTAGCAATTACTGGATATATCAAAATTGAACAAGAGGGGAAGAAGAAATATATACTTCATAGGACAGAGAAAAGTGATGAAAAACTAAACGAAACTCAGAAACTTCTGTTAAACGGCATATTTGAGGATAAAGATCAGGTAAATATAAACGACCTTCAATCATCATTTTACAAAACAGTGGCTTCTATAAACAGTGCTTTAGGTAAGGAAGAAGTAGAGTCTGGATACATGAATAAGAAGAGCCTGAATATTAAAAATGCTATGTTTGCTCTAGGTGTTCTTTTCGTAGTTCCTGGAGTTTTCCTTATTGGATTAGCTGTACAGTATGCATTTATAGGCTGGACACTAGGCCTACTTCTATCAGGTATAGCTATAATAATTGCAGCTATCTTTATTGATGTTAGAGCCAAAAAGGGAAATTCTGTTTACTATGAATTACAAGGTCTTAAGATGTATATAAATACAGCTGAGAAAAGAAGAATAGAGTTCCATAATGATCCGAAGAAATACTCTGGAGTATTTGAGAAATTGCTTCCGTACGCAATGATATTTGGTTTAGAAAGGAAATGGGCTAAAGAGTTTGAAGATATATATAAACAGCCAGATTGGTATGAGGGTGATTTTGATACATTTAATACAGTGATGCTTGCTAACTCTATCTCGAATATAAATAACAATATTACATCTAATGTAGCGGAATACAGTAGTTCAGGTGCAGGATCTTGGGGAAGTGGTTTTAGTGGAGGAAGTAGCGGGGGTGGAGGTGGTGGTGGCGGAGGAGGAAGTTGGTAATACTACCAATTGATGGTATATCCCTTAAGCCGTGTTCTTATATATGAATATATATAGTAGACCCAATACTTAATCTTTGAGATAGCAAGGTCTCTACTGTGCATATATGTAATTTTCTCTCCCCCTAAGCTTTCTTTAAAATCCCCTACTCCTTTCCAGGGGTGGTTTGAATTCTCATATCCTTTTGGAACAACTCCTCCAAACATATCAAACACAGAGCAACCTAGTTCTTTTCCTAACTCTAAAGTCTTCCAATATAGTAAGGTTGTCATAATCATGTTTTTCTCTCTATATTCGGTACTGGAACAAGCTTGATACAGATGGATATTTTTGCCAAAAACAGTACACTGCCAAATGGAGATAGGAACTCCTTCAGAGTATCCTACAAGCATATAGCACATGCCGTTACTTACTTGGATATCAAGCTCCTTCATAAGCATATCTACAGGCTTATCTGTATACCCTTTCAATTTAACCGTTTCTAAATGAAAGTTTTTGAAAATATCAAATGCTCCTTTGTCGTTAAATACTTTAACTTCTATTGTACTGTCTCGTAAGAGCTTGTTTAGTCTATTTTTTCTACTACTACTCAGATCACTCTTTAATTCGTCCATACTTTTTGTCAAATCCATATGTTGAGAGATTAAAGCATCTACATTATGAATGGGAGCTTTAATGAAATTGTTATCTTTATAGAATTTCTCTAAGACAGAGTCTTCCTGAACAAGAGGAGCAAAGCGAAGCATGAAGCAGTTGTTTTCAACTGCTAAATTCTTACAAAACTCCGTGATATCTTTCATGTACTTTTCATTATATGAATTCAGTAGTGGGGAGTGCTTACACTCTAGGAAAGAACCGAAGAGTTTTGATATTCCTATACTTCCAGTAATAATCCCTAGAAACTCGTCAGCATGAAAAATGGCATATCTGAACGATTCATTACTCTGTAATTTATTAAATCGATACCTAGCACTACTATTAAGAAATGAATACTCTTTTAATTTAAGAACGTACTCATCCCACTGCTTATCATCTTCTATTTCTCTAAATGTTAACTCCATTACAGTTGTACAAAAAGTTAGATAGGTTCTCCGTACTTATTAACTATATTACAAATTCTTATTGCTGTCTTTTCATCTACATCTATATTTGTAGGTAAATTAAAAATATATTTGGAGACAAATTTGGTATTTGGATATTTACCGTATACAAATCCGATTTCCTTGTAATACTTTTTGTCTATTGGAAACACAGGAGAGGTGTACCATCTTCCAGTTATAATCTCTATTTTAGCTAAAGCAACTTTTATTTCATTAACATTTCTTAGCAAGATAGGGTATCGCAATAGCGCTTTGTTTTCTTTATGATTGAAAGTAAATTCTTTACTTAAATTTTCATTATATATATCGACGATCTTCTCTCTATGTCTGTTGAAAATATCTACATCATTAAGTTGACGAAGAAGAAGTTTAGCTTGTATATCACTCATTTTTGAAATGTCATCAAATTTCAATGAGTTAGCTGAAGCTTGTTTTTTAATTAAACCGTGTATTCTGTATATAACTATTAATAGCTTTCCTACAGTAATTTTACTGAACGGAACTATATGTTTAAAATACTTTCTCTTTATCCTGTCCCACAGAAGAATATATTTTGCATTATACATCGCTGAAGATCGTTGCTGTTCTTTAATTAAATCGTACTCTTGATCTACTCGATTTAGAATAGAAAGCTTCTTAAGTAGCAGGAGTGATCCTTGTGTAGAGCTAATCACTTTATCTTGAGCGAAGCTAAAAAACACAGCATCGCTATATTCTCCTATATGGTATTTAGAGTACTCTGTAAGGAAAAGATGAGCACAATCTTCAACTATATATATTTTTCTATCGCAATCCCTCTTGTGATTGATTTTATCGACTATCTCTCTAATTTTCTTTACATTTATGATGTTACCAAAGGTGTGTTGAACAATAATCACTCTGGTATTAGGAGTTAACTTGTTTTTCAAATCTTCAATATCTATGTTGAAAGTTTCTCTCTCTATATCCACATAGACAGGGTTGCAATTTACCCAACATATTGGTGCTACAACCGATATACATGTAAAAGGTTGTGTAATTACTTCGTCACTATTCTGAAGTTTTAATTGTTTAAGAAAGAAGTATAGAGAATCTCTTCCCCTATTAAACAGAAATACTTCTTTATCTGGAAACATCTTCTGGAAATGTTTTGTAAGTTTGGTCATAGAACCCTCTGCTAATGAGGAATTCTTAGTTATTTCTCTTGCCAAAACTAAATCTTTTTCTGTCACATTCGGTGTAGAACCGATAAATACTGCCATTAATATGTTCGTTCAAAATGTGAATCTATTTCATTTAATGTTAATTTCCATACTACTGGTCTTCCATGAGGACAGCTATATGGATTCTCGCATTTTGTTAACTCTTTGACTAACTCCATCATTTCTTCCCTGTTTAATTTCTGGCCTGTTCGAATACTGCTATGACATGATATTGTTGCTAATACATCATTTCTCCTTTCCTTAAAAGATTTTGTGAGGTTAATTAAATTATCATCTAATTCAAATATATCTAAAAAGATCTGCTTGTAGTCTGATTCTGAGTACTCAGCAGGTACTGTCTTTATACTTATACCCTTATCTGTTATATCAAATATGAACCCTATATCATCAAAGAATTGCTTATTCTCTTCTAAGAAGAGGATTTCTTCCCTGCTTAGACCTATAGAGGTAGGAACTAAAAGATTCTGTAAATTCATCTTACTAGATTCCCTTTTCATTAATTTTTCATAATTAATTCTCTCAGCTGCAGCGTGTTGATCAACTATCCAACATATATTGTCATTAAATTCTACAACTATATATTTATTAAATATTTGTGAAAGAGAAACAATCTCCCCTATTGTACCTTTTTCTCCAGGCATGAACGGATCATTACTTTCTTTTAGAATTTCACTAGAGAAAAGCAAGGTATCCTTAACAGAACTACTTTTAGAACCTAAATAGATGTCTCGAGGTTTGTAATATTCGTTTGATTCATTACCTATATGTTCTTCTGTACCATGATTAAATCTATCTCTTAAAGCAGAGAAATTAGTAGAAGAAGCTTGTGATTGTTCTTGAGTTCCTGTGTCAGATGAAGAGGTATATGAAAGATTCTTTTGTAAGGAGTGCTTAACTGCTTCCTCAATGGCCATATACACTCTAAAAGGATTTTCGAATCTAACTTCTTCTTTTCTAGGATGAACATTAACATCTACTAAATCAGGCTTTATTTCTATATTAACAACAAAGTCAATCTTTTCTCCAAATGGAAGATATCTGGCATATCCCTCCATAATAGCTCTAACAATACCTCTATCAGTAATTGGTCGTTTGTTTAAAAAGATATACTGCTGCTTGTTCTTGCTACTATGAGATGAAGGATGCCCTATATATCCAGATATCTTGATACCTGCTCCAGAAGAGAAGATCTCTAACATACTCTCTACAGTATCTTTCCCTAAGACCTGCTCTAGCCTTTCTTTCTTAATCTCACCAGCTTTACTTTCCAAAACTTCATGAATGTCATCAACTACCTTTTCATCTTTCTCTAATACAAAGTTAATATTTGGATATATCAGGTAATATTTCTTAAGAATCTCATATATTTTTCTAAACTCTGTAGGAGCAGATTTAAGATATTTCTTTCTTGCGGGGATATTGTAAAAAATATTTTCTACTTTAATAGTGGTACCTGACTCTTTAGCTACAGTAGAAACCTCAGACTTACCATTATCATCAAAAGAAACTCTTCCTCCTTTCTCCTCTTCTACAAACTTCGAATCTAATATTACTTTTGAAACAGAAGTTATGGTAGACAGTGCTTCACCACGAAAACCCATGCTAATTAATGAATTAAGATCTTCAATATTTTTTATTTTACTTGTAGTATGAGCATCAAATACTGATGACAGATTCTCTCTTGGTATACCGTAACCGTTATCAGAAACCTCTACCATATCAATACCACCATTCTTAACTTTCACAACAATTTTTGTAGCTTCAGCATCAATTGAGTTGTCAACTAACTCCTTTACCACAGATGCTGGCCTCTCTATGACCTCTCCAGCAGCTATCTGATTTATCACTTCTTGTGAAAGTTTATTCAAGGTATTTTTCATACTACTGATATTCTAACATATACATATATTTGCTAAAATAGAGCATATGAGCGAATTCAAATTACACTCTCCATATACCGCTTCAGTAGATCAACAGAGGGCTACTGAACAAATATTGGAGAACATGAAGAGTGATCAAAAACAAACAGTATTAGGAGTTACAGGCTCTGGTAAGACTTTTCTAATGGCTAGTGTCATAGAGAAATCTAATAGACCTACTTTAGTTCTGTCGCATAACAAAACCCTAGCTGCACAGCTCTATGAAGAGTTCAAGGAGTTTTTTCCTGAAAATTCTGTTAAATATTTTGTCTCTTACTACGATTACTACCAACCAGAAGCATATATTCCTACAAAAGATCTATATATTGAAAAAGAATCGGAGGTAAACAAGCAGATAGAGAATTTAAGATTTGGAGCTATGAATTCTGCCATAACAAGAAGAGATACTGTTGTAGTAGCATCTGTATCTTGCATATACAATATTGGGGAGCCTGATAACTATCAGAACAAAGCCTTGTCGTTTTTCGTTGGTCAAAATATAAATATCTCTGATATGGCATTGCAATTAGTTTCAATGAGATACGAAAGAGACACATACGACTTTACTAATGGCGTATTTAGAATATCAGGAGATATCATAGAGATATTTCCTCCTTACGAGGATGTATCTATTCGAATAGAACTCTTAGGAAATACTGTTGAGCGAATATCTAAAGTGGATCCCATAAGTAAACATCGAATTACAGAAGAGAAAGAGATTCTGATATTTCCTGCCACTTCATTAGTATATTCAAAATCTACCATTGATAGCGCTACAGAGAAAATTGAAACAGATCTAAAACAGAGGGTTGCATTTCTCAAAAACATAGGAAAAGAGTTTGAGGCTCACAGATTGGAGCAAAAAACTAATTACGATTTGGAGATGTTAAGAGAGGTAGGATACTGTAAAAGTATGGAGAATTACAGTATATATTTTGATGGTCGAGAACCAGGAGAGCCTCCATACACATTGTTAGATTACTTCCCAGATGATTACATGATGTTCATAGATGAATCACATATCACTATACCTCAAATTGGAGGTATGTATAACGGAGACAAAGCAAGAAAGGATAACTTAATAGAGTACGGTTTTAGATTACCTACAGCTAGAGATAACAGACCGTTAAATTTTGAAGAATTTAGAAAGAAGCAAGGTACAACAGTATACTTCTCAGCTACTCCCGCACTGTGGGAGATACAGGATAGTAATAACAAAATTGTAGAGTTATTAACCAGACCTACAGGTTTACTTGACCCAACTATTGAAGTTAGAAAAACAGAAAACCAGATAGATGATGTGATTAATGAAATATCAAAAAATGTACAGAAAGGTCAAAGAGTAATTCTAACCACACTAACTAAGAAAATGGCTGAAGATTTAACCTCGTACCTAAAAGATATTGACATTAAAGTACAGTATATTCACTCAGACATAGACACTATTGAAAGAGTAGATATTTTAAGAGATTTAAGACTAGGAGAGTACGATGTAGTTGTAGGCATCAACTTGCTTCGAGAAGGAATCGATCTTCCAGAAGTATCTCTTGTCATCATATTAGATGCAGACAAAGAAGGTTTTCTGCGATCAAGAACAAGCTTAATACAAACGGTGGGAAGAGCAGCTAGACATGTAGAAGGTCGAGTCATCATGTACGCTGACAAGATAACAGAGAGTATGAAGTACGCTATAGAGGAAACGGAAAGAAGAAGGAAATATCAAGAGAATTACAACAAAGAAAACGATATTACTCCAAAAAGTATAGAGAAAGAAATTAGAGGAAGATTAGTTAATACAGAGGAAACAGATTTGAACACAGATTTAGATATTGAAAAAATGGATATAAAACAGAAGAAGATATTAATAAAAGAGCTAGAGCAGAAGATGTTAATAGCTGCAGATAACTTAGATTTTGAAAAGGCTGCGAAACTTCGTGATGAGATTAAAGAAATAAAAGCAGAGTTACTTTAGATAATTTTAGCTTCATATTATATGAAAAGAGGCATATTAATATTAGAGAAAGCAGAGCTTGAAGAGTTATGTAAGTATTACGATATCAATAAAGATCCAGAATCTACCCTATCTATAAAATTAAAAGCTGCACTAGATACGATTCAACAAAGTAATTCCATATCTGTTTCTTCAGATGAATTAGAGTGCATAATGGATGAAATAGGCTTTGTGGATGATGATAGACCGCTACTAAAACATACAATGAGTAAAATAGCTATTACGCTTGCAAATTTCAACGATCAAAACTACTAATATATTGCGGGACATGGACTCGAACCATGATTCTCGGCTTCAAAGGCCGGTGTCCTACCATTAGACGATCCCGCACTAAATCACAGGATTATACTACACAAATTATTCATACTCCAATATGATATCATTAACTCATGCCAATATTTAAACGAAAAAAAGAAAAAGTTACTCCTCCACTTAATTTATATATGCCCAAAAAGAAGCCATCAAACAAAGCTGTTAAGAAAAAGAAAAGAGCATTCTTTCTTCCTCAAAGAAGTAAGGTTCACAGGAAAGGTAGAAAGAGGAAAGTTGATGGTTCTAAACTACCAAGAATTTTAATGGCAATATTCATACCTATATTTCTTGTTGGTTTTTCATTTCTTTTGATAAAAGCTGTTCTTACTCTAAGAAATCAAGAGACCGTATATAAAAAAGAGGATGTAATAGGTATAAAATCTATACCTACATATCCTGGATCTACATTTATGTTCCCTAACGACATGAATGATGCATATGTATCTAATTTTATCAGCTCTGGGAATTCAGCATACAAGATGCCTGATGGAGTTAATATTGATGATATATATACATACTACAATGAAGAATTACCAAAGAAAGGTTGGACATATATACAAACAGTCCCTATTGGTTCTGAGGAGATGAAAGATGGCATGTATTGGCAGAATGAAACAGGAGGCTTACGAATATATTCAAAACATAAAGATATATGGTATGAAAGTATATCTATAGAGGAGGCTCAAAGTGGACTAAAGAATAGAATAGATGAAAAGATTTCCAGAGATCTGTTGCTACATGATAGAGATACTCAAGACTTACTTCCAGATTTTCCATGGGTAATAGAGATACCAAATGAATATTTAATTTCATATCGCTCTACTAATTTCGAAGACAATAGATCTGTAGAGTTCAAGAAGTTAGGAACTACAGAGAGTGTTAAGTTAGTACCAATAGGGAAATATACAGGTCAAGCACTAGATGTGTTTCTAAGACGATATGTAGATGATATAGAAGCAGAAGAGAAATGTTTAATATCAACTACTCATCTATCAACTACTCCATACTCCTCTACTCTTCGAGGGACTCTATCTTGTAACAATACAATACACTCTTCAGCTGTAGTGATTAATTCAACCAGAAATATTGCCTATGTGATTGATAGCAACATGGGAGATACAGAGTTCTTTAAGTATGTTTTGGAGAATCTAACTCCTCAGAATTCTTTAAGGTACTAAAATATTCAACAATATTTTTAGATGTACTACTATTTCTAATTACCAAATTAATTTCTTCAAACGATGCTCTCTTTATACCATCAATACTTTTAAATTGCTTCAAAAGCCTTACCTGTCCTTTTCTTCCTAAACCTACGATATTCTCCAACTCAGAGTGCTTACCCTCTCTCACCCTCGCTTTTCTGTGATGTAAAATAGCAAATCGATGAGCTTCATCCCTTAGCTCTATTAGAATAGCTCTGTTTTTTAATTTAATAGGACATACTTCATTGCTATTCCGATCTACCATCCAAAACTCATCAACTGTCTTTTTACCTGCTCTTTTTAACCTTTTTCCTTTTGAAATTCCTAGGAGCAGTACATCCTTAGGCACGCTATTTGATACCACAGAGAGTTGAGATTTACCCCCATCAATTAAAACGATGTCTGGTTTGCGAGGATATTTTTCTATATGCTTAAATCTTCTAGTTAATACTTCTTTTAACATCTCGGGATCATTTGGTGTATCTAAATTCTGTATTTTAAATATTCTGTACTCTCCGTTCTTTATCTCGCCATGCTCTGCAACACTCATTGAAGCGTAAGGGAAGATTCCTTGAATATTAGAAATGTCGTAACACTCTATCCTAGTTAAGGTTTTCATACCAAGCTCTATTCTAAGGTCGTGAAAATTAGAAAGAAGCATCTTTTTTCTCCTTTCAATATACGACTCTTCATCATCACCGTATTCAAATTCACTTTTCTCTCCAAGATATTTCAAATCATATAATCTATCCCTCACTAATGCGGCTTGTTCGTATTTCTTGCTTAAAGAAAGTTTGTTCATTTCTTTTTCTAATTCATTAAGATGTCCTCGTTTTCTACCTCTAAGAAACTTTATGATTTCATTAATATTTTTCCTGTAATCCTCTTTTGATATATGTCCTTGATGCGGACCAGGACATAGTCCTAGGTGGTAATAGAGGCATTCTTTACTGTTTTCTTTTCTACATGTACAGAATGGGTAAAGTTTTCGTAAGTATGTAAAGATTCTTTTTACAGTAGATCCTTTGGGGTATGGGCCAAAAAGTTCTCCTCGTTTTAAATCATCATTTGAGATTTTTCTTACAATTTTAACTGTAGGAAACTCATCTTTAACAGGTATATATATCCATACATATGACTTATCATCTTTTAGATCACTGTTATATTTAGGCTTATACTTCTTAATCAGGGCGGATTCTAAAACAAGAGATTCTATCTCGTTATTTGTTTTAACAAATTCTATACTGTTAATCAGAGGAATCATTTGTTTTACATACGGTCTGTCTAGGAGATCGTTATTAAAATATGACTTCACTCTATTCCTTAGATTTATGGCTTTACCTACATACAAAATATCTCTTTTACTGTCATAGAATTTGTAAACACCAAAACTAATTGGAAGCTTGTCAACATCATTTATATTCATACCGTATTATATCAATTTTCGAATATTCTTTGCCATTTCTCACACTCTTCGTCTACTAATATTGTTTTGTTTAAAATCACTTTGTTTACCCCTGCTCCATCATCAACCACTATTTTTACGGCTGTATTGCCGTTGGAGTTTTCTATGAAGTGTTTTAATGCTGATACTTCTTCCTCAGTGTGGGATGGTAATATTTTAAATGTAACACCATCAAATTTGGATGAGTGTTTTTTTTCATCAACATATTTTGCTTTCTGAATCAGTATACTTTTCTCGCCATCTCTCTCATTAATCCTGCCAACAATTAGCATCGGTATATTCTCTTTTAATGTATCCTTTAGCTCTTGGTATACTCTGGGGAATACTACTCCATCTGTACTTCCGCTTTTATCTTCTATAGTTAAGAACGCCATCATCTCTCCTTTTCTAGTGGTGATTTTTCTAAATTTGGTAACCATTGTACCTAATACAACAATATCTCCATTCTTTCGATTTTCCAAAGCTTCGGAAATAGGTATAGCTCCTCTACTGTCAAAAAACTCTTTTAACGAATCTAGAGGGTGGCTGGAGAAGTATATTCCTAATAGCTCTCTCTCCCACTGTAGCATCAGATTCTTCTCCATCTTCTCGGTACTTACTAACTCTGTCTTATCTATTCTCTCAATACTGCCTCCACTTAGAGAGAAGAAGTCAAACTGTCCTACATTCTCTACTTTCTTTCTGTTCTTCTCTTTATCGTAGACTATTGGTAATGTCTGCAAAACCTCAAACCTATCTCCAAATGAATCCATAGCTCCTGCCATTATCAGATACTCCATGGCTTTACGATTTACAAAATCATATGTTCTATGAACAAAATCGTCTAAGTGAAGATACTCTCCATTTTTATCTCGCTCTTGGACAATATTTTTCACAATATCTAAACCTACATTTTTAATACCACCTAAACCGAATCGTATCTCTTTCTCGTTTTCTGTTTGGAAGTAGAAACCGCTTTTGTTGATATCTGGAGGTAGTACATTAATTCCTAATCTTTCGCACTCTTTTAGATCAATGATTACCCTATCAAATTTTTCTAAATCTCCTTCAAGTAGAGCGGCCATATACTGCAGGGGGTAATGAGTTTTTAGATATGCTGTTCGGTATGCAATGGTAGCGTAAGAAGCGCTGTGAGCCTTGTTAAATCCGTAGTTAGCAAAAAGCAGTAACTTATCCCACAGCTGTTCCACTTTCTCTTTTTGAAAACCGAGATTCACGGCTCCATCTATAAATGCTGGTTTTTCCGCTTCCATTACCTCTACCTTCTTTTTACCCATTGCTCTTCTTAAAACATCTGCTTTTCCAAGAGAGTATCCAGCAATAACTTGTGCGATTCTCATAACCTGCTCCTGATAAGTTATGACTCCATTTGT
Organism: uncultured Candidatus Saccharibacteria bacterium; assembly: GCA_964480345.1. Lineage (GTDB taxonomy): Bacteria > Patescibacteriota > Dojkabacteria > SC72 > SC72 > UBA5232. The sequence goes on from CAYZNW010000002.1 coordinate 45,308, forward strand.
GATAGCAAGAACTGGTTCTAGTTCTGTAAAGATATAATCAGGTTCCTGTTTTCCATCTTTTACAGCTTGATATTCTGCAATATACTGCATTGGTCCAGGACGATATGCTGCTAATATATAACAGATGTCTTCTAAAGTATCAGGTTTTATAGTTCTAACTGTTCTTTTCATTCCTTCGCTCTCCATTTGGAATATACCCACCGTGTGTCCACTCTTAATGCTGTCAAATGTACTTTTATCTGTGTAATCTATTTTTTGCAAATCTACTTCTTCGTCCCTGTCTCGTTTTATTTTCTTCAATGAGGCACCTAAAATATTAAGATTTCGGAGACCTAAGAAATCGTATTTCATTAAACCAAGAGGTTCAATGTCACCCATTTCATACTGCGTCATTCCCATTCCACCACCGTGAGCATCTCTTTGGATAGGACAGTACTCTACAACCGGTTCTGGAGTAATTAAAATACCGCAAGCATGCGTGGATACGCCTCGACATAGACCAGAAACTTTTCTAACTATTTCGGCCAAGTGTTTTGTTTCCTCTGAAGAGTTGATTATTTCGGCAAATTCAGGGTTATGCTCAATCATATGATCTATGCTTTTGGATTTACCAAAGACTATTTCGACCATTTTAGATAGTGTGTTTGCTATCTGAAGATCAACACCTATTACTCGAGCCACATCTCTAATGGCTTGTCTTGTTTGTAGCTTACTGAATGTACCTATCTGTTTAACATTATCTGCTCCGTATTTATCGATTGTATACTGTATAACTTCATCCCTTCGTTTATCTGCAATATCTATATCAAAATCAGGAGGACTTGGTCTTTCAGGATTCAAAAACCTTTCAAAATACAATTCCCAGCTAATGGGCTCTATGTCTGTAATATCAATAGCATAAGCAACAACAGAACCACATCCTGATCCTCTAATACCAACTACTATATTGTTGTCTCTACAAAACTTAATGAAGTCTCTAACAATTAGAAAATAGTCATCATACCCCTTTTCATGAATAATTTTTAATTCATAATCCACTCTTTCTTTCAATTCCTTATCAATTGTTTTATATTTCTTCTCAATCCCTTCATATACCAATTCTTTAAGGTACTCTCTAGAAGTTTTACCCTTTGGGAGGTCTAAGTATGGAGCCTCAATTCTTTCAAAGGTAATATCGTACTCTTCAATCATATCGGTTATTTTCTGAGTATTTTCAATAACCTCAGGTATATCCTTGAAAAGCAGCTCCATCTCCTCAGGAGTCTTAACATAAAACTCGTTTGTGGGCATACGCCTCCTTTTTGGATCATCCATAGTATATCCATCGCTAATACACCAAAGAATTTCTTGAATCTCTGCGTCTTCTCTATTTAAATAGTGGGAATCGCATGTAGCTACTAACGGTAAGTTGAGTTCCTTTGCTATTTCTATTAATTTTTCATTAACAATATTTTGCTCTTCCATACCGTTTCTCTGAATTTCTACAAAGAAATTGTCTTTAAATATCTCTGCGTACTTCTTTGCGTTGTTTTTAGCTTCTTTGTAGTTGTTTTGTAAAATTGGTGAAGCTATTGGTCCTGCTAAACATGCAGAGAGAGAAATTAAACCCTCTGTATATTTAGAAAGAGTTTCAAAATCGACTCTAGGTCTGTAGTAGAAGCCGTCCATATGTGCTATAGACACGATTTTCATTAAATTTTTGTACCCTGTGAAATTTTTTGCTAACAGTATTAAGTGGAAGTAGTTGTTATCTATCCCAAACTCTTTGTCCTGCATAGTACGAGGAGCAATATATATTTCGCAACCAATAATAGGTTTGAGACCAGCCTTCTTCATAGCATCTTGAAATTTAAACACACCATACATATTACCGTGATCAGTAATAGCACAGGAATTCATACCGCTTGATTGCAATTTCTCTATTAAATCAGGTAATCTTGTTGTTGCATCTAACAAAGAGTACTCTGTATGTAGATGTAAATGAGTAAACATAGCAAATATAGCCCTCTATTTGATATACTGAATATATTATGACAGATGCCCTAGAGAAGATTCAATACATTTCATTGAAAGAGAGGTTCTCTAACTCCAGTATTATTAGAGTAATACTGTTTCTATTAGCTTTAAGCATTTACTCTTGGCTACTCTCACCAAAAGTAGAGGCTAAATTAGTAAATACTTTCTCTAAATTGTATAGGGAGTATTCCTTCTCAGAAATAAATGCATTAACTCCTGTATACGATATTTATGCATATACAGGTAATTACAATTTAACAACAAACAGTACAAACGAAGATATTGTTTCTCGGAGTAAATTTTTCACAATGGATACTAGAATATTAGCAATGAACAAGTTCTTAAAAGATTACCATTCACCTATGGCAAAACATGCACAGACATTTATTCTAGAAGCAGACAAGCACGGTCTAGATTGGAGACTGCTAGTTTCCATCTCAGGAGTAGAATCAGCATTTGGAAATATTACTCCTGCAAATTCAAACAATGCATGGGGCTGGAGAGGTATAAATGGTAATGAAGCAGGTTGGAGTATGTTCTCTTCGTGGGATGATGCCATATCACACATAACAGAGAGAATGGCACAAGGGTACGGTACTAATTTAACTCCTTTTCAAATAGAAGGAACTTACTGTCCTCCATGTGGAGAGAACCCTGAACATGTTTGGGCAAATGCTGTAAATAATTATATGAATCAGTTATCATATTATTTAAATAACTTATCAGAATTTTAAAAATGATTAAATTACTCATTAGATTGGCATATATAGCTTCAATGATAATACAAGGAGTATTAATATTGAAAATCGTATTAGTAATCATTAAAGCTGATATGACTAATCAATTTGCTGCTTACATAGACCAATACAGTAATACTTTTGTCAAGCCGTTCTACGGATTAGTTACATCAACATTAGAAGTAAATGGAGCTAAACTAGCATTAGTATTCCCTGCGGCATTAGTCATATACATAGTTGCCTCATTTATACTCTCCGAAGTTCTCAAAACATACTCTAGCGATTAATTAAGAGATACAACACACATGTGGTATAATCAGCAATGGCAAAGATTGATCTGAAAAGCATATCAGGTTTACCAATTATATATGAAAATGACGAAATTCTGTTTAAAGATTTCACTTACAGAGAGAAGGTTTCTGTAACTATAGATGATATACGAGAACAGCTTCTAAACCAGAGTCTTGATTGCCCCGAAATTTTCTACGATGTATATAAATATGTGGATTTTAATTCCATTTTCAAAGATAAGAATGTTAGGGTAAATATATATCTTGTAAAAGCAAATATTGCAGGAGTCGAATATGTGAAAACAAAAGCGATGCGGTGCAAGAAGTATCCTAAGATTCTAGAAATACTTTCAGGTACAGGTACAATCTTGATGCAGAAATACAAATCACCTAGGGAGAATCGAATTATTAAGATACCTGTAAAGAAAGGTCAAAAAGTCATACTTCCTGCAGAACATGACTTTGTAGCAATAAATACTAGATTAAATATGCCATTAATATTTGCCGAATACTCTTTTTCCAAAGCTATTTCCAGAATAGTCCTTGATGATAGTAACGGTATGGCCTATTATGTAATCAGGAAAAATGCAAAACAGGAGATAGTAAGAAATTCTAACTACAAAATAGTTAATGAACCTGAAAAAATAGAACTTGACAAACTGCTCTCAAGTTACGGAATTACTCCAAAAACTCCTGTAACAAAACAAATATTAAGAAAATATGAGAAATTTGATTGGTTATTTAAGGAAAACTCTGTATCTATTTAGCTTTCTTTTTCTTCTTTCATTTTTCTATACTCCACAGAAACTCTTCGCACAAGAAAACTTCAAGGTATATACAAACTTCAACCATGTGATTGGGGAGAAAAGTATCAATGTCGAGGCAATAGTACAAATAAGAAGTGAAGATACTAGAGTGCTTTCTTTCTATACAGCCTCTATTCCCATTAAAAACCTAGATGTCAGATGTAAGATTGTAAAGGGAGATAAAGAGGTAAACTGTACAAAATATTATAGAGGTTCTGTAACAGACATACTAATTGATTTACAAAACTCTGTAATGTCAAAAGATTCCCCTATTGAAATCCTTCTAACATACTCAGTACCTACTGAAGACAGCGATAGTTACAAGCTCACATCAAAAGTTCTAGATGCAGTTACAAATTCTGTAACAATAAATTATGACCAAGCAAAAGGAACTCCACTTTGGACATCAGATCCCGCAAGTGATATTCGTTTGAATGGAAACCAGTATCAGATACTAATAAATAACCCTGTCAATGCTGATGTGTCTGTCCTTTTTGGTAAAAATATAATCTACAAATTCTCAGTAAATAGGGTTTTCTCCAATCAAGGAAACACAGAGCCTCAAACATTTGAATTAGTTATGCCTCCAGACAATCAGTACCAAACGATACTGTGGGAGGATATATCTCCATTACCAAATTCAACCATTCTTGACGAAGACGGGAATTACACTTTTAAATATATTGTTCAAGCAGGAGAAACAATCGATTGTAAAATAGCAGGCCATATATTAAAGCAAAGTTCTGATCAAAAAGCACAATACAATACATTTTTAACTAAAGAAAGTGGGTATTGGAATATAACAGATAGCGCAGAGAAAAAACGAGTCATATCGTATTTGCTAGAGAAAGGTCTTACATTTCTTAATGAAAATACTGACTTAGAGAAGATGAGTGATGAGCAGAAAGATGTATTTTACAAGAACCTTTATACATACATCATTGATAGGTTAAATTACAGTAAAGATTTGAAATTAGGAATAGTTAATTCTCCAAGACTAGGTGCAAATGCAGTTATTAAAACACCAAACAGTGCAAATGCTCAAGATTATGCCGATTTCTATGTTGCACTTCTACGAAAATTCCAAATACCAAGCAGGCTAGTAATAGGTTATGTGTCTAATATATCAGGCTACTCTGCTGATGGCTTCTATCACTACTGGGTAGAGTACTTTGATTCAACTAAGTCTGTTTGGAGGCAAGCAGACCCATTTTTAGAGGAGTATACAGGTCACTCACTGTTTGGCAGTGAATTTCATGACCATATAACAGTGGTGGCTAGAGGGAGATCTCCTTTAACCCCAACTATTACATTTTATTCACCTAATGATTTCCTACTCTCTGCTGATACAAAGAGTACGATCGAAAAGAATATCGATGTACTATCACAGCTCTATTTCAACGATTACAGTACGGCTAATAGATACGCTATCGGATATATTTACTCTTCCAACAATGGGAATGTAGCGATTACTGGTTCTACTCTCAAAAAATCAAACATAGCTGATATTTCAAAATACATAGATCCTGTTATGACAAATTCGTCTCAGATACTTCTTCCAAAACAGAATCGTATCATACAGTTAAATATCCCATCTGATAAATTAAAGTACTCTGATCTGTTCATATCTGTAGATCACTTAAATCCAAGTGGATTACTAAGAACAGAAGAGGTACGAACAGTACTTACTCACACAGCTCCAACCTCTATGAAAATATTAAGCAAAATTACTTCCATAGGTATTTTTTCATTATCAGTTCTTCTGATATACTTGTTACTTAATAAAATCATACAGAGAAGAGAATGGAAACGACATTAATCCTAACAATAGCTATATTACTACTAATATCTGTTCTTTTTGTAGTTGTATATCTAAATCAAAAGAGTGTAAGTAAAGCTAAAACTAAAAAGATATTAAGAGGCTTAGAGGAATTGCAAATGGATGCAGTAAGCACAGAAAACTCAGTAAGAAGAGATGCTGTTATAAAGTTAGACAACTTATTAACAAAAGCACTTCAATCGTATTACAACAATGCATTAAGCTGTGGAGATAATTTAAAGAGAGCAAAAAACATATTTAAGAAGAATGAGTATAATGATATATGGGAAGCACATAAAATACGAAATAAAATAGTGCATGATGACAAAGATATTACACAAGAAGAAGCAAAACAGGTATATAATACATATAAATTAAGTATAATAAAGATAATAAGATGAGAAAAAGACTTACATACAAATTTATAACGACCCTTTTCTTCCTAAGCACACTGACTTTTACTCCACTACTCCAAACATATGCTGATGGTGCACCTGAGAATCAACTAACCCCTGTCACTCAGAGTACAAATACTGAGAAGAAAGTAGAAAAGATAGATGAAAATCAAACAAAGGTAACTACTAAATATTTTGACCTTCTTCTTATTAGAAAAAGTCAATCAGCTATCTTCGGATATGTTCCGTACGAATTACAGATTACTCCGCATCTGGACTCGAGCAAAACCCAAATTCTATGGTATACACCTACTACACTTTCGGCATCTGCTACACACAAAGAATTTATATCAATGAAAGAAGGGGTTACTTACAAGGTTAGAGCTAATATTAAACCATTGAAATCAGGAACATATGAAATAACAGCATCTGTTATCTCTTGGCAACATGATACTAATTATGCAAACACAATAAATGACACTATCACTTTTGATAAATCTTTAGTTTTGCAACCATCAAGTACTCGTTACGCTATAATGTCTGTACTTAAGTATGTAATAATCATAGCAATCTTTGTTGCAATATCTTTCTTAATAGTGAAGCTTTCAAAGAAATATGCAGGCAAAGCAAGACAGTGGTTAACTCCACCGTACTAGTCTTCTAGGAAATATGAAATACTCTTGTTTAACTCTTTAGCTATTTTAAGAAGATTACCAATAGGGGGGTATGTATAACCGTTTTCATATACACTAATAGACTTGTCGGAAAGACCAACCCTCATACCTAAAGATCTTTGGGAGTAGCCCATATCTTCCCTAGCTTTTTTTAATCTTTGTGCAAAAATTTTACTATTCATTTCTTCCAAAAAATAATTCTAATACTTTCTCCCAGAGGGAGTATTCTTTATTAACAGGTTTACTTAAATTACTATAATATGAGGTAGATACTGAGGTGTTTTCTGTTTCTAAAAGCTTCTTATCTGTTATATACGGCACATCTTTTGAACCTCTCAGCTCTTCAATCGTACTGTTCTTTTCATTAAGTAAGTTATTTAATTCGTTGATCTCACTCTCTTTGTCTTCTATTGCTGTTCTTAATTTCAATATAGTTCCTTCTAACAACTTTCCCATTTTTTCTAATTCAGGATATTTGTGACCCTTTTCGATTAATTTCTTATGTTCTTCACCATTAAGCAATGCCTCTATCAACTCATCAGTAGATAAAGAGCCAAATCTATGATATGAGAGTTCTCTTGTAGAGGGTTCTCTTCCTAAAATCACTTCATATATTCCTCGTATCTCTCTATCTCTCTTACTATTTCCATTAAATAGAGAGCCTTGCATAGGACGAGCAGAACCTCCCTTTGCATAGTTATCTGTACTATCTCCCTTATCCCACATTGGTACATCAACACTTTTCATAACATGATTATATTACAAATTGTGGATAAGTAGAATAGCTAAAGGCAAATAATGTATTAATAAGGGAATATGGAGCGGGGGACGGGACTCGAACCCGCAACCCTCTGTTTGGAAAACAGATATTCTAACCATTGAACTACCCCCGCAGGAGTCCAATATTAATACTATTCTTCTTTAACTTCCTCTTTAACCTCTTCCTTAACTTCTTCTACTACTGCCTCTTCTGTATCTACTACTTCTTCCTCTCCTTCAACAGGAACCTCAACTTCATCTGTCATATATACATCTTTAATATTTTCAATTTTCAAAGCTCTTCTACCAACTCTCTCTCTAAGATAGAACAGTTTAGATTTTCTAACAGAACCTCTCTTTACTACCTCTATCTTATCTATTGTTGGAGAGTGAAGAGGTACTATCTTCTCTACACCAATACCGTAAGATATTTTTCTAACAACCAAATTTCTGTTCATACCTGTTCCTTTAATAGCAATGACTACACCCTTAAACTGCTGTACTCTTTCCTTTTTACCCTCTACTATTCTAATAAATAATTTTACATGATCTCCAACCTTTACATCAGGTCTTTTCTTATAATTATCTCCCTCTATTTTCTTTATAATATTTGTATCCATAAATATAGTTTATCACATTAATTTTTAATAGCAGTTGTGATTATAGAATAAATTTCAAAAATATGCCACAATATAGATGAAATATACAAATCACTGCCTATGAATGCTAAACAAAAAGTCATGCTCATAATCTTAGATGGACTCGGTGCAGCTCCTAAATCAAAAGGAAATGCTGTAACAATCGCAGATCCTAAACACTTATCAACTTTTTGGAATATATCTCCTCATACCTATCTACTTACTTCTGGCGAATCTGTTGGATTACCTAAAAATGTAAAAGGTAATAGCGAAGTTGGACATTTAAATATTGGAGCAGGAAGAACTGTTAGTCAAAATTTACCAAGAATAAACTCGGCTATTGAGAAAGGTCTAATTTACAAAAACAATACTTTAAGAGATGCATTTGTACATGCTACAAAATTTGGTAGCAATATTCATCTTGTAGGATTACTAAGTGATGGTTCTGTACACTCACATATCAACCACTTCAAAGCAGTTATCGACTACTTCTCAAAAAGTAATTTTCAAAATGAGATATTTATACATGCTTTTACTGATGGGAGAGATACACCAACTAATGTTGCACTAACATACTTAACAGAAATGGATAGATACTGTCTGGAAAATGGGACCGGAAAGATAGGAACATTAGTAGGTAGATATTACGCTATGGATAGGAATATGAAATGGGATAGAACTCAACGAACATATGAGCTCCTAACACAAAATGCAGGAGATCAGTTCTCTACATATCAGGAAGCGATACAATCATACTACTCTAGAGGTCTAACAGATGAATTTCTAGAACCAGCAGTGATTAATCCTAGTAAAATTAAAGCAAACGATGTTGTTCTCCTAATGAACTTTAGACCTGATAGGATGATTCAACTTGCCGAAGCATTTTTAACTACACCATTTAAACCGTTCTCCACTCAACCTATTCCCAACCTTTTCGTAGCATCAATGGTTGAATACAGAAAGAATTTTCCAGAAAAAGTAATCTTTCCAAAGCAATATATTAATCTACCACTCGGTAAAATCATTGAATCTGTTGGAATGAATCAGCTCAGAGTAGCAGAAACAGAGAAATTCCCTCATGTTACTTACTTCTTCAATGGAGGCATACCAATTGTTTACGAAAGAGAGGACCGGATATTAATTCAATCTCCAAAAGTAGCAACATACGACATGAAGCCTGAGATGAGTGCTTTTGAAATAACAGAATCCATTATGCAGAGAATTCCTTCAAATATATATGACTTCATACTGGTAAACTTTGCAAATACTGACATGGTTGGACATACTGGTAATTTAGAAGCAGGTATAAAATCTGTAAAAGTGGTAGATGAGTGTGTAAGAACACTGACTAGAGAATTCACATTACATGGAGGAGCCGTATTAATTACTGCAGATCATGGAAATGTAGAGGAGATGGTGAACCTTACAAACGATCAAATAGATACAGAACACTCTTTAAATCCAGTACCGTTGATAATCACAGGAACAAAAGTAACAAGAAGAAATCTACCGTACGGCTCTCTTAGAGATATTGCTCCTACCATATTAGATATCATGGGTATAACAAAGCCAGCAGAAATGACAGGCACTTCTCTTATTCGAAATGTTTAATTCTTCTTTGGCTTTTTGAAGATACTGTAACCAATATATCCTAATACCAATACCGCCATTAAGATAATAATGACATTTTCATATTTATTAATATACAAAGACACATTTTCCCACTGAGAGCCAAGCAAGTAACCTGCTACTATCAAGATAGTAGACCATACAGCAGTACCTAACAGTGTATAGATTGTAAACTTCCAAAAATTCATCTTAGATGCACCTGCTGGAAAAGAGATAAGTGTTCTAACAATAGGAACAACCCTCCCTATTAATACAAAAATATTTCCGTATTTATCAAAAGCATCATAACCCTGCTTTACACTCTCTTCTGAAATAAAAAGATACTTACCGTATTTAGCAAGAAATTTATGAACACTCTTCTCTCCGAGATAGCCAATGATGAAGAAAGGTAAAGAGCCTAGATAGGCAGAAAATGTTGCAACTAATATAACCAAATATAGATTTAATGAACCACTAGATGCTACAAATCCCGAGAAAGGTAAAATTATCTCACTAGGTATAGGAGCAAAAAAACTCTCTATAAACATAGATAGAGCAACTCCAGGATAACCAAGAGTTTCAATAATATTTACTAACCAATCAACAAATGAAGATATCATGACGATCTTATTTAAATTAAGTAGATTGTATATTGTTCATTACAACACTGTTACCAATAACAACATCATTATTCTTACAAAAATCAGAGTTAACCTCAAGCACATATCGATATTTCTCTGAAGAAGTTATTGATGGACAGTATGATTTGTTACAAGGCTCATTATTTTCTTTAATATCTACAATAAACCCACCACTATCTATAAATATAATATCAAGAGGCATATTCATATCCTTCATCCAAAAAGCGGTTGTCGTATCTTCAGGAAATATGAATAACATACCATCATAAGTTCCTAGATTCGTTCTAAACGATAGCCCTAAGCTCCTCTCCGCCTCTGTAGAGGCTGTTTCTACATTAACTGCAATAGTTGTACCTTTCGAATTGAATATCTCTACAAACTTCTTACTATCCTCATCGCTCCCCTGCTCAGTTGCTTCCTCTTTATCTTCAGAGCTACTGTTACTTTCTTGTTTAGATTCACTCTCGTTTGTTATCTTAATATCTAAAACATTCAAAAAGTGAAACTTCTCCTGTACCTTCCACAAAGCAAAACAAACAAGTGCAATCAACACAATACTTTTCAAATGTCTATTCATAAATACAATCATATACAAGAACAGCTCGTCGTGCAAACGGAGGTCCAACCTAGGTCCGACCTAGGTCAGACCTCCAACTGTTGAAAAACTTCACTGTTTAATATATACTGCTATTCGTTAGCCGACAAAACAAAAAGTATCATGCAAACATTCACAAAGTATCTAAATCCGTTGTACAAGGATATAGACGCTGTGTCCGATTTTTCAGATGTGAGAAAGGATACAAAGCTATTAGAAGAGGAGTACCCTCATCTAGAGAAAGTCTCACAGATTACCAAAGAGAAGTTACAATTTCTTCTTCCAAAGCTACACAATCTCGAACAGGAGTTAGAAGATCAGATTTTAATCATAGATGCAGAATCTGATTTGAATTCGCAAAAGGAAGCAAAGTCTGTATACAACAAAATATTAGCTGAAATTGAGCTAACAGTTGGAAGAATCAACAATGAATTAATAACTCTTGATTCTCCATATTTTGGAAAAATCTCTTTCTTACCGTATGATGCCACAACAGGCAAGCCAATTATTATCTACATCGGCAAATTTGCAATGTTAGATAAAGATACACATTTACCACTAATAACTGATTGGAGATCTCCTATTGCCAATGTTTACTATCAAAACTCTGGGCCGAAAGAAAACACCTCTTACATAGCCCCTATTGGGGAACGAAAAGGTGATTTACTACAAAAAAGACAGTTCCAAATTTCAAGAGCTAGAATTAAAGGAATATATGATGCAAAATCAGGAAATGTTGCAGCCGATGAATTTCTACTTGTTCAATTACATGAAAGGCTAGGTAAGAAATTACAAGATATTGTAGCTACTATTCAATCACAACAGAATGAAATCATTAGAGAGGATATAAACACGCCAATATTGATGCAAGGAGTAGCAGGGAGTGGAAAAACAACTATATTACTACATAGGCTTGCATATATTCTTTACACATACAAAGAGCAGATATCGGACAAAAACACGTTAATAATAGCTCCAAATCAAATGTTCATAGATTATGTGTCAGATGTACTTCCTAATTTAGGAGTAAGAAAAATAGATACTCTTACATATCTTTTCTGGGGTAAAAAGATACTTGGCTGGGATAAATACTACACTATTTCAAATTTAAAAGAGGATCAAACTATCAAGGAATTCAAAGGATCTATTAAATTCCTTGAAATATTAGATAAATATATTGAGAAGGTAGAGGAACAGATATTAGACAATATGCCTTACTCTCAAAAAGAATTAGTAGCCAAAAGATACTATGAACTAAAAAATGAGTTTGAGAATATTGAAACACCAGAGAGATTAGAATTAGCACTAGAGTATGTCATGGGACAGAAACAAATCAGAGACTCCTTTAGTAAACCGTGGGAGCGAAGAGGAGAAGATCTCTCCACTATTAAAAATGAAGTTTTAAGATATTTCAAAAAATCATATAACCCGCACACACTTTACAAGAACCTATTTAGATCAGGAATACTTCCAAAAGATATCAACAAGTACACTTTAGACGGTTTGACTGCTAATGGAAGAATTCGTAATTACAGAATAGAGGATCTAGCTCCAATAGTGTATATATATTTCAAAATTCACGGAGTAAAAGAAGACAGAAGAGATTATGTCATGGTAGACGAAGCTCAAGATATGAGTTTTACACAACTAGCTACATTAGCTATGATTGCCAAAAATGCAAATATTGCAGTTACAGGAGATCTAGCTCAATCTATTATTCCTCCTTTCTATATTAAAGATTGGAGCGATGTGATTACTTTACTAAAGAAATACTGTAAGAAAGATCCTGTCTACTATCAACTTAATAAATGCTACAGAACGACTGTTGAAATAGTTGAGTTTGCAAATAGAATTTTTGAAAAATATTTTCCTAAAACATTTAAATTGCCAGAAGCTGTTCTAAGGCATGGCGAGAAAGTGGAGATACTGGAATACGACAAAGAAATTTCAGAATTAGAAGAAGATCAAATGAAATCATTACTATCTATACTTGAAGATCGTTTTGAAAAAGGAGCTGTAACCTGTGCCCTCCTATGTAAAGATAAAAAGCACGCCAACAACATATATACCAAAATAAAGAAATATGAGAAGTTAATTGGTAGAGAAGTTGTTAGTTATCTAGAGAATGACTATCAAACAGGATTACTTGTACTACCGATAGAGAGTGCAAAAGGTTTAGAATTTGATTGTACAGTAATCTTAGATTTAACAGAGAAACTATATACTGAGAAAGAGGAAGATATTAAATTACTCTATGTAGCTATGACTAGAGCTTTACATAAGACATACATTACAACTACAAGAGAGAGTCAGTTATTAAATAAATTACTTGGATCGATGATATAATGACAATTAATAATATGGAAAATGAGAATATAAACAGTAAACCAGGACAAATAGAAGATGGTGACAATAGAAATATTGCTCTAGATATGATGTCTGCAGTACCTACAGAGAATATTACGGATAAAGGAGAACTACTTCTCTCCACAGTATATCCAAAACCCTTAACCGAACATACATTAAAGAACATAGAGAGTAGTATGGAATCAGAGATCATCAACGGTATGTCAGTAGTAGCTGCAAGAGCATTTGATATGCAAACAATACAAAACTCAGAAGTTCCTGTACAAAGCGTTGACTACCCAATATTTTCTGGACTTAGAGAAATAACTTCAATATATGCAAAACGATTAAAAGAAGATGGTGTATCTCCCAAACAGTTTGTGAAAGCGGTTACAAATATAGCTGGAGAGTACCTAATGCATACAACAGAAGAGAAAGGACAAAAAGATACAAAAGATTTGCTAAAAGATATGATGAGTAAAGAGAAATTTGGAATTTTAAGATTAGATTCAACTCAAGCATTTAGTGATATTCCTGCAACAGTCAGAATATTGAAAGATATGAAATCTAACTTAAATAATAGATCTTTCTACAGTGCTGTAGAAATTAAACCTAGTGAAAAACTACCTGATTTACAAAGTAATCTTAATGCATATAATGATTTAAAAACTCGACTAGTAAACGAAGATCTTCCCCTACTCATTTCATTAGATATTAGAGCTATAGCTCCATTTTTTGAAGCAAGTAGAAATTTTGAACAGATGACTGATGAACAGAAAAGGATATTCTGGGAGCAATCTGAGGAGAAACGAATACAGTTTATTGACAATATCTTAACAAATTCTCCAAAAGATATTGGCCTCATAGAGCTTTCAGGAACAAATTACTACGACAGAATCAATCATTCATCTCCATTTGAAGATAAGCCTTCACAAGTTACTGTAGATTTAGTACAGCAGAAAGAGAAATCTAACCCTACTTGGGGTCTACCAAATAGTAAGTTAGGCTTCATTATAGAAACTCACCCCGTAATACTAAAACAGTTCACTAAAGAGTTATCAGAAAAAGGTAAAACACTACTCTAATGATAAAATGTATAAACTGCAAAAAAGAATTTACAGAAAGTGACAGTATTGGAACTAAAAATCGTAATCACTGTCCTTACTGCTTAACCTCACTTCATCTTGATGATAAGAAGCCTGGAGACAGGGAATCAAAATGTAAAGGTTTAATGAAACCAATAGCACTTACATTTAAAGATCCAAAAAATTCTAAATATAGTAAGGAAGAATACGGAGAACTAATGATAGTTCATCAATGCACTCTGTGTGGAAAAATGTCAAAAAACAGAGTAGCCGGAGATGATGATCCAGAAACGGTACTAGAAGTTCTATCTAACTCTCAATCTCCAGTAGGTATTAATATTGCAAAAGAGAGTGATAGAGAAGAAATCAAAAGACAGTTACTTGGAGAGTAGAAAACTGGTACAATACAGATATGAATAGTAAGAAATTTGCAAGAATAATCTCAGAGGTATTTAGTGGGTTTGCTTTAATGATTCTAACTGTTGCTATTCCTATACTTCTCTCAGAGCTTTCCGTTTCAAAAAAGCTTATTTATACCATCATATATACATTAATTCCTCTAATTTCATATTTCACAATAAAGAAGTATGCGAAAATATCTGACCATGACCTAACAGATAGAAAAGAGAGACCACCATTTTTTGTTTCGTTGACTGTTCTATTTGGAATAATGTATGTATTTATACAGAGGGAGAACATAGCAACATTAACTGACTCTTCACTAGCTCTTTTTGCATCAACCGCTATGCTTACCTTTATAACTTTCTTCTGGAAAATTAGTGGGCATATGACCTACTCAACCCTTTTCTTTACAACTATCTTATACATATCAAACAATCCTTACTTTCTTCTTCAATATATACTTACACCCATAATTGGTTGGTCAAGGATAAAACTTTCAAAACATACTTTAGCTCAAGTAGTAGCTGGAACATTAGTGACTTTAAGCATTTCTGTTCTAATTTACTTTGTATTCTGATAGAATATCTGGCGTAATATATATACTCTTAACCATAAATGGATAATTTCACATTAACTGAATTAAGTAAAAAACTTCAAAACAAAGAGATTTCTTCAAAAGAAATAGTTACTTACTATATGGATAGAATTAAGAGGTATGACAAAAAACTTAATTCATATATTACTGTATGTGAAGAGGAGTCTCTAAAAAAGGCCGAAGAGTATGATAACAATTTTGAGAAATATAAAGAGAAGAAGTTAGCAGGAATACCTATTACATTAAAAGATGTTTTTTCTACAAAAGACATATTAACTACCTGTGCATCACACATACTTGATGGATACACTCCTGTATTTAACGCTTCTGTAGTTGATAGAATATTAAATGAAGGAGCTATTATCCTAGGTAAGACAAATTTAGATCAGTTTTGTCATGGATCTGGTACAGCCACTTCATATTACGGTCCATCTAGAAATCCATGGGATTTAACAAAATTACCTGGAGGATCAAGTGGCGGATCTGCTTCAGCATTAGCAGCAGATTTATGTACTGCATCTCTAGGAACAGAAACTGCAGGCTCCATAAGGTTACCTGCTTCTTGGTGTGGATTAGTAGGATTAAAACCTACATACGGAAGAGTACCAAGATATGGAGTATTGGCAATGGGATCATCTTTAGATTCTCCTGGACCAATAACAAAATCTGTAGAGGATGCTGCCCTGTTACTTAGCATAATAGCAGGATATGATTCAAATGATATGACATCATCTACTACAAAAGTACCTAACTATCTCAAAAATCTAAGTATTGAAAAGTTAAAGGGTATGAAAGTTGCACTACCAAAAGAGTACTTAAATCTACAAATAACAGATGGAGTTAAAGAAAATTTCATGAAATCTGTTGATATATTAAAAGGTTTAGGAGTACAGATTGAAGAGGTTAATATATTAGATCCAAAATACTCCATAGCTGTATATACAATTACATGTAGAAGTGAGGTGTCTTCTAATTTAGCAAGGTATGATGGTACTAGATACGGTCTGGAAGGAAGTAAGAGCAATAGTATAAAAGAGTATTATGAAAGTACAAGAGGAGAGGGTCTAGGAGAAGAGCCAAAGCGTAGGGTTATGACAGGAACATACTCTCTTTCGTCAGGATACTCTGATGATTATTTTAAGAAATCAGAACAGGTCAGACAGTTGATTAAGGAGAACTTAGATACGGTTTTAACAAAATATGATGCTATAGTTGCTCCTACTACTCCATCAACAGCACTGTCTGACAAAGATGCAGAGAATCCACTCTTTGGAGAGATTGCAGATGTATTGGCCGAAGGAAGTTCAGAAGCAGGACTACCAGGTATTACTTTACCGTCTGGTCTATCTGATGGTATGCCAACAGGGGTACAGTTTATAGGAAGAAGATTTGACGAACAGAGTATATTAAATCTAGCTTACGGAATAGAGAAAAACATAGAGAGGTTGATTCTTAAGGATATAAATATATAATTGGTTAATGAAACTGTTAAGAGTAATTAGCATAATAGGGATTATACTTGGAGTAGCAGTGATTCTCCCATCTCTTTACCTCATACTTTTAAATGACCCCTCCTCTGCCCAAATTATTACAACATATAACCAGCAAGATAGTAATGTTGAAGAAAATGATAATGAACCTGTCATAACAAAAAATAATATTAGTCAGAAAGATACACTCCCTGTAAAAAAAGAGTACATACTAGAAGAATCTGGATGGATACCCTACTGGGCTTTTGATTTAGGAATAGAAAGTCTAAAAAACAACCTTTCTATTATAAAATCAGTAAGTCCTGTTCTTTACTCTATTAATTCAAATGGCGCTTTACAAAAAAACAGTATACAAGCACTCTCTCTTACTAATGGAATTAGATATATAAAAGAAAATAATATTAAATTAATTCCTACTGTTAGTTCAAATAATTTTAATAATACAAATATTCTTTTTTCTAATGAATCTGTATATAAGAAAAATATAGATGACATATTAAATGAAATAGATATTAACGATTATGATGGTGTAGATTTAGACTACGAATCTATACATACAAAACATAAGGATTCGTTCATTACATATTTAAAATTACTTTCAGAACAGTTACATAAGAAAGGTAAGATACTCTCTGTTACTGTATTTACACAATGGGAAAATGCTAAGTATTTAGATCATATAGAAACAAGAGTGGTACAAGATTACGCAACTATTTCTCAGTTAGCAGATGAGGTTAGGATAATGGCTTATGATTACACATCTCCACAATCAAAGACAGCAGGACCGATAGGACCTATCACTTGGATACGAGACACTCTAGAGTATGCTCTAAAATATTTTTCTAAAGAAAAGATTGTATTAGGTGTTCACCTATATAGTTATGAGTGGCAGGATTCAAAAGTATCAGCTTTGACTAATACTACAGTGGCAAATATGTTAAACAAAGGGATAGCTAGAGAGTATAAGGAAGATATAGCAGAAGGGTACGCTACTTATGGTTGTAGTAATGGGTTGAAGTGTGAGATGTATTATCAAACCAAAGAGGGTATTAAACAAAGAAGAGAGATTGCAAAAGAATTTGGCATTAAAGGCATATCTTATTGGAGACTAGGTGGGGAATTAGATATATTGAAGTAACAAGAGATAAACAGCTTATTATCTTTTCATATTACTTGTTAACCACTCTCCTACTTGATTCCATAAATCACTTTGTGGAATTCTCATTATTCCTTCATTCTCACACTGTGCTGTCGTCTTACCATCTTCTCTAAAAGACATAACTTGATCTACAGCTGTTGCTTTTCCTGATTCTTTTGTAACAAAGTATCCCTTCGTATCGGAAGTAAAACTTTTGATTTGATCCTTATCAATATATGTAACACATTCTCGAAGTATTATATCTTTGTTCTCCTTGTCCTTCATTAAGTTGAGGAAATCTTGAGAGGTAAACCATTTGTTGACATACGCCATATATGGTCCTGGAAAACCATTAAGAGCAGGGATTATCCAACTACCATCACTTACAATTAAAGGTTTCTGAACTTTCTCGTAAGCTTGTTTTGCTTTAAACTGAGATATTTCTACAATATCATCTGATTGAGGCTCTACAATCCCATCAACTTTTAATCCTTCAACTTGGATATTAAAAGGCTCCAGCATACTATTTGCTGTTACTATCTTAGTTTGGTTTGATGTTATGTAGAGAAGCATTTGGAAAAGTAGATTAAAAATAATAATGGTGAGGCGCCCGAGACTCGAACTCGGCACCTACTGCTTAAAAGGCAGTTGCTCTACCGGATGAGCTAGCGCCCCACATCTCAAATGACTCAGCATTATACTATCAAAGAAAGCAATATTACAACCCTACTCAATACCGTACATAATATTAGCCTTATCAGAAACCACTGAAGGTAGCTTGCCATCCCATTTCTCTATCCACATCTTCTTCAAAATCTCTGGTGTTAATGCAGCTGTTTGTACAGCATTTTTCTCTGCTTCTGCCTTTGCTGTTTGAACCTCATACTGAGCCTTCTGTGTTAACTGCTCTGCAATCTGCTTAGCCTCAATAGCTTTGTCGAATTCTTTACTAAAAGTAATATCTGTTAAAGAGATATCATCTACCCTAACCCAATATGTAACTAATCTTTCTGATAGTTTATCATCAATTGATGCCTTAACTTCCTCTCTCTTTGTCAAAAGCTCTTCTGCTCTATACTGAGAAAACACCCCTTTTACTACTTCTTGAATCGCTGGAAATATAACTTTTTCATACAACATATCATCATCACCTATTCGTCCAAAAATATCAGAAGCATCCTCTGGGTTAATGTGATAGTTCAAAACCACAGAAGAATCTACAGTTTGAAGATCCTTAGTACCTGCACTAGATCTACCATCTACTCTCTTAATCTTCACATCCATCTTAGTTACACTCTCCATAATAGGTAATTTCCAATTAAAACCAGCACTCATTTCTCTACCTGTAGCTCTACCAAACCTAGTAACTACACCAACCTCTCCCTGCTTAATAATTTCAAATGACCCAAGGAAGATAATGAACAGAAACAAGAATAAAACAACAATTCCAAATCTTTTATCTTTCAATCTATTAGCAATCATATTTGTATATTTTAAAATTATCTAATATCCATTATATCATGCTCTTAATAGGTTCAAAACTTCTTCTATGAATATCACAAATACCGTATTTCTGAATAGCTTCTAAATGCTTCTTAGTACCGTAACCAACATGACAATCAAATTCATACACAGGATAAAGTTTAGAATACTCTAACATCATCCTATCTCTACATACCTTAGCTAAAACAGAGGCAGCAGCAATACTGTAATGATTCAGATCCCCTTTATCAATACTCTCCATCTCATATCCATCAAGTAAATATATACCCCCATCAGATATGATATATTCAACAGAAACACCTAGTTTCTGCTCTACTTCTTTAACAGCTTTGGTCATTGCTAGAAGAACTGCATTCTTAATACCTAACTTGTCTATTTCTTTCTCACTTACAATACCTATACCGTACGCAGTAGACTTTTCTCTAATCAGATCATATGCTGTATCTCTCTGTTTTTTTGTCATCTTCTTGCTGTCTCTTACAGTATCAACTACTTGATTAGCTTTAGTAATTACAACTGCCCCTGCTACTACAGGACCTGCTAAAGGACCTCGTCCTGCTTCATCTAAACCTACAACATACTTTTTCCCTAAAGACCACAACTTTTCTTCCAATTTAATATCTGGATATATCATATAAATATATGGTAACATATATTTATGAAAATTATTCTTAAAACCATAGCGATAGCCACAGTATTCCTTTTACCAGCGACACTCACTCTTGCTCAAGAGCAACCTACTACTCTACAAGGTCAAACAGCTGAAGTAGAAATAGAGAGTAAAGAAAGTATTGATGTACAGGAGGATGAAACTACAACTAATCAAGTTACTGAAGAACCTAAACAAGAGGAAGTAGCAAAGCAACAAGTAGTAGAGGAGAGGAAATACTCTCTTGGAACATTACTTGTAGCCTTCTTGATTCCTGCGTTTTTTCTGATAGTATTTTATTTAATACTTAAAACCGTTAAGTTCTAATATCTAAATTTTAAATATTTAACATATGGCAGAAAACGGAAAATCTTTTGCAAAGGGAGCAATCTTCGGAGTAATTAGTGGTGCATTAGCTGGTATTCTTCTTGCACCAAAATCTGGTAAAGAAACTAGGGAGGATATTAAGAAGTTATCTGTAGAGTTACAAGATAAAGCTGAGGAGATATATACTAATGCCAAGAAACAGTTAGCTACAAAGGTAGAAAATGTAAAGAAGGCAGGTAAATCTATTGATGAGACTAAATACAAAGAATTAATAGCTGAAGTAGTTGACGATTTTAAAACTAACCAGAAAATCACTCAACAAACGGCAGTAAAGTTAGGTGAAATATTAAGGAAAGACTGGGAGAAAGTAAAGAAACAGATAGCTAAGTAGCTTCCTAGCAATAAGGTAATGTAGAAGAGGAGTAGAAATACTCCTCTTTTTCTAATATACTTCAAACATTGCGAGAGTAGTTCATTTGGTAGAATGTCTCCTTCCCAAGGAGAAGGTAGCGGGTTCGAGTCCCGTCTCTCGCTTAGAAAATCTGATTAGTTAACTCTCTCACTCTTCATACTTTCGCTATACTCTTTTGTAAGCATTTCCTCTGCAGTTTCAGTGGGAATATAATTTTCATCAAAGAGATGATAGGCAGGAGTGAAATTATCCTTAACCCGATCTAGATAATGATCAAACTCCTCTTGAGTTCGACGATCTTTATATGCCCTATATCTAATAGATTCTCTAATATTCGCAGGATTATAGTTATCAATTGCAAAATGTTCCTGTTTCGAGAAGTAATTAAAATCATCTGTGAGTTCAAGATCGACAAGTGTATCAATTTCACTATCATATGAATAATCTGCCACCCTTTTAACACAATCCATAGCATGAAATCCTCCAACAACTAAACTTTCAACTTCTCCTAGTTGGTCTAGTAAAAACTTCTCGTTAGGATATTTCACCTCATTTGAATGTTTAACAGTTCCATTTTTGTGATATCCACTCGCTTCCTCAAAGGTTACATCTGTAAAGATGATTTTGTCTTCACTTTTAACTTCAACATTCTTTATGTTTCTGTCTGGATATACAGCAAAGACAACTTCATAGCCTTTCTCTCTATACCTTTTCTGGATACATTCGTTTAGAGTAGATATGGGGTCTCTGTACCCATGTCTTCTGCAAAACTCCGCACTAATAAAAGAGGTGTCGAAGAACTCTTCAATTGGATATAAAAATAAAAAAAACTTCCTCATAGGGCAATATTATACTACAAAAGCACCATTGATTTTCCACAATCTCTTTGTTACAATTCCTGTTACGAAATGCTGGTATAGCTCAGTCATAAGGAGAAGGTAGCGGGTTCGAGTTCCGTCTCTCGCTTAGAAATTTTTAATAGTTAATCCTGACTCTCGTTATTGGATAGATTTATCTTCAAAGAAATCTGTGATTCCTCATCTAACTGTCTATATGTAATACCACATTCATCAAAAAGTCTTTTTGATGCTTTTATTCCATCTGTATCAGCATATTTGTCACTCAAATACACCACTTCCTTAATACCTGATTGAATTATTTCCTTTGCACACTCGTTACATGGAAAAAGATCTACATATATTCTTGCACCTTCCATATCTTTTCTACTACCACGATAGTTTAAAATTGCATTTCTCTCTGCATGTACAACATATGGGTACTTAGTTTCCAAATATTCCCCTTCTCTACCCCAAGGAAATTTACTATCTTCAAAACCATTTGGAGCACCATTGTATCCAATTGACAGTATACGATTATCATCACCTACTATACATGCACCTACCTGAGTATTAGGATCTTTACTTCGCATTGCTGATAGCTTCGCTATGGACATAAAGTAAACATCCCAACTTATTCTCTCTTTCCTCTCTAAATTGTATTCTTTCTCAGCTCCTTCTTCCATATTTATTCACATATTATACCAAATCAATCAAACAATGTTGTACTCCCCTCTCTCATTTGTTACAATACTTGTTACGATTGCTGGTATAGCTCAGTTGGTAGAGCATTCCCTTCGTAAGGGACAGGTCGTTGGTTCGACTCCAACTACCAGCTAAATATACAAAAACTATGAAAACACCAAAATATACATTAACAAACCTAATGCTAAGCTACATAGTAAAATATGAGCTTGCCCTAAACGATATGAGGTACAACCCTCTTCCTGAAAAATACATATCACCAATACTTGAGAAATTAGCAACGGAGGACTTAGATAACCTCGGAGAACTCATCTCATACCCCATTGGTTACAACAAATCATTAAGTATACAAAGAGGACAAGAGATGCCATCAGAGAAAAAGAAATTCAAAATATTTACAAACTTTAGAAATGTTAAAGATTTTGTAAATTCATACAACGATAACAACTCACTAAGAGCCTCTATGGAGTTAGCTACACATATAAACAGATTAATAACTAAAGACATTGTAGATGATACTGAGATAGGTAACCTAAGAACATTTTCAGAGAAGCCAAATGAAATATATGATACCTGGTACAAATGTAGAGATTTCTACCCTAACCTAGATCCAGTATCGTACTTTAATGAAATATTTGAATGGTTACAGAATGGAAAAGATAATAACCATAAACTACTTAAAATGGGAGTATTGCTGTATGAATTCATAGACAAAGCTCCATTTACAGCAGGTAATCAAGTAACTGCTCTTCTTGTTACAGAAACCATCGCTAAAAAATATGGATACAATCCAGACAACATATTTCCATTTTTCAAATCTGTAAACAGCATAGCAGAAGACTTCACATCTGCATTCAAACTCTCAAAAGGTAAACTCGATCTAACAATATTCCTAGAAGCCTTTCTCTATACAATTTCTAAAACTGCTGTAGAAACATCAAGAGAAATTAAAGAAACATATATCAAGAAGGTAAAAAAACAGGGAGATTTAGAATTGCATTTAAATCCAAGGCAGATAAAAGTGATAGATTACTTAACAATTAATCAGAAGGTAACAAGAAGTAACTTTACTAAAATGATGGGAGTATCTTTCATGACCTCCTATAGAGATTTACAAGATATGTTGCAAAAGAAATATATTCTACAAAAAGGCAAAGGAAGAGGTACTTTCTATATCTTAAACAAAAATCAAAACCAACAAAAAGAGGATGTAGTTATTGAATAATCGACATAAAATTGCTAGTATTAACACCATGAAATTAGAAGAGAAGTACGATGTAATCATCGGATTAGAGATACATGTACAGACCAAAACAAACTCTAAGATGTTCTGCTCATGTCCCACAGGATACTTTCAGCAAGAACCAAATACTCATGTATGTCCCGTATGTTTGGGCTTACCAGGAGCGTTACCAGTAGTTAACAAACATGCAATAGAGTTATGTATATTAATGGGGCTAGCAACAAAATGTAAAATAGATAACGAAATACACTTTGATAGAAAACATTACTTCTACCCAGATTTGCCAAAAGGATATCAGATTAGTCAGGGTAAAAGACCAATATGTTCCAATGGTAAAGTATCACTCCCAAACGGTACTGTTGTAGAGATTGAAAGAATACATCAAGAGGAGGATGTTGCGAAATCTACACATCACACAGAGGCAATGACAGGAAGAGCATACACACTCATTGATTACAACAAATCAAGCGTCCCTCTCATAGAGATTGTTACTAAACCTTGTATTAGAAATGCTAAAGATGCTAAAGATTACGCTACTAGAATTAGACAGATAGCAAGATATTTGGAGATATCTGATGCTGATATGGAGAAAGGACAGATGAGATGTGAGCCTAACATATCAATACAGGAGAAAGGAAAATGGGAAATGAAAGATGGAAAAATTCTCCCCATTGGTGATTACAAACTAAATCCAAAGGTAGAGGTTAAAAATATTGGGTCCATAACTGCAGTCGAGAAAGCCATAGAGTATGAAGTTGATAGAATGTTAAAACAGATTGAGAATAATGAGGAGATGAAACAGCAAACAAGAGGTTGGAATGCAGATAAAGGTGTAACAGAATTTCAGAGAAGTAAAGAAACAGCTGATGACTACAGATATATGCCAGATCCAGATATTCCAATTATTGATATTCCTGAAGAGGTAATAAAAAAGATTTCGAAGAACCTCATAGAGTTACCTGACGAGAAGATTGCAAGATATATTAAAGAGTGGGATTTGCCACAATACTCAGCTGAAGTAATATCAGCATCTAAAGAGAGCGCTAAATATTTTGAAGATCTACAGAAGGAGTTAAGTAAAAGCATGAGCGATAGCGAAGCAGCAAAAGAGGCTTCCAACTGGTTAATGGGGACTGTGTATGCAATAAATAATAAGCTTGGGAAAGAAAATGAAAAAATTGATATTGCAATATCTGAATTAGCTATGTTAATTACAGCATTTAAAGAAAAAGTATTTACAAAGAATAGAGCCGAAGAGATACTGCTGGAGAAAATAGAGAAAGGTATAGATATAACAAAAGAGATAGAGAAGATGAAGAAAGAGAGAGAGAGCAGTAGTGGTAATCTTGAGAATATTGTAAAAGAGGTTATATCTAAAAACGAGAAAGCAGTTGTTGATTATAGAAATGGTAAATTAGCTAGTATAGGTTTCTTGTTAGGACAGGTTATGCAAAGTACTAAAGGTACAGCTAATCCTGATGAGGTTAAAAATATTTTAGAAAAAGAATTAAAGTAATGAAAATAGATGTAAAGAAAATAGCAGAATTATCAAGAATAGCTCTTACGGATAAAGAGCTAAAAGAGTTTACTCCACAGATGGAGGGTATATTAGATTCTGTAGAGGTATTAAAAGAGGTTGATACTACAAATGTAGAACCTATGAAAGCTCATATTAAGTTTGAAGATTTACGAGAGGATGTTCCTGGTAAAACTTTATCTCAGGAAGAGGTTCTTAAAAATGCAAAACATACAGAAGATGGATATGTCAAAATATATGGAGATGTTTTTGGAAGTGAGAGCGGTGAGTAGATTATTTATCTTTAAAGTATCCTACTCTTTGTAATAATAGATACCATCTTTCCCAAAAAGACATAAACTCTTCGTTATTGATTTTTCCTGTGGTATCCTTTCCTGATATTTTCTCTATAGATTTTCTCACTTTCTTAACTGTAGGTTTTATAAAATATTGAGCATTGATAGTCGCATACTTAATAACATCTACTTTTCCTAGAAAAGCTATCATTCTAAAGTTTTTTCGTTCCTCTTCATCACTTTCAAGTAAATATCTGGCAACTTTCTGTAGTCTGTGATTACCATCAAGGATATTACCTACTTTCAATAATCCTTTGTCTAATAATAATTTCTCATCTTTATTAATCGGAGAAAATAGTAGTGGAGGATCAATATCGCCTTTCCTAATTTTTTCTTCCACTTCATTTCTGTCATACTCTGAGTTTAGAATACCGTGTACCCAAATTTTTGATTGTTCGGGAATATTCTCTTCTCTTTGAATAACTTCATTAGCAACTCCCTCTAACGTAACATTCCTTCCACACTCTTTCCAAAATATGTATGCAGGAGCTACTGTTTGTGATGTTTCTACAAAAGATTGCAAAGACAACACATCTTCAGCATTTAATTCTACAATGCTCCAATCCTCTATTCCTAATTTTTCAAAACTGTACTGTTTCCCAAATCCTTCTTCCTTCTGAGACTGAATATAATAATTGTACTCTGATATTGCACTTGGCGATATTTCACTTTGTACTGTTTCCATATTGTATTATATCATTTTCTTTTATTAACATTGTAAAAGCTATCAAAATTCCTAATAATTTAGTAAAATAATCACATCAAACGCCGAGGTGGTGAAATTGGCAGACACGTATGCCTTAGGAGCATATGGGGCGAAATCCCTGTGGAGGTTCGAGTCCTCTCCTCGGCACCATAAAATATAAAACTTAGATTGAAAACATATGTTAAAGAAAATAATTAAACCATTCCAAGAAGTACTTCTAGAAAGAAACCTATGCGTAGGCTGTACTCACAGGTTAGAAAATGCAAAAAAACTAGGCAACCTATCTGATAACAGAAGCATGGTAGAGTGTAAATGTAAAAGAAGATATGTATACAACAGAGAGCTAGGAATGTTTGAAAGAGCAACATTTGCAGAAGAACAACAACTCTTAAATCAATTAGAAAAAGATAAAACAATTATTTAAGAATGCCCCTCTGCTTCACAAAATACTCCAATTATAGTAGAATAATTCGATTATGCCGCTATCGTCTAGTGGTCTAGGACAACAGGTTTTCATCCTGTAAACCGGGGTTCGATTCCCCGTAGCGGTACTTTCCTAACCATAATAATGCTGTTTGACAAAAATATGTCATTTTAATACACTGTACTAGTTAATTTCCTCTTAATTTAGTAAACAAAAACATGTACGAAACACCGACAGATGCGCAACAAACAAACACAGAGAAAATATCATCTGTTTTCTCTTCAGTAGGACAATTTATGCTCTCATTTCTTGAAACAATAGTGGTGGCTCTTGTAATAACAGTAGTACTCTACCTCTTCATAATGACACCACACGAAGTAGTAGGAAACTCAATGCATCCTACATACAAAAATGGAGAGTATCTCATGGCAAATAAAATAACGTACAGAGTAAAACAACCAGAACGAGGAGATGTCGTCATATTTAAATATTCGGACACACAAGACTTCATAAAGAGAATCATAGGACTTCCTGGAGATACAGTTATGCTAAAAGATGGAAAGATCTACATAAATGGAAAACAGTTAGATGAGTCTGCATATCTTAGCTCTACTGTATATACCAATGGTGGAGATTTTCTTAAAGAGGGACAGAGTATAAAAGTACCAGAGGGTGAATATTTTGTTTGTGGAGATAATAGACCACACAGCTCCGATTCAAGAGTATTTGGCCCTATATCATTAAGCAGAGTAAAAGGAAAAGCATGGATAGTATATTTCCCTTTCTCTCAATTTAGAATAGTAAAGCATCAAAGTTACGGTATATAAGTAGAATAAATAACCAAAAGATGTTAATCTGAACTATGAAAGTTTTTGTAATAGCAAATCAAAAAGGAGGAGTTGGCAAAACAACTACAGTGATGAATTTGGGAGCTAGTTTGGCAAATAAAGGGAAGAAAATCTTAGTCGTAGACTTAGATCCACAATCCAATCTCTCCTCAGGATTAGGATTTACACAGCAGTTTGATAAACAGAGCTGGAATTCAACAGACCAAGCACCTTACAAAAATATATATGATGTATTAGTAGAGGGAGATCCAATATCATCAGTGTTTGTTACTACAAATACAAAAAATCTTTTTCTACTTCCATCTCACCTCTCCTTAGCAGGAGCTGAAATAGAAATGGTAAACATGATATCAAGAGAGACACTTCTTAAGAAAGCACTTGAAGCTACCACAGAGAAGTTTGACTACGTCCTTATAGATTGCCCTCCTTCTTTAGGATTACTAACATTAAATGCATTAAGCGCCGCACAGAAGTTAATAATTCCAATACAGTGTGAATACTTTGCTTTAGAAGGATTAGGACAGCTAATAGAGACTACAAAATTAATAAAAGGCATCAATCCTGTACTAACTGTAGGAGGAGTAATCTTAACAATGTATGATAGCAGAACTAAGCTCTCAGAGAATGTTGTAAAAGATGTAAAAGACTTCTTTGGAGAGGTTGCATTTGATACAATAGTACCTAGAAATGTAAGACTTTCAGAAGCTCCATCATATGGAAAAACTATCTTCCAATATGACAATAAGTCTACAGGCGCTTTAGCTTACAAGAAACTGGCATCTGAATTTATAAAAAGATTTGAAAATTAAATTAATATAAAAGAAATATGGCAGAGAAAACAAGATTAGGTAAAGGATTAGCTGCTCTCATTAGTTCTAATGAAATTGATAACTCGTCTAGTTCATTTGTACTAGAATTCCCAATATGGAAAATTGAAGTTAATCCCTACCAGCCAAGAATGAGAATAGATCCAGAGGAGTTGATAGAGATAGCAGATTCAATTAGGGCTCACGGTGTGATTCAGCCTCTCATCATAACAAAAAAAGAGGGAACTGACTCCTACTACTTAATAGCAGGAGAGAGAAGATTAAAAGCCTCTCAGCTTGCTGGTCTAAATCATGTTCCTGTTGTAATCAAAGATACCTCTCCTCAAGAGATGCTCGAAATAGCAATCATAGAGAATATTCAAAGAAAAGATCTTAACCCTCTTGAAGAGGCGTATGCATTTAAACAGATGCAAACAGAGTTTGGTCTTTCTCAAGAGGACATAGCAGACAGAATTGGAGTCAGTAGAGTATCTGTAACAAATAAGTTAAGACTTCTCTCTATACCAGAACCAATTAAAGAAGAGATTATGAACGATAGACTCTCGGAGGGACATGCTAGAGCATTACTCGGTATTAAGGATGAGACTTCAATGATTGCTGCTGCTGATCTTGTTTTGAAAAGGGAGCTTAGTGTTAGAGAGACAGAGGCGTTAGTTAGAAAGATAACATACGGTAAGACAGTAAGTACAAAAGATTGGACAAAGAGCGATGCTAGATCAAAGATGTACGGTGAACTACTTAGTCAGAAGCTAGGTTACTCTGCACATATTAAAAGGATGACAAAAGGAGGACAGGTGATAATTAGATACAATACTGTAGAAGAGCTCTCAGACTTAATGAAGAAGTTAATTAACTCTTAACTTCCTGTCTAAGTTTTTCATATACCAATATAGCGGCACTTGAGCTTACATTTAATGAACCAATTCCTTCTCGCATAGGTATAGATATCTTTCCATCTACTCTCTCCATTATTCCAGTTGATATACCTACATCCTCTGCACCCATTACAAATGCTACGGGTCCTCTTAAATCTTTCTCAAAATATATCTCACCATCCATATCTACTGCATAGATTGCAATACCGTTCTTCTTCAAGGTCTTAAGAGCGTTAAATAGATTTGTTTCAACAAGCGGTACTCTTTCAGCAGCTCCCATAGATATTCTAATTGTCTCATCAGAAATCAAGCTCTTGTCCTGAGTATTTACAATGATTCCATTTACTCCAGCAGCGTATGCTGTTCTCATAATCGCAGCTATATTCTGAGAGTATTTCAAGTTATCTAATACTAGAAAAAAGGGTTGTTTCTCCTCCTCATAGATGGTCTTTAGAAGTTCATCTAAATTCCAATCATTTTGAGAATACATTAAACCGATGATACTCTCTGAGGAAGATGATCTTAATCTTCTGTTAATAGCTCTCCTTGATACTTTGACAATTGGAATCTTTTTTTTAGAAGCTAATTGGAATATCTCTACACTCTTTGCATCCTTGAAAGCATTACCTACTGCAAAAATCTTTTCAAAATCTCTTCCCTCTTTTAAAAGCTCAAGAAGAGCATTTTTACTCTCTATCTGTATGAATTTGGACTTTGGCATATATCTATTATTCTACTACATCAACAAGAAACTTTCCTCTCTTGAAGCCTGTCATTCTTCTAAATTGAACAACTCCATCTTTCTGTGCGTGTATAGAGTGTGTTTTGCCTACATAGGTATTTCTACCAGAGTGATATACTGTTCCGTTTTGTCTTACTATTATATTTCCTGCTTTTACTTTCTCTCCTGCATATTTCTTTACTCCAAGTCTTTTACCTGCGACATTTCCTGTATTTGATGTTGTACTTCCTGCTGCAACGTGTGACATTCCGAATTATTCATAATTTATATATATAATCGTGCTGATGATACTATTTTTTGATCTTTATCGCAAGTACCTAAAACATTTCTTGCTCTTCTATATCTTTATACTGCTAAGGAAAAACTCTTTCTCTGTATCAAGAAAGCTACCACACACAGCAGAAGTTTGTACCTTACTATCCTGCTCAACACCTCTACACCTCATACAATCGTGAATACCTTCAACAACAACAATTACACCTTTCGCTTTTAAGTTTTTGTATATTAGTTCAGCAATCTCTAAAGTAACATTCTCTTGTAGTTTTGGATAACTAGCTACAGCATCAGCTACTCTAGCAAACTTGCTAAGTCCAAGAACCCAACCATCTGGTTTATATCCTATATGTATCTTGTATGTAACTGGTAGTAGATGGTGTGGACACATACTAAAACATTTAATATCTTTCAATATAACAAGATTGTTGTTATTAGAAGGAAATACTTTAGAAAAATGTATAGTAGGATCTTCTTTTCTAAAAAAGTGATTGTACATTCTACTTAATCTCTCCGGAGTATCTTTCATATCAGAATCATTCTCCCAATTAGGATTTAAAATAGAGAGAATATTTTCGAATTCTTTTTTTAACTTTTGATCTTTCATAGCTTAACTTCTCTCTAATATAAATATATTCCTTGTAATAATACTATCTTTTCTAAACCATTTAAGCTGTTTATTTGGACTGTAATATGTATTCTTTAAAACCAACCTATTACTTACCAATTCATTAATTCCAATAGTTCTCCATCCCTCATATGTTTTGTATGATGGAACAATTATTACAACCTTAATACCCCTCTTCTCTAGCCTATTATCTATCAAATCAAAAAGGCTAAGATAAAGCTTCTTGACTCCATTTAACAATTCATCTGCTCTTTCTGTAGATACAATATTTTTTTGTGGAGGACCCATAAAAGGCTCACATACAATAGCGGAAATATTGGTATTTTTTAATTTCTTAACAACCTCAGCATCAGCTCTAGTAACATCAAACTTAAAAGCCTCATACAGTACATCGCCGATTTCACCATCCCTATTCAACCATCGTATATTCTCATCAGTAGACTTAACAGCTAAACTATCAATATCAGAAGCTAAAACATTGAAACCCATCATTGCTGATTCCATAGGGATAGTACCAGAACCACAAAATGGATCCCATATGATTCCACTATTAAGAGCTGTGAAGTTAACCATCATTCTAGCAAGCTTCGGAGGTAGTACACCCATTTTAGTATCACTATTTGGTCTATCAATATCTCTATTTACAAAACCTTCCAAGTCTTGAATATATGTTGTATGTGCATATATCTCTTCTCTACTATTTCTAATGATATTTAACTCAAAGCCTTTTTCTAAAATATCATTTTTTATTACCTGAGCTGCATTTAATGAAGTATTCTTTCGTATAGGAAGAACAAATCTAGATGACACACTATTCTCTCTCAAACCTTTTTTAATCTGATTACCTAACTTTTTCAAAAAAGAGAGATCATCTCTTTTACTCTCTCCTACAATACTAATACCAAAAACAACCTTTTTTGTACTCTGTTGATATTCACTTAGATATGTATCTAAATCTTCTATGATATACCCTGCTCTAACACAACCTCCTAATCTTTTAGCTATATTCTCAAAAAGGATATCTGTTATCTTCTCAGCTTTAATTAGAAAAATTGTATCGGAAAATTTCTGTACTAGTTCCTTTCTAATATTGAAAGATTCAAGTACACAAAGTAATTCAGTAAGGGATAATTCTGGAAAAGCACCTGCTTCAAAGAAATACTGTTTTAGCATGTTATATTTTAACAACTTTTACCCTGGTAATGCTAGGTCTAAATCCAAATCTTCTTCTATATCTTGATTTAGATTTAAATACAAAACCATCTATCTTCTTTCCTTTTTTCTGAGAGGTTATCTCTAATTTAACAGAAGCACCATCTACAAGAGGATTTCCCATTTTAACATCATCTCCATTTGCAACAAGAAGTACTTCATTAATTTCTAATTTATCTCCTTTGTCTCCTGAGATTTTGTTAATTTCGTACTCTTTACCTTCATATACTTTTAACTGTACTCCTGATATTTTGATTACAGCAAATTTCTCAGAAACTGGTTCTGCTTTTTCTATCTTCTTTTCTTCTTTCTTGATTTCTTTTACCATAGCCCTGAATTCTATGTTAATATCGCTTAAAAGTCAATGAAATGTATCAAATATATTGAAAAAAAAGCTTCATACTGATATTATCTATCCGCAATACACTGGGTGTATAGCTCAACTGGTAGAGCAAACGGCTCTTAACCGTTAGGTTCAGGGTTCGAATCCCTGTACACCCACTTTAATACCCCTAAACCCCACAACATGATCTAAAAGTGTTAATATATACCAACATAATCTCATTACTCACATACTAATGAAACTAATAACTGGAGCAAATGGAAGAATTGGAAATGTATTAGTAAAAGAATTAAACAGAAGAGGAGAGAAAGTAAAAGTATTAGTAAGAAAAACATCAGACCTTACATCACTTAAAGATTGTAACTGTGAATATATCTACGGAGATATACTTGATATAGCCTCATTTGAGGATCACTTAGATGATGTAGATATGATATTCCATCTAGCAGCACATATAAACATATCTACACATGACAAAGAGAAAACATACACTACAAATATAGAAGGAACAAAGAATATCGTAGAACTATGCTTAAGAAAAAACATCAAACTAATATACACCAGCTCCATACACGCCATATCCTCTCTTCTACAAGACACAGTCATAACAGAAGACACACCCCTATGTATCTACACAGGAGAAGACATAGGACCTTACAACACTTCAAAAGCACAAGCTACCCAAGTAGTACTAGATGCAATATCTAACGGCCTACAAGCCATCATATACTTCCCTACAGGTGTGATTGGACCGTACGACTACCAACCATCATATTTTGGTTCTAGCATCATTAATCTAATAAAAGCGGGACTCAATACAACAGTAGAAGGAAAATACGACTATGCAGATGTCAGAGATGTAGTAGATGCCATATTAAAAGGAGTAGAATTAGAAAAGTATGGAAAGAAATATATACTCTCAGGAGAGTGTATAGATATGGTAACTATCACAAAATATCTAAGAGAGTTTACAGAGAAAAAAGAAAAAAGAAATATCTTAAGACACATAACCGTATTAAACTTCAAATTAGCCACATTTATTGGAAAGATAGCCACCCTATTTAGCAAAAAGACCCCTATTACCCCATACAGCATGCAAACATTAAACAGTAACTGTAATATCTCACACGATCTAGCAACTAAAGAGTTAGAGTATAATCCAAGAGATGTAAAAACCTCTCTACACGATCAATATATTTGGTTTAAAGAAAACGGATATATCAAATAACTTAAACCCATTTTCAACTACATGATTAATAGTAAAAACATTCTCTTTGGAACATCTTTCTCTCCAGAGCTTACAGAGGAAATATATCAGCAAGATCCTATCCATATTCTAAAAGTCATACATAGAGATTTAGACATTACAGATATTCGTTTCGGATTAAGATGGAACAAGATAGAACAGAACAAACAGCTTTCTCTGTCATACTATGATAAATATATTGAGTATCTACTAAAGAATAAGGTAAAACTCTGTTTAAATGTAGGACCAATAAAAACATTTAGATGGCCAGAGGAACATATACCTCAATACCTAGTTTCAAAAGTAGAAAAAAACATATCTCCAGACAGTGAATTAGCAAAGTATGCTAATGAGTACCTACATAAACTTCTTACAATATTAAAAAAGACATATCCTGAAATAGGAGATAGTACATCATTGCAAATAGAGAATGAGGGATACAACAGATTTGGACATTTTAAAATGAGAATGACAGACGAGTATCTATTAGAACAAATAGCTGTATTAAAAGAGTATTTCCCTGCAAATAAACTAATGATAAATAGTGCAGGTAGACAAGATTTAAAAAAAGTTATTGCTCTATTTAAATCCCTTACTGATCAAAATGTCTATAAAGGTAATGATCTCATATTAGGATTTAATTACTATTTCAAAATTCCTGATGTACTGAAATATGTACCTTTTATGAATGCGGTAGATCCAATAAAATTCTCCTTTCCTTTTAACATGGGTATAAAGAGGCTTCATAAATATCAAAAAGATATGCAGTTTGATATGGAGATATCGGAGGGGCAGTTTGAGCCTTGGCATACAGAAACCTCTCCTGGAAATATCTATGACGACTTAGAGTATCTGGTTGAAAAATGTTACAGATATTTCCCTGAAGATTTTGATAAGAAATTAATCAGGTTGTGGGGAACAGAAAAGTTAGCTGTTCGAATGAAAGAGAAAACTGTTAGTGAGGAGCATAGCAAAATGGTAAATAGAATAAAGAGGATAGCGTAATTAACTACTCTTCATATACTTTTAAAATATCTTTCTTCTCAGTTCTAAGTTTGAATGTTCCTTTAGAATAGATATTTTGAAGGATACCAAGAGCGGTTAGAGTAATTAATATAGATGTACCTCCTGCACTCATCATAGGAAGTGGAATACCTGTAGCTGGAATAGTTCCTAAATTAGTTCCAATATTAATAAATACCTCTAACAGTATTTTTACACCTATACCTACAGCAATCAATGAAAGCATAGTATCCCCTGAAAATTTTATAGCTGTCAAAAATCCAGTTATGATTAAAACCCCATACAAAAAGAAAAGTATCAGACTACCAAGTAAACCAAATTCTTCTGCATATGATGCAAATATGAAATCGGTTTGATACTCAGGAAGGAAGTTTCTCTTACTCTGAGTACCGTTACCAAAACCTTTACCAAATAGCTGACCAGAGCCTATTGCTATTCTAGATTGGTTTACATTAAAACCTATATCTTCCTTAGTTTCTTCTGGGTTTAAGAAAGCTTCTATCCTGTTTCTCTGATAATCTTTAAAGACATCGTTCCATACTAACTTTGCAAATACTCCTAATATTGTTCCTATGACTAAAGCTATTATGATGAATGTCTTCCAATTGTTTTTTGAATAGAATCCTAAGATTGCAAAAAGTATTGATGGTACTAATAGTAAGTACCATATTGCCCTACCTGTAATTGAACTGATTGTAAATGCCCCAACTATACCTCCAATTATCAATAGGATCACTGTGTTTCTGAAAGGGTTATTTAAACCTAGAAATGCTGTTATGA
Source organism: uncultured Candidatus Saccharibacteria bacterium (assembly GCA_964480345.1). Lineage (GTDB taxonomy): Bacteria > Patescibacteriota > Dojkabacteria > SC72 > SC72 > UBA5232. Next base: position 80,816 of record CAYZNW010000002.1, read on the forward strand.
ACCATATTATTAAAGTTAAAGTTGCCATACTTCCACTTGGCTGTATATATACTAGAGCAACTACAGGAATTGTAAGTAGAAAAGAGATGAAGAAGAGTAACAGCTCGTTATATTTATCTTTGTATGAGAGAAGTGTGGCAGTAATTAATACGACAGAAAGCTTGGCTATTTCAGAGGGCTGTATTTGAACTCCTCCTACAACAAGCCATCTTTTTACATTAGCAATTGTGGGACCAAATAACAGTGTGGCTATTAGTAATACGATGGTAAATATATATATGAGAAGAATTACCTGCCAATGTTTTAGATATGATAGATCTAAGTATGCAAGTATGAAATATGCAAGTATTCCAAATAGTATGAATCCTAGTTGTTTTACAACAATTGATATACTTCCTCCTTCTCCAGATGCAGATATTGTTGTTGAATAGAGAGTAATAATTCCTATTATTATGAGAAGAATCATAGGAAGAAATACGCCAAAACTGAAAGGTTTAAACCTTTTTATATCAAACAGGTTAGAGTTCATGAAAATATTATACTAAATATTCCAAACTACTTTTTGTTTCTCATAAATGCAGGAATATCAAATGGATCATCACTTTGAATATCCTTTACTTTATTAGAATCATCAAATATATCTTCATCTTCAAAAGTATCCGTTGTTTGAGTACTTGTAGCATCAAAAGAGTCTAATGTTTCTTCCTCTTCTTTACTTTCTTTTGGAATAGAGATATCTACATTTTCTTTAGGTTCAAAACCAAAGTTTCTTACATTACTTCCTCCAGTAGTAATCTCTTTCTGTTTTTTAGTAAATGGTTGATCGTTAAATCCTGTTGCTACAATTGTAATAGTTAACTCATCGCCAGCTTCTGGATCTATTTGTGCTCCAAATTTAATATTTGCTGATGGGTCAACTGCTTCTTTGATTAACTCTGAAACTAAACTAATTTCTGGCAAGGTTAGGTTTGCTCCAACGACATTGTAAAGTACTCCTTTAGCACCCTCAATAGACATGTCTAATAGCGGGCTTGTTGTAGCTGCTCTAGCAGCTTCCTCTGCACGGTTCTCTCCTGATGCTCTACCTATGCCCATTAAAGCTGTACCTGCATTTTGCATAACTGATTTTGCATCGTTGAAGTCTGCATTAATATATCCTGTTTGACTAATCAAATTTGAAATACTATTAACTCCCTCTGCTAGTACTGAGTCTACCTTTTTCATAGCATCTATAAATGAGAGGTTTTCATTTGGGTCTATTACTTCGAGAAGTCTTTGATTAGGGACTACAATTAATGTGTCTACTTTGTCTTTCAATGCTGCGATACCCTCTTCGGCGATTTCCATTCTCCTTGAGCCTTCAAAATCAAATGGTTTTGTAACAACAGCTACAGTTAAAGCTCCCATATTTCTAGCTACCCCTGCAATGATTGGTGCTGCTCCTGTACCGGTTCCTCCACCCATTCCAGCTGTTATGAATACCATATTAGCTCCCTCTAGTAACTCCTGTATCTGATCTAAGCTTTCCTCTGCTGCTTGAGAACCCATCTCGGAATTACCGCCAACTCCTAAGCCTTTTGTTAATTCTTCACCTAATTGTAGAGTAGTAGGTGCTTCAGACATTTTTAATGCTTGTGCATCAGTATTAAATGCCATAAATTCAACTCCAGCTATGTCGTAATCAGTGATCATGGTGTTAATAGCATTACAACCTCCACCACCAACTCCAACAACTTTTATTTTTGCCACTGGGTCTACATTTGTAGTTACTAACATATTTTCCTTACTGTAAAATTATTTTAGTTAAGGCAGTAAAGACTTAAACCATTCACCTATCTTACCAAAAAAACCACCAATATCAACCTTACTCTTCTCGTTACCTGTACCAACTTCAACATCGTCTTCTAAAGCATGTTTAATCAAACCTTGAACACAAGAGTATGATGGATCAGATATCTCTTCTACCATACCAGTTAATCCTGAAGGAGTTCCTATTCTAGCTGCTACTCCAAACATTTCCTGTACAAATTTAGTAATATTTCTTAGTAATGATGTTCCTCCTGTTAAAACAATTCCTGCTGGCATAGCAATATCGTATCCTGCTTTTGAAACATTTTCTTTGACCATATCAAGTATCTCTTCACATCTTGCCTCTATAATTTTTTCAACCATCTCTTTAGCAACTACTTTATCTATACCTATTACATTTAGATCTATTTCTTCACTTTTAGTCTTCTTTGGTTTTGCAGGTTCTCTTCTCCTTAATAGTGCTGGAGTAGAATCTATCTCTTTTGCTCTTTCAACTTCAAACTTGTTATCAAACAAATCTGAAAGATTAAGTTTAATCTTCTCAGCATCTTCTAATGAGACTTGTAATCCAATTGCAATATCACTTGTAATATTGTTTCCACCTAGAGGAATTGATGCACTGTATACTATGGAGCCTTCTTGGAAAATAGCTATTCCTGTTGTTCCTGATCCAATATCGAGTAATGTTACTCCAAGCTCTTTTTCCGTATCTGTCAAAACTGCTAGTGATGATGCCCATGCTGTAAAGATGACATCATATACATTAGAGCCTACCTGCTCTATACATTTTTTAATATTTTGCCAGTATGAATTTGGTGCTGTAATTATATGTGTTTCTACTTCTAATCTTCCACCACTCATACCGATAGGGTATTTAATTCCTCCCTGTGCATCTACTACAAACTCTCTAGGTATTATGTGGATAGGGTTAAGATTATCAGGTAATGAAAGAGTTCTCGCATTTTCAATAGCTCTGTATGTATCATCTATAGTAATCTCAGAGCCTGCTACTGCAACGACTCCTTTGTTGTTTAGACTCGTTACCTGCTCTCCATTAATTGAAACAAAGACATCTGAAACTGTAACACCTGCCATTCTCTCTGCTGCTGATACACTTTCTGATATAGCACTTGTGGCATCGTCTATATTAACTACAACTCCTTTTTTAATTCCTTTACTTGGATAAGAACAAACTCCAATGACTGCAGGGTTCTTTCCATCTTCTACAGAAGTTATAACTGTAGTGATTTTCGAAGATCCTATATCTATAGCTGTTAATATTTTGCGTGCCATATTTTTATTAGGGACAGTAATTTTACTTAATTTATTATATATTAAGAACAAGTTTTTACAAGATTTCTACTCTAATATAGTAAAATTTATCTATTTAATCAAGAATATTACCTTATTTTCATCACAGGTCTCTCAAAACGCATATCTAGAGAGTCAAAATTAGTATTGTCTCTCTTAATTCTAGCCATCACTAAATAAAATGCTTCCAACTGAGTATTAATACCCTCACCAATAGAAAATATGATCTTCCTACTATCTATATCAAATACTGTAACTATATTTTTCTCTAAACTAATACTACTTATCTGAATATCAAAAAGTTTTATCATCTTACTGATATTCTTAATATCATCCATTGCTAATAATCTGCTTTTCTTCTCTTCCTCTATGATATCTACATCTAAAGCTTTTAACATATATTTCTTGCTCTCCTTTGCGTACTCTACACAACAGTTTTCTTCTGTAGAGTCTTTACACAATTCTTCAAGAACTATTCCAGAGGATGATAGCAAATGACATTTGTTTCCTTTGGTTAAAGCTACTAGTTCTGGAGAGTACTCTTTAAGTAGAACTGTTACTGTATTTGGAATATTTTTCTGGATTTGAACAGTATCAATATATGAGATATTTTTTGTAAGTTCCTCTTCTAAATTTTTTATATATATTGTAAAGAAATTCTTTCCTACTACATTCCCTTTAATATACTGCTCTACCATATTAACCACTTTAGGATCTAGTTCACTTCCGTTGTATGAGTATATATTGTATTTCTGAATATTCCAGAAGCCCAATAGGTACGAAAGAAAGAAAATGAAAAGAAGAGTAAAGAGGATAATATTTTTCTTTAAGAAGACAATAGGTTTAAATCGAGATATTCTTTCTTTGAGAAAGCTTTTAGGTTTTTTCTGTATGGGTATATCTGTCATACTGTATGTTTTTGAATAACTAATACCTATTTTTCACCGTTTAACAACTCTTGCAATGTCTTCTTGCTGTCTTCGTTATTTCTCTCATTTAATTTTCCTTCAGCTTTAAGTCTTTCGAACTGATCACCTCCAAATACATTTTTGGTAACCTCTTCTGTGGCTCCACGAGCTATTGGTATATTGAAAGTAAATGTACTACCTTTACCTAACTCACTTGTTACTTTCATCTCACCACCGTGTGCTTTAACTAATCCGTAAACTACATAAAGACCTAACCCTGTCCCACCTGGTCTAACTAATTGTGCTGAGCCGTTATCTTCAGATATGTATTGATCTGTTCTAAAGAATTTAGTACCTAGTTTCGGAATGTTTTCTTCTGCAATACCTTTTCCAGTATCGGTTACTGAAACAAATACATTTTGATCATCATAGGTTACAGATACTGTCACAGAACCTACATCTGTATATTTAACAGCATTGTTTATCAGGTTATCAACAATCTCCTGTACTCTTCCCTTGTCTGCTAGGACATATGGAAATTCTTTTGGATTCTCTGGAGTATTAAACAGTAATGAGATTCCTTTGAGGTCTGCTTTCTTTCTCTGCCCCTCTATACCTAGTTCTATTGTATTTAATATATCAACAGGGGTCTTAAACAGTTCTAATTTCTCACCTTCTAATTTCGCAGATACAAGTAAAACATTAATGATTCTAATTTCGTTTTCAATACTTTCCCTAATTCTTTTTGTATATATATCAAACTCATGGAAATGTTTGATTTCGGCTTCTTCTAATACTGTCTTCTCTTTCCAATTACCAAGCATCTCGACATTTATCTTAACAACAGTAGCGGGAGTTCTTAATTCATGACCCATGATATCAATCATATTGCTTTCTTTCTTTCTAGCTTCTTCTAACTCTTTGAATTTTTTCATTAAATCTTCAGTAGCTTTGTTAATTCTTACCTGTAATGTTTCATTAAAACTTAACACCTCTTGATGCAAGTGAGCTCTTTGTAATGCGACTGATACAAGTAATGCTATGGAGTGAATATAGTCAATATCTTGAATAGAGTAGTTGCTTGAGTCTTTTTTGTCTCCCATGAAAATATATACTTTCCAATCCATATTTTGAGTAATGTTAATTGGAAATAGACACTGCACTTTTAGTGAAGACAACATATTGGTAATCTCATAATCACCTCCCTCTAAATACAGTGATTCATCACGCAGAACTGGATTGTCCAATTTATTCAATATTCCTACATACTCATCATTTACCTCATATGTATTAAGAGCTTGGAAATTTTTCATAATTTCACCAGAAGCAACAACTACAATGCCTGTCTTTACTGAGAAAACTCGCTGTAACAGATTCTTGCTCTCTTCTAAAACCTTGTATGTATCTAGTAAAGTATCAAGATTTTGCATTAACTTAGATTTCTCTTCTTCAGGATCAATACTAGATCCGTAGAATATCTTCTTAATGAATCCTTCTATACCTTTTGAAGTATACATATATACAAAAAGAAAGATCAGAGCATAGAAATATCCTGATATTAATGCTCCAGTAGCATATACACTCCCCCAAGTAACAGTTTGCAAATATACTAAGAGATGAAATATTGCATACGGAACTAATGCTAGTAACAGTGTGTACAGGAATTTACTAATGAGAAGTTTAGTACTCAAAAATCGATACCTAATTATTGAGTAGTATGTACCGAATATGAAGAATGACAAACCTAGCGGTCCTAATGAACGAATTTCTTTAAAACCAAGTATCGGTAGAACTAAGTTAGTTACAAATGTGAAGACAATGGATATCACAGAACCAACAAGTATATACAACATCTGCGTCTTTTTAACTTTGTTCTGTTCTTTTCTGTAAGCTAAAAAGAAGATTGTTACGGAAATTAGAAACAGTACTCCTGTAAATATACTGAAATACAGATGCATACTGCCTGGCTCCGATTTAAGAGCATTATCAACAATAGATACACTCTTAACTATCCTATCTGTAAATGTCATTACTACGAAAAACGCAGTTACTATACCCCATATCCACTTAGTAATATTCGAAGAAGATCCATTTTGATATTTCTTTACAAAAAAGTAGTAACTGTAAGCTATTAATGCTGATGAAGTAAAGGATAGCCTAGATGTCCAAAGGGAGAACTGTAAAGATTCATAGAAGATATCGGTTAACAGAATAGTTACAACCCAGAATATGATCCAGAAAACCATAAAAGCGAAAGTTCGCCTTTGAATAGAGCTTGAGTCTTCGTTACTAGATAAGACCCCAAACAAAATATATGAACAGAGGAATAGAATTATTGTTAATAGTAGTACTTCTATAATCATACTTTTCTATATCTATTATATACAAATTTCAAAACTTCACCAGCAGGATCAGAGTATCGTTCATTAAGCCTTAATGAGTACTCCTGAGCATTTCTTGCATAACTTTTATCTTTCATTAATACTTTAACAGCCTGAACCATCTTTTCTGGAATTTTGTTATCTACAAACTGATAGCTTTCTCTTTTAGAAAAACCTAGAAGACTAGTTTTATTTACATTTATACCTACCTTCATCTCTTCTAGACGATTGGCAAAATATGCCTGATCTATGCCCACTGGAAATGCTACAACAGGTTTACCGTATGACAAAGCTTGCATAATAGCTCCCTGAGATCCAGTATTAACTATAATATCTGAAAGTTTAGACAGTCTTAAACCTGGTACAAAATTTCTAATAATTAGATCATCCCTATCTTCAGGAAATTCATCTCTTTTGAAGTTTGGTCCTAGAGCAACTATTTTTTTAGCTTTAATCTTCTCCAAACCATCTAATATTCTGTAATACACATCTTTACTAAACACACTTCCACCAAAAGTAACAAACAGTAGATGATCATCACCTTTAAACTTTAAGATGGCTTCCTCTGTTAAATCTCCATCTATTTTCTCAAAGCCTTCCCAGAATAGTGGACCTATGAATTTAGTTGTATCATTTAAATATAGTTGAGGTTCAAACTCTTCATCACCAGGGATCAGTATACTCATTTTACTGTAAAGATCTGCACGGTTTTTGATATCATCATGTTCTATTCCAATGATTCGATAGGCATCTAATACCTCTGAGAGATACTTTTTAAGAAATTCGTAATCAAAGATGGGGCGAAGAACAGTTCTTAATATTCTACTTCTTAAAGAATCATCACAAAGACATATTCCCATCAATCCTTTTGTAGAAGGAGTATACTGACCGTTCATTAATGCGACTGTTGGTATACCAGTAGCGTATGTAACATGAGGACCGAAAAGTGAAGAGCAACCTATGACAACATCAGCTTTAACTTCCAAAGCAGCTTCAATATCTGCCTTAAACCACTCAACCATCTCTTTTTTGTGAGAAGCAAGATAGTTGACAGACTGGTCTTTTTCATCGTTAAGATTAAACGACGAGTATGATCGTACTACCTTGTAACCTTCTTTTTCAATGAAATCTTTCTTTAAGGTACAAGATGTGAAGAATACTTCATCTCCATTTTCTACAAATCTTTCGGCTAATGCAAAACTTCTAATGATATGGGCGATGGAGCTACTAGTAAGAGGAGTAAAAAGAATCTTCATGATTGTGGGCTTTTAATTAAAGATTAACAACAACTCATGAAATGTAACATTTTCGGAAGAGGTTGTAAACAGGTCCGTCCTAGGTCGGACCTAGGTCTGACCTCTTTTGTAAACGAAAGAAAAGAAGGAAAGAAAGAATAACGATTGAGAAACTGCTTGGAGCGAGAGACGGGGTTCGAACCCGCGACCTACACATTGGCAATGTGTCGTTCTAGCCAACTGAACTACTCTCGCATATGCCGAGACCCAGGATCGAACTGGGGACCCTCTGTTCTTCAGACAGATGCTCTACCAACTGAGCTATCTCGGCATAGGTCACAACGAGAAAATAATATCAAATATACACTCCTTTATCAACCAACACCCTCTTAATCTCTTCTTTAAAACTCTCTCTTGTATTGTAATTTCTTAATGAACTCTTTACTTTAGAATACTCCCATTTATAATTCCTAAACCTTTCAAATATCTCATCAAAGGTATCTTTTTCAAAAAACATGCCGGACACACCATCTACAACAGTCTCCAAACAACCGCCACTATCAAAAGCTAAAACAGGGGTGCCACATGACAAAGCCTCCACTACAAAAATACCGTAATCTTCAATACCCGGCATAATATACCCAGATGCATTAGACAAGATGCTCCATTTCTCTTCCTCTGACACCCACCCCAATATCTCAATATTCTCATACTTAGAATACTTCTTTCTTAAACTGCTCAACATATTCCCTGTTCCTATTACTTTCAACTTGAAACCTAACTCCTTAGCCTTCTCAAGTAGAAAATCTCCCCTCTTGTTCTTCTCAAAAGGAGCTCCAGAAACAAAATACTCCTCTCTCTTCTTAACAAGAGCTCCTGTATATAAATTAGTAGGAGGATAGATTACTTCAACATGCTTTTTCCAATACTTCCACACTCTTTTCTTAATATAGTGAGAATTTGCAATTAAAACATCAGCTCTGTTAGAAGCAGTTACATCCCATATCCTTGCAAAATAGAAAGGAATCTTACTAAAGAAAGACACAAACGAGGAGTGACTACCATCCCCATTTCCAAAATACTTCCTATTTAAATCCCAAATATATCTCATTGGAGAGTGAATATATGCTAAATGAAAACAATCTAAAGGTGTAATGACTCCATGAGCAACCGAAGATGATGAAGATATCACTAAATCATAGTTAGAGAAATCAAATTTCTCTATTTCTTTAATCCATTTAGAAAAAGTATATTGATAATATTTTCTAACAAAAGGCAACCTATTTAAGTTAGAGTAAAAGAGCTTATGTTTACATATCTCCTCAGAGAGATTCTCTCTCTTTCTCTTCTCATCACCCCATCCAAAAAGAGCATAAATATCGGCATTAGGAAACATTTCACAAAAGCAATCTAACACCCTATTTGCTCCTCCCATCTTCCATAGGTGTTCCGTAACAATAGCTACTTTGAAATTATCACTGTTTTTTTTCTTCGTCATATATAACTACAGTACCTTTTCTTCTATTAAATGACCTTGGCTTTGTAAATACCATAAATCCACCAAACAAAATCAGAGCAATGCCTGTAAACAAAATATATTTATCTATTGGGATAGCAGTATTAATATTTGAATGATCAAGTTGAGTAACATTCCCTATTTTAAATACTGCACTACTCGGTTTAGTTACGAGAATATTTGTATTAGCAGGAGATCCATCTAAAATCATTACTGTCTCAAAAACTCCATTGTTTGTTTCGTACTCCCAATCCAAAACCGTATCTGCTTGTTTCAATGCTTTGAAATGTAGCCTAGCAAAGACATCAGCTCCACCAGTAGTTGCATACTCGTTACCACTACCACTTTGGCTAAAACCTTGTAACATCACAACTCCATTATCGTTGTCTACCGTACTTTCATCCTCTGGCCACTGAGCAAACAGTGAGTTATTCTTCTCTACTTTTGTTAATTGAATCTCTCTTGGATCAAACAGAACTGTGAATTTTGCAGAGAGTATCTGCTCTCCTCCAGTATCAATCATTACATCTACTATGAATCCCTGCGATGCATTCACCACAACACCTCCATTAGGATAGAACGAAAAAGATGGAGAGGCTGCAGATATTTCTGATAGAGGTATTAGAAGAAAGAGAAACAGTACCATTAAAATTTTGAGAAGACCTTTGACTATCATCCTATTTAATATTAGCATAATTATATTTAATTCAGGATAGCAAATAATATGGAAACTTTAAAGATTATATTTCTCAGCACAGTGCAAGGAGTTACAGAACTCCTCCCTGTATCAAGTTCCGCTCATCTTCTACTTCTTGGCAAAGTTTTTGAAATAGATATGTCTTCAACTCTACTTGTACTTTTTCATCTTGGTACTACTTTGGCTATTTTGATATTTTTCTGGAAAAAGATTTTTAAAGATTTTCTAACTAGAGACAGATGGAACTTCTACTTCAAAGTCGTTGTTTCAAGTATCCCCGCAGCGATAGTAGGCTTCTTCTTTGAAGAAATCATCTCAGAGAAGCTACGAGCTACTTGGATAATATCTGTTTCATTAATCGTATGGGGAATAGTTATGATATTAATAGAGAGACGGAAGAGTAAAGTTACAAAACCAGTAACAGAAGATGTACAGAGTATTACATGGAAGCAAGCTGGTATAGTTGGGGTAGCTCAAGTCTTAGCCCTAATACCAGGAACTTCCAGATCAGGCATTTCTACCATTGCTGGAATTTTGACAGGTATGGAGAAATATACTGCTTTGGAGTATTCATTTCTCATAGGTCTTCCTGTGCTGTTTGGTAGTTTCCTTTGGGGAGTACTAAAAGGTTCACCGTTAAGCGAGATATCACACAATCAGTTAGATGCGTTAATAATTGTAGGAGTAACTTTCGTTGTTGGAGTAATATCATTGCAAATTCTTAAACATAACAAGAAGAAGAATTGGTTAACAGTATTTGGAATATATAGGATTGTTGTAGGAGTAGCTATCTTAATCAGTACTTACCTTCTTAAATAATTGATCTCAGATCAACTCCTGTCATATTAGATGGAATATCCATACCTAATAGACCAAGTACAGTCGGTGATACATCTGCAAGAAGTCCTGTTGTCTTTGCTTTTTCTCCGGTACCTATCTTCTTTAAAGGTATTCCCGCTTTCCCTTCCATCTCACTCATATTCGTTAAAACTGTTAGAGGAACTGGATTGTTTGTATGGGCGATATCTATCTGTTTAGTTACTCTGTTAATCATAGTCTCGCAGTTTCCGTGATCAGCTGTTACTACAACTGCTCCTCCTGCTTTAAGTGTAGCTTTTGCAATATCTGCACAACAGCTGTCCATAATTTCATTACCTCTAACTGTTGCGTTAAAATTACCTGTATGAGCTAACATGTCAGGATTAGCAAAATTCAGAAGTATAAAATTCACAGGGTTGTTGTGAATATCTTCAATTCTTCTAACTGTCTCATCACGAATAATCTCTGCACTCATAGCTGGAGTTAAAGCGTAATCATCAACTCTAGGTGATGGAATATTAAAAAATATTTCACCAGGATGAGGTTGCTCAATACCACCATTAAAGAAGTATGTAACATGCATAAATTTCTCTGTTTCGGTTAAGTGAACCTGTCTCTTACCATTAACTGATAGATATTCAGAAAGAGATTGCTCAATCTCAAGAGGAGGAAATATTACATGTGCTGGCAGACCCTCTTCATAACCTGTCATGGTGGTAAAATATACATTTCTAGGATAGTTAACTCTTTGGAAATGTGTAAAGTTATCTACCACAAAAACTTTAGTCAACTGTCTAGCTCTGTCCTCACGGAAGTTCCAGAAGAGAACTGCATCTTCATCTTTTACAACACCTACTGGTTTTCCATCACTTCCAACACATACTCTTGGTTTAAAAAACTGATCATACTCCTCTCTTTGATATGCCTTCTGTATTGCATCTACTGGATCTGTAAAAGTATCGTCTGAGATTCCTACCATAGCATCGTAAGCTAACTTTGTTCTTTCCCAACGACTATCTCTATCCATTCCGTAAAACCTACCCATCATCGATGCTATTCTTCCAATGCCAAGCTCTTTAATCTTCTCCTTTAATTTACTGATATACAGATATCCCTCCATAGGACCTGTATCTCTACCGTCTAACATAATATGGATATATGGATTTACTCCATTTGCTTTACATAACTCCATTAATGAAAAAAGGTGCTTAATATGGCCGTGTACTCCTGCTGCACTAAGAACTCCAGTAAGATGTAAATCACTATTCTTGCTTTTTAATCTTTCAAACATCTCTCGAATAACTGGATTGCTGTTTAATTCATGATCGCTAATAGCATCGTTAATTCTTGGGAGAGATTGATACACAACCTGTCCAGCTCCTAGATTCAAATGTCCTACCTCTGAATTACCTGCCTCTTCATTTGGTAATCCTACATGTGTACCTGCTGCATGAATTAAAGTAGATCTACCGAAAGTCCAAGCAGTATCAAGAAAAGGAGTTTTAGCGGCCCATACAGCATTCCCCTCTCCGTCAGGATACACTCCTAACCCATCAAGAATAATTAATGTGACAAACTTTCTGTTATCAAATACAGCATCTCCAAATTTTGATACAACAGTTGGCGAATCTTCATTCTCTTTCTTTTTCAAAAATTCAAACATAAAGATGTAATTAAAATTTTACTAAGTCCAACTCAGTGTATAATATATTACATATGAATGATTTACGCAAAAAAGATATCGTAGATTTACAGAAAGATATTGAAAGTACTATCAAAAATTTAGATCTTGCACAGAAGCAGGAAAGATTAATACAGCTTCAAAATCAAACATTAGACAAAAACTTTTGGTCTAACAATGAGAAAGCTCAACAAACTATGTCTGAAATAACATATATTCAAGAAGAGATAAGTACAGCCGAAGAGTTGAAAAATGATATTGATACTCTAGTACAGATATTTAATTCAATAAAAAATGAGACAGAACAGAACTTACTAATAGAAGATTATGAATTACTAAGAAAGAAATTGGATAAATTTGAATTAAGAAAATTTCTCTCAGGAGAATATGATAGTGCTTATGCAATACTTTCAATACACTCGGGACAAGGAGGAACAGAATCTAATGACTGGGTAGAGATGCTTTTCAGAATGTACACAATGTATTTTGACAAACAGGGATGGAGATATACTGTATCTGAAATGAGTAAAGGTAATGAAGCTGGAATATCTACTGTAACTCTTCTAATTAATCAACCACTCGCTTTTGGAATTCTAAAGAGAGAGCACGGTACTCACAGGCTAGTACGAATATCTCCTTTTAATGCTCAAGGTTTAAGACAAACAACTTTTGCTGGAGTGGAAGTACTTCCTCAATTAAAAGAAGAAAACAATTTAGAGATACCAGAGAAAGATATTCTATTCAAAGCAGTAAAATCAGGAGGGCCAGGAGGGCAGAATGTTAACAAGACATCCTCTGCAGTTCAGATAACTCACATACCAACAAATATTACAGTTCAATCATCAAACGAGAGAAGCCAAGCTCAAAACAGAGAGAATGCTATGAACATACTTAAGGCAAAACTTTGGAGAATAAAAGAGGAACAAAGACTTACTAAAATTTCTGATATTAAAGGAGAGTACAAAATAGCCGGCTGGGGGAATCAGATTAGAAACTACATACTACATCCATATAAACTGATTAAAGATTTACGAACAGGAGTCGAATTAAGTAATCCTGAAAGTGTATTAGATGGAAATATAGATGAACTAGTTGAAGCAGAAATCAGAATGAAGTAATATATACAATGTAATGTAATTAAACTGTCTTTAACTGCCATGTTACTGTTCCAAGATGTAACAAAAAAATATTCACAAGATATAACAGCACTAGATGAGGTTACTTTTAATATTGATAAAGGAGAGTTCTCTTTCTTAGTAGGACCATCAGGTGCAGGTAAAACAACCTTAATGAAACTTCTCATAAGAGAAGAAGTTCCAACTTCAGGAAGCATTTTTTTTGAAGATGTGGAGATTAATAACTTACCGAAACCTTTAATCCCTCAGTATAGGCAAAGGCTGGGAATAGTCTTTCAAGATATTAAACTTCTACAAACCAAGACATTGGAAGAGAATATCGCTTTCTCTTTAGAAATATTAGGTAAAGCCGAAAAAGAAATTAAAGAGACTACTGATTACTTACTAAATCTAGTTAAACTAGAGAACAGAAAGACACTCTTTCCTGTGCAGCTCTCTGGAGGAGAACAGCAAAGAGGAGCTATTGCTAGAGCATTAGCAAGTAATCCTGACCTATTAGTTGCAGATGAACCTACAGGCAACTTAGATCCAGACAATTCTTTCCAAATTCTAGATATATTAAAAAATATTAACAAAAATGGAACAACCGTAATGGTCATTAGTCACGATAAAGAGATTGTAGATTTTATGAAAACTAGAGTCATAAGGATGGAAAATGGAAAAATAGTCTCTGACAACAAGGGTGATTACAATACAATCAAAAAACCAAAGAAAGTAAATATACATATTAAGACAGATAAAGAGGAAGAAAAGAAGAAAGAAGAAGATACAAATCAAAAGGTAGAGGAGAAAGAGATTAAGATAGAGAAAGATATAGAAGACTTAGATAAAAAAGTGCTAAAGAAATTAAGTAAAGCAAAAATAACAAATATGGAGATGATATTGAAATTAACAGAGGATGATTTAAAAAACATAGAATTTAGCAAAGAAGATCAATCTATTTTAGAAGATTTCGTTCGAGAGTATTTAAATAAATCGAAAAACAATTAATTATGGCAAACAAACTTATTAACAATGCAAAAAATAATATTAAAAGAAACAAGTGGTTATCAATATCAACTGTCTTAGTAACCTCTATTGTCATAGCCATATCATCTTTCTTCATAAGTGCAGCTATCATTGCACAAAAAGGAGTGCAGTATTATGAGAAGAAAGCACAAGTAATAGTATTTTTCAAAAAAGACACAGAAGAATCATACATTATGCTTTTCAAAGATAAGATATATGATTCTAATTTAATAGAGAGTATAGATTACATCTCACAAGAAGAAGCGCTAAATATATACAAAAATGATTTTGCAGAAAATCCAGACCTACTATCTACTGTAACAGCTGATTCGTTACCACCAAGTTTAGAAATCAGAGCTAAATCAGTACAATCTTTACTTAAAGTAATTGAAAATATAAATCAGGAGAAAAAGACAAATGCAAATATAGATGAGGTGATTTACTTCAAAGATGTAGTAGAGAATCTTAAATCTCTAGCAAGAATAATCAATATTAGCTCGGTAATATTAATAGCTTCATTAGTAATAATTACATTTTTCTTGATAAGAATAGCCATAGGATTCAATATTAACTCACATAAAGAAGAGATTAGAATCATGCACTTAGTTGGAGGTTCTGATAATTTCATAAAACTTCCATTTATATTAGAGGGACTATTCTACGGATTAATTGGAGGAGTAATAGGAGCTTCAATCCTGATAATTCCTTGGTATGTCATCATCTATTACACACAAGGAACAGATTTCGCTCTCTTCATCAACAGTTTCCTAAAAAGCTTTGGTTTAGACTTCCTACAGAGATTTAATCTTCTTTTCATTTTACTATATTATATTATTCATATAATTGTAGGAGGATTAGTTGGAATCATAAGTAGTCTTAGTGCAATTAAAAAATATTTAGAATAAAAATGAAGAAAAGGATAATAATTACAATTTTTGTTCTTCTTGTCTCTACTTTGGCCTTAGTCGTACTCGCATCTTCAAAGCAAGAGCCTGTATCAGCTCAAACATCATGCCCACCAAATATAGATCCCAATTCATATGAATGTGTTGAGTATCTTAGAAAGCAATCCGAAATTTTAAGGAAACAGCAAGAGAGTATTCAAAGACAATTAAAGAATGAAGAGTATCAACAGTTATCATTACAAGAGAAAATTAACTATATAAAGGATCAGATCATACAATCTGAAAAAGTCATACAATCACTACAAGTAGAGATAGCTGCAAATGATGTAGAAATTAAACTTCTAGAGAAAGACCTTACGGAAAAAGAAGATACAATATCATTACTTAAACAAGAAATAGGGATTTTAGAAGAAACAGTAAATGAACGAATTACAGAATCATACAAATACTCTTTCCTTGGAACTTTCGAAATATTATTAGATATTAACAATATCTCTTCTGCATTAAGAAAAGCTAAATATTTAGCATCAACAAGAGAGAAAGATAAACAGTACTTAGAAAACTACTCAGTTAAAGTAACAGAATTAAAGGAAGAGGAGAAAGAGTTAGCTGAGAACAAGGCTAAAATTCAGATAAAGAGAAATAGTATTGAAGAAGAGAAGATTAAGCTTGCAGAGAATCAAATAGTATTAGATGGACAGAAAAAAGAAAGAGAATCTCTATTAGCACAATCTAAAGCAAAGCAGGCACAATTGTTAGCAGAAATGGTACAGAAAAAAGATCAACAGGCAGCTTTAGATGCAAAGATATTAGCCTACATTAATGCACATATGGGAGAGATGATTAAGGAGGGACCTGTACCAAGAGGTGGATTGATAGGATATCTAGATAAAGGTGTTGGAACATGCGGATTCTCTACTGGACCTCACTTACATTTTGGAATTAGTAAATCTACCATGAGCCAAGGGTTCTACTCTAATGTTCCAATATGGAGCAATGGGTATTTAACATGGCAGGGACCCGGTACTGCATATGACTGGGATGGTACAACTCCTCCTCAACTTGCAACCTCTGGCTCATATTTAATGCCATTAACTGGCTCGGTAGTAGTCACACAGAATGTTCACGAAAGAGATCCAAGAAACTATCACGCTGTAGACTTAGTCAGAGCAGATTACTACTCTACAGGAGGAGCAGCTGTAGTAGCAGCAGCTTCAGGTACTGTCTATAGAAGGCAGGAGTGTGGTCAAGGATATGTTGTAATAGACCACAATAACGGATATAGGACAATATACTTACACTTGAAGTTACAATAATTCTCTTAATCATATCTATGTCCTTTATTCTTTTAGAATATTTTGCTAAACTTGTCTAACTATTAAATTTACATAAATAACTTAATGAGCAAATCTAAGAAAGCTAAAAACTACCCAAAGAAGGAATCTGCTCCTAAAAAGTCTTTAAAAACTGAAGTTAAGACTGTTGAGAAGAAGATTGCTAAAAAGATAGAGGTTAAGAAACCAGATCTATCAGGATTAAAGCAGTACAATTACAAACCTGTATTAAAAATATTAGGTTTAATAATTGTAATCATAGCAACAATTGCATTAGTAGACCTTGCAGTACAGTTCTTCAACAATTCATATAGCATCGCTGTTGTTAATAACTCTAGAATACCTAGAAATAAATGGACAAAAGAGATAGAGAAAATCTATGGAAAAGCTATGTCAGCAAAAATGATTGATGATGAGATCATTAAGTTAGAAGCTAAGAAAGCTAATGTAGAAGTTACTGAAAAAGATATAGAAGATGAGTTAAATACATATAGAGAGAGGATGGGAGGAGAAGAGAAGTTACAAAGTACATTACTAGCAAATAACTTCACAGTAGAGCAATTAAAGGAACAGATAAAAACTGACTTGATGTTAAGAAAGATTTTGGAACCATCTCTTCAATATACAGAGGATGATATTAAGAACTTCTTCAATCAGTACAGTGATGTAATCTTCCCAACTGAGGCAGCAGCTTTAGAAGAGGGAGAGAAATTGGATTATGAGAAGTACAAGGAGCAAACTACTGATTGGTATAAGAGACAGTTGGTTGAGTCTAATATGAGCGATTGGTTAAATACTAAAAGAAGTGAATACAATATTAGAGATAATGCAAAGAATCAACCAAAATATGGATTCTTAACTACAACTATTGATTTGATCAATACAGTAGTAGATAAGATTAAGAAGTAAGTATTTCTTAATAGGTTAGCAAATGAAACCCCGCATATGCGGGGTTTTTGTTTATCAATATAGACTTCTCTACTCTTGAGGTTCTACTAAACCGTAACCTCCATCTATTCGTCTGTATATCATTGTTATTTTATCTGTGCTTTTGTTCTTGAATAGATATTGGTCGTATCCTGCCATCTCCATCCTTTCGATAGCCTCAGCTTCTTCTAGTGGCCTCATATCGTCCATTGTTTTTCTTCTTGATATCTTTGGAGTATATGAAGTGTCTGTTGGAGAATCTTCATCATCAACTATATCGACCTCTGCTTCTGCTTCCATTATCTTCCATGGTTTCTTTCCACTCCACTGCTCTTTCATCTCACTGTATCTTGCCAATTTTCTTCCAAGGGTATCGGAAGCTAGATCTATATTGGCATACATATTCTCTCCTCTTTCCTCAACTCTTATTCTAGTCTCAGGTAAGGTAACATTCATATCAATTCTAAAATCACTACTAACTCCCTTGTTTGATTTACTCTGTTTCAAAAAAATCTCAACAAAGGTAGCATCGTCTAATAGATTATCGTGTTTTGATATCTTCTCCTTAACATACTCTTTCAGGGCTTCTGTAGGTTCCATACCTACAAAGGATATTTTGATTTTGTCTTCTATCATGTTTTTTATATTAAAGTTAGATATATTTATATGATATATTGATATTTGAATATATACAAATTGTTGCAGAAATTGGTTTAGATATATATAATGGGGCGACATCGTTGATCCGCGATAGCTCAATGGTAGAGCAAACGGCTGTTAACCGTTCGGTTCCAGGTTCGAGTCCTGGTCGCGGAGTTGTAATCCTCTCAATATAAAACTACAAACCCCTATGCTTAAAATACTTTTATACTACTCTATTCTAATATGTATTGCACAATCCAAAGAAACAAATAACATTTAAATAATTAAATTATTATTCTAAATGTATGAGTATATTATATTGGATCATACTAGGGGTTGTAGCTGGATGGCTAGCAACCAAAATCATGAAGACATCAACAGGATTAATAGGAAATTTAGTCCTAGGTGTAGTTGGTGCTTTCATCGGAGGATTAATCATGAACCTAATCGGTAAAGTAGGAGTAACAGGATTCAATCCTTACAGCTTACTCGTAGCAACCGTTGGTGCTGTTGTATTAATCTACATCGGCAAATTAATAAGGAAGTAAGTATTTAACTGGCACCTCAGGTGGAAATCACTCTAAAAAGAGCAGATTATCATACCCTCACAGGTGCCAGTTTTAGTTTTTTCTCATCTCTTCTCTTTTAAGTTCGTTGTAATGATCTAAAGCTGTAGTATCTTCATCAGGATTCAGCTTCAAAGCAAGCAAAAACCTTGGAAAGCTGTCCATTAAATAGGAACAATAAGAAGACTCAGAATTAAAAAATATAGTAACAACATCTGTCGCTACAACATCTTCTCTACCCACTATCTTAGAGAAAAATTCCTTCCGAAATGGTTTACACTTCTTCTTATCGTCAGGAAAAAACTGATTAAGAGCCTCATTGGCTACATCTTCAGTAACAAACATCTACCCCTCCTTTCACACAGTATTTTGATTCGAAATGAGCTAAAACTAACACTCAAATTTTACAGTAAGAAAACAAAAAATCAATATACAAAATACCCTTGTTCTTTGATATGATATTAAGCAGAAAATGGAAAACAAGAAGAAATTTATACACATATCAATCCTAACTTTAATAGCCGTATCACTAGTATCAGCCATATCCATACTTCTTTACAACAACATAAAACAGAATAATCTAGAAAGAAAAACTCCTACAGACATACAAATAGCTAATACTACTCCAACTACTACACAAATATATTGGAAAGCATCAAAAGATATACTGTACACACTCTCTTACAAACAGAAACAAAGTACCCTACCGTACAAAGATATGAAGAATTCAGATATCTTTTACGATATTCTCTCTTCAAAAAATGTTTACAGAGTAAATATAGATAATTTAACTCCCAACACAGAGTATATTTTCCGAATACAGATAAAAGATAACACATGGTCGGAGTATTCATTCAAAACAAAAGATGTAAATAATGAAATACATATTCCAAATATAGTAACAGGGAAATCTACTCCTAAAAATTTTCTTCTTGTAAAAACAGATAGCGATACTTTAATGCTAGATACCCAATATCATGGAACATATGCTTTTGATTCTATGAATAAAGAGTACAGTATTGTTAACTATGCTGATTACACTCCTCAATTAGAATTAAACAAGAAATTTTGGAGTATGATAAATGGTACTGTTTATGCACAAGCTGGAGCTAACTGCAAAACTAATATAACTGTAAACTCCACAAGATATCCTCCAACTAAAGTAACTGTAGAACAGGTCCTCAGAAAGTGGGTACAGAACTGTGAAGGAGGCTCATACGGTCAGCAGTGCTATGAAGATGTATATTGTAAATCATTAGAAGCTGGTATAAGTCCTGCATTTATGATGACGATCTGGTCAAATGAATCAGGAGGAAGCAACTATGCAGGGTTTAATTTAGATATTGAAGATTTTGGAATACATGGACTCGCCTCTGTTCCTCCAAAGGATTTCACTGCACAGATAGAGTGGTTTCTAAAGACTATAGCTACAGAAAAATATATATCTTCCTGCCCTGATGGAGAAGACAAATTAATACTGTGGGCTGCTAAATTCTGGACAGGTAAATGTGATAATGAGCAATCAATATTAAAAGGAAGAGAGTATATTAGCAGAATTAGTAATGTACATAGTTGGTATACTCAAAAACCTTTAGCATGGCCTTTCACTATAGAAAAAGTCGCTAATCCTTGTGATTACTCCTCAGCAATAACAAACTCCCAGTATAATAACTGTGATTCTACTTCGACCCCATCTCCTACACCTTCTCCTACTCCTACGCCATCTCCGTCACCTACACCAAATCCAACGCCATCACCTGTACCAACTCCAGTACCTTCTCCAACACCTACGCCTCCTACTCCACCTACTCCAGGTCCAATAGATGGTAGTAGAGATGAGATGATTGTTACAGATAAAGATAGATACTGTTTAGATGCTGATGGATGCCAATGCCTATATGATATGAATAACGGCAATGCAGGATACAGAATGAACATAGACTTTGGATATACATGTACTCCTGATAGAAAATCAGTAAAAACTGAAGCCGTGTGTTGTGAAAACAACTCTAATAGATCATTAAAAATGCCGTATGATTGCAACGGAGAAATTAGAAAAGATATAGATAACAACTCATGCTTCACAGAAACAATCGCATATAACTTTGATGCAGGAATCAATTTCATAACAGTTGCTGAAATAGTAGACTATTCAAAAACAGCAATAACTACTGCGAAAGGAATAATCCAGTATTCTAACAACAAAATAATAGCTGTAGGTAAATTCACAAATGGCTCATGGATAGACATCATTAAATATGAAAATGGAGCCATCAATGGAAAAGACTTTACTTTAGAACCAGGAGAAACATATCTATTCATCTCATCAGAAAAGTTCTCCATCCAATCTTTAGGACGAAAAGTTCAAAATCAAAAAGACATATCATCTCTGACAGGATGGAATCTCATATCTGCGTCTACTCTGATTCAAAATAACAGTACATCTACACAAATACTCGAACAAAACAGTACTTACAATATAGTGCAAGTCGCACTATGGAAAAAAGATAGTGCAAAATTCATATATACACTCAAAGATTCAGAGAACCAAATATATGGAGATGGAATAAATGTATTAACATCAGACTCTATATTTATAAAATTAGATAAATAAATATGGATACATACAACAACTATGAGAAAGAAGATCAAGTTGCCATAGAATTAGAAGATGCAAAGTACCAAGAACAGCTAGGAGCGAGATTAACCCTTTCTCAACTAGCATCTATTTCTGAAAAGATAACAGCAGGAAACGAAATAAACAAAGAAGAATCTAAAGAGAATCTTAAAGAAGAAGCATCAAGAGAAATCTTTGAACAACAGACAAGAAATCTTATATACTTCACTCAAATATACCAACGAGCAGGACAGCTAGATAGAGATCCTACAACAAGAGATTTTCTAAATACATTTCCATCTAAAGGCATAGACCATATAGCCGATCTTCATAATATTGCAAAACAGAAAGAAGTCAAAAGCCAGTCTACTCCAGAACAGAAAGCAGAGAAATTTTGGGAAGTATGGAAAGATTCTCAAATATTCCACCCTATAAAAAAGCAATTTACATACTCTGCACCAACAAAAAAAATTAAATTGGCAGAGAGCACAATCCTCTCACCAACTGAAGTAAAAAACTCCTGGAATAACAACACATTAATGAGAGAGAAACTAGACAGAATACTTTACAATGCTCATAATCCGAAGAAATTAAAAGATATAGATGTTCATAAATACTTAATCATCAACGATGTTAACATTATTTCAAATATCACTTTAGAAAACAGTAGATTACAGATAGTTCCATTAATTCATGGAATACATATACCTATCAATTATCCAGAGGAACCTATGGAAATAATCTATTACAAAACTGGTACAGTACCAAACAGAGCAGACAATTTAAAAACATCACAAAAATTACAGCTATTTCTTTCAACACTCTGTACCAAAATGACAATAGATTCTCTCATAGATAAAGGTATAGTCACTTATACCGCTTGGGATTTATTAGATTCATCAAAAAAAGAATTCCCACAATTTTCTAAACATAACATGTCATTTTCAAATCCATTTCTTAATAAGATGAATATAGAAGAGATATTAGAGCACTCCTTAGGGGACAGAAGCATACGAAATTCAGTAGTTACAACTATGTATAACCCTATTACAAACAGAAAACTGACATTAAGACCTAAAGATATCTTCCTTGGAGACAGAAAAGATATCCTCTGCGCATTATCAAAAATAGAAGAGATAACAAAATACTATATAGAGCATAAACAAGAATTGAAAAAGCTATCAAAATCGAAAGTAAAACATTACAATATGCCAAAGTTCACAACAGATAAAGAGCAGAGTGTTGAACCAGTACAATTAACATTAGATCTGTTTTAACATCTACAAGTTCTGAATAAAATATATTAGAATTATATAAGCTAATAAAATAATTAAAACATATGAAAAAAAATCTAAAAAAAGTGTGGCCTCGCTTAGGTATTGCTATGTTACTAACAATAGCTTTGTCATTACTGGTTCCTGATACTCTCAAAAAGTTAAAAACTATGGAAGAGAAGCCTATGCAAATTGTTGTTACTAACATATCGACTGTAGATGCAAAAATATTTTGGCAAACAGATACCAAATCTTCATACAAAGTTCATTACAAAGACTCTACTAACTCAGGAGTCTTCAAACAAGCAGATAGCATCACAGTATATGGAGATGAATCAAATAATAGACCAATAACATATTCGGTAAAGATTGATAAATTAGAACCAAATACTAAATATGATTTTAGAATCTCCTCTTCAAATAAGATATGGGAGGAGAAATATACATTTGAAACAGATCAAATTGGAGAGAAAGTAGATTTGCCAAAGACAATAACAGGTAAGGGAGATATTGAATCTCTCTATCTCCTTGATTCTGATGGGAGTAGATATATGTTTGATACTCAATATCACGGTACTTGGGCTTTTGATGCTAAGGAGAAGGAGTTTACGATAAAGAAATACGCTACATACTCACACAAAGATAGCAAATTAACTTTACTAAAGAACAAACTCATTGGTAAATTGCTTGCTCATGAAGATTACAAGACAAAAGACGGTGTAAGAGATGGAATATTAATAAATGATGCTAATCCAATAAGGCACTGTGCAGACGCAGATGGTTGTGTATGTATTTTCGGAGATCAGAATTCCACTGATAGAAGAGATATAAATATGGGGGAATCATGCTCTAAAGATAGGACAGTGGCTGATTCTATGAGATGTTGTAGATCAGCAGATGGTACAACTGTAAAATGGATGAATGCTAAAGAGTGTTTAAGAGTTCCAACAAATACCATTAATTTGTATGAGGAACAGAGTGTATGTATAGAGAAGACTCCTACACCTATCCCTACTCCTCGTCCTACCCCTCCATCAAGCGAGCCTACAGTAATTCCAGGGTTTGATCCAAAGGTATATGCTAAGTTCCCATCAGATGGCTATGTATATGATGCGGAAGATATCTTCTTTAGATTAATTACGGGAGATTACAAAAACAAAGATAATGATGTTGACACGAATCTAGTAAATGAAGCATGGAGTTGGAGAAGGGTTTGCAAAGATGTTGATGGATGTATCTGTCAGTATCCAGATGGTTCAACTATCAGAGTAGTTGTAGGAGAGACCTGTATTAAGGATAGGCAGAAGGAAGACACCATGGAGTGTTGTTTGTATGAGAGCAGAACAAAGAGATCATATATTACAGTTAAAGAGTGTATGCAAAAGAGTGGTTTTGAAATAATAGAGCAATCTACAAAGGAGAAATGTGAGTCAGAGTATGTGTGTTGTTCACTAAATGGTAATTTGAAATATAAATTAGATGTGAATTGTCAAAAAGCAGGAGGTGTTTCAATATCTGGAGTAACTTCACAGAACTGTAAGGCTCAAACTAAAGAGATAGTGATATCTAAAGGTGTAAACTTCATCGAAGCATACTATATCCTTTCAGCTAATACCCCTATCAGAACAGCAAAGGAATTAATCGTATTCTCTCAGAATAAAGTAACTGCTGTTGGAATATTTAGAAATGATAAATGGGAGAAGTTAGTAGTTCAAGAGAACGGTACTATTAGTGGAGAGGACTTCCCTCTTCTACCTAATGAATCGTATTTGATAATTGCTACAGAAGAGGTAAAAATACCTACCTCAGTTGTTGTTTCGCAAAAGAGTATTAATCTAGCAGATTATACTGGCTGGAACCTGTTTGCATCTTCATCAGTTACTTCATCTTCAGCAAGAACATCTGAGCAGATATTTAATGATGCTAAATACAATAATGTCAGGCAGATTGCACAGTGGAGCTCAGACTCCTCTAGTTTTAAATACGCTGTTAGAGATATAGATAACAGTCTTTACGGGGACAAGCTAACAATAACTGATCAACAAGGAGTATTCATTAAAACAACGAAATAAAAAGAACTAGATAAGGAGTTACTTCTTATCTAGCATTCTTTAGAAGCTTCATTAAAAGATCACCCTCTTCCTGAGTAGCAAATCTTGGCTGTAGATTACTTCCCATATATATAGGAGTAATTTTAGTCTGAACATATTTCCCATCATAGAAATAGTTAGACAAAACAAGACCCTGTCTTGTACCTATCCATATTGACTGATCAAAGAAAAGATTTCCTAAACCGTAGAAAATCATCCCACCGTTGTATGACTCATATGTCTGAGGTTGGTGAGCTTGAGTCCCAACCACTATATTAGCCCCTAAATCAATTGCTTTTCTAAACACGCCTTTTTGATCTGGATTTCCAATAGGTTTGTAACAGATTGGATAGATCACATCAGAAGCAGGATAACAGTAACACTCTTGAAACTGAAAAGAGACGGTTACAACATCTGCTTTCTCTTTAGCTTCTTTAATATCCTTTTCTAATTTCTCTACTGAGTACCAATTACCTCCTGCAGTTTTCTCTCCAGCTAAAGCGTATGTATGATTATATATAGAATCGTAATAGTTATAGCCAATAAAAGCTAATTTTGTACCATTTACCTCTTTGTACAGTATCTTACTTGCATCCTCCTTATTTAAACCACCACCAAAATACTCCATGCCAAGAGCCTTATACATCTCAATGCTTCGAGTGTTATTTGAACTACCAAAATCATTATTATGATTACCTGTTAGCTCTACGATATCTACTCCACTCCTTTTCAACACATCAATATGTTCATCTTTAGTACAAAATCTCATTCCATTACTCGCAGTACAATTACTTACAAAAGAAGCTTCATTGGAAACATGAGTCAAATCAGCATCTCCAAGAAAATCCCCTAAAACATCAGCAGGATATGTTGTACTTTTAACAGCTACCATCTTACTCAAAAGAGCCCGACTAATTGCTACAACTCCACCCATGTTTACCTTTGCTAACTTTGTTTCATCTATACTCTTCTCATACATATTTAGATTCTTTTTAATCACATCGAGTATAAATTCATCAGAAGAATCAATATTTGAAGCGTAGAATTTTAATGAAACAGCTCCCTCAAAATCATCTAAGAAGTATTTCTCATCCAAAGTTAATATTTTTAAATCAAATCCAATATCTTTGAACTCCAATAAAGCTATCTTCTCAGTATCCTCTTTTAATTTTGTAATTAATGATTCGGCAGATTCTACAACTTCTGCTTCTATACCGTAAGAACTTTGTAAGAAATCTTTATACAAAGAGTTAAGAATATATACATGTTTGTTCTTTAATTCATCTAATTTAATAGAATCAGTTAATGAATATGTATGAACAACAGGAATCAAATCCAGTGATGCTAATACCTTTGCTTTTTCCTTCTCTTCAGTAGAGATAATAATCCCTTTATTGTTATCTACAAAATCAAATCTTTTTTTATCTTTATATTTAATAGGATCAAGAGAATCGTAAATCTCTTTTTTAAATCCCTCTGCTACACTGCTGTCAAAAGAGACATCGTAAGTATCATACTTGACAGAGTATCTTCTAAATCCAAGTAGATCAGTAAAAATAACAGTAGGATTTCTTTTCTCAAAAATCCAAAGATAAAGGAAAGATAGTATGAGAGAGTAAAGAAGAATCTTAAACACTCTGCCAAATGATATTTTGTTTTTCATGCTATCATAGTAACATGAAATTAGTAGTTAAGCTATGCTAACTGTACACTATAGGCCTAATATGGTATAATGTAGTTGTATTGCTTAATTAATTTTAAAAGCAAACATATGAAATTCTTGCTCTTAAAAAGTAAAAGATTACTAGCAATTGCAACTGGAATTATATTTGCTGGAGTACTTGTTGTTACCTTTTCTGAGAAAATGACTATGGAGCTTGCAGAAGCTCATCAAACAGAGAATATTACTGAGTCCGTTCTTTCAGTAACAGAGGTAAATGTTAATGAAGATATGAATATTGCTGAAGTTGAGAAAGAACCAGGTTATATTCCTGATGCTGAGAAGGTAGAAAGAGTACGAGTATATCTTGCAAACAGAAAATCTCCACTTGCTGATTATGCATTAGAATTTGTAAAAGCTTCTGATTTCTACGGTATTGACTACAGATTAGTAGCTTCGATATCTATTATGGAGTCAGGTGGTGGTAAACACTGCTTTAAGCCTTACAATGCATGGGGATGGGGTAAAAAAGGTTTTGCTAACTGGACAGATGGTATCTGGACAGTATCAAAAGGTTTGGCTAAGTATTACCAAAATGGTCTTACTACACCAAAACTAATTAGTAAATTCTACTGTCCTTCTAATGCAGTAAACTGGGCTAACAAAGTTCAGTTTGTAATGAATGAAATTGCTAAGTAAAATTTTCAAAGGCCTAGTCTTATACTAGGCCTTTTTTTTTGTTTATGGAACCAAAGACATTTCAATTCAAAAAATATCAGATAACTTTTTTTTGTAAGGAGGAGCTTAAGACTCTTATTAAAGAGATCTTCTCCCAGAGAATATATGATATAAAGCTTGATTCTAAAACTCCTATAATTATAGATGCAGGAGCTCATATTGGATTAAGTACTATATATTTCAAAGAACAATATCCTCAAGCAACTATTTTAGCTTTTGAGCCTAATCCCAATACTCTCCCTATATTAGAAGAGAACATAGAAATGAATTCGTTACAGAATGTACAGATATACGGTATCGCACTAGGGAAAAAGAAATGTAAGAGAGAATTTTATATTGATTCTTCAGGTAATTGTGCTTTCTCTACATCTAGCTTTAACAAAAATGCATGGAATGGTAAACAGCAAACAGTTCCAATTGAGGTTGAGGTTCATAAACTAAGTGAATATATTAATACAGATATTGATTTACTAAAAGTAGATATAGAGGGTGCAGAAGAAGAGGTTTTAAAAGATTTAAAGCAAAGTGGGAAGATTAAATATATTAAGAATATAGTAGTAGAGTATCATCCTAATAAAAGGAAACCTTTAAACAAGCTGCTATCTGAATATTTTTCCGATATGGAAATAGAGACGAGAGAGCTAGGAGAGGGTTTAATCCTTATACTGGGAAAGAAAAGATTTTAAGAAAGAGAGAATCTTATTTCTATCTCTATTAAATATATTCATCAAAGCTTTAGCTAACTTATCACTATCATGTCTAACGAGACTTCTAACGAGAACATCTCCTTTATCTTTCTTAATTGTTCCACTAGCGACTAAATCCTCTCTTATCACAACTGATTTTCTATTATCACTCAAGTCATCTTTTATTAAATCTTCTCCATCTTCTAAATATCTCTCATATGCTTTTTGTGGAATCATTCCGTTATTAACAAGAACAAAATCAACTTTCCTTCCAATATATCTTTCCATTATCTTCAGACACTCTGACTGACCTTTACCACGAGTCTGTCCAATTTTACTCATTAGATTAGCAATATATATGATCTTTCCTTTAGATTCACAAATAGCATCCGATATTCCATTTACCAAAATATTTGGAATTGTTGTTGTATATATATCACCAGGACCAAGTATAATATAATCAGCTTTGAGGATTGCATCTATTGCATTTTGAGTAGGTTTAGCAGGAGAATCTAATGATACTTTAGTAATATTTTTATGCTCACTCGGCTCATCTATTAGATGCTCACCTACTACACTACTTCCATCATCATACTGCGCAACTAATTTAACTTTATCTACTGTAACTGGAAGAATATCCCCTCTCACACCAAACATATTCTTAAACATCTCGATAGATTCAATCTCCGAGCCTAAAGTATCTGCCATCGCTATCATCAACAAATTACCCAAAGTATGCCCCTTTATACCCTCCCCATTAGCAAATCTATACATGAATAGTTTTCGAAGTACTTCGTTATCTCCATTAGTAGAAAGAGCTAGTATGGATTTACGCACATCGCTTAAAGGAAGAAGACCAAATTCATCTCGAATTACTGCATTACTACCCCCATCATCCATCATTCCCACTATGACTGAAAGACTTAAATCCTTATGCTTCTTTAATCCTTCTAATACTACAGAAGTACCTGTTCCTCCACCAATTATAGTAATTTTCATCAGGGCAAGTATAACATCTTTTATGGTATAATACGATAATAAAATAACCACAGACACGATATATGACACTCAAGATTGGTTCTAAAGTATTCTATCCTTCACACGGTGCAGGAAAGATTAAAGATGAAAAAGATATTGAATTTAATGGGCAGAAGAAAAGATATTTCGAGTTTGAGTTAATTACAAATCCCTTAACTATTTCGACTCCTGTAGAAAATATAGAGTCTCTTGGAATCAGACCTGTCATGTCAGTTAAAGATATAACAGAGGCTATTAAAGTCCTAAAGAAGACTCCAGCTGTAGACCCAAAGGTTAAGGATTTCAATATTATGCTAAATATTTTTAAAGAGTTAGAGAGTAGCTCAGATATAAATGATTCAATCAAGATAATTCAATACTGTAATTTTGTTAAGAAGAATAGAGAGAAAGATGGAAGATTAATTCCTGTAAGTATTGAAAAGCAGTTAGAGGCTGCTACAAAAAACATTGTAGGTGAGTTAGCTATGTCTAGCGGAGTAACTCTCAAGACTGCTTCAGCTAATTTCACTAAGATTACAGGTATTAAAGCAGAAATAGATCAGTATTAATTTATTTCTACTCCTACATCTTTACCATTTACAGAGATTTTCAGCTTTAATGGTTCTGTCGAGAAGGAAACTTCTTTTGCATGCAATTCTTCAAGATTCTCTTCAGCATACTCTTTCAATGAATCTAGTGTATCTTTATCCTCTACATAAAGTTTCAAAACAACTAGATCAGACATCTTAAGACCCTCTTTCTTCCTTAAATCTCTATATCTTCTCATAAACTCATTAATCAAACCCTCTTTTCTCAATTCATCAGTTAAATTACTATCAATTGTAACTAATTTAGAGCCCTCTCCTGAAGAGAACATTCCCTCTCCTTTTACCTCTTTTTCAGAGTATTCAATATCTCTTACATTTAGCTCTTCTTTTACAATAGATTTGGTTAACTCATCATCAGAACCTATGTATGCTTTAGATAAAGGCTGACGCAAGCTCGTTCTTGCGATTTCTCTAGCTTTCAATCCGTTAGAACATATCTCTCTAATATCTTTCATTCCATTTAATACCTCCATATCTAAATCTTTCTCTTCAAATAGAGGATACTCCTCTAAATGAACTGATTCTTTCTTTTCACTTAAATCTATATTTACAACTAGGTTTTGATAAATTTCTTCAGAAACAAACGGCATAAATGGAGCAAGTATTTTTGAAAGTAGAACTAAGCTGTAATGTAAAGTTCCTATTGCATCAACATCTCCACTCTTAAATCTATTTCGACTTCTTCTGATATACCACTGTGATAGATCTTTCACATACTCCTCAATATCTCTGGAAGCCATAGCCATGTTATAGCTATCGAGTGATTTTCTACTCAGCACCACAAGTTCTTTCCCTCGCTCAACTATCCATTTGTCCATAGGGTTTGATAAGCTGTTAACAGAGTATTTATCTATATCAAAATCATGAAGTTTCGCATAAGTTACCAAGTAGTTGTATGAATTCCACAGAGGTAAATAGAATCTTCTTCTTACATCTTCTAAGATAGACCAGCCAAATCGCATATTTGAACCAACCGAAGCTCCAGCATAGTTCCATCTAATAATATCAGCTCCTATTTTGTCTGCTGCATCATCAAATTTAATATAGTTTGGTTTAGTCTTGCTCATCTTTTCATTCTTTTCATCTCTTAACTCAGCTGAGCCCAAAACCTCTTTGTAAGGAGCTTTCTTCTCAAGCACTACTCCAAAAACAAGCATAGAGTAAAACCATAATCTAACCTGTTCTATCATCTCAGTAATAAAATCAGCAGGGAACCACTTCTCCCAATATTTTCTGTCTTCAAGATATTTCAATGTAGAGAAAGGAACCACTCCTGCATCCAACCAACAATCTCCAACATCTGGAATCCTTTTAACACTCTCTCCACACTTTGGACATTTAATTTCGATTTCATCTATCCAAGGTCTATGTATACTCTCCAATTTATCAACCATCTCAGGCTTAACAGCAAGCTTCTTTAACTCTTCTAAACTTCCTACAACATGGAAAGTACCACACTTCTGACACTCATAGAAAGGTAATGCAAGACCGTAAAATCTTTTTCTACTAATCATCCAATTGCCCATACTCTCAAGCCACCCTAACATTCTTTTGCCTACAAATTCAGGATTCCACTTAACCTCCATTGATGCTTTCTTCAGATCTTCTTTGATACTCTGTACATCCAAGAACCAGTTATCTTCAAGTCTAAACAAACACTTTGTCTGACATCTCCAACAGTGAGGATAGCTATGCTCGTACTCCTCTTTTTTGTAAAGAGAACCTTGCTTCTCAAGCATATCTATTACCATATCCTTAACATCATGAGCGTACATACCATCTAATTCACCAAAACCCTCAGTGAAATTTCCTGCAGTATCAATCGGAGAAATCATATCAGCATTTAACTTTAAGCCTAGCTCAAAGTCTTCCTGACCACAACCAGGAGCAATATGTACAACTTCTGATCCACTTGTAGATTCAACCAATTCCCACTCTACAATACTGTGTTTAATTCCTTTCTGTGCAGGGATATCAAATAGAGATTCATACTCTTTACCTACAAGTTCTTTCTTTACATCTATGACATTATATTTAGAGATATTTAATCTCTTTGCCGCATCCAGACCTAAATACACCGTCCTACCATCTATATCTGTTCTCACATATTCCAAAGCAGGATTTACTGCCAACAATACATTCGATGTTAATGTCCAAGGTGTAGTTGTCCAAGCCAAAACATACTCATTCTCTTGCCCTTTCAACTTAAAGAAGACATACAAAGCAGTATCAGTTACCATTTGATAACCATCAGCTTGCTCATGTTGAGAAAGCCCAGTCTCACATCTAGGACACCATGTAGTTGCTGATTTGTTTTTGTAAAGCAAACCCTTATCTTGACATATCTTCAAAAAATTCCAGATGTAGAGGTTATTCTCTCGAGACATTGTATAGTAGCTGTTATCCCAATCCATAAACATACCTAGCCTCTTAGACTGCTCTGTTTGAATACCAGCAAACATCTTCACTCGCTCAATACATTTTTTAGTAAAGTTATCCAAGCCGTACTCTAAAATATCTTTCTTACTATTGAAACCAAGCTCCTTTTCCACACCAACCTCTACCCAAAGACCCTGACAGTCAAAACCGTTCTGAAATCTCTGCTCATAGCCCAACATATTTTTGTACCTTTGCACAATGTCCTTATATGACCTGCCCCATGCATGATGAATCCCCATAGGATTATTTGCTGTAATTGGTCCATCTATGAAAGAAAACTTCTCCTTTGCACTCTTATTTCTATCAAGATATTTCTGCACTATCCCATTTTTATTCCAAAACTCCATAACAGCTTCTTCCATTTTTACGATATCCACATTAGGCTGAACCTGCTTAAGATTTTCTAGCTTGCTCATATGTTTTTCCATTAATTTAAACAAAAAGCCCCTTAATGAATATTACTACATCACGTACTAATACACATCAAGGGGCGAATTATCGCGTTACCACCCTATTTTCAGAATTTCATTACTGAAATTCCCTTCTCAGCCAAACTTTGCGAGCCGTGCCTGGCATAGTCTATGATCTCGGAGACCTACCGTCGGATTCTACTTGCCTAGCAGCTTTCTTTCCGATACTCACCAGCGATACTGGGTCACAGTGTTACCACGATTATACCACATAACCCCATCTTACGTCGGACCTAGGTCCGATACAAGATGGAGTGGTATAATCTTCCCATGGTTTGGAATTTCGAAAAACTTT
This sequence comes from uncultured Candidatus Saccharibacteria bacterium, assembly GCA_964480345.1. Lineage (GTDB taxonomy): Bacteria > Patescibacteriota > Dojkabacteria > SC72 > SC72 > UBA5232. Next base: position 113,585 of record CAYZNW010000002.1, read on the forward strand.
ACAAAGGTACATCGGATCCTCAAATAGCAAAAGACATCAAACTCTCGGAGCGTCAGAATTTTCTCTTTGTTTCAAAGTGGACAAAGGATCACAGGTATTTAAACAATCCCAAGGTTTTGTTGTCAGCGTTGACTGAGTACGAGGATTTGCAGCGTAGATATGGTCAGTGTACCAAACCTCATTACTACTTTTTCCTTTTGAATTCGCTGGATCAGACGAATACGGAGGTAAAGGCGAAACTAAATCAGATTTCGGAGATTGCTACAAGGCTTGAGAATCAAATTCAATTTTTCGAGTTGAATATTTCTAAGATAAGTGTTGCCCAACAAAGGAAGTTTCTCACTTCCCCCCTTTTGAAGAATTACAAGCATTACTTGGAGCGGTTATTTGCTGTATCAATGTATCTTCTCTCGGATAAGGAGGAGCAGGTTTTCAATTTGACTTCAAAGACGTCTTACTCCAATTGGGTGAATATGGTTTCGGAGTTGTTGGACAAGCAGAAATTAACTGTCATAGATGAAAAGAGCAAGAAGAAAGATATTTCATACAATGAGATTGGGAAGTATTTAGACAGTAAGAGTAGTAAGGTTCGAAGATATGCATCAAAGCAGTTTAATTCTGTAAATGAGAGATATTTAGAGATAGCTGAGTTTGAATTGAATTCTATTCTTGAGAACAAGAAGGTTTCAGATGAGTATAGAGGTGTATTTAGGCCTGATTTAACAAAATATATTGCTGATGATATAGAGACAGATATTGTTGATACCCTTTGTTCTGTTGTTACAAAACATTTTGATATTTCTCAGCGATATTATGCTTACAAAGCAAAACAGCTTAAGCAAAAAAAGATTAAATACTATGAAAGAAATGTACCTGTTGGAGCTATTGAGTTGGAGTATTCATACGATCAAAGTATGAATTTGGTGAAGAGAACTTTTGAGAATTTAGATAGTAGTTTTTTGAATATTGTTGAAGGTTTTCAGCGAAATGGACAGTATGATGTGTTTCCGAAAGAGGGTAAATGTGGAGGAGCTTTTTGTGTTACCGTTGGTAATAATTTGCCTACATACATTCTCCTTAATCATACAAATAAACTTAATGATGTTTTAACGATTGCTCATGAGAGTGGTCATGGGATACATTCTGAATTTTCTAAATCACAGAGTGAACTTAATTCTGGTTATCCGACTTCTCTAGCAGAGGTAGCTAGTACTTTTTTTGAGGATTTTGTATTAGAAGAGATTTTAAAAGAAGCTCCTGAGAATCAACAAATGACTATTTTAAATCAGAAGATGAATAATGATATTTCTACAATATTCAGACAGGTTGCTTTTTTGAATTTTGAAAAGGAGTTGCATTACGAGTTTAGAAAGAAAGGGTATCTAAGTAAAGAGTATATTTCTGAGCTTTTTGTAAAGCATATGAAGGCATATTTGGGAGAGGCGGTAGTAGAGGATGATTCTATGCGATACGGTTGGATTTATGTTAGTCACTTTAGAAGTTTCTTCTATGTATATTCTTATGCTAGTGGATTGCTTATATCAAAAGCACTGCAAAGTATGGTGAGAGAGGATGGGAAGAATATAGAATTGGTGAAGAGATTTTTAAGTTCTGGAAGTACTAAATCACCTAAGGATATTTTCAGTGATATGGGTATTGATATTACAAAGAAAGAGTTTTGGTTAAAGGGTATTAAAGAGATAGAGAGAAACTTGCCGGACCTAGATTCGAACTAGGATTAACGGTTCCAGAGACCGTCGTCCTACCATTAGACGATCCGGCAATATTACAGAGATATTATATCATCTTGGATATATACTGTTCCAACCTTTCTTTAACTTTCTTCTCGCCTAATACTGTCATTACCTGACACAAATCAGAAGTTTTAGTTCTACCTGTCAGAGCAACTCTCAAAACCATAGCGACATCTCCCACGACTCCCTTGTATTTTTCACTGTGTAACTCATACTCTTTTCTGTCATCACAATATCCTAACTCTCTAGAAATTTTCTTAATATTTTCAAACCAAGCATCAGAATCATCTGTAGAGAAGTAATTAGATAGATACTCTTTAACTATCCTAACCTGTTCATCTTTAGCAATCCTGTCTGATATATCTTCAAACTCCATCAGTTCGTCAAAAAACATTTTGAATTGACTGTATATATCCTCATATTTAACAATATCTTTCCTAATCTTGTTACCTGTTCTCTCTATGTTAAGGATAGATATACTGTACTCTCGATTCTCAGCAAGTAATGTATGCAACTCTTTATGATATTTCTCAGCCCAATTCAAAGCTTTGTTGTACAGATCTTCAGCAGAGAGAGTTGCTATGTACTCTTTACAAGTATCATCTAATTTAACAATATCAAACAAAGCTCCAGATTTATTTAATTTTTCTACTGAAAGATGAAATTCTTTCAAATCTTTATCTGGATTCTGTTTCCTCCAGTCGTAGAAATTAGAATTTGCTAGATTCAAAAGATACTCTATGAATCCTTCTGTTGGATATCCATGTTTACTGTAATACTCTATGCTAGCTTCTGGATCCTTCCTTTTACTTAGCTTCCGTTTGCCTCCGTTTTCCATTTTCATCAAAGGAGAGATATGAACATAGGGAATCAGTTTGAATCCTAGCTTTTCAAACAATTCAACATGTAAAGGAACAGATGAGAACCATTCATCTCCTCTAAATATATAGGTTATACCCATCAATGTATCATCTATAGGGTGAGCAAAGTGATAGGTAGGAAATCCATCTGATTTAAGAAGTACTGCGTTCATATCGTTTTGATGAAGTGTTACTCTACCCTTTACTAAATCGGTCAATTCAAATGTTCTCTCAAAATCACCTGTAGAGTTCAATCTAATTACATACTTTTCTCCTTTATTTAACTTTTCTGATATTTCATTAAATGATGCATCTTTCCATTTAGCCCAATCACAGTAGCAACCTGTTCTTACTCCTAACTCTGTTTGTTTCTTTCTAATATCTTCTAGTTCCTCTTCTGAAAGAAAACATGGGTATGCATAACCCTTCTCTACGAGATCTTTGGCAAACACATGATATATATCCAATCTTTTACTCTGCATGTATGGGCCGTAATCACCTCTCTCTTCTTCTTCATTAAGCATACCTTCGTCAAATGATATTCCAAATTCATTTAAACCATTAACTATTAATGAAACTCCATTTTCTACCTCTCTGTTTTTGTCTGTATCTTCAATTCGTAGAATAGAGATTCCTTTTGTTTGTCTAGCAAGCCATGTAGAAATTAAGCTAGTAAATACTCCCCCTATATGCAAAAACCCCGTAGGACTAGGTGCAAATCTTAAAACCATAGCTCCTTCATCAACGTTTCTTTGAGGATACTTTTCTAAGATATCATTAACTGTTTTAGTAACATCTGGAAAAAGTAGTTCTGCTAACTTTTTGTTCTCATCGTTTGTTCTCATATATGCATAGCTAGGTAATTTTGTGTTTGAATTATACCATGGTATTTTTCACTTTCATATTGATATGTGAATGAGAAGTAAGGTGAGATATGTAACTCTATTTAGAGAGAATATCTCACCTTTTTTAAAATCAAATAGCTTCTTTTAAATCTTCTGAAGACTTACCATTCCATCTTCGGTCAGCATAGTAATCAAATGAATTGAGTGACTAATTACTTTAAATCCTAAAGTCTCAAAATGATGCTCAACTTTTTTGAATATTTTTTGGTTAAAGGCTTCCCTATCAGTACGAATTTCTTCTAAAGAAAACTCCTTAGTTATATCTGACACGACGGAATCAATTGCAAGATCTAACAACATCGGCAAGTCTAATTCATCTTTATTAGAGTAGAGTAAGAATGCTTTATCACAAGCACTTTCCGTGCGCTCTATTTGTGCTTTAACACCACCCCAGATATTAAGTTTTATGAGGTCTGCCGTTTTTGAAAAACTACCGTAAGGGACAGTAACTACTCCTGCATAGAGAAAGTCTTCCCTCTCCAGCGGATGGATATAGATAGCTATCTCATTAGTCACATAACGACGTTTTCGTCCACTAATAACAATAACTTTATCTAGTTCTGGCACAGCGAACTTAATAAAAAAAGAAAGTATTATTATACAGAATAATACAATGAATACTACCTGCATAATTAACCAAATTTCCATCAACATTTTCTCCTCCATATTTACTATTTGATTTTTGAATGATCGTATGAACATAATGTCCAATACACCTATATTTTATCACAAATACAACTGTCTTACTATAGGACAAACAAGAGCTTTGCCATTTAGAAAGAGAAGACAAATTTGATAGTTAATTCAACTACTGCTAAAATCATATTATGACATTAACAGAGGCAGCGTTCTGGACAAAAAGGTTTGGAGTAATAGCAATAGTAGCGGTAGTTGTATTCTTCATAGTAATATTAATCATCACATTACAACCCAAGCAATCCTTACCCCCTGAGTATTTAACAGCTAATTACGCATGCACTGAAACAAGAGAGCAGTTTCTAAGTGAAGCTGAGCTTAAAATACCATCTTTACCCCTCGCATCTGGATCAGAAATGGTATTTGAAATAAGTACAGATACAGGAAAGATTGACTCCTTCCAAAGAGTTGTAAATGTATATCGATTTAATAATCCAACACAATCTCTTAATTCCATAGGAGATTCTAAAGCTTTAGCAAACAAAATGGGATTTGATCCAGAAAAAATGGTAAGAAATGGAACTAAAAGCTATATCTGGGAAGATAAAGTATCTGGTAGAACTTTGGAGATACAAGCAAAAAACCTCAACTTTAATATGAAGACTTCAGTAGATGTAATGAAGAAAATGACAAGCACAGCATCTGTGCCATCTGAACAAGAAGCAAAAACTTTAGCCGCAAGCGCACTGAGAGCAATAGGAAGATATACCGCTGACTATATGGCAGGTACTCCAGCAACTACATATATTAGAATTGCTCCTGATGGCTCATTTACTAGAGCTGGCTCTGCTTCAGAGGCTCATTTAATAAAGGTAGATTTCACAAGACAGAAATCACTAGCAACAATTCCTTCAAATCTAGTTGGAGCAGATGATATGGTAGATAACTTAACGAAAAGATTTTCCATAAAAGCAACAAAAAGCTCGCAGATTGTTAATGAGAAAAAGATTGAGATGTTTACATTTGATACCCCTGTAGCACTACCTAATTCACAGAATTCAAACATCTCTGTATATGTAGGTGTAGAGAACAAACCAGAAGATGATAGGAATGAGATATCCCTATCTAATATCTACCAAATAGATTACATATATTGGCCAGTAGATATAGAAGCATGTGGTACATACGAGTTAGTTTCTCCGCAATACGCTTTAGAAATGATACAGTCAGGGAATGGAAGTTTAGTATATCTATATGAGAAAGATGGAGACTACATCTCCGATTATCAACCAAGAAGTGTAAAGAAATTCATAGTTAACAAGGATATCTTCGTCGTATATTATGAAGGGTATGATGAGCTACCGTATATGGAGCCTGTATACTTAATCTCTGGGGAAGCAATATTCTCAAATGATACAAAAGGAGAGTTTGAATTCTACTATCCAGCTATTAACTACGGAGTTGTCCAAAACAAGATAGTACTACCTAAACCTCAGATAAAAGAAAGTTCCAGTATACTTTAATAAAGTAACTACTTTTTCTTCTTAATATCAATACTTAATATATCCAAATCAGCTTTATCAACCTCTCTAGGAGCACCTGTCATTAACTCCTGTGCATTACTCTTTGGGAAAGCATAAACCTCTTTGATATTCTTTTCATCAAACAGAATCATCATGAATCTGTCATACCCTACTGCAAAACCACAGTGTGGAGGTGCACCGTACTCAAAAGCAGAAATCATATGACCAAACTTTGATCTAGTTTCTTCTTCTGAATAACCACAAACTTTAAAAGCTTCTATAAACGAATCAGGATGATAGTTTCGAACAGAACCACTAGCTAATTCATAACCATTACATGCTACATCATACTGCTGAGCAAATATCTTGTCTGGCTTCTCTTTCTTTAATGCTTCCAAACCACCCTTTGGCATAGAAAACGGATTATGAGCAAAATCCCACTTCTTGTTCTTCTCATCCCATTCAAACATAGGGAAATCTACTATCCATGCAAAAGCAATCACATCAGGATCTTTCAATTCCAATAAATCTCCCATCTTACTTCTCAAAATACCTGCTAACTTACATGCCTTCATATACTCATCTCCAAATGCAAAAATATACTGCTTCCCACTAAGCTTGTATCCACCTTTCTTGAACTTTTCGATTATCTTCTTCTGAGTATCATCATTGAAAAGTTTAGCCATAGAACCTGAAAGCTTGTTATCTTCTAATGCAAACCACACCATACCTTTAGCTCCCTCTAATTTCATATCTGCTGTTAATTTATCAATCTCTTTCTTACTAAACTCTCTATCAACCATAATTCCTTGTACACCTTCAATATCTTTGAAAATATTTACGCCTGAATTTTTGAATTCATCAGTAAGATCTACAAGCAACATCTCATATCTTAAATCAGGCTTGTCTGTACCATACTTTTCCATTACCTCTTTGTAAGGAATCTGAGGAAATACTTTGCTTTTTACTTTCTTTTTAGTCAAGTTTTCAACTATATATGTGAAGTAAGGCTCCATAGTTTCAAAAAATTCTTGCTGGCTCAAAAAAGAAGTTTCTACATCTACCTGATAGAATTCTCCTGAATGCCTGTCTGCTCTAGGATCTTCATCTCTAAAACATGGAGCTAACTGGAAATATTTATCCACACCACCAACCATTAATAGCTGTTTGTACTGTTGAGGAGCTTGAGGTAAAGCATAAAATTTACCAGGATAGATTCTGCTTGGTACAAGATAGTCTCTTGCTCCCTCTGGAGAGCTAACTGTCATTAAAGGAGTCTGAACCTCTGTAAATTCTGCATCAGAGAACCATTCTCTTGTAGCCATCGCCATCTTATGACGATACTCGATTAAGTCTCGAAGTCTCTTTCTTCTGATATCAATATATCTGTATTTTAATCTCATACCCTCATCAATATCAGTTCCCTCTGTTTCCAAAGGAAATGGAGGAGTTTTTGATGCATTTAGAATCTTAACCTCTTCCACTACTACTTCTATATCTCCTAGCTCCATATTTTTGTTAACCAGAGCCTTATCTCTTTTCTTAACTGTACCCTCTACATCTAACACATACTCCAACCCTATTTTTCCTGCATCACCCAACTTACTTGAATCTAGTACTAGTTGTAATTTGCCGCTCCAATCTCTAAGATCAACAAATACTAAAGATCCATGATCTCTAATTTTAGAAGCCCAGCCACAAAGTCTAACTTTCTCTCCTACAAATTCGGGAGTTCTTTTTACTAAGATTCTTTTCATATCCTCAAAGGTATTTTTGAAATTAACTGCTCCGATTTTAGCAGTTTAATGGGCAAATTTCCACTCTTTCACATTAAATTGGATATTCGCAATTCCGTTCCATGTATTGATGTCAGGATACCCTACTACATCTAAGACACTGTTTTCATTAATCTTCTCAATATCCTCTCCACAATTGAACAGAGTAAGTGTAAGTAAATCTATACCGTTTCCTTTAACTAGAAGCTTCATATGGTTTTTCTCCTGTCCCATTATCTGTTTTTTGAAAACGATTAGTTCAGTTAGACCGATTAAAGGTTTAGAGTTTCCATATCCAAAAGGTTCTAGCTTTGTAAGCGAATCTATTAAACTAATATTAATATCATCACTTTCAAGTAGTGCATCAATCCTTAACTCACCCTGTAGCTGTTCATCTGATATTTTTTTGTTAGCATACTTAACCAATGCCTCTTTGAAAGAATCTACACTCTCTTTTTTCAGAGTGAAGCCAGCAGCTAGTTCATGGCCTCCGTATCTTTCTAAATATTTAGAATATTTCTCTAGTACTTTAGTTATATTGAAGCCAGATATGCTTCGTGCAGATCCTTTTACTACTCCGTTGTTGTTTGACGCTACAAGAACTGGTCTGTGATATCTTTCTAAAAGTTTTCCTGCAACTAAACCTATTACTCCTTCATGCCAATTATCTCCAAGTACAAAAATGAGCTTGTTATCTAAATCTTTCTCTATTTGTTTCTCTGCTGATGTAAGCATATCCTCTGTCATTCGTTGTCTGTCAAAGTTTAAGCTCTCTAATTCATTTGCTACTTCTGAGCATAGCTTTTCGTTATCACTTACTAAAAGTTTAACAGCATTAAGTGGGGAGCCTATTCTACCAGCAGCATTTATTCTTGGCCCAAGAACAAAACCTAAATGATATGAGGTTATATTTTGAGGATCTAGTTTTGCTCTTAAAGCAAGCATCTTCAAGCCGAATCTCCCACCTTCCTGTATCTGTTTTAATCCTAGTTTTACAAAGCTCCTATTTGCACCTAATAGAGGCATCATATCGGTAACTGTTGCTAATGCAACTAGATCTAATCCTTTTGTAGATGCAGTGATATTTGAATCTAATCCGTATTTATCTTTAATAGCTTGGGTAAGTAGAAAGACAACAGCTGTACCACACATTTCTCTCTCAGGATACTCATGAGAAGGATACAGTTGATGTACTAATGGATACTTTACATTTTTTGGTAAGTCAGATGGAGGTTGATGATGGTCTGTAATTACAAAATCCAATCCCTTTTTCTTATACTCTTTTATTAATTCAAAATCTCGGACTCCACAATCTACAGATATTACTAAATTAGCTCCGAGAGATATGACATCATCCAAAGACTCTTTTGTTAATCCGTAACCTTGATCTATCCTACTAGGGATATATGGAACTACATCTATTTTTCTGTTTAACTGTTTTGCCAGATCTCTATACAGAAATTCCCAAAGTATACTTGAAGCACATATCCCATCAGCATCAAAATCTCCATGTATAACTATCTTAGAACCTTTATCTATATGTTTAGCTATTTCATCTGAAGCTGACTTAGTATCAAAGAGCTCTTTAAATGACGGTATGTCTTCAGGATTAGATGAGAAGAAGGTATCTAGATCATCTATATCTCTACTTTTCAAAATATATTCAATTATTTTTTCCTTCTCCCCTATCTTTTCAGGAAGAATCCATTTTCTTCTACTCTCTAGTGTCATCGTTAATTAACTGTTCAATTAAATCCCAATTAAATCCTTTTCTTAACAGATACCCTATCTTTTTAGTATCGTTTTTTGTAATCTTCCCATCTTTAAACTTCTTCATAAATACATTTTTCAATACTGTATACTCATCATCCACACACTCATCTATTTTTTCCTGCGCAACTGATTTTTCTACACCTTTTGAAAGCAATTCACCAAGTAATACGGATTTTCCTCTCGGTTTGTTTTTTAATCTTGAATTAATAAAAGACTCTGCATATTTCTCATCATTTATGTATCCATATTTCTTCAAATTCTCTATGACTTTTTCTGTTAACTCTTCTATCTCAGGTTTGCTAAGATCAGCATACCACTCTCCCTTTTTCTTAATTAGAGTAATTAGTATATATTTTTTGACTTGCGTTTCTGTCTTCTGAGCATCTGCTAGATATGAGATGACTCGCAAGGTTAATCTCTCACGAAGATCATCTTTAAATATATGATCTAGTTCCTCGTCATGAAGTTCTTTTCCATCGTAAAGTGAGTATTTAGCAAAGGTACTTAGTGATAGGCCACAAAAGAAATTGCCATCAATGAATATATTAACCCTAGACTTATCCTTCTTCTGTATAGAAACTTTAGTAATCTTAGCCATCCTACTTCAGCTTACCTTTAATATCTTTAACAATCTTCTCTCTTAATTTAGTATCGTTTTTTAGAAGCTCGGAAGTGGCATCTTTTCCTTGAGCTAACTGTTGATCTCCGTATTTGAACCAAGCTCCAGATTTCTGAACAACATCTAATTGAAGAGCAGCATCAAGAATACTACTCTCTTTATCAATACCCATAGGGTAGATCATGTCAAAAGTAGCCTCTTTAAACGGAGGAGCAACTTTATTCTTCACTATTTTAACCTTCCTAGAGTGTCCAATAACTTCACCATCTTTCAAAATCTTATCCTTCTGTCTAATATCCATCCTTACAGACGCATAGAACTTTAATGCATTACCACCTGTTGTAGTTTCTGGATTTCCAAACATTATTCCTATTTTCATCCTTAACTGGTTAAGGAAAATTATTGTTGTACCTGTCTTGTTGCCAATTGCTGTGATCTTTCGCAAAGCTTGAGACATAAGTCTTGCTTGAAGACCCATATGACTATCTCCCATATCTCCTTCTATCTCTGCTCTAGGAGTTAAAGCAGCAACAGAGTCTACAACAATTACACCAAACGCTGCAGATCTAACCAATGTTTCTAATATTTCCAAAGCCTGCTCTCCAAAGTCCGGTTGAGCCATATACAGCTCATCTATATTTAAACCAATATTTTTAGCATACACAGGATCAAAGGCATGCTCTGCATCTATGAACGCAACTGCCTCACCCATTTTCTGAGCTTCTGCAAGTATATGTATAGCCAGTGTAGTTTTACCAGAAGATTCAGGACCGTAAATCTCAATAATCCTACCCTTTGGAATACCTCCTACACCAAGAGCAATATCTAAAGACATAGCTCCTGTAGGAATTACATCAATATCTACCTTCTTCTGCTCTCCTAGCTTCATGATGGAGCCTTTACCAAACTGTTTCTCTATCTGAGCTACCGCCATCTCTATAGCTTTTTTCTTTGGAGATTCTACTTTACTGTTAACTTCGGTTTTTTGTGTATCTTCTTTCATAATTATGGGATAGAAAATTTAGATCTTAGTAGAGAATATCAAACAGCAATACTTCAGTCAAAAAGCAAAAACTGTTTTTTAATTAACCGATAATATTTTTATACAAACTCTTTATTTACAATATCGGAGAGGTTTTCAACAAAAGCTTTAAACAGTACCTCATCCTCTCTAATATATTTAGCTACCTCTATTTGTATTGCAGGAACACGTAATTTAGAAGCTACAAATTCAGCTAAGGATTCCCCCATACTGTTTGGAAGCTTAAATATCTGAGTATTTAAACCTAACAACTTTCTTCTCCCTATCTTTTCAGATATTAACCTAGCTATCTTCATAGATTTGGAGTACTTTGTTGCACAAAAAATACCTATATCATAGCCACAATCATCAAGTACGCCATGTATATCTATGAAATATTTAATCTTGTTCTCTTCTATAATTTGCCTTACCTCTTTTTTGTAAACATTTCTTCTCTCCTTGTGATAGTTCGGGTCGTATTCAAGTTCAGAATCTAGTATTATTCCAAAAGATTTAGTATTAGCACAAAGCTCTCTAACTATAGTATCGGTGTACGGCTCTGGCTGTTTATACCCCATACTAAGTTTCGGTCTTTTATGAATCTTACAGTGTGGTGCTGAAAATAGAACTGGTCTCTTTCCTTCTATTAATATTACTGAACTCTCTTTCATATTAATAACTTATCATACTTTGTTATCTCTTTTCAAATACCTATATTTAAGTTGTGATATACTTAAAAAGTTAAATATAATTTAATTATTTATTTAAAAATGAAAAAGTTACTACTTTCATTTTTCCTAGCATTAACAATGCTTCTACCTTTATCTTCTCTAACATATGCACAAGGAAGATATCCATATAGATATGATTATGACTATGGATACAACTATCAGTATTCTCAAAGTGATTTAGAGGATTCTATAGCAGTCTTCCTACTAATATCATTTGTATTTGCTCCTATACTGCTTGCCACATATGTATAATACTCATTTACATTAATGAAGGTAGCTAAGAAATTAGAAGATCCAAATCCATGGTTTGCTTGGATACCAATTTTAAATGTCATATTACAGTTTAGATTAGGAGACAAAAGTCCGTACTCAATATTCCTTGTATTAGTACCATTCATTGGACCTGTTGCTGTTTTTGTAGTCTCTATCATGGCATATATGAACATATGTGAAAAGTTAGGAAGAGATAAGATGCTTGGATTACTAAAATTAGCTCCTATTGGAGAAGCTGTACTGCTTGGAGTATTAGCCTGGGGTAATCCTGAGGAGAAGAAATAACTCCTACTGATCAGAATCTATGGGATAATCAAGGATACTATTTATACCAGTATCCTTATTTTCCAACCCTTCATCTCTTACCTTGTCTATTCTTCTTGTTAATTGATTAAATCTTGTTGTACTCACAGTATCATACTGCTTCTGTAAAGCTCCTATTCTCTCACCAATCTTAAAGAAAGAATCCGAAAAGTTGTCAAACTCTTTCTCAAAAGCTTTTACATGACCAATAATATGATAGATATTTTTCTGTACCCTGAAATTCTCATACGCCTGCTTAATCATTCGCAGTATAGCTGTAAAACTAAATGGTCCTGCTAATACTACCCTGTTTGCCATAGCAGCTTCAGAGATCTCAGGCATCTTGTCATAGACATAGGAAAAGATCATCTCATTAGGAATAAACAAAATTACGAAATCTACAGTCTTGTCTTCTGGATTAATATAGTCTCTTGTTGTTACCTGCTTAATCTTCTCTTTTACATCTCGGGCAAAATCATTCATATACTTCTCTTTCATACCTTTATCCTCCGTCTCAGACATCTTCTGTAAGTTAGCATAAGGAAACTTAGAATCAACATTCACCCTAGTCTTGTCAGGTAGAAATATGGCAAAATCAGGTCGTGTTTTAGATCCTGCCTGCTCCTTGTTAAATTCATAATCAACACCTCGTACAAATCCAGCCATCTTTAGAAGATCATCTGCAACTTTTTCACCAAATTGACCTCTTACAGAGTTGTCCGACAGAACTTTCTTCAAACCCTCTGTACTCACCGATAGCTGCTCAGTTATTTTTCTACTCTCTTCTACTGAAGTTTTCAAAGTAGCATACGAATCAATTCTCTCCTTTTCAGCAATCTTCAAATACTCCTCCAAATTCTTCACCATCCTGGATATCTCCTCTCTCTTATTCTCTAAATCAATCCTGTTCTGCTTAGTTTCAGAAGATAGCTTCTCATTTGCCATACGAACAAGATCCTCATTAGCTTGATTAAGAACTACAGGAAGAAGCTCAGTTAGCTTACCTTCAATAGTTTCGGTTATCTCTTCACTACTACCTGATTGATTTTTTCTCAAAAGATAGAAGATTCCAACACCTAATAGCACTCCTCCAATTAAACACACAACTCCTATTATTACTTCTGTCATAATGTTACAATTCATCCAATTTAAGTATATGATTATATATAACTTTAAGAAGAAAAACACTAAAGAAAATGAAATTACTAAAAGAAAGAGAACTCATATTTGTCCGTAATCTATTCTTCACAACAGTACTTGGAGGTATAGTGGGAGTGCTAAACTATCTCTTCAATATCTTCGTAGTTAAATATACAGACAGAGAGATATTTAGTACATTTACAGCAGCTTTAGGAATCATATACTTAGTACAGATTCCAGCTATATCCATACAATCTCTACTTACAAAGATAGTTGCTAAAAATGACAAGAACAACCTGAATAAATATAAGTGGAGTTCTCTTCTTCATCTCACTATCATTGGTATAGCCCTCTCACTCTTTTTCTTCTTGCTAAAAGGTCCAATATCCTCTCTAGCCTCTATACCTACAGATATTGTCATATATCTTGCAATCACTCTTTTTTTCTCTTTCATATCTCCAATATCAAAAGCGTTTCTTCTTGGAGAGGAGAAAATCATCTCTGTTAATCTTCTGCTTCTTTTGGAAACAGTACTTAAATTTGCAATTGGGGCAGTAGCTATCAAGCTTGGAGGAGAGATTTCATTACTCATTTTAGCTAACTCAATACCTCAAATTCTTACTACACTTGTAATCTTACCAAAACTGAAAGTAAACAAAACAGGAAAAGAGATTAAAACAGATTTCAAGGAATTAATACTTATCACTATATTTATGTTACTTCTAACAGTACCGTATACGATTGATTTGGTATTAGTAAATCAATCATTTAGAGCAGAGTACGGTGCGGTTTCCCTTCTAGGGAAACTAGTATATTTCAGCTGTATCATGACAGCCTCTGTTATGTTTGCAAGGGTATCCAATGAACAGGAGCATAGAAGTAAAAGAAAGAGTTTAATAATATCGCTCATGTTAGCTTTAGGAATCGGTTTAGTAATATCACTTGCTTACTTTGTTATGACAAATTTCATAATTTCATTAACTGTAGGAGAGCAGTATCTATCCATTGGAAAATATCTTGGTATATTTGGACTATGTATGACTGGTTTCGCAATGGTATATATGATAGCAAACTACTTCATCTCTCAAAGTATATACAGATATATGTTCATACTACTGTTAGTCTCATCTCTTCAAGTCCTGTTATTCTACTACCGCAATGATTCCTTGGAGCAGGTTATTCGTAACCAAGTCATTGTTTATGGTATATTACTCCTGTCGACTATCATATTTTTAATATATAAATTTAAAACAAAAAAAGATGGAGAAACAGAACGTAAATTTTAGAGAAAGATCTGGTAATTTCTTACAAGAGTTTAAGAAATTTGCACTGAAAGACTCAACATTAACAATAGCTATCGGACTTATGTTAGCTACTGCAGTTAAGAGTGTCATAGATTCATTAGTACAGGATGTTCTGACTCCCCCTATTGCGAAATTAATATCAGGTATAGATTTTAGTAATCTATATATTTCATTAAGTTCACAAAAATACGAATCTTTACAAGCAGCTCAAGAAGCAGGTGCAGTTGTGATTACTTACGGTAATTTCATTAACGCATTAATCTCTTTCATCATTACAGCTTTAGTACTTTTCTTAATAGTTTCTGCAGCACAGAAATTTAGTAAGAAAGAAGAGAAGAAAGAGGAAAGAAAGATGAAGACTTGTCCATACTGCAAATCAGAAATACACAAAGATGCAAAGAAATGTGCTTTCTGTACAAGTAGTGTGAAATAATTGGACGATATTGGATTTGAACCAATGACCCCTACAATGTGAATGTAGTGCTCTAACCAGCTGAGCTAATCGTCCTTAATCAATTATTATACATCTTTCTATCTGCATATATCACTCTATTTAAATCCCACCGACCCTATAGTATAATATATATGTATTGATATTTATCAATGCAGGTTCACAGCACCTTAAAAGGAGACATATGAATAAATCTTCAGAAAGCAAAGATCAAGAGGATCTTGCTTCCATTGTATGGGAGAGGAAAAATCAAAGGAAGCAGCAGGAATTGTATGCTGAGAAATTAGCTCAGTACTCATCTAAAGAATCACCAATCCCTGACATACACCAAATATTTGAAATAATTAGTCAAGTGGAAGCAGAATCCAAAGAAAAAGTATTTGATATAGTAGATCAGGAGGATTTTGATGTTTTAGCAAGCAAGCCCAAGGAAGAACCAAAAAAGGAGGATATCTTCTACCGTATCAAAAAAATATTTAAGAGAATTAAATATGTAATAACTGGAAAGCTGTGAATCAGAGGTGTACTTTAAGTAAATACAGAATGTACTATCATAGTACTTCTTCTCTTAAGGTACACTTCCTTTTATTATTGATTACTTACAGGTGGGGTCTCTTCTCCACTTTTACTATCCTCTTCTTTAACCTCATCTTCTTCTCCCCTATTATTATCCAAATTCCTTTTCATTAGATAGAAGACAATTAGTAGTATAGGGAAACCGATTGCTACAACTGGACTTTTTGTAATGAGTCCTGCTATAGCTCCTCCAATTATTGCCAATACGACGAAAGCTACTAATGTTCCTACTGTCATGTTCTTTATTCTTTTTAAATTAGAATATATTTTATGATAGTGTATTGTTAATGAAGAAGCAATAGTTGGGTTTGTTAAGCAGTATCTATACTACCTTTTACTTACAAATGGATTCTCTTTTATATACCATCTCCAAGGTACATCTCTGAATTCTTGTGCATAATCTATACCTACTCTAACTGTTTTTACAATATCTTTTTCATCTACCATATATCCGTCATCTACTAGGAATAGTTTTGAATTTTTCTTTGTCATATCATCACCGTACAACTCTCTAGTAATATTCATAGCTTGAGTTAATTTACCTGGGCCGTTTGTTAAGGATATTTGATCTTCTTTTCCTCTTCTCTTTTTCATAATATCTAAACCGTATAGAGGTTCTAATGCTCTAATTAGTATTACTCGAGGTGTATCTTTTTCTTCCGTTACAAAATTAAGTAGGTCATACATGTGAGATTTGTATACATATGCGTAGCCTCCTTGGTTAAATTGTATTTCTGTTCTTTTTGTTCTTCTGTTTTGATATGAGTGTGATCCTTTGTCTTCACCTCCAAGGTATGCTTCTGCTTCTACTATTCTTCCACCTGTGAAGTATGTCCCTTCATCATGTATTAGTATTTTACCTAAGCACTGTTTTAAACAGATGAAAGTATCTTGTAGATAGAAGGAACGAGGGAGTATGTTTTTTCTTAATGTAGAGATGTTATTCATAGAGAAATATTTTTTGCATTACTATCATATCTAAACCATTCTTTCCCAAACAAAATATGTTGTTTTATTTTTATTTATTTAATAATTACAGATTCCCTACTTTTTAACGACTTCTCTACTTCGTTTCCGTAAATCATTTTATGGTGGGCGACACAGGATTCGAACCTGTGACCCTCTCGGTGTAAACGAGATGCT
>CAYZNW010000003.1:0-111550 GCA_964480345.1 uncultured Candidatus Saccharibacteria bacterium
CAGGCCCACACCGACTCGAACGGTGAACTACGGTTTTGGAGACCGCTGTTTTACCAATTGAAACTATGGGCCCAGTTCTTGGTAAAGAGCTATTTTATTTTATCTTAGTCTCCTTATGCAATACATGCTTTTTGCAGGTAGAGCAATACTTTCTTTTTTCTATTTTATCTTTAACATTTTTAGTTTTAAATTGAGTGTAGTTTTTGTTACCACATTCTGAACATTTAAAAGCTATCATGTCTCTTTTTACTTTCGCCATGTTTTTCGAATCTGAAACTAACTATTTTATATATATGGGAAATATCGGTGTATTATATTGGAAATATGTTTGTAGGTCAAATTTTTCTAAATAAAATATTTGACTGGTGGGGTAATGAACTGAAGAGTAGAGGAGTCCCTATGAAATATATAAATATTCATGTTAGGGACTCCATCCTCTCTATCTACTAAACTTTAATTAAGCCATACGAAATCAACTTTGTTGTTAACACGATCTGTTACGACATTGTTAGGAAAGTCACTCATGACTATTTCGGAATTATTCCAACCGTAAAGTATGACTCCAAAGAGTCTGTTAACTTTAGGATTTTCCTTATTGAAATCAATTTGTTCTTCATTATATAAGAACTTACAATATGGATTGTCAACTGTAAAATAATACGGTTGATCAAAGAGAAACTCATCTGCAGATTTCGCATATGATTCTTTTTGAATATGGCATGTTAACTTCATATTATTGAGGGTAACATTCAGATCTACTGCTACATATTCGCGATTATTTGCTTTGATAGGGTAGAAATTGACAGTTCCCATAATGAAATAGTCTTTTGGTTCTACCTCTTCCATCTTTACAGCTTTTGGCTGAAATTGATTAGGCAATGTTGTTTTCTTATTCGAAAACATAGGAATGGCGATTCCAACCAAGACGAATAGACAAATTACAAAAATAGCTTTCTTCATTAGTAGCCTCCTTAGGGCATGTTAATGTTACTTCTAGATATATTTAAAATATAATCACAGAAGATTTATTTAGTAGATAGATTTTTAACGAGCAGATATAGGCTAGGCCTATAGAATATTATACCATATTTGGATAAATAGATGTAGTTTTAAGAGAAGTGAGAATATGGAGCTGGATCTGAGAGTCGAACTCAGGACCTCTTTCTTACCATGAAAGTGCTCTAACCAACTGAGCTAATCCAGCCGAGGACATGATTATACTATATATGTTTTACAAATGTCTTCCTAATTACTCTTCCTTATCTTCCAAGTCTCTCATTTTGATAGTCTTGAAAAGGAAAACTAACCATACAGGTACTACCAATATTACAAATGCAATTGCTAAACCTGGAGGATTTATTCTAGTAATATCATCAGGTCTGAAATTCAAATAGTTAAGCAATTGATATGTAGCTACTGGAATTGCTACTAACCCTCCAATACTGAAAAGAATTAATGAAGCAAAATAGTAAACTTTTTTGAAATTCTCTGTAGAAACACCTTTTCTTTCAATATAGTAGATAGATAACCTATGAATTAAGAAAAGAATTATCATAGGAATAGCAACTGATAAGCCATTAACGATATCTTTCTGTGCCTGTTTTTTGTCAAAACAAACTCTTTGACCATCTATCTCTTGAATCTCTCCTATATAGCACTCTTTGAAGTTAGGATCTTGATAATCTATTTTATCTTCAGGCATATACTGAGTAGATGGTTGTGCCATTTTAGAGGAGAACTCTGGTGAATATTTCTGTCCAAACCAACCATTTAAGGAGATAGCTAGTGCGACAACACCAATGATCAATGAAGCAAATGAGATGATGTACAAGTAAGAGTAGAGTAGGTTTTTAGAAGTAAAGACTTTCTTTTTTCCTTTGTTCTTGGACAGAGCAACTAATATATAAACTACCACACCTAAACCTATTATCGGGATTAAGATCCCAACCACGGCTAGAAGTATTCCCATACTTTAAATAGAGAATAAATTTATATAATAAAGAACATGCAGAGAATTGGATTTGAACCAATGAACCCCGAAGGGAGCAGATTTACAGTCTGCCGCGATTGACCACTCCGCCATCTCTGCAGATGGAGCCGAAGAAGAGACTCGAACTCTTGACCTGCTGTTTACAAAACAGCTGCTCTGACCAACTGAGCTACTTCGGCATAAGTATAATGAGGAGTTTATAATATATCATTTTGATAGTCAATGCTAAGGGGACGGTCAAATTTCGCATAAAATGCTCCGAAAGGAGGCAGAGTCATAGAGCTCTGAAAAACTAAGTGGGTTCCCTCAACTCAATCCCACGAGATTGAGCTATTTGTACTGTTTGGGATCCCAAGCTCTACATTGTCGAGCTATGAAACCGCCTATATCCCTCCAGAGCACTTCATTATAT
The DNA here is from genome assembly GCA_964480345.1 of uncultured Candidatus Saccharibacteria bacterium. Lineage (GTDB taxonomy): Bacteria > Patescibacteriota > Dojkabacteria > SC72 > SC72 > UBA5232. The sequence goes on from CAYZNW010000003.1 coordinate 2,403, forward strand.
ACTGTGTAGAAAAGCAAAACAAATATATCTGAACCGATAGTGTAAATTAATAAAATCCTAGAAATTTCATGATCTCATTAATAGCGGTAGAGATGATATATGAGGCTATGGAGCCGAAACTAAACAGAGGTATTACTAGCAATATCAATAGTACAATGGAGTATTGCTCTAACTTCTCCCAATAGTAGCTGAGTTTCTTTGGCAGAATCCCTCTAACAATCTTATGCCCATCTAATGGGGGTATAGGGATTAAATTGAATACAGCAAGAGCACAATTTACAATTGCGAAAATTAGTAAAGCTGATTGTAGAGTAGATCCAGGAACAGGTTTTAAAAAGTAGTTGATTGGGGCTGTTAATAGAAGAAGCGAGAGGTTTGATAAGGGTCCAGCTAGAGCTGTTAGTGCAGTTCCAACTCTTCGGTTTATGAAGTTATATTCGTTGATAGGGACAGGTTTGCTCCATCCAAATCTGAAAAATATCATACTTAAAACTCCAAGGGGATCTATATGAGCAAGAGGATTAACAGTCATCCTCCCTGCAGCTTTAGCTGTAGCATCTCCAAGTTTGTAAGCTGCAAAAGCGTGGGCAAATTCATGCACTCCTGAGGCAAGGATAATCGATGGAATCGCAAAAACTACCCATGTAAAATCTATCATAATTTAGAATTATACACTATCTCGCTGGGGCAGGCCTAGGCCTGCCCCGCGGTGAAGTATGGTAGAATAAAATATAAATAAATTTAGTAATAAATACTATGGAAGAACAAGAGAAAAATCTTCCTCAGTCTCAGGGGTATAGTATGCCAAGGATAGGTGATAAGGCACCGTCTTTTGAGGCTGTTACTACTCAGGGGAATATTAAATTTCCTGAGCAATATAAAGGAAGTTGGGTGATTCTTTTTAGTCATCCAGCAGATTTCACTCCAGTTTGTACCTCGGAGTTCATAACTTTTGCTTCTTTGGAGAAGGAGTTTGACAAGTTAAATTGTAAACTTGTTGGACTTTCAGTTGATGGTTTGTATAGTCATATTGCTTGGCTTCGAACAATCAAGGAGAAGATAGAGTATAAAGGTATGAAGGATATTGAGGTTAAGTTCCCATTGATAGAGGATATTACTATGGAGGTAGCTTCTAAATATGGAATGATTCAACCTGGAGAGAGTAATACAAAAGCAGTAAGAGCTGTCTTTGTAATAGATCCTAAGGGTATTATTCGTACTATCATCTACTATCCATTGAGTATGGGTAGAAACTTTGATGAATTGGTAAGAGTAGTCATAGCTTTGCAAACCGCAGATGAATTCGGAGTTGCTACACCTGCAGATTGGAGGCCTGGTGATGATGTTATTGTCCCAACAGCAGGATCTTGTGGAGTAGCTAAAGAAAGAATGGCAGACAAGAAGACGATGAAGTGCTACGATTGGTTCTTCTGCACAAAGAAATTAGCTAAGGCAGATATTGAGAAGAAGATAGGTAAAAGGAAGAAGTAGGGACCAAGGGCATACCCCATGGGGTATGCCCATATCCGTGTTGATAGAGTCTTATATAGTTAGATTAAGAAGCTTGAATAAGAAACAAAGTAAAGTTACAAGAAAAATAGAGAAGAGTGAAGGAGAATTATTCCAAAGAGTTGTTTTATTTACTGTTTCTGTAGCTGATAAGTATAAAGATGAAAGAGCTTATGAGGCTGCTTTAGTTGGTTTGTATGTAGGGCTAAAAGCCTATACAGAGAAAGAAAATACCCATAATCTTGAAACATATTTACATTGGTTTATTAAGACCTCTATTGAATACGAGCTAGGGTATGAGAATGAGGATACTAAGATTTGGAAAAAGAAAATGCACTAGTAAAATAGACCTTATTTATCTACTATAGAGAAACTGTGTATTGCGTGATTTCACCTTTTAATATATAATCCCACCACTATGGCAAAAATATGTGAGTTATGTGCTAAAACTAGCGTGTCTGGAAATAGAATCCAACACAAACACTCTGTAGGATGGAGATATAAAGCTCCTAAAACAAAACGAGCTTTTAAACCAAATCTAAGAAATATAGAGGTAGAGATAGATGGTGTTAATACCAAAGTAGTCTCTTGCATGAAGTGCTACAAAAAGCTTCAAAAAGAGAATAAGCAGTAGACATAAAAATTTCAGTAAAATATTTACTCTTTCTGTTCTTAAATGAACAGCTTTTGTTGTATAATCAAACATAATATTTTATCACTTGGATAATGGGTGTACTTGATTCAATCTGGGAGATAGTTACATACGATTTCGGTATAGATTTAGGTACTGCTAATACCATGGTATATATGAGAAACCATGGTGTAGTAGTATCTGAGCCTTCCGTTGTAGCAATTGATAAAAGAACTAAAATAGTTCTTGCAGTTGGTAAAGAAGCTAGGCAAATGATAGGGAGGACTCCTGCCAATATCGTTGCTGTTAAACCTTTAAGAGATGGAGTTATCTCAGATTTTGATACTACTCAAGCAATGGTGTCTCATTTTATTAAAAAAGCTCATACTTACTTTAGTAAAGGTTTTAAGATTCCTAGACCAAGAGTTATTGTAGGTGTAACTTCCTCCGTAACAGAAGTCGAAAGACAGGCTGTAATAGATGCTGTGAAAACAGCTGGAGCAAGAGAGGTCTTCATAGTAGAGGAATCAATGGCTGCTGCAATAGGAGCAGGTTTACCTGTAGAAGATGCATCAGGAAGTATGATCATTGATATAGGTGGTGGTACTACAGATATAGCTGTGTTTTCACTTGGAGATATTGTTGTAGACAAGACTATTAAGATTGCTGGTGATGAGATGGATGAAGATATCATTAACTATATCCGAAATAAATATAATGTTTTGATTGGTGAAAGAAGTGCTGAGGATATTAAAATATTGATGGGCTCAGCTATTCCTTTGAAAAAAGAGAAGAAACAAGGAGTACAAGGACGAGATCTACTTACAGGTTTGCCAAAAACAGTAGAAATTAACAGTATAGAGATAAGAGAGGCAATCATGAACACTATTGATATCATTACCGAATCTGTTAAAGATGCAATAGAAGACACACCTCCGGAGCTTCTAAAAGACTTACTTACATCTGGTGTATATCTCGCAGGTGGCGGTGCATTAATTCGTGGTATTGATATCTATTTAAGTAAAGAGCTGAATATACCAGTTAAAATGGTAGACGATCCTCTCTCTGCTGCTGCTAGAGGAACTGCTTTAATGTTAGATCATATAGATCTGTTACAAAGAGTACAAAAATCTTGGGATGAGTTAGTTTAATTAACTTAGATTCAGATGAAGAACAGAGATTCTATCTTGGATAAAACATATGTTTCTTTTTCAGTTGCACTGTTTGTAGCACTTCTATTTATCGTATTCATAGAATCATTAAGTGCCTCTAATTTGTTAAGAAGTGGTATATCTTTTCTGTTTGAGCCTGTTTCGTACAACGGTTCTGAGATAGGAGGGAATATTCGTGAATATTTTGCAAATCTGACCAAGGTTGAAGAGTTTCGAAAAGATTACAACAGATTGAAAATTGATGTGTATGAAAAAGATGTAAACAATTCATACTACTTACTACTGAAGGAAGAGAACGAGACATTAAAAAAGCAATTAAACTTAGCTGATATATCAAAGAAATATTTGGAAGCAAAAGTTCTTAGTGGGAGTAACTCAGAGTATATGCGAATTAATGTAGGTTCTAAAGATGGAGTAGAGCAAGATGATGTTGTTAGTGTTGGAAATATGTATGTTGGTCAAGTAGTAAAAGCAGATTTAAACGGTTCATTGGTTAAGTTAGCAGCTTCAAAAGATAGTAGCTTCGAAGTCATCTTAACTGAAAGTGGAGTAAAAGATGCTGTGATATCTTCTGCCCCTACAATTTTAGCTAAAGCTGTAGCTATTGGAGGAGGAAACAGTATTAGAGTAGAGAATATTAATGTTAATGCTGTGGTGAAAGATGGAGATATTGCAATTATTAATGATCAGAAAGTTGGAGCATATCTAGTACTTGGATATTTGGTAGGACTATCTGATAATCCTGCTAGTACCTCTCGTACAGGGTATGTTACACCGTTGGTAGATTACGATAGTTTAATTACTGTATTTGTTAATATTTATTAATATGATAATACTGAAAATCGTATATATAATAATAGGGACATTTGTACTAATCTTCCTAGATGGACTGTTCTCTGCTCTCATAGGACTTAAGCTTATCTTCATCTTGCTTCTTCTACTTTACAAAAAAGTGGACTGGAGAATTCTCTTCTCAGTTATGTTCCTTCTTTTCTTAATAACAGATGTGGTATATCACTACGCTCTTGGTACTAGTTTCTTAATTGCTCTCATTGCTTTAATATTCTACTCAATTACATCTACATTTGTTTCAACAACTGGAATATTTTCTTGGCTTGTAAAGCTGGTCACATTTTTCATCTACTATATTCTCCTCTCGACAGTACCATCTCTATTTCTTACACAAAAATTTTCAAACATTACTTTAGATACACTACTTTACTCATTATTAATATCAGCGATATCAGTTGTCATCACTACTTCATTACAACAGTTAGTTAGTAGAGTAAGAGATGAGAGTGGAGGTAAATCAAAAATAAAGTTATCGTAATACCATGAATTTAAAGATTGCTAAAAAAATAGAGGTAGAGAAACGATGTAAGGCAGGAGGCATCTGTTTGAATCCTAAGAATGTATTATCTGGACTTAAAAGTTCGGTAAAGAATAACAAGGAGAGTAATTTAAACTCTGTCTGGAACTACTTTATTCTTTTTCTTCTTTTCATAGGTATATTTGGAATTTTGGTAAAAGACTTGGTTACATTGCAAGTTACAGAGGGAGTAGAAATGTTAAACAAATCGTTGAATAACAAGGTGAAAGTTAATTTAGTATCTCCTCTTCGTGGAGTTATTCTTGATCGAAATGGTGCTATCTTAGCGAAAAATGAGCCTTCTATGAATGTATATATATTGGTAGAGAACTATCTTGATTCTGATGGGTATATAAAGGCTGATGAGTTACAACAATCAGTGAATGCACTTTCCGAGATCATAGGTGATAACTGGAAGAAAAAGAAAAGTGATGGTGTTACAGAATACACCTCCATTATGGAAAAGATCCTTTCTGTGCATAAAGAGAGTCCATATTTCAAAGAGATATTAATATCTACAGATATAGATAATGAAACGGCTATTAAAATTAAAGCCAATTTAGCTAATATGAAAGGGGTATATATAGATAATGGGAATAAAAGATATTACCCTGAAGGAAATGTGGTGTCCCACATATTAGGATATACAGGTGAGGTAACAGCAGAGGATTTGAAGAAAAGAGATTATGTATCAATTACAGATGTGATTGGTGTAACAGGACTGGAGAGAGAGTATGATAAAAAGCTTCTTGGAGAACATGGAGAGGTGGCCTGGGAAGTAAATGCCATAGGTAAGACTGTTTCTAAAGAGCCGTATACTCTGAAAGAGGCAGTTGCAGGAGAGAATCTGTATCTTACCATAGATATCAATGCTCAGAAGAAACTGTACTCATTGATAGAGGAGGGAGTTGGGAAATATAAAGCGATAGCGGGAGCTGGAGTTTTGGAGGAAGTGAATAGTGGAGAGCTTCTTTCGCTTGTTTCGTTTCCAGGGTATGATAACAACCTTTTTGTTAATGGAATATCACAAAGTAATTACAATATACTGTTAAATGATTCCAGAAATCCATTGATGAATAGATCCATAGCTGCACAGATGCCTCCTGGCTCTACTTTTAAAGTTCTGGTTGCTGCTGCTGCTTTAGATGCTGGTGCTGTAAACAAAAACACGATATATATTAGTCGTGCAGGATATACTTTCTCTAGTGGAGCCTCTTTTCAAGAGTACCACAACAACTCATACGGAGCATTGAATATGGTGAATGCCATATCTGTTTCTTCGAATATTTTCTTTTGTGAATTAATTCGTAATTGGGATATGAATGCGTTAGTTCCTTACTTAGAGAAGTTTGGTATTGGTAGATATACAGGAATAGATGTACCTGGTGAGGCGGCTGGTAGGTTACCCTCTCCTGCAAACAAGATTGTTTTAGCAAATACAACAAGTCCTTGGCTAGAGCCTGTTTGGTATCCTGAAGGAGATTCCTGTAACTCTGTCATAGGGCAGGGTATAACTTTGGTTACTCCTTTACAGATGGCGAATTGGACCTCTGCTATTGCTAATGGTGGTACTTTGCATACGCCACACTTGGCCAAATATTTTGTAAACGAAGAGAAGAAACAGGAGGTTACGGAGTTTAATAATCTTGGGGCGAATTTTGTTTCAACAGATGCTTTGTCAATTGTGCGAGATGGTATGTTTAATGCAGTAAATGGTCCTAGAGCTACAATTGGAGGAGTTCGTGGTTTAAGCGTTAAGGTCGCAGCTAAGACTGGAACTGCAGAGTTTGGTAAATTAAATAAAGATGGAGTGTATGAGCATACTCATGCATGGGTTACGACATTTTTCCCATATGAAAGTCCTAAATATGCGTTAACCATATTTCTTGAAGATGGAGGGCAGAGCTATAACGCTGTGGCTTTAGCAAGAGAGATGATTATTTGGATGAGTGAAAACGGGTTAATCTAATTTTCATAATTACCAGTTATCCTGTATGTATGGAAATAGTAGAGTATACAGATAGCAGATATCCTATCTTGCTTAAACAGATATTCGATCCTCCAAAGAGACTTTATTGTAATGGAGATATTGGGTTATTAAGTATGAATACTGTATCTATTGTAGGTACTAGGAATATGACTGATTATGGGAGATGGGTAATTGATAATTTTCTAAACAGAGTATTTTCTAGGTTGAATATAGCTGTAGTAAGTGGAATGGCAAGGGGAGTGGATGAGTATGTACATAAAACATGTTTAAAAAGAAATATTAAAACAGTAGCGGTGATACCCGTAGGGGTATCAGAAAGGAGCCAACAAAAAGGGAAAGAGGTCCTTTCAGAGATGTTGGAAAAAGGTGTTGTTCTCTCAGAGTATCCTAGTACCACTCATCCACAAAAGTATATGTTTCCTTTAAGAAATAGGATAATTGCAGGCTTATCTATGAATTGTATAGTGATAGAAGCGGGAGAGGATAGTGGATCCTTGATAACAGCGAAGTATGCATTGGAAAATGGAAGAAATGTTTACGCAATACCAGGTAATATCAATAGTCTTCTCTCCTCAGGATGCAATGAATTGATAAAACAGGGGGCTATTCCATTAAACAACATTAATGATTTCTATGAGATTTTCGCTTTAAAAGGCGAACAATTGGTGCTATCTAAATAGGATTTGTTGCTTTTACTTAATTCCTCATATATTATTACGCCATTATTGTATGACAAAAAAGAAAAAAGAAACAAAAAGAAAAAAGAGTTACAACAACTTACTGATTGTAGAGTCTCCATCAAAAGCCAAGACGATAAACAAGTATTTGGGGTCTGATTACAAAGTTATGGCTACTGTAGGCCATATAATTGATCTCCCTAAAAGTAAGCTTGGTGTAGATGTGGAGAACGGATATGAGCCGATTTTTGAAAACATATACGGTAAGGGGAAAATAGTAAAAGATCTTAAAACAGCTATTCCTAAAGATGGTAATGTATATCTAGCAATGGATCCTGATAGAGAGGGGGAGGCTATTGCTTTTCATGTAGCTAATGTCTTGAAATTAAAATCTCCTAAGAGAGTTACTTTCCACGAAATTACGGAAAATGCTGTAAAAGAGGCTTTAGAGAATGTAGGAGAGGTTAATATTAATTTGGTTAATGCACAGAAAGCTAGAAGAGTATTGGATAGGTTGGTAGGTTACAAGCTTTCTGAATTACTCTGGAAGAAAATTTGGTACGGACTATCAGCAGGAAGAGTTCAATCTGTAGCTTTAAGACTTGTTGTAGAGAAAGAAGAAGAGAGAGAAGCTTTCAATTCCGAAGAGTATTGGGATGTTTTTGTAAAATTGAAAGATAGCGAAAAGAATATATTAACGGCTAAACTAAGTAAGAAAGATGGGAAGAAGTATGTACCGAAAGAGAAAAAAGAGGTTGATACTATGGAAAAGCTCATCGGTGATAGTAGATTTGTTGTAAAAGATGTTGTTAGAAAAAATGTAAGTAAACATGCCTATCCTCCATATACTACCTCTACACTTCAGCAATCAGCATACAACACTTTAGGATTTACTTCTAAAAGAACTATGAGTATTGCTCAGATTCTGTATCAGGCAGGATATATCACATATATGAGAACTGACTCTTTCTTCCTTTCAAATAAAGCAGTTGCTAGTATTAGAAAGTTGGTAGAAAGCAGATACGGTAAGGAGTATTTACCTGAGAAACCAAACTACTACAAGACTAAGTCTAAAAACGCTCAAGAGGCTCATGAGGCAATTAGACCTACCGATTTCTCTATTTCAGAGAGCAAAATTTCAGGAGAGCTAGGAGTGCAAGCTGCTAAGTTGTACTCTTTGATATGGAAAAGAGCTATTTCCAGCCAGATGAGTAATAGGGAGGTAGAGCAGCTATCAGTATATGTTGCACCGAAGGATGTTAAAGATCCTGAATATCTATTTGCTATGTCTGCAGAGAAGATTCTGTTTGATGGATTTAGAAAAGTGTTGGGTGGAGGTAAAGAGAGTGATGATGTGCAGGAGATTTCGAATATAGAGAAAGGTGATGAATTGGAGAAGTTAGAGTTTATTAACGAGCAGAAATTTACAATGCCGCCAGCTAGGTATACTGAAGCATCTCTTATCAAAAAACTAGAAGAGCTTGGTATTGGAAGACCATCTACATATGCAAGTATAATTTCGACTATTTTAGCTAGAGGGTATGTATTAAAAGATGGTAAGGCAATATATCCAACTGATGTTGGAAGAGTAGTAACGAATTTCTTACGAGATAATTTCAAGAAGCTTGTAGATTACAAGTATACAGCTAAGGTTGAAGATGAATTAGATGGTATCGCACTTGGCAAGAAGGAGTATATTCCTGTCATAGAAAGCGAATATGAACCTATGATGGAAAATATTGCTTCGGCAGAGAAAAATGTTAAGAAAGATGATGTTGTAATACTTGGAGATTCTGATGAGAAGTGTCCTACATGTGGAGGTAAGATGGTTGTCAGAGTAGGTAGGTATGGAAAATTTTTGAGCTGTGCTAAATTTCCAGAGTGTAAGGGTATGAAGGATCTCTCTGGAGCTGAGGAGAGTTTAGATTTTGAGAAATATGCTCATCCTACACAGTGTCCTGAGTGTAAATCTAAACTTGTTTTGAAAAGTGGAAAGTATGGCAAGTTCTGGGCTTGTGAAAACTATCCAGAGTGCAAAGGTATTGTTCCTCTACTTCTTAACGAGAAATGTCCAGAGTGTGATCATAACTTAGTAGAGAGAAGAAGTAAGTGGGGTAGAAGCTTTATTGGTTGTAGTAATTATCCTGATTGTAGATATATTAAAAAAACATTTAAGAAGTCTAAATCCAAGAAAAAGAGTTAATCTTTTTTTCATTTTCCTCTTGTATATTTAGATATGCTTCCTAGAGAAAAGTATATTAAATTTGGTATTGATAATCTCTCTGATATGGAATTAATAGCTATTATTGTAGGTAGTGGGATTAAAGGTAAGAATTTCTTGTCAGTTGCAAAGAGTGTTCTTTATGTATTACGAAAAAAGTTGGAGGAGAGTGGAGTCATATCTATTCAGGATATTAATTCTGTTAACGGTATCGGTTCTGTGACTGCTATGAGAATTTTATGTGGAATAGAGCTTGGAAGAAGGCTGTATGAGCCTGTAGGTAATGAAAGACAGTTTGTGAAGAACTCTGCTGAGGCGTATGAGCTATTAAAAGATATCGGTAAGAAGAAGCAGGAGTATATCGTAGGGTTATTTCTAAATTCTAGATTTGAGTTGATAAAGAAGAGGGTTATATGTATAGGTAGTTTAGAAGGTGTTTCTGTTTTACCTAGAGATATTATTATTCCTGCTTTAGAGGTTAATGCAAACAGCGTTATACTAGCTCATAATCATCCATCTGGAGATTGTACTCCTAGTAGAGAGGATGAAGAGGTTACTAAGAGGTTGCAGGATGGGTTGGAATTAGTAGGACTAAATCTGCTAGATCATATTGTTATTGGTAACAAGGATTGGAGTAGAGTTAATATCTAAGTACTCTTTTACTCTCTATTTCGTTTATTAAGGTAGAATCCTGCTACTGTTATGATTATAATTAGGAAAGTAATACCTACTGCATATAGGAGTAGAGTGTTGTCTCTAATGAAATCTGATACATTAGATTTTGGTGCTACCTTCTGGTCAGTATTTATCTCTTGTTGTGTTGATTCCTGTGTTTGGGCATTAATAGGGGCTGTTGGGCGATTTATCTCAGTAATATTACCAACCTCTAATCCTGCAGTATCCAACTGCTCTTTATCAATATAGAAAGAGTATGCATCGCTTGCAGTATTGTAGAACAGTTTAACTATCTCACCATTTACTACAGTTTCTGCATTGTTTACACACTCTATATTTACTCTATCTGCTAAAACAACATCTCTGTAACTCATAGCACAAGAGCTATCTGCTTTTGTAACCTTCGTAATATTAACATTATTTGAAAAAATGACACTTACATTTATACCAACCATATACGCTTCATTGGAATTAACAATGACAGAGATACTTTTCTCCTCCTTGTTATCTTTGAGAGTGATATCTGCAGCTGCATATGACTTACTTGAGCTAAAAAGTAGACCTAATATCGAAATAGATACGGTAAGTATTAAAGCTTTAATCAGTTTCATTAAAGAAAATATCTCAATTTATATTCATTAAAAGATATCAAAGTTCAGTACTGATGTAAACTAAAGTAGAACTTGATTAACACTCTTTTACTGTGTATAATCATCTCGTTTAATATATATCTCATATATTTCTGGCCGATCCTGGATAATAGAAATATTACCCTCCAGAAATATTAATTAAAAGGAAAGGAAAAATATGACAGAAGTCAAAAAAGAAGTCTCAAAGAAAACAGAGACTAAAAACAAAAGTTTTCAATTACCAGAACTAATAGATCTGTTAAAAGCAGGTTCTCACTTTGGTCATAAGAAAAGTGCATGGAACCCAAGAATGAAGAAATTCATATATGAAGAGAGAAATGGTATTCATATTATAGATCTTGTTAAAACTCTAGAGCAGTTAGATATTGCACTAGACAAACTTTCTAAATACAGCACACAGGGAAACATTTTGATTGTCGGTACTAAGGGACAAGCTGCTACAATTGTACAAAATACTGCATTGGAAACAGGACTCTTCTATATTAATCGAAGATGGCCAGGTGGACTCTTTACCAATTTTGACGCTATTAAGAAAAGTGTAAGTAACCTACTAAAACTAGAAGAAGAACTAGCACGAGGAGGTGAAGGACATGTTAAAAAAGAAATGTTAGTAATGAAGAAAGAAGTTGATAGGTTAAACAAGATGTACAGCGGTATTAAATTTATGGAGAAGTTACCAACAGCAATCATTGTAATAGATAGTCAAGTAGAGGAGAATGCAATAAAAGAGGCAAGGGCAATGAATATTCCAATAATTGGTTTGATTGATACAAATTGTAATCCAGACCTCATAGATTATCCAATCCCTGCAAATGATGACTCATTAAAGAGTATCACACTCTTTGCAAACCTTTTTGGAGAAGTTTGTGCTAAATCTCCTAAAGCAGTATCAGTTGTATCTCTTAGACGAGATCATGAAGCTATGTTAGATAAACTACATAGAGATTACCTAGAAGAGAGAGAGAGACAACAGAAGATGGAGAAAGAGGATAGAGAAAGAATGAGAGCTTTAAGAGATGGAAAAGTCAAAGAAACAGATCAAACCTCAGTTATTAGAGTTGTTAAAAAAGAGAAAGATATTGATGCTGAAATAGAGGCAGCTGAAAAAGCAAAAGCAGAAGAAGATAGCCGATCAGTCGAAGATTTAGGTCTTTCAGCAAGAATAGTTAAATCTCTCGTAGAGGCAGGAATCACAAATGTAAGTATGCTAAAAGGAATGAGTAAAGAGGATCTAGGTGATATTAAAGGAATTGGAGTAAAAGCAGTAGAAGATATTACAAAATCTATAAAATAAATTTAGGAGAAAAAACATATGGCAATCAGTATAGAAGATATTAAAACATTAAGAGAAAAAACATCAGCAGGTATGGCTCTTTGTAAAGAAGCTTTAGAAAAATCTGGAGGTGATATGGCAAAAGCAACCGAGTATATAAATGAAAGAAGCGATGTCATAGGAAGATTACGAAATCTTACTGGAGCAAAGATAGGTTTATGTAAATTAGCATATGAAGATGCAGGAAAAGATTTCGAAAAAGCAGTAGAAATAATAAAAGAGAGAGGTTGGGATTCACCAATCGAAGAGGAGGAAGATGAAAAATCTGAAGGTATCATCGATTGCTATGTTCATGGTAAGGATCAGAGACTTGTTGCTTTAGTAGAAATGAAATGTAAGACAGATTTCGTAGCAAAAAATGATGATTTTAAATCTTTTGTTCATGAGATTACTCTTCAAGTTGCCGCTATGAAGCCTGAATTCATCAGTAAAGAAGATATCTCTGAAAAGGAAGTAGAAGAGATGAAAAAACTGTTTGCAAAGGAAGCAGAGGTAGATAACAAACCGAAAGAGATGACAGAGAAAATAGTTGAGGGTAAATTAAGCAAGTTCTACGCAGAGAAATGTCTTTTGGAGCAGAAATGGTTTAAAGATGAGTCAAAAACAATAGGTGCTCTGTTAGATGAAAATACACAGAAATTGGGAGAGCCATTGAAGATTTCAAGAATCTTGGTTTGGGAGTTAGGTAAGAAATAGAAAAGAGAATAAATATACTTCTGTTTGGATATTTCTAATGCTTGGAATATATCAATGTTTAGTATAAAATAAATCCATAACATAAGTAATAAATATATGATTTTGGATGAATTTAAAACAGATATAGAGAAGTGTGTTAACCACATCAAAGAAGATCTATCACAGATAAGGACAGGAAGAGCTACATCTGAGTTGGTAGAGGATATTTTAGTTAAAGCTTACGATACAGAATCTCCTGTTAAGAATCTAGCTAGTATTAGCGTCATAGATTCTAAAACAATAAATATTCAACCTTGGGATAAGAGTATTGTAGAAAATATAGGTAAAGGAGTTAGTAATGCTAATTTAGGATTTTCCCCAATAGTTGAAGGAGATAGGGTTATGGTAAAGATTCCTGATTTGACTGAGGAACGAAGAAAAGAGTATGTAAAAATAATGAAAGAGAGAATAGAGGATGGAAGAATCGCAGTAAGACAGGTTAGACAGAGATATATGAAAGATATAGATGAAGATGAGAAGTCTGGACTTTCAGAAGACGAAGCAGATAGATATAGAGATGAGATAGAGAAAACTGTTAAAGAAACTAACTCTTTGATAGAAGAGATTAAAGACGAAAAAGAGAAAGAGTTACTCACAATATAAACTTTAATAAAAGACAATGCCTACTATACTTGTAAATATACTTCTTGTTATTCTTGTAATCAGTATTCTTGTGTTTGTTCATGAGCTAGGCCATTTCATTGCAGCTAAACTAATAGGGGTAAAAGTCTTTGAGTTTGCTCTTGGTTTCGGTCCAAAAGTATTTAGTAAGAAGTATAAAGGAGTGGAGTACTGCATACGCTTACTTCCGCTTGGTGGTTTTGTAAAAATTCTTGGAGATGGAGATCCATGGGTTGAAGAGAGTGTCACAAAGAAAGAAATAGAGGAGGAGAATTTAGATAAAAGACCTAAGTTACAGCAAATATTTGTGATGCTTGCAGGGGTTACGATGAATATTGTTCTGGCTATCCTCATCTATTATATAGTTTTAGCAAATTCCTCTTGGAAGCTGTATGTGGGAGTGGATCTTTCTAAATTTACTCCAATAGGTGCAGAAGCAAGTAGAGAGAAGATAGGAGATGTAGAGTATACAGAGGTTAAGGAAGATGGCACTGCCTTTAAAGCAGGTATTCCTGCTAAAGGTAAAGTTGTATCTATAGATGGTAAGAGTATTGAGTACAATGATGAAATTTCAAAGATTGTAAAAGAGAAAAAAGGTCAAAGTATATTGATGAATATCTGTAATAAGGTAAATGACGAGGAGGGTTGTAAGGATTACGAGATAGCCGTATCTGATGAGGGTATGATAGGTATAGTAACAGTATCAAACTATCTTTACACTCTGTCATATGCCCAGCATAAATTAACTGCTGGTTTTGCTCATCTATGCAACAATGTGAAATTAATAGGAAGTGTACTCACTGATATGTTTAAACAAGCAAAAAGTACAGGAGATTACTCAGACCTTTCAAATTCAGTTTCAGGTCCAATAGGTATTTACTATGTAATTAATCGTTTTAAGAGTGAAGGTATGATTGCTTTCATAAGTATAGTAGCAGATCTTTCTCTCTCTCTAGCTATTATGAACATTTTACCTATACCTGCATTAGATGGAGGTAGAGTGTTCATTTTAATGATAGAAGGCATATTTAAGAAGAACCTAAATGAGAATATAAAAGCATTAATCATAAATATTAGCTTCTTCTTGCTTCTGCTATTAATGGGAGCTGTAATCATTAAAGATATAGTCAACATAGAGGATCTAAAGAACATGTTTGGCTAAAGGAATTCTGGTATGATATAATCCACAAGAATATTAATTAAAAGGAGGTTCTATGTCAGTAATTGTACATTCTAATGAAAATATAGATAGTGCACTCAAAAGACTTCATAGAGAGGTCTTAAGAGAAAAAATTCTTGAGTCATATAAAAATAAGACATACAGAATTAGAAAAGCAGATCTAAAGATTGCAAAAAGAAAAGAGTGGGCAAAAATGAAGAGAAGAAGAAGAGCTGCTTCAAGAAGAGCTAGATAAATTATTTCTCTAAATAATCATGTCATTGGTTGAGACTTTACGAAAAGATATGTTTGATGCTACAAAAAATTCTGAGAAGGATAGAGTAGATATCTTGAAAATGGCTATGGCCAGTATAAAAAATGAAGAGGTAAGAGTAGGGAAAGAGTTAAATGATGAAGATGCTGTAAAGGTTCTTAGAAAAGAAACCAGTAAAATTAAGGATTCGATAGATCAGTATGAGAAAATTAATAGAGCAGATCTTTTAGAACGAGAGAAAGCTCAACTTGCCGTATTAGAGCAATATTTACCAAAGTTAATGAGTGAAGATGAGATAAGAGAGCTTGTTTCTAAGAAAATTACTGAATTAAATGCTACCTCTCATGATTTTGGGAAAGTCATAGGTTCTGTAATGAAGGAATTAAATGGAAAGGCTGATGGAAATGTTGTTAAGGATATAGTCCAATCACTTTTAAAGTAAAGGTATGAAGATAGAAATCTTTAATTGGAGTGTATTTAGCAAGTATAGTAGTAACAAACTTTTTTCCCCAAAAAAACTGACTGTAAGTTTAAAAAAACATTTTTCTGTATACAAAATTTCTATGGTGAACATAATCTTTGTAGATAAAGAATACATAAGAGGGTTGAATAATGAGTTTAGAAAGATAGATGCTGTTACAGATGTGTTATCTTTCAATATTGATAGCTCCGATATTTCTGGAGAAGTATATATCTGTCCTGAATTTGTATCAGAAAATATCGATGAAGAGAAATATGAAGAGGAGATAGTAAGAGACATTATTCATGGAGTTTTACATATCACAGGATTCGATCATAAGGATAAATTTACAGAGGGTAATCAAAATCTTGAAGAGATGTTTGTAAAACAGGAAGATATATTGCAAAATATACTTAATGAAATTAATAACAGGGCTGGGTAATCCAGGAAAAAAATATAAGAATAGTAGACACAATGTAGGTTTTATGTGTGTTGACGCTATCCGTGAGAAATTCCTTTACCAGAGGGATATCTGCGTTACAGAATGGAAGAAAGATAAGATATTTAATTCAGAACTTTCCTATCTAAAAACAGGATCTAAAGTTCTTGCGATATTTCAAAAACCTCTTACATATATGAATAACTCTGGAGAGGCAGTACAGAAACTAGTTAAGAAATATGAAATAGAACCGTTGAGTGAGAATTTCATACTAATTCATGATGATTTAGATATCGAACTTGGTAAATTTAAGATGCAAGTAGGTAAAAGACCTGTAGGACATAATGGAGTTAATAATGTGATAAGCCAGCTAAAGACAGATCAGTTTATGAGTATTAGAGTAGGTATAGAGGATAGAAAGAGTAAAGAGATTAAAGGAGAAGATTATGTTCTGATGAAATTTACAGAAGATGAGCTATTGGTTCTAAATGAAGTTATAGAAGATATTTCTAAATCAGTACTTGCAGAAATCTTTCTTTAAACTATTTCTGTATAAATATCTGTGTAGATTCCTCTTGGTAAGTTTCCAATACAATATTAAAACCGTGCATCTGCAATATCTTATCCTCAGGAAGCACTATAGCTATATTATTCCCTTCTAAAGTAATACCTACATTTACAATTTCATTTGAGCTATCTTTCAAAAATAGGAAGCGTCCGTAAGGTAAGGTGAGAGTAGGATTATGACTTAGCTGAATCAATCTTTCCTCTTTATCCAAATATTCATACAAATACTTGTTGTAATCAATTTTGCTATTTAGATACTCTTTTGGATTACTACTTTTGATAATATAATCATTAACAACAGGCTCGAGAGGTAAATGAATATCAAAGTATGTTTGTGAAATTAGTCTGTAGGGATCCAAGCCTCCTACTAAATATTTCCACTTAGTATTACCGCTCCATTTATGTGAATTAACAATATTTAAAGCTGAGTTAGAAACATCTTCAGGATTAGCTTTTTGTAAGTTGTTACTCCAATCATTACCGATATCCATATCTTTGTAATCAATTAAATGATCGTAGTCGATATCGTAATTAATCTTACCTTCTGAATCTTTCATCTGATAGCTGTTGTAAGTAAATTGCGTAAGCACAGTTGAAGATATGAACAGTATAATTGATATACATATGAGAGATTTAAGTAGAATAGTTGCAACTTTGGTTTGTTTAAGGATTTTCTTGTAAACCATATATAAGAAGATGGAGACAATTATACACTCAACCATAAATAATGGAGCAGTGATGTAACTTGTGAAGAGATTTTGAATATTTAAAACATCAAAAATTCCAAACTGTATTTGGGAAATAGGGTAGAACATAGCAATTCTAGTATCTAACAGTAGATGAGTAATTGTTGCTATCAGAAATGTATCGAAGATAATCTGTAGTAGGTTTAATGAAATAATATTCTCATGCTTTCTGTTAATGATTTTGGAGATAGGTTTAGCTAGTAATCGTAAAACTGCCCAAATTGAAATGTAAAGTATGGGGTAATGTGTGAGAATCTCATGATGGCGATAGGTAGGAATATCAAGTATTAGAGTAAGGAAGAAATCAAAATCAGGGAGGATTCCAAAAAATAGAGATAGCAAAGCTACAATCAGCTGTTCATTAGCTTTTAATTTTGAAATCTTCTTCTTTTGAATTAATTCATTTGCAATGTATGCAGCAGGTGCATGAGCTATCATCATATCTGGATTAAATTACTAAATTAAACAGACCAACAATATTAACTTTTTCTCCCCCATACTGCAAGGTTATTTGGCTCTTATCATGCATTAGTGTGGTAGAATATGCTTGTGAATGATGTTACTAGAAAAGAAAATTTGCTTGTTGAGCATATCGCGAAGAGTTATGCCCCTCTAAAAGAGGAGATTCTTTCATACATGAGAATTTCAGGTGTAGATTCGGAATTTTATGAGTTTACAGCTGAGTTACTAGGAGGTTTGTTAAAGAAAAGTGTTTGGCTTACTTTGAGAAGTGATGATGAGAAGAAGAAAAGTTCTCAGGTACAGCTAAGTGTAGGGGATAGGTTTGATCTAAATACATTTCTAAATCTTGGTTATCAAAGAGTGGAAAGAGTATGGAATGAAGGAGAGATCGCTATACTTGGAGATATCATCATAATCTGGCCATTTAGCATGGATAATCTGGTTCGTCTATCCTTACTAGGTGAAGAGGTAGAGAAAATGGACATAGTAGAAGTTTCAAGTAGGAAAAGATTGAATTCCATAAATAGAAAAGTGTTTTTGGATGACTCAGCTACTGTAATAGTTGGGAATGAAGACTTAAGTGATTCTATAAAAATAGAGATAGATGATGGTATAGGTGATGAAGAAGATAATGTCCATCTGGGTATACGGAAGATAGCAGGTATTGATAATTTCGCCTCGCTTAAGATTATTTGGGAGATAGTAAATAACTATAAAAGTCGAGGATACAAAATAGTGTATTACACCTCTGATATTGAAAACTATGATTACAATATTAAAGAGGAAAAGAGAGAGAAGATAGATGAAGTTATTCTAAAGAAAAGCAACGAGCAAGGATATATTAATAGAGGTTTTGTTTCTTCCATTGCGAAAATAGTCGTACTAACAGATAGAGAGGTATTAGGAGAGGTAGATTTATCAGAATTTGAAAAGCAAAATATTATTGTTGATCCATCTAGTGTAGATATTTTGAAAAAGATAGCTCCTGATGATTATATTGTTCACAAAGATCACGGTATTGGAAAATATGTAGGTATTCATAAAAAAGATTCTGGCTACTATATGGAAATAGCATATGCAGGAAAAGATAGATTGTTTGTGCCATTAACAGCATCAGAAAAAATTACTAAATATATCGGTGCAGGAAAAGGAAAACCTATACTTACTGGATTGAATAGTGGATTGTGGAGACGAATTTCAAAGAAAGCGAAAGAGAGAGCAGAGGAGATTGCTAGAGAGCTACTACAGCTTTATGCTTTGCGCAAATCTCAAAAGATTTCTCCCGTTATAGATTCCGTAAGCTCTCGAGAAGAGCTATATTCGTTTGTAAATGATTTTGAATTTGAAGATACAGATGATCAGATATTGGCAACTAATCATATTGTAAAAGACTTAGAACAGAGAAAACCTATGGATAGGCTGTTAGTAGGTGATGTTGGATACGGCAAGACAGAGATAGCGATGAGAGCGATCTTTGCTGTAGTTAATGCAGGGTATCAAGTAGCCATGCTTGTTCCTACCACAATACTGGCTCAGCAACATTTATATACCTTGCAAAGCAGATTTAAAGATTACGCTTTTAATATTGCCTCTCTATCAAGGTTCTCTTCTACTAAAGAGAAAGAGAGAGTGTTAGCAGGGGTAAAGAGTGGGAAGATTGATATAGTTGTAGGAACTCATACATTGTTAAATGATGATATTGTATTTAGAAATTTAGCTTTACTTGTTGTAGATGAAGAGCAGAAATTTGGTGTTAAACAGAAAGAGAAGATAAAAGCGAAAAAGATATCTTGTAATGTCCTATCGCTAACTGCGACTCCGATACCTCGTACTTTAAATATGGCTCTTTTGGGAATTAGAGATATCTCAGTTTTAGCCACTCCTCCAATTGGTCGTTTGGAGATAATTAATCATTTTGAAAAGTTTAATTGGGAAAGTATAGAGGAAGCCATAAAGAAAGAGTTAGAAAGGAAAGGACAGGTGTACTTCTTACATAACAGGATAGGTACAATTGAATATATGTATGAGAAATTGACTAAAATGTTTCCTCACCATAAGGTAGGGGTTGCTCATGGTCGAATGGGTGTTCAAGATTTGTCCAATATCATGAAGCAGTTTACAACTGGGAAAATAGATATACTTCTATGCACTACAATCATCGAGAATGGTCTTGATATACAAAATGTTAATACATTAATAATAGATGATATGACAATGCTAGGGTTGTCTCAGGCTTACCAAATTAGAGGTAGAATAGGGAGAGCAAAGGTACAAGCATATGCATACTTCTACTACGAACAATTAAGAGGTAATTCTAAACTTCGTCTTGATGCCATTAAGAATTCACAAGAGTTAGGCTCAGGTTTCCTTCTTTCCAATAAAGATTTAGAAATACGAGGAGCAGGAGATATCTTAGGACATAACCAATCAGGAGCAATTAATTCAGTAGGATACGGATTGTATTCTGAAATGTTAAATGAAGCAGTATCAAGATTAAAGCCGATGAGTAAATAATGTTCACTTGGCAAGGCTGCCTCCTTCGTTTAGTATATATTCATGTCTTCAGTCTTATACCAAAAATATCGAGCTCAGAATTTTGACGAGCTGTACGGTCAAGAGAATATTGTTAAACTTCTCAAAAATACTGTAAAGAAAGATCAGATAGCGCAAGCATATCTTTTCGTAGGTTCTCGAGGTACAGGTAAGACTTCTACAGCAAGAATATTTGCAAAAGCGATTAACTGCTTAAATTTGAAAAAAGATGGAAATCCTTGTGGTGAGTGTGAGAATTGTAAAAATATTGCAGATGGAAGATTTTTGGATTTAGTAGAGGTTGATGCTGCTTCAAATAGAGGGATAGATCAGATTAGAGAGCTTAAGGAGAAGATAGAGTTTGCTCCGTCAGAGGGTCGTTTTAAGGTGTATATCATCGATGAGGTACATATGCTCACTACTGAAGCATTTAACGCCCTGCTTAAGACATTAGAGGAGCCACCTGCACATATTGTATTCATATTAGCAACTACAGATGTACATAAACTACCTCCAACAATTCTTTCAAGATGTCAAAGATATGATTTTAGACTTGGTAGTGATGATGAGATTAGAAAGTTAATACAAGATGTACTGAAAAAGGAAGAGGTAAAGATGAACGAAGAGGCTGTAAATATCGTTGTACAAAATGCTAAAGGAAGCTATCGAGATGCTCTTTCAATATTGGATGTGGTACACAGTGGCCAGGATGTAAAAGATGATGAAATTACAGTTGAAGAGGTTAGGAAGACACTTGGTCTACCTGATTTTGACAATGTTGTGCTCTTACTAAAATATCTACTTGATGGTAATGGAGTTAAGGCCTTAAATATTCTATCTTCTTTAGAGGAGCTGGGTGTTAATTTACAACAGTTTACTCAGTATGTACTTGATGTATTACAAAACATCTTGAGTGAGAAAATTAAAGGTAATATGAGTAAGGAGTATCAGTTTGCAGAACAGGTAGATATTCGTATGATACACAAGTTGATAAATCTCTTTCTTGAGGCAGAGAACAAGATTAGATATGCAAATAACCAAATATTGGTGTTAGAGATGATTATCCCAGAGATGATGAAACCAAGTGCGAATACTGATATAGAGATGATTAACAAAGATGTTAAAAACAAGATTAAGAAAGTAGAAAAAGAGGAGGCTGTTAATGAACAGAAGCAAGAGCAGGAAGTAGCTGTAGTAGAAAATATATCGGCAAGCTGTAACATATCTGTTAATGAAATTAAAAGTAAATGGGAACAATTTATTGCTGAAATTAAACCGTACAATGGTCATCTGTACGCGTTTCTTAGTAGTGCAAATATAATGTCTTTTGATAAGGGAGTAATTAATCTGGAGGTACCGTTCCAGTTCCATAAAGAGAGGATAGAGATACCTAAGAGTAGAAATATAATTTCTCAGGTATTTAACAAAGTTTACGGTACAGGATGTAATGTAGATTGTAAGGTTAACTCAGCTATTAAACCTGTAGAGAAATCAGATGCTGACTTTGTATTAAGAAACCTCCCTGTCATAAAGAAAAAAAGTGAGAGTGATTCAAATAAAGCTCCGCAGAATTTCAATAAGAAAATAGAAGCTATATTTGAAGGAGTATAAGATTTTTCTACTTTTTCCTGTATAATGTGATTAGAATCTAAATTCAACTTTAAAGAGTATGTTAAACCCTATTGAAATTATCAAAATGCAAAATGAAGCTAAGAAACTTCAGAACAAGATGAGAGAGACGAAGATTAAAGGAGAATCGAAAAATGGTCTCATCAGTATATATATGAACGGAGCACAGGAGTTTGAAGATGTACATATTGATGAACAGTACTTAGAACCTGGTATGGAAGATGAAATTAAGAAAGGTTTTAAAGAAGCATTCAAAGATTACCAGAAGAAACTTCAGAAGGAAATGGTTCAAGATATGGATATTGATCAATTAAAGAATATGTTCCGATAATCTATGTCAATTTTACCTCCTAGTGTTGAAAAAGTTATAGAAGAGTTTGGGAGATTGCCTGGAGTAGGTCCTAAATCTGCTTCTCGTATGACATACCACTATCTACGCTCTTCAAACAAAGATGCTTCCAAGTTAGCTAATGCTCTAATTGAGATGGAGAGTACTGTTCGAAACTGTAGTAAGTGTTTTAATGTATCAGAGAAAGAAGTGTGCCAGATATGCTCAAGTCCATTAAGAAAAAAAGATAAGATATGTGTAGTGGAAGAGCCTTTAGATGTAGTTGCTTTTGAAAATTCAGGAATATTTGATGGAGTTTACTTTGTTCTAGGAGGAGTAATATCTCCTGCTGAAGGAATAGGGGCTGATGAACTTCGTTTTAAAGAATTGAAAGCCAGAGTAAATGAATTGTTAGAGGAGAAGAGTGAAGTAGAGGTAATCGTTGCAACTAATCCTAGTTTAGAAGGAGAGGCTACTGCCAACTACATTGCAGACCTCTTTAAAAATCTGCTTAAAGAAGGTAAAATCAAAATAACTAGATTAGCTATGGGTTTGCCAACAGGTGCAGATCTTGAGTATGCTGATAGATTAACATTAAAACGAGCTTTAGAAGGGAGAAGAGGTATTTAATGAAACTGTATTCATCATTAGAAAGAAAAGTAGTAGATATTGTTTCAAAAGAGGATGGAGTATTTAAGATATATAGTTGTGGACCAACTGTATATTACGATATGCATTTAGGGAATATTCGAGCCTATGTAGACTGGGATGTTTTGCACAGAGCATTGATATATCTAGGATATGATGTGCAGAGAATTATGAATATGACTGATGTAGGCCATATGACATCGTCTGATGATTTCGGAGATGATTTTGGAGAGGAGAAGATGGAGAAGCAGGCAGAGAAAGAAGGTTTGCAGCCTTTAGAGATAGCGAATAAATATATTGATTCTGTACTATACGATTTTAGAGCTCTAAATATCTTGGCTCCGAACGGAGAAGAGATTCCTACCGAGCTAAACCACTCAGAGATATCCAAATACGGTTGGACTAGAGCTACTGATTATATAGATAGGATGATTGATATTGTAAAAAAGATAGAAGAAAATGGATATACCTATGAGACTGATCAGGCTGTGTATTTTGATGTTAGTAAACTAAAAGATTACACGATATTCACAGGTCAAGAGTTAGAAGAGAAAGAAGAGGGGGCTAGAAGTAGTGTTAATGTTGATCCTCAAAAAAGAAACCCTGCTGATTTTGTTCTTTGGATGAAGAGAGTTGGAAGATATAAGGATCATATAATGAATTGGGAATCTCCATGGGGTAATGGCTTCCCTGGCTGGCATATAGAGTGTTCTGCGATGGGTACTGCTGTGTTAGGAGAATATATTGATATTCATACAGGAGGAGTAGATCATATCCCTGTACATCATACAAATGAGAGAGCTCAGAATATTGGAGCGTTTGGTCATCCAGTTGTTAAATATTGGATACATAATGAATGGTTGGTAAACAAAAATGATGAGAAGCTTTCAAAGAGTAAAGGAGCTGATACATTAAAGGAAGTAGTTGAAATGGGATATGACCCTATGGATATTCGCTACTTATTTGTATCAGTTAACTATCACAGTAAGATTAATTTCTCTTTTGATGCTTTAGATGGAGCTAGAAATTCCAGATTATCGTTAATTAACAAAGTAACTGAGTTAGGAGATACAGTTGGTAATATACTTCCATACTATGTTGATCTATTTAAAACTGAGCTGAGTAATAACTTGAATATTTCAGGCTGTTTAGCAGTTATAAATGAAATGTTGAAATCAGATGAGAAGAAGGAGGACATATTAGCTACAGTATTAGATTTTGATAAGGTGTTAGGGTTGAATCTAAAGAGTGCTATTTTAAATAAAGGAGAGGAGAACTTGGTTGAAAAAGATGCAAAATTAGAAGCACTTCTAAAAGAGAGAGAAGAGGCAAAGAAGAGTAAACAGTATGAGAAAGCGGACTCTATTAGAGCCGAGATTGCTTCTTTAGGCTATGTAGTTATTGATACTGTTGAGGGTCAGAGTGTTAAGAAAATATAATGAAACATAATACCGTTTCAATACAGCTAAATAGGGAGCAGGGTGATAAAGTTGAGGAAACTCTTTCTAAAGTAGGGTGGAGTTTGTTTCCATCCAAGAACGAATATATTGTTCTTTTTATGAAAAATGATAGTGGCTCTGTATGCTCTCTGTATAGTAGTGGAAAGATAGTTTTTCAGGGTGTAGAAGACTTCTCTGAGATAGTTAAGATGATTAGAGGAGATATTGATGAGGAGATAACTCCTCATATAGGTGTAGATGAGGTAGGTAAGGGAGATTATTTCGGTCCTTTAGTTGTGACTGCATGTTTTGTTAATGAAGAGTTCATTCAAAAGATAGACTCTTTGGGTATTAGAGATTCAAAAAAGCTATCAGATGGAAAAATTCTTGATATATATTCTAAGCTTAAAGATTATCCTTACTACTATACTTCAATTGTATACCCAGAGGAGTATAACAAATTAGTAGTAGAAACAAAGAATGTAGCTGTTCTATTAGCAAGACAGCACTCAAAAGTGATTGAAAATGCATTGGAAGATCTGAAATCTAAAAATATTGAGTGTGATTATGTTGTCATAGATCAGTTCTCTAATAGAGAGGATAGGGTGTTAAATGAGTTAGGAGAGCTAGGAAAGACTACTAAATTCTATCAATTTCATAAAGGAGAGCTAGATATTGCTGTTGCCTGTGCTTCTGTATTTGCAAGAGGAATTTTTCTTAATGAGATGCAGAAAATGGAGGATGAGTACTACTTTAAGTTTCCAAAGGGAGCATCGAATGTAATTTCAGTTGCAAAGGATTTTCTAAATAAGCATGGGGAAGAGGAGCTTGGGAAAGTTGCAAAAGTTACCTTCAAAACAACAAGAGCGGTTTTATCTACCTCTTAGTCTTTCTTTTAATTCCAGAGTATATATCTTTTGCTACTACAATTACTATGTAGAGTAGAACAATTGGAATTAAAACGAAGATTACCTGTATTGGAATGCTTGTACTTTGTTGAATATTGATAAAATTGTAATCATTGTCTATTCCGTTGTAGAAATAACCCGTAATCTCTCTTGAATAGAATATATCTCTTAAACTCCATTGGTTAATACTGAATTCCTCTGTGATACTTCCTCCAGGGTATACTTTCTTCTCTTCGTTATTAATTTTGAAATATATCGGTTTAGAAGTGCTATTGTTGTTAAATATTTGAATCTCTCCTGAAGGTTTAACCACATAGTATGATGTATTGTCCATTATGTATCTTATCTTCACATCTCTAATAAACGGTATACCGTTATCTACGACTTCCAGTTTTACAGTAGAGTGCTGTTTTAAAATTTCTTCATCATTAACTAAATTCATTACAACAAGATGAGACAGATTTGGAGTGATACCAACATTTGATGGTTGGGTAGCTGAGGTAAATGAATCTGTTCTTAGAACAATGAGATTAAAGTATGTGCCTCCGTTTAGATTTTCAAAAGGAGTGATTGTGTAGTTGATATCTACTGATTGATTTGGTGCTACTTTGAATGTTTTTTCTTTAATTTCAACAAAGATATTTGTTTTGTTATCTATCATTTGTTGGTTTTGTGCATCGTATGAGAATACAATAGGGGTTATTGTTATAGCTGTAGATTGCTTGTTTTCAAAAGTGACAGTTTGAGATAATTTCTCTGTATTTTTAATAGTAACTTCATTTGTAAAAGGGTGTATGTCTACTGATGCATGAGATGGAGTAGAAAATAGTGTGTACGAAAGAAGTATAATTAATATTGTTAGAGTTATTCTTTTTAATGACATATGCGTAATTTAAGAAGGTTTAGATCTCTTCTTGTATTTTCTGATTTGTATCAAAGCTATTATAAGTAATATTGCAACCAATATGATTACTATATATTTCCAAGGTATTATCCAGAAAGATGTTTCTGCTAGTAGAGGAGCAAATCCTGGCTGAAATTCTCTGTATGTAAGGAGTAAATTGGCTTTGATTGGCCCAATAGCTATCTGTTTCTCTTCAGTAAATAGTTTTGCTTTCCAATCAGTTGTATAGTTACCTATGTTGTCTCTTAGAAGAGTTTGAGAGTCTTGGTTAAATTTGATTCTTCCTATCTCTTTGTTAAATATGTTTTGTAATACTATTTCACCTGTAGGAGCGATATGTGTATCACCAATGTTGTTTATTCTTGTAGTGAATTGTACAGTTGGACTTTCATAAAATTTTGAATCTGTTTTAAATTCTAGTAGCTCTGCATTTTCAATGAAGTTATCGCCAACCTGTATTAATATTGGTAGGCCAGAGGATAGTGTGGTTAATGTTGATGTGTTACTAGAATGTAGGGCGTTTTCAGATATTAAAGAGATTATGGCGTGGTACTCTCCTTTTGTTATGTTGTTTGGAACATTTATTTCGTAAAGGATTTTCTCGTTTTTGTTTGGAATTAGATCTATTGAATCTTTACTGAGTGTGATCCAAGATGATGCAGAGTAGAGACTCTGTAATTCTTCTTCGTCCGAGAGAATTATAGCGGTACCTGGTTTGTTTTCTATCTGTCTAAAGCCCTTCGCAACAATTTTGTATCTGGCAGATTCAGTAGATAGGTTCCAAGTGACTAGTTCTCCATTAAATTTCTCTCCTGGTTTTAGTTTAAGCTTCTCTGAAGTAGGGTAGAGTCCTATTGAAATATCAGTTTGAGCTTCTACTTTGGAAGTGAACAGAATAAATGAAATACATAGTAGTAGGGGTATTAATAATAGTTGGAATATACCCGTATGTTTCTGATCAACTTCTGTCATTTTATCTTTCTATTCTAGTAATATCCTCCACAAACAAATGTTACTGTCTCTTGATATGTACCTGCTTGTGCTGTAGCTCCTGCTTTAGCTCCATATGTAATAGTAGAAGACTCAGATGTGGTTTGAGGTCCTTGTTGTGAAAGAAGTAATTTAGCTCCTGCTGCTCCTCTGTCTAATGCACCAAACACTCCAAGAGTAGTATCAACGAAAGTAGTAGCAACTGTACCTGCAGAAGCAGCATCTGGATCAGATGCTGTCATACCAAATCCTTCTGCTCCAACTCCTCGTAGGTCAATTGTTGTGGAACCAGTAGAAGGAATTAAGTATGTAGTTGTTGTACTCTTGTAAAGTCCTGCATCAGTAGTACCATCTCCTGTGCCGTAAACTGCCCAGTAATATCCACCTGATGTGTCTGTTGTGCTTGTAGAAATAGTATGTTGTCCTGTTGTGAAAGCTCCACCTGGATACATAGCTCCTAAGTTAACTGTATTGGCACTTATTGAACATGTGACAGAAGGTACTGAAGAAACAGTAGCACTGATAACAACTTGGTCATCAGTAACTAGATATACTCCAAATGTAGAGGAGTCTGCAACTGCTCCGTTTCTTGCTTCTATAGTTACATTATGTATTCCAACAGTATCATCAGTACCAATCACACCTGCTGTTGTACCGTTAGTAAGCTTAACTCCGTATGTTGTGTTTGCTGAGAGTGCACCTACACTAGTAATAGTTATAGTATCGGAAGAGGTTGCTCCTGATCCTTTACTGCAAGTAGCTGCTAGAGTAGTGGAAGGAGGAAGAGCTGCGTCAATATCCCAGTTTGTACCTGTTTGGTCTGCCGTCGAAGAAGCAACTCCTGCTACTGTTAATGCTCCTGCTGTTCTACACCAGTTACCATCATCATCATCAGGGAATACTATAGTTACACTTCCATCAGCGGGGATAGATTGACTTGTAGAGAAAGCTAAAACCATTTCTACAGTATCAGGTGCTGCTCCTGTTAGATTGACTTCCATCCTACTTAAATATAGGTATGAAGAAGCTAATGCTCCTGCGTTAGATTTCAAGACAAAAGGTATCGCAATGAGGAAAGATAGGAAGATTAATGAGCACACGATCACATACTTAGAGAACGCTTTTTTGTTTTTTATCATTTTTTTAAGGCAGAAATTTATTCTTACTCTTTAAATTACAGGATACTGTAGTGAAAGTCAACAATTTATTGAAGATTAATATAGAGGGACTGCAGTAAAGAAAATCTCTTCACCGTAATCGGTGGCAGGAGTGGATCCCATACCTGCTCTTGCTTTAACATACATTCCCATTCTTCCATTTGCCAATGGGCCATCTGCTTCATAAATTTTCTCTGCTGTTTGTGAGACAATACCAACTGTATTTCCAGTGCCAGTATAGTTAGGCGTAGCTGCGAGGGTTCCTGTATATGTAGAGGTATTTGTAAAATTAGTATAGTAGTTTTGAATACCGAATCCTTCTGCTGAAAGAACATCTAAATCTTCATTTGCAGATTCTATTGTTTTGTTTGTAGATGAGCTATGTAATCCTCCATTTCTACCGAATTGTATTACAGATACTCCACCGTACGCATTACTGTTTAGATCCAACCAAATCAAATTTCTAGCTGTAGTAGTAAACGCTCCTGCTATTAAGGTGTTTGATCCTGTAAAAGAGATAGTATAGGGAGATATGGATTCAGTAGTAATTCCTGTTGTTTCTGCAATATCAATATCAAAACTTATTGTAGCTGCAGAAGTTGTAGCTTCCCAAATTTTAGTATAATCTGATTGTGTGAAATCACCGTGTAGCGCTGTTATCCTTATATAATATTTCGTATTTGTAGCTAATCCTTTAATATTAAAGAGCTCAGTTTCCCAGTAATTTTCTGTTCTAAAATCATTAATATTGCACTTCTCATTTTTTGGAGTAAAAGTTGATCCATTCAAACAGCTAATATCATTTACAAAATTATCTGTTGATATCTCAACAGCGTAAAGTGTATCAGCCGGATTGGATAGGGGGTTAATCTCAAATCTTGCTCTGTCATAACAACCTAAAGGACCACAAGCAGCCTTCATACCACCTGTAATTATCTCACTAGGAGCAGAGTTACAAAGGGTTGTACTTCCGTCTGTATTTGTTTCGAAGCACTGTATCATTGGTATAGCAGCTACGAAGTTTGCAGATGGATCTTGATTCATCTTGTATGTAGCAGAGTAACTGCTTGGATTTGCTGAGACCTCTCCAGCTATGAGCATCAAGCTGTAATTTGATGAGTCTGCGAGTCCTCCTCCTGAATTGGTAGTAACTCCTACAATTTTGTAGTTAGGAGAATTCAACTCTGTTGCAAGAATAGGAGAGGTTAAACTGATTAATATAACTAAAATGGAGAGAATTGTTCTGAAAGTTTTGTAAAATCGTGTAGAGTTCATGATGTATAATAATAGAGAAAAATATAACTGTTAGTCAAATGAGATGAAAAATGTAGTAGAAGTTAAAAATTTAAGTAAGAAGTTCAGGGTGGAGAAGCGTAGTAGTAATAAGCTGTTTAGTAATATATTTAAAAAGAAGTATGAAGAGGTAACTGCTGTTAATTCTGTTTCATTTAGGATAAAGCGAGGAGAGTTTGTTGGATTTATTGGTTCTAACGGAGCAGGCAAAACAACCACTCTTAAATGTTTGTGTGGGCTTTTAAATCAAGATAGTGGAGTAGTAAATGTTCTTGGGTACGAGCCAATTAAAAGAAATCATGAGTTTCTAAAAAGAATCTCTCTTGTTATGGGCAACAAAAGTCAACTTTGGTGGGATCTACCCTCTATAGATACATTTCTGTTGAATAAAGAGATATATCAGATAGATGATAATGAGTTTGATAAGAGCTTGAATAGAATGATAGAGGTATTAAATATTAAAGATATTGTGAATATCCCTGTAAGGAAACTCTCTTTAGGAGAGAGGATGAAGTGTGAGTTAGTAGCATCTTTACTTCATACTCCAGATTTAGTTTTTCTTGATGAGCCTACATTAGGTTTAGATATACTAGCCCAGCAAGCTTTGAGAGAATTTCTAAAAGAGTATAGGAGAGAGCATAATGCTACTATTGTACTGACTAGCCATAATATGGAAGATGTTACTGATTTGTGTGAGAGGATAATAATAATAGATAAAGGTAAGATTATATATGATGATAAGCTTGATCTTTTGACAAAGAGTTTTGTTAAGAAAAAATATATTAAGTTTGTCTTGGGTAAATCAGAGAAAGAGGAAGCTCTATCAAAAGTAGGTGAGGTAATATCGTTTGATGGTAAATCTGGTGTTATTTCAATTGGGAGAAAAGATACCGCTACTACCGTTGCAAAGTTTCTTAAAAATTTTGATGTAGTTGATATAGATGTTGAAGAACCTTCTTTAGAAGACATAGCTAAGAAGATCTTTGCTGGTAAATAGGGATTGTATGATATAATTATTTGCTTTTGGAGAGATGCCTGAGCGGTCGAAAGGGACGGTCTTGAAAACCGTTGTACGGTTTTCCGTACCCAGGGTTCAAATCCCTGTCTCTCCGTATGATAGTAATGTATACTAACTCAATATCTAAATTCTTATCTTCATTTCTCGGATATGAATAAAGAAATTTCACTGTTTGTTCTTGCTGCTGGTATGGGAAGTAGGTATGGTGGTTTAAAGCAGATGGAGGGATTTGGTCCTAATGGTGAGACTATAATTGATTACTCTATCTATGATGCTGTAAGGGCTGGTTTTACAAAGATAGTATTTGTAATTAGACCAGATATGGAGGAGGCTTTTAATGAGATATTCATGGCTAAATATAAGGATAAGATTAATATTTCTTATGTATTTCAATCTATAGATATATTACCTAGCTGGTATAAATTGCCTGCCGAGAGAGAGAAGCCTTGGGGGACAGGACACGCTCTTCTAATGGCTAAAGATGCCATCAAAGAACCAAGTCTGATAATAAATGGTGATGATTTCTACGGTAAGGAAGCATTCGAGATATCTGTAAAATTCTTAAAGGAGGAGTGTAATGAGAACACATACGGTATTACGACATACAAGTTAAAAAATGTTCTCAGTGAAAATGGCACTGTGAAAAGGGGAGTTTGTGAAGTAGAAAATGGTCAGTTGAAGAGAGTAGAAGAGATGTTTGAAATAGGACGGGGTAGTAGTGGCGAGATAACAGGTAAGAGTATAGATGGAAAAGAGGTAGTTTTAAATGAGGATAGTAGTATCTCTATGAATATGTTTGGTATTCATCCATCAGTGTTTAAGTTTTTGGAAGAGAAATTTGATGAGTTCTTGAAACAGAATAATGATGTTTCTACAGGTGAATTCCTTCTACCTACAATATTTAATGGTATGGTTGCAAATGAAGAGGTAAAGTTTAAGGTCTTACAAAGTGATGGTGAATGGTTTGGAGTTACATACAAAGAAGATGCTCCGTATGTACGAGAAAGATTACAACAATTAGTAGAGAAAGGTGTATATCCATCAGTATTGCAGTTGTAAGTAGAACATTTTATCTATGATATACTTTCTACAAATATGAAAAACAATATTTACAAACCAAAAGACAAAGATGGAGGCTTCCCATCTAAAATGTCATACGCTAAAAGGAGATTTTTTGAAATCTTACCTGGACTATATGTATGGATTCTTCTGCTTTTGCCTGTGTTCTTTGCAATATTCAAATTAAATACAGCTTTAGTAATATATATATCTTTTTTGGTTGCGTACTGGTTCTTTAGAACAATTAAATTTGTAGTTGGTGGATGGATCGGTATTAAAAGGATGGATAAGGAGATAAATACCGATTGGATAGGCGAGATAGAGAAGCTTGGTTCAACAAAAAGAGAAAAGTTTGATGATATGCGATTTGTGTATCTATGTCCTGTA
Source organism: uncultured Candidatus Saccharibacteria bacterium (assembly GCA_964480345.1). GTDB lineage: Bacteria > Patescibacteriota > Dojkabacteria > SC72 > SC72 > UBA5232. The sequence continues at coordinate 34,385 of CAYZNW010000003.1, forward strand.
TATGCTGAAAGTTTAGATGTATTGGAACCATCTTTTGAAGCTTGGTCTAAGAGTGATGTTGGAGCTGACAAGATAGATGTAGTAGTGGCAATGGAGGAAAAAAAGAAAGATATTCAGATAGAGAATTACAAAAAGTTAGAGAAGAAATACGGTAAGATTTTTGGCAGTATGCAGTACTATGTCCACCCATTTGGTATAGAGGGTGAAGTAGTAGGAGTGAAAGGAGCAAATATCAATTGGGCCACTAGACATTTTGTGGAGGATTTAAAAAAGAAGGGAAAGGATATCTCGAAGTATCTTCTCATTACATGTGATTCTGATTTAAGGCCTCATGAGAAGTACCTCTCTGCCATAATGTATAAATATCTAACAACTAAATCTCCTGAATATACTTTCTATGCATCTGCTGTTCATACATTTAATAATAATATCTGGAGTGTTCCTCCTCTAATTAGAAATCAGTCAAATATGTTGACTTTAGTTATGATGCATCAATGGGTATTTGATCAATCTTACAAAATTCCTTTCTCAGGGGAGTATGTTACATCAAAGGAGACATTCTCATCATATGTTGTAAATCTTAAAACTTTGGAGGAGATAGAGTTCTGGGATCCTGAGATACCAAATGACGATACTGCTTTCTACTGGAACTCTATGACACGAAGTAAAGCAACATTTAGAAGTGAAGCTGTCTTTATTCCCACATATAATGATGCTGTGGAGAATGAGAACTTTGTTAAGACTCATGTTTCTTTCTACAAACAGCAGTATAGATGGGGTTGGGGTATTATCACTTATCCAATTACTCTAGCAGCTCTTTCTGTAGAGAAAGATAATTTCCCTGTGAGAAGAAAATTAGCAATGATTAACAAGATGTTGGAGTACTTATGGTTTCTAACTGTGGTATTTGTTCTTGCTTTCGGTTTAAATATTATGAAATTACTTAATCAGAACTATCAGTATACGGTTTTTGCATATAATTTACCTAGAGTTCTCAGCTATATCTTTACCTTAGTTATGTTGTCAAATATAGCTATTGTAATTTTCAAAAGAAAAGTTACACCTGTTCCAAAGAATTGGAAGTGGTATAGACATATTTGGGATTTTCTTGAGACCTATCTCATAACTATAAATATGTTGACTTTCTCCTTCATCCCTTATGTCCAAGCTGTTACTGAGATGATGTTTGGTTTTAGTAAATTCAAACGTAATTTCTATGTGACAGATAAAGTGCGTATAAAGGATAAGAAAAAAAATTAATTATCTGATTCATCATCTTTTAATATCTGTTTCTTAATATATTCCTATTAAGATTTTAGGAATATATCTATGCTTTCATTTCTCTTTCTTCTTTTACTGTTTTCTTTCTCGTCTACTGATGTATTGGCTGATGGATTTACGAATACAGGAGAGAATACGAAAAATCAACTTCTACAAACAGTAGCATATACGATAGGATCATATCCCTCAGAGATAGCAGACCATATAGTATGGTTTGATAAAAATGATGTAATAGGAGTGGATAAACATTCATTTCTGGGAGGGAATGATATAACTACTGTTACTGATTTCGGTGGTAGTAGAAGAATTCCGCATATTGCAGATAGGGTAGCACTGCCTCCAGAATCTAGAATAGACATAATATATATGTATAAAAATCAAGCAGGGCATGATATTAATCTCTCATATATTCTTTTACCTTTCTCCTCAAGCAGTAGTGATGATTCAAGCTTGTCCCATGTAGTAAGAAGTGCTGTCCCACCTATAGGAACGAGTGTAGGAGTTTACAGAGAAGGAGTGGTATTGAATCGGATAGGGAGGTACTTCGTTTCCGATAGTATTCTATCTATTCCCAACAGCAAGGTGGGTAATATTGTCGCAACTTCTGTATATGTTAAAAATCCTCTTGAGATTAGAAGTATGTACAGTACAAAAGTAGGTAATTCTGCAAAGATTACTTTAATTTTAAAAAACACATCTATATCATATCTGTATAACTTACATTTTGAACATTTAGGGTACGAAGAAGAGTTTGATTTAGAAGCGTATGGGGAAAAAAAGATAGAGTATACTTTGGAAAACGTATTAAATAAAAAAGAGGTTGAAGTAAACTTAGGTACTGCTCGAATTGAAAATCCAAATAGAATTAAGAAGTGTGCTGTAGGAGAGGAGGAGAATTTCAAAATATTAGGAATATATACAACCTCGGTATTCTCACATAGATTAGATGGTGGATACTCTCTAGGAGCTTTAACAGCTCCTGATGTAGGTAGTTTCTGTATTAGTATGATTCCGTATACGATGAGTTCTAACTCCATAGTAGTATCCAATCCGGCAACTGAAGAAGATGATGAAGAGGTGGTTGAAGATACTCAAGTAGAAACGGTAGCTAATGAATCTAACAGTACTGTTGTTAATATCCCAACAAAAGCATTTGAGAGAGGTAGTGAATCAGTACTTGGAGTGACTTTGCCAAAAACATTTGTAAACCAGTGGGGGTATGTTGGTTTGCTTGTTGTAGATGTATATCTCTGGTATTCTTTCTTTAGAGAAAGAAAAATATATGAAAATAAATATAAAAATACCAAAGTATGTACAAAAAGTAGCTAAGGTTCTAATTGATAACGGTTATGAGTGCTATCTCGTTGGGGGAGCTTTAAGAGATATAGTTATTGGTAGAGAACCTCACGATTACGATCTAGCTACAAATGCTCTACCAGATGAAATGATTAATCTGTTACCTAAATCAGTTTCTACTGCTGTTAAATTCGGTACAGTAATAGCTTTGTCTCAGGATGATTTCGGAGAGACACATGAGGTAGAAGTTACTACTTTTAGAAGTGAGTCCGACTATATAGATGGAAGATGGCCAGCAAATGTAGAGTTTGTTCAAGAGATTGATAAGGATCTTGGTAGAAGAGATTTTACATTTAATGCTATGGCAGTTGATCTATCTACTGTGACTTTGGATGATGGTAATGAAGAGAAAGAGGTAGAGATATACGACCCTTTTGATGGAGTAGGTGATATAGAAAAGAAGGTAGTCAAAGCAGTAGGTACTCCTTTGGAACGATTCAAAGAAGATGGATTAAGGGCATTCAAAGCTTGTAGACTAGCTTCGCAATTTGGATTTACAATAGAAGAGCAAACTTTACAAGCTATTAAAGATTCTATAGCCGTTGCCTCTTTAGTCTCTATGGAAAGAGTTAGAGATGAATTTATGAAAATGATTCTAAATTCTCCAAAGCCATCCGTAGGGATAGATCTAATGAGAGAAACAGGATTACTTGCCTTATTTATGCCAGAGCTTCTTGAAGGAGTAAATGTAGAACAGAAGCTATATCATACAGATGATGTATATTGGCACTCATTGAAAACATGCGATGTAGCTCATGACTCAGTAAAATTAGCTGCACTACTTCATGATATTGCTAAACCTAGAACAGATATGAATAACGGACATTTCTATGGGCATGATCAGATGGGTGCAAATATGGCAGAAGAAATCATGAAAAGGATGAAATTCTCTCATACAGAGATTAATAGAGTTAAGAAATTAATTCTAAACCATATGTTCTACTACCCTCATATAGAGGAAGGTATGACAGATGAGGAGAAAGAGAAGATAGAGGAGCATAAATGGAGTGATTCTGCAGTAAGAAGATTCATACAAAGAGTAGGAGAGGAAAATATAGAGGATCTATTTAAACTTAGATTAGCAGATGCTCTCTCGAACTCAAGTAGTATATTTCGACCAGAAGAGATAACAGTACTCCAAAATCGAATATCAGAAATTAGACAACAGGATATGGCACTTAAAGTAACAGATTTGAAAGTTACAGGAGAGGATCTAGTTGGGCTAGGAATAGAGAAAGGTCCTGAAATGGGTATGATACTCAAAGAGTTATTAGATCTAGTATTGGATGATCCTATGCTTAATACCAAAGAAGAGTTGAGTAAGAAAGCTATAGAGATCAAAGAAAGTAAAAAAGGGTTGTAATTACTTCCCACTATCCTTTATTATATATAGAAAGAATTAGATATTTATTACTACTGCCTAAATGACAATACAATTTCTAGGATCTACAAAAACAGTAACAGGTTCCTGCTTCTATGTACAAACTGATTCAGTTAAATTCCTCGTAGATTGTGGAGCCTTTCAGGGTCCTGATGAATTAGAGAAAAAGAATTACGATACTTTCCCTTTTAATCCTGCAGACATTGACTATATCTTTCTCACACATGCTCACTTTGATCACTGTGGTCGAATACCTCTACTTGTAAAACAGGGTTTTAGAGGAAGAATAATATGTACACAGCCAACTAGAGATTTAGCAAGAGTAATTCTTCTTGACTCTGCGAATTTACAAGAGGAAGAAGCAAAAAGATGGGAATCAAGGATAAAAAGAGGAGAGCAGTTAGAAGAGAGAAAACCTTTATTCTCAGAACAGGATGTTGAGGAAAGTATGAGATATTTTGAAGTATACCCATACAGCAACTCTGTTAATCTAACTCCAAAATTAGAGTTTAGAATGAGAGATGCAGGCCATATATTAGGCTCTGCCATATTTGAATTTTGGGTAGAAAATGAGGCAGGTAGGGTAAGAAAGATTGTATTCTCCGGAGACTTAGGCCAGCCTGGAGCAAGAATTGTAAATGATACAGATATGATCAGAGAGGCTGACTATATAGTTTGTGAATCAACATACGGTAATAGATTGCATAAAGATAGAAACGAAACAGTATTAGAGCTGTTAGCCGCACTTCAAAGTGCTCAACGAGAGGGAGGCAATGTACTCATACCATCATTTGCAATAGAAAGAACTCAAGAAGTACTGTACGAGATTAATCTTTTCTTCGAAAACAAAGTACTTGCAAATATGCCTGTATATTTAGATAGTCCAATGGCATCGCAAGCAACCGAAATCTTTAGAAGATATCCTGATTTCTATGATGAAGATGCTAAAAGGTTATTAAAGAAAGGTGATGATCCTTTTGATTTTGAAGGATTACATAAAATAGAATCAGTAGAGGAATCAAAAAGATTAGTATCTAAAAAAGGTGTTGTGATAATTGCAGGAAGTGGTATGTGTACTGGTGGAAGAATAGTCCATCATATTAAAAACAATATTTCAGATCCAAAAACACATATGGTTATAGTAGGATATCAAGTCAAAGGTACTCTTGGAAGAAGAATAGTAGATGGTGAAAAGATTTTAAGAATCATGGGTGATGATGTTGAAAACAATGCCAAACTTTATACATTAAACGGCTTCTCAGGACATGGAGATCAACGAGATCTTCGCTACTGGTTAAGAGGTTTTGGACACTCTCCAAAACAGATCTTCCTAGTTCATGGAGATGAAGATATAGTACAAGATTTTGCTAAGAATATAGAGGAAGAGTTTAAATCTTTTAATGTTGCAATAACAATTCCTAACTATCAAGAAGAATTTAGATTAGAGTAAAAATATTATGCAGAAATATCCAGAAATAGAAAAAATATATAATGATATAAAAAATTTGAACATCCAAGGAGCTACCAATGTGAGTATAGCAACCTTCGAGGGTATGAAGCTGTATTTAGAAATCACCAAAGAAACAGATCCTAAGGTGATGATGAGAGAGTTTTTTACGGTAGGCAACGACCTCGCTTATGCTAGAGAGAACGAGCCATTAGCTAGAAACGGTGTAACATATGTAAAATACTTTTTTGATAAAGAGTTTTCTGTTTTACCATCTCTAAATAGTATGAAACAGAAACTTAATACTCTCTGCGATGAGTATTTGGACATGATTGAGTCAACAAAGAGAGATATTGTAGATATTGGGACAAAGAATCTGTTTAATTTTGATAAGATATTTACACACTGTCACTCTTCAACAGCTGTATCATTAATTAAATCATTAAGTAAAGGAGATAAAGAGTTTGAAGTAGTATGTACTGAAACACGACCACTATTCCAGGGAAGAAAAACAGCTAAAAGTCTTCTTGAAGCTAGGATAAAAACAACTATGATTGCAGATAGTGCTGCAGAATCTTTTGTAATTGGTAGAGGAAATACAAAAATAGAAGCAATCCTAATAGGGTGTGATCAGATAATTTCAGGAGGACATGCAATTAATAAAATAGGGAGTTGGGGGATAGCTATGTCAGCTCATTATGCCGGCAAACCTTTGTATGTTGTAACTCCACTTCTAAAGTTAGATGAAGAATCGGATAAAACAGTAAAGATAGAGGTGCGAGAAAGTAAAGAGCTATGGGAAGATGCTCCTAAAGATCTTGTAATGTACAATCCAGCTTTTGAAATAGTTGATAATATTTTAATTACAGGTTACGTTACCGAGATAGGTATAATTAAACCTCAAGATTTAGAAAAAGAAGCGAAGATAAAATATCCTTGGATGTTTGAAAATGTAATAATTAATTAAATTAATTCTAGTTCAAAATGGGTTTCTATTTAAAAAGCAAAAATTTAGATCTTGGAGAAGATGATGACTTTAATGTAGTACTTAACAGAAAAGATGCTAGTAGGATAGGAGTAAAAGAGGGCGAATCAGTAATGATAGGTTTTGGAGAGATAGAGCTGTATGCAGATGTTATGGAGACAGATTCCCAGGTTCCTGAGGGTAGTATAGGTTTGTTTGAAGAAATTTGGAAAGAGTACAATATCGATAGTGGAAGTAGTATCTTTGTTGATCTGCACCAACCGAGTGCATCTTTAGAGGCGATTAGCAAAAAATTGATGGGTAAGACACTGACAAAAAGTGATTTGGAAGGAATTATGAAAGATATTGGTTCTAGAAAACTTCGAGAGACAGAGATAGCTTTCTTCATCTCTACCTTCTTTAATCCTGGATTTAATGATGATGAGATATATTGGATGACAAAAGGTATGGCTGAATCAGGAGATACTCTTTCTTTCAAAGGAATCAGAGGCAATGGAGATTTAGTCGCAGATAAGCACTCGATAGGAGGAGTAGCAGGAAAAGCTATCACTCCAACCTTAGTACCAATACTTGTTGCTGGAGGTTTAATAGTTCCAAATACTTCGACAAGAGCAATAACTTCCCCTGCTGGCACGACTGATATTTTGGAAGTAGTTATGCCTGTTGCTTTAACTGAGGACAAGGTGATGGAGGTTGTTAAAAAAACTGGAGGATGTATGTTCTGGGGTGGATCTTTAGAGCTTTCACCAGCAGATGATGTAATTATTAATGTAGAAAGATCATTAAGAATCCAAGAGTTTCAGAAAGTTTTAGTTAGTATTGTTGCCAAAAAAGTCTGCATGGGAGTCACAAATATCTTGATAGATTTACCGTATGGTAAAGGATCTAAAGTAGAAAGCGCAGATGCAGTAAATATGTTAGACAAGCAGTTTAGAAAGCTGTTTAAGAAATTCAATATTGAGTGTGAGACTATTAGACGACCAATTAAAGGTCCAGATGGAAGAAGTATTGGTCCAAATCTAGAGATCAGAGAAGCTTTGAGAATATTAGAGAGAACGGAAGACAGGAGTGTAGAGTTAGAGAAGGAAATAATAGAGATGGCTTCTAGACTGTTTGAGAACACTAAGAAAGCGAAGATAGGAGAGGGTAGAGCGATGGCAGAAGAGATCTTGGAATCAGGAAAAGCTTTGGAGAAATTCTGGGAGATTGCATTTGCTCAGGGAGCTACTAAAAGAGTCTCCTCTACAGATATTAAACAGGCTAATTTAGAGTATAGCTTGCTGTCTGATAGGGATGGTGTAATTAAACGAATAGATAATGTGGCTTTAGTAACTATAGCCAGAGCTTTAGGTAATCCTAAGATTAAAGATGCAGGTATTCATATAAATAAGATGCCAGGAGAGAGTGTTAAGAAAGGAGAGGTTCTTCTCACACTGTATGCTGCTACTGAAAACAGATTAGCAGGAGGTAAAGGGTTATTAGATATTGATAAGCTATTTACTTTTTGAGCTCTTCTTAAGTAGCTGTTTGTTTAAATCCTTGTTAGTGAGTTGCTTTTTGTTCTGTTTGTTTTTTGTTTTACGGTAGGAAACTTTAACAACTGTGATTAATGCAAACAGGAACAGTATTGATACAAGAACAGGGATAGTGATTAATAACGCTCTTCCTGCGACTGTGGCTTTTAGAAATGTATTAAACCAATTTGATATCTTATATTTACTAAGACTCTCTATACTCTGATTTTCATTTGGTAGTAACTCTGTATATGTTTTGACGCTTTGTACCTCTGCAGGATCTGTGTATGCATATATCTTTAGAGAGAAGCCTTTGTTGTCTAAGTCATTTAACCTGTCAGCAGAATATATCATGATATTTGATAACGAGTCGTTATTGAAAGTCTCCCATAAAACTCTATCAATCATCTGTCCTATCTTCATGTTCTCACTCTCAAATGTAGGATCTACAGATAACCAACCGTAATCAGGAACCCATATCTGTACCCACTGATGCCTTATCTGCTCCTTGTTCTCCTCTACGATATTTGCATAGCCTAGAGCTGCTCTTGCTGGGATACCTTGAGCTCTGAGTATAGCTATCATCGCATCTGCATACTCCATGCAAACAGATTTACCTCCAGACAAAGCTGCAACTGCCCCAATTCTTTCATTATCAGAATTTGCTTTCTCATCGTCATACTCTAAAGTATCATTAACGAATTTATAGTCAGCCTTAATCACATCAAGTAGAGTTCTCTGATCCTTCATAAGATTATTTGCTGTTTGAACAATATATGAATCTGTACTTTGCCAGAACTTTGTAGATTTTAAATATGAATTAGCAAGATCCCACTCTTTAATCTTTGCTAGGTATTGATTGAAATCAATATTAACAGCAAGACTCTGCTTCTCATATTCACTTTGTTCTACCGTTATAAATCCAGTTATGGAAATTTGGCTCTCTTGATTTGCAGGTACTTCAAAGGTAGCTAGCATATTACCCTCATCATCGATATGAATCTTTTTAGGAGTAGGGGAGACATTTTCGAAAGTTACTTTCTGATTAGTTTCTGCAAATTCTCTAGGTAAAGATATTTCGAATATATTGGTAGATATAGATTGAAGTACACTTGCTACAGGAGTTATGTTATCTGTCTTGGGAGTACTGTATGAGAGTTCAAATTTGTATGTAGCTTTTGTACCAAATTCTAATATTGGAGGATTGTTCATCCTATCTGTCTGTGAGAATTTGTAATATGTATTACTGCTGTTTTCAGATTTAGTAAATTTCGGAAAAATCTTACTCAGTGGGGGAATATTTTTGTCTGTACTAATAGTGAAGTAGTAGTTGTAATCTGTAACTGTCCCATTTGCCTCCTCAGTCTCTTGGAATTTAACATCTGCAGGAAGAGAGGTCCCTATTAATGTGATGTAATTACCTGCTTTTAGAACATAGTCATGTGTATTGTATGTCAATATGATTTGATATGGAGAGGTTCGAGTAGTAGTTCGGTAATTCTTTACTTTGATATATATACCATCATTTGTTGGAAGATCTTCTACCTCGTAGGTTAAATCTTTCTTAAACTCGTTTTTAACAGTTAAGGCAGAGAGTTTAAACTCTCTTTCCTTTTTAATACTTTCTTCTGAACCTGTAGTAGCATCTGGGATATGGAAGATTCTTTCTCCATCTGCAGGAAAGTAGTAATTACTGTTCTCTACTTTTCGAATATACTCTGTTGTGACAGTCACATAATCATTTCCTGTTACATATGCAAACTCAGTATCTGTATTTATGGTGAAATCTGCTTTGTTTGCAGCTAATGTTGGTATTGTAAAACCAAGAAGTATTGTTAGTGATATGAGTATTGTGTATTTCAATTTCATAATTTAATCATGATATCATTTTTCTTCTTAATATCATATTCGTAATATTTGGTATATAATCAGCTGATTATGTCACTTAAACGATCACACAATCTGTCATTGGGAATAGTAGGGTTACCGAATGTTGGGAAGTCTACTATCTTTAATGCGTTAACGAAGCTAGCAGTACCTGCTGAGAATTTCCCTTTCTGTACTATAGATAAGAATGTTGGTGTTGTAGAAATTCCAGATGCTAGATTGAAGAAGCTATCTGATTTTTTCAATGCTGAGAAGGTAGTACCATCTGCAATTACTTTTGTAGATATAGCTGGTTTAGTAAAGGGAGCTTCTAAAGGAGAGGGGTTAGGTAATCAGTTCTTAGCACATATCCGAGAAGTGGATGTCATAATGTATGTTCTTAGAGCGTTTGAGAGCAAAAATATAGTTCATGTATATGACAGAATTAATCCAGTGGAAGATTTCGAGGTTGTGCAATCAGAGTTGATTTTAAAAGATATTGATACATTGAGTCATAGGATAGGAGCAGTAGAGAAATTAAGTAGAATAGGCGACGAGGATGGTAAGAAGGAGTATGAAGTTTTGAAGAAGGTTTTAGATAGGTTAAATGAAGATATCCCTGTTATTGATATGAATCTCTCTGAAGAGGAGCAAGAGGTACTTTACGATCTTCATCTTCTGACAAACAAGAAAAGAGTTTTTGTTTTGAACTGTAGGGAGGGTTTGAATATGGAGGTTGTTACTGAGTGGAAAAAAGAGCTAGAGGCAAGGACTGGTGATGTAGTAATGATTGTAGATGTGAAGTTAATTCAAGATATGATGAATTTGTCAGATGAGCAGAAGAAAGAGTATTTGGAGCTATTGGAAGGTACACCTACGGTAGCTGAGGACATCGTTATGGGTGCATACAAGACTCTTAATTTAATTACTTTCTATACAGGTTCAGAGAAGGAGTGTAATTCATGGAGTATTGAGAAGGGAGCAACAGCAAAGGAGGCAGCTGGTGCTATTCATACAGATTTAATGAATGGTTTTGTAAGTGCAGAGATAGTAGATGTGGATATATTAGTAGATGGTGGAGGCTGGAGTAGTGCTAAAGAGAAAGGTTTAATCAAAAATGTTGGTAAAGAGTATGTGGTACAAGATGGTGAATATATGGTTGTTTTGGCGAATAAATAGGCTAGTTGGAAAGTATTGAGTTAATAGAGGAAATCGAGGTATAATCACATGTCGGTCGAGTGGTGGAATTGGCAGACACGCGGGACTCAAAATCCCGTGCTAGCAATAGCATGAGGGTTCGATTCCCTCCTCGACCATATTTTTAATTAAAAGATAATTAAAATGGAACAATTCATATTAGACTTTTTCGGTTCTGTGGGTAAGATAGATTTTAATTTCATTATTAAATTCCTTACTATCACTCTAGTTATATTTTGGATAGTAGTCCTGTATTGGGTTTGGTTTGATGCATCAGAGAGAACTTCAAATAAATGGTCTAAGATTGGATATGTCCTGTTAGTAACATTTCTAAATATCATTGGGTTGCTAATATATCTTCTAATTAGACCTAGTAGAACAATAGAGGAGATATACTGGGCAGATTTAGAGAGAAGATATCTAAAGTATGAGACTTCTGAATTAGGTGATTGTCCAAAGTGTGGTACTCAATTAGCTCCTGGATACAAGTACTGTCCTAACTGTAAATACAAATTGAAAGTAAAATGTTCTAACTGTGGAGTTTTTGTAGAAAGACACTCAAAATTCTGTGCTAATTGTGGTAATGAATTACGAAAAAACAAAACATTTGTTCCAAATGTTGCTCCTACTAAAGAAGTTATGGAAGAGCAAATAGCTACAACCAAAGAGCAAGTTGTTGAAGCTGTGGAATCAAACAAAGTAAAGTATTCCTCAGGTAAAAGTGTTGCAGTTAAGTTAGGAGATGTAATTCTAGGATTCCTCTCTCCATTTAAGAAAGAAAAAGAGGAAGAGAAGAAAGTGGAGAAAAAGAAAAAAGATAAAAAGAAGAAATAGTCTGAAGGATATTGTGCTATCATTATCATATTAAAGTTAGATTAATATTTTGTGTTTGAACAAATATCACAAAAAATTACCTCGTATGTCCCTGACTTAAGTCCACTGTTATTCTTCCTATTAACCTTATTCATCTGCCTATATATTTTTTGGAAAGAGTGTTCCAGAACTAGAAAAAACAACTCTTCTGTATTTGATTCTTTCTTTGTTTCTGTAATCTCTGGAGTTATCTTTGGAAGGATATTTTACATAATTGCAAACTGGGGTGATTTCTCAAAATATATTTGGTACTGGTTACCGTATGAGAAATACGGTAATGAAATATTCCTGTTCAGAGTACTTCCGTGGAGATTCTTTAGAGTATGGGATTTAGGTATAGATATTCTTTTCCTGTTGGTAGGCTTCTTTTTTATGTGTACAATCTGGGTGCTTCTTGTAAAGAAATGGAAATGGAGTCATCTCTTTCCAGCAATATATCTATCCTCATTTACAGTACTTGCTGTCTCTTTCTTCTTCATAGGAAAGATGACAGAGGATAGTAGATGGGTTACTCAAGGACTGTTCATGGTACTGCTGATACTGTTGTTCTTGTTAATTAAAAATATTTTGATCAAGTCATTAGTAGGTATTAGTGAGATGAAAGCTCTGTTAGGTTTAGATTCTTTCTTTGTCATCATATCTACCATCATAATTGTACTAATATATGTTAGCTCAAATATCTCAGTATTAGATGGAGTAGGTTTAGGAATATTTGTAATTTGGTCTATGTTTGGTCTCCTTTTCCATGTATCTGATACTCGTAAAGCAACTGTAACCATTGAAAGGGTATCATCTGTGAGGCACATATCTATAGATGAGGTCAAGAAAAGTATTAGATTACCAAAGTAATATATGGAAGTATTAGATAGCGATATTGGAAAAAGAGTAGACCTATTTCTTTTTGAAAAATTAAAAGATCTTCCTGTTAGCAGAACCTTTCTGGTAGAGAATTGGAATGATTTCATTCTGATTAATGATAGGAGTGTTAAACCATCTTACAAAATCAGAAAAGATGATATCTATTTCATAGATACAGAAAAAGTGCAAAAGCTTCTAAATGCAAAGAGTAAACAGAGTTTGCTTCTAGGAGAGCATGGAAATATAGATATACTGTATGAGGATGATAATTGTTTAGTCATTAACAAACAGAGTGGAGTAGTGGTACATCCTGGAGTAGGAAATGAAGAAGGAACATTAGCAAATTTTGTTAAGGGATATTTAGAACAGAAACAGGAGTTTGATCCTAATATTAAAAGAGCAGGAGTAGTTCATAGACTTGATAAAGGAGTATCGGGATTAATACTTTTTGCTAAGAATACAAAAGCACAGAATTACTTTCAGAAACAGTTTGAGAATCATACTGTTGAGAAAATATACCGTGCAAAGATAGAGTGTAGTAACTGCTCTAAAGAGTTTCTAAAATATTTCCCCAAAAAGAAGTTAGATATACAGGAGGAAATTGAGAAACTTGAGAGAAACAACTTCGTTTGTGATGAGAGATGGATGAAAATAGAGGGATATATAGGTAGAGATAGCGTGAATAGGATGAAAATGCACTTTACTAAATATGAGAGAGGAGGAAGTAAATACGCTTTAACATATATTAGACCTGTTAGTTCAAATGAAATATTAGTAAAGATAGCTACTGGAAGAATGCATCAGATACGATGTACTTTAGAATATCTTGGAGCAAACATCGAGGGAGATACTTTGTATAAAACAAAAAGTGGCAAGGGTGGAATTCCTGAGAAAATATCTCTATCATCAATATTCATATCTTTGAAAAATTTAAATGGAGATAATTTAAGAGTTTCTTTGTTTTAATATATGAGAAGACGGTTAAGAAAAGAGAATAAAAACAAATCTAAGAAAGTAAACTTTAAAGCTTTATGTAAGTTTGTTCTGTTTGCCATCTTCATATCTACTGTTGTTCTAATTGCTAGAGCTGTTGTCAATCTATCTTTAGTGAAAGTCATAGATTACACCAAAATCAATTCATCTAATGAATATATTTTGTCTAAAAACAGCACTGATTTAAAGAAGACATTAATACTTTTCGAACAGGGTACTGGAGAGAGAAGAAAGATATCTCATGCATATCTATTTGTTGAGAACAGTAAGAAGAAAAATGGAATGGTTGTATATATTCCTAATGATATGTATTTCAACGGCTTAGAAGAGGAGTTTGGAAACAAAATTCCCATATCTTCTTTGAGGTATGCAGGAGAGTATCTGCAGAAAGGACGAGGAGTAGAGTATGCACTATGGCAATTTGCTCAGCTTCTTGGAGTTAAATATGATGATTACATATGGATTACTTCTGAGGGTGTAGAAGCTTTGAAAGATGTATATGGAGATATGGATGAGGTTAGCAGTACTCTTGCCAATATGTATTCATATGAGAAGGATTTCAAAAGTAGCAATGATTTCCTGTTCTTTAATTCAGTATCCTCCAAGATTAATATGATGGATACATTAATATATGCTGATAAACTTAGTAATTTAAATGAACAAATATATTCGAGTAAATCACTTTCAGATGTAATGAATCAGTTGAAAAGTGCAAATAGGAAAATTAAAGAGTACAAGATGTATCCTATGAATTTAAGTGATGAGAAATATTTTAAGGAGGAGGAGTTAAATAGTGGAGGAAAAGCTAAGGTTCTTAATACTCCTGCTTACGATGAGGTATTTAGAGATAAATATAGCAAAATAATTGGAACTGCTTTAGAAAAGGAACGAGGAAGAGTAGAGGTATATAACGGAAGTGATATTACTGGTATTGCATATCAGGTAGGTAGGAAGATAGAGAATACTGGAGGAGATGTAGTTAGATATGGGAATGCTCCATCCTCCGTAGAGAAAACCACTGTATATGTTCCAAATATGAAAGAGTATGAAAATACATTTAAATTAGTTTCTGAAATACTCTCTGGTAGGTTTGATATTGTAGAAAGTAGAGCTTCTTTTATGACCACAGGAGATGTTGTCATAATATTGGGTAAAGATATCAAGTTTATGTATAGCTTCTAAATATTTGCTAATTATTCTGTTTTAATCTACAATTTCTCCATATGTGGATCATCATACTTACGATATTAATAATTTCGATTCTGTTTGCTCTCTTCATTATGATATGGGGAAAAAGTCATGTTGAGAAAATAGAAGTATATGAAGATTTAAGGAATCCTTCTGTTATGCAAGTCTTGGTTCCGAGAGAAAACGATAAATCAGCACTTGCTGCTGAACAGATGTTTGCTTCAATCCACGGTATTTTAGAGGGTAACAAGAAGTGTCTCGATGTAGTTAGTTTAGAGATTGTATCTATAGAGGATAGCGGTATCAAATTCTATATTGTTGCTCCAACCCCCTTAGCAAAATTCATAGAGGGGCAGGTCTACGCTCAGTATCCAAATGCAGATATCCGCTATGTTGCTGACTATGTGAAAGAAAATATTGTAAGTACTGAAAGTTTTGTTACTACAGGAGAGATCGAGATGGAGAAGGACTCAATATTTCCAATAAAAACTTTTAGAAACTTTGAAGTAGATCCCTTAGCAGCTATTACAGGAGCTATGAGCAAATTAAATATGGGAGAGCAAGTTTGGCTTCAGATTTTAATTAGACCTGTCTCAAACTATTGGCAAGCTAAATCCAAGAGCTATATCACTGCTATCAAAGAGGGATTAGATCCAAATGGTGTATCTTTTGGAGCATTAATAGGGAAAATGGTCGGTGGAATTGGGAAGACATTAACAACTTCTCCTGATGATAAGCCACAGAAAGAGGTAGTTAAATTGGTTCCTGGTCAGGAAGAGGAGTTGAAGGAGATAGAGAACAAGACTTTGAAAGTAGGTTTTGAGTTTAAGATAAGAATAGTTACGAAAGCAGAGGATCAGTTCAGATCAGAGCAGATCTTGCGAGATGTTGTTGCTAGTTTCAAGCAGTTTACAACAGCTCATCTAAATAACTTTGTACATGCTCAGCCACAAAAATCAGGTAAAGAGATATATGACGAATATGTAAGTAGACATATGGAAGAGGATCAAGATATTTTAAATATTGAGGAGCTTGCATCTTTGTATCATTTACCAAATATTTCAGTAGAGACTCCTAATATTGCTTGGAGTAGGTCTAGGAAGTTAGAACCACCTATGAATATACCAAGAGCTACAGGGGATAATGTAACTATATTTGGAGAGACTGATTATCGTGATGTAAAAGTTCAATTCGGTTTGAAAAGGAAGGATAGGCAAAGACACTTCTACTTACTTGGTAAGACAGGTAGTGGTAAATCTACGCTATTTAAAAATATGTTCATATCTGATGTGTTGTCTGGAGATGGAGCTTGTTTTGTTGATCCTCATGGAGATACGGTAGAGGAGTTGCTTCAATATATCCCTCCAAATAGGGTGAAAGATGTAGTGTATTTCAATCCAGCAGATGTAGAGCATCCAATAGGGTTTAATTTGCTTGAGCTTAAAGATCAATCTCAAAGAGATTTGATAGCTGATGGGGTAGTTGAGGTGTTTAAAAAGCAGTTTGGAGATTCATGGGGTCCTAGGCTTCAATATATTTTAACTAACTCTGTAGCAACTGCATTAGAAGCTCAAGGGACGACTCTTTTAGCTGTAACTAGGATCCTTCTGGATTCTAACTATCGTAAGTTCATTTTGAAGCAGGTAAATGATCCAATACTGTATAAGTTCTGGGTGGAGGAGTATGCACAGATGTCACAGAACAATAAGCTGTTGTCTGAGACAGTATCTCCAATACAAAATAAGGTAGGAAGATTTATTTCTTCTGCTGTAACACGAAATATTGTTGGACAGGTAAAATCAACAATAGATTTGAGAGAGATTATGGATAACAAAAAGATTCTGTTAGTGAATTTAGCTCAGGGTAAATTAGGAGAGGAAACAGCTTCATTGTTAGGCGGTATGATCATAACTAGGTTGCAGGCTACAGCTATGGAGAGAGTTGATATTCCAGAAGAACAAAGGGAAGACTTCTTCCTTTATGTTGATGAGTTTCAGAACTTTGCAACAGAATCATTTGCGAAAATTCTTTCTGAAGCTAGGAAGTACAAGCTAGATTTAACTATGACTAACCAATATATTGATCAACTTCCGTTAACAGTGAGACAGGCCATATTTGGTAATGTTGGAACTTTAGGTTCTTTTGTCGTTAGTCAGTCTGATGCTAGTATTTTAGAGAAAGAGTTTGCTCCTATGGTTTCTGCAGGGGATCTTGTTTCTTTAGATGCATACTCTATGTATGTTAAATTATGTATTGATGGTATGACATCTATACCTTTTAGTGCTAAATCTCTTCCTGTTAGATATGAGAAATTTGGATTAAGTGAAGAGATAGTGGCTCACTCTCGTGAACAGTATGGAACTTCTAAGATCGAAATAGAGGAGAAGATAGCGAAGTGGAGTAATCAGTCATATAGTGATAAGGGGAACAGAAGTAATATGAATTTAAAGCAGGAGAAGGTGGGAGAGAAATCGGAACTAAAAAAAGAAGCAAATAACAAACCGCAAGAGTAGAATAGGGTAGAGATAAAAGTTGAAGAGAAAGTGCCTTCTGAAAAGGTATAGTTGAAGAATATCTCCATAGCAAGATATAATATGGTATATCTATTATCTTAGATATAGATATACGGTTCGTTAACAACAAAGGGTTAGGTGTCTTCAAATAGTTTTCTGTTTAGTGTTAAGGAGATAATATGGGGTCTAAAAAAACTGAGAGTAAAAAGCTCGAATATAAATGGTATGAGTTAGGTGTAAAGCTGAATGATTGTAAGGATGTAAATAAGAAGATATTTACTCTAAAACTTAAGAGTTTACCTTGTGATAAGATAGTTCGAGATTTGTGGTGTATAAAAGGAGTGTCTAGAGTTTTTCCTTTTCCTGGTAATAGATTTATACGAGTGTTGAAAGAAGATACGTCAGATTGGCTAGATCTTTATCCAAGTATTTATGATGTATTTAAGAAACACTTTCCTAAACAATATTAATCCTTTGTTCCGTAAGGGACTCTATATATTTTCATATAAAGAGTCCCTCTTTCTTTTCTTAAAATATCCTTTGTGTTAGAATAATGTCAGTAATATAATGTTTCTACTATATGTCAGGACACTCTAAATGGGATACCATCAAACATAAAAAGGCATTAAATGATGCAAAAAAAGGAAAAAGTTTCTCTAAGGTTTCTGCATTAATATCACATGCTGCAAAACAGGGAGGTGGTGATCCTAATATGAATCCTACCTTGAGATTGCAAATATCAAAAGCAAAAGAGTTAGGATTTCCTACAGATAAGATAGAGAAAGCTATACAGAAAGGTACTGGAGAGGGTGGTGATGGAGTTATATTTGAAGAGGTAACATATGAGGGCTTTGGTCCTTTTGGAATACAAATAATTGTAGATACTCTAACAGATAATAAAAACAGAACAGTAGCTGATTTAAGACAGCTATTTGATGAGATAGGGGGGAATATTGGAGATTCAGGATCTGTTTCTTGGAATTTTGAAACAAAAGGATATATTCAGATATATTCTGGTCATATGGAAAAATCTCCAAAATACGGTGAACCGGATGTCTTTGTAGAAGAGAACCCTGAAGAGGTTATGCTATCACTTATGGATATAGAGGGTGTGTTAGATATAGAAGAGATAGAGGAGGATAGTAAGAAAGGGTTTGTAGTATATACGAAGTATGATAGCTTTGGTTTTGTTAGAGATGAGATAGGTAAGTTAGGTTATTTAATTAAAGATGCTCAGTTAATAAAGGAAGCAAATATTTTGAAGGAGTTAACTCCTGAGCAGTTTACCAAAGCCCAGGAAGCTATATCAAAGTTAGATGAAAATGATGATGTACAAAATGTTTGGAGTGATATAGAGTAGTGATATGAATCCCCTATAGTGTGATATAATATAAGTAGATATCTATTATCTTAGTATAAAGATATATCGTTCATTTAAAACAAAGGATAAATATTTCAAAGAGGTTTTTAGGGAAGGAGAGTAGAGTGTCTAATAACATATCGTTATGTCATGCTCGTTATAGTCGTGATATAAATGTCGAGGTGTGGGATAAGTGTGTTTCTTCTACCAAATTGAAAATATATATACGATTCCCAATGGGAAAGAAAGAGGAAAAGGTTCAATTAGAAGGAAAGAAGCTTTTACAAAAGATTTTGTACAATATAGCTAATCATCCACATATTGATAAGATACACAGGTCTGCTTATCAAGCGACAATCAAAAAAGACAAATGTTTGAATTCGTATTATTTAGCTGCAGATATTATTAATATTGTTCTCAAAGAAAGCTCTGAAAATCCTAATTAATCCTTTGTTCCAAAGAAGGAACTTTTTACATACATCCTTGTAAGAAGTTCCTTCAATTCAATATACAAATATCCTCTATATACAAAAATTCCTTTCTAGCATACAATAATAATCATATGAGAATACTAGGAATAGATCCAGGATTAGCGATAACAGGATGGGCAGTTGTAGATTTTGATCCTCATTCTACACCAAACATAGTAGATTACGGATGCATATTTACTGAAAAAGGGCTCACCGTGTCCCAAAGATTAAAAGAAATATATGGAGATATTAAAGAAATTGTTTCTACACATAAGCCTGAGTATGCAGGCATAGAAACATTACTGTTCTGTAATAATGCTAAAACAGCAATAGCTGTAGGAGAGGCTAGGGGAGTTGTTCTTTTAGCTTTAGAAGAAGAAAATATACCCATTAGAGAGTTTACACCTTTACAAGTAAAAAGCTCCATAGCAGGATATGGGAAAGCTAACAAGAAGCAGGTTCAAGAAAATGTGAAATTACTCTACGGTCTTAATGAAGTTCCAAAACCTGATGATGCAGCTGATGCTTTAGCTATTGCGATGGCTACAGAAGTCATTGTATCTAGAGACAGCATTATTCTTAATTAATGCTGTATAATGTATATATGATTACATATATTACTGGTAAAATACTCAAATCAAATATAGCAAAAGACTCATATGTAGATCTAATAACTACCTCTGGAGTTGGATATAGAGTAAATATCCCTAATTCATATATATGTCCTGAATCTGGTTCTGATTACTCCCTATACACATATTTGCATGTAAGAGAGGACTTGCAAATGCTTTTCGGTTTTGAGAAGGAGGATGAAAGAGACTTTTTCATTGAATTGATTTCTGTGTCTGGAGTAGGACCTAAAATAGCTCTGGCGATACTCTCTAATTTCTCTCGAAGAGAGTTAGAAGAGTTAATAAATGATGGTGATGCAAGAGCGTTAAGTAAAGTCCCAGGATTAGGTCTAAAGAAAGCTCAAAAGATTATACTGGAGCTAAGAGGTAAGATAGATCTTACTATTACAGATGGAAAAGGTGATTCGGTTATAAAGGAGGTAAAAGAGGCATTGAAATCACTTGGTTTTGTTGGTGATTCATTGAAAGAGAAGATTAAATTAGCTGAAAGTATTTTAGAAATTAATAGTGAGATTGAGATAGAAGATTTAATAAAGAAGATTTTAAGTGCTTAATGATTTCTTCAAGCAAAGAGAAACAAAAGAATAATAGTTTGGATAAAAGTAGGAGTGATTCTTCTAAGGATGCTTCTTTGTATGAAGAGAAAATTAGACCATCAAAACTAGATGAGATAATTGGTAGAACTTTAGAAAAGGAAACTTTGAAGATGATGATTAATTCAGCAAAGAGGAGAAAAGAGGTTGTTGATCATATACTGTTCTACGGTCCTCCAGGTCTTGGTAAGACAACATTTGCTATGGCTATAGCTAATGAGGTAGGAGCTTCTGTAAAAATTACTTCAGGTCCAGCAATAGAAAGACAGGGTGATTTAGCTGCAATTTTAACAGGGCTTAAACAAAATGATATCTTGTTTATCGACGAAATACACAGATTACCAAAGGTAATAGAGGAGGTTTTGTACCCTGCTATGGAAGATAGAGTTCTTGATATTGTGATGGGAAAAGGTCCTTCAGCAAAGACGATTAGGCTTAGTTTGGAGCCGTTTACATTGATTGGAGCTACTACACAGATAGGAAAGATTAGCTCTCCTATGAGAGATAGGTTTGGTTTGATTCAAAGATTAGATTTCTTCTCTCAGGAAGATCTAGTATCTATTCTCTCTAGAGCTTGCCGTTTGTGGGATATTAATATAGATAGTGAAGCTTTAGAAATACTCTCTGGCTGTTCAAGAGGTACAGCTAGGGTAGGGCTACGATTACTTAGAAGAAGCCGAGATTACGCTGAGAGTAAGAATAAAGGGCAAATAAATACAGATGTAGTTTCAAAAACAATAAAAATGCTTGGAGTAGATAAGTTAGGGTTGGAAAAGATTGATAGGGAGCTGCTACTCTCCTTACTGAATAACTTCGCTGGTGGTCCTATTGGACTATCAACACTTGCAGCTTCTATCTCTGAAGATGAAGTAACTGTTACTGATGTTAATGAGCCGTATCTGATGAAATGTGGTTTTCTTAAGAGAACTTCTAGAGGTAGAGTGCTAACACAGAAAGGTTTAAAATATGTAGAATCTTTAGAGTATGAGAAGAAATAGTAGCGAATCTAGCACAGATAGAGAGAAAAGAGGAAAGCTTCTTCTTCTTGCTGCTTTTATTGCCTTATCTCTTTTCGTAAGTAAAGTAATTCAAAAAGATACTCAAATTGTAATATCGAGAGTGTATCTTAATGCTTTGATATATTTTGTAATTGTTTTTGTTGGTTTACTTTGGGCATTTAATTTCCAAGTTAAGAGGAAATCACTTATCTATCTTTTACAACCTGCCTTATTTGTTTTCTCTCAAGAGTTATTTGTAGAGTTTTTTTTCTTTCAGAAATTTAGCAGAATATATGAAGCTTTTATACTTCTGTTATTAGTGATAGTTGTATTTTTTGTTAACTATTTCTCCTTCCTTTCAGCAAATGTATTTAATGTAAACCTATACAAAAAGATCCCACTTGCTCAAGTGGCTAGAACATCTTCTTACATTATTTCTGTCTTAACTATGTACTTCCTTACTTTTAGTTTTTTGTTGAGTGAATTTAATGTTTATTTCTTGCTTGGATCTATATTGCCGTTTTATATGATTATTACATTAATTCACTATATTAATATTGAAGTAGAGGAGGGAGAGCTGATACGAAAGTCCTTTCTTACAGCATTTATATCTTTCATACTTCTAATTGGAGTGTTTCTGTCTGGAAATATTCATGAAATAATTTCTATTGCGCCAGTAGTAGGGTACTATTTCTCGGTTAGTATGGTTACTCAAGAGAATATGATTCGTGGTAATTACAAGAATATTGGATTGTATGTAATTACTTTGATACTACTGTTTATTGCTATTTTGTTTGTAAACATTTTAGGTAGGTAGATCTGCACAGAGTAGGGGGTAGAGTGCTAAAAGCCTGTAGTAATACTGTTTCACAGAAACCCTATAGTAACTTACTTGTGGATAAGTAAATCTATCTCTCCTTCTAATTTTTCAATATTTTGATGGGTAAGTAGTTGTAATCAAATTCCAGTTTTGATGGATATCTATCAGTGTGGTGTAGGAGGTTCTACTCTAACGAGAAATATGTTACAATTAGAAAATACAGGGCCGAGTATAATGTCCCTTATATGCGGTTTGTATATAAAAACTTTAGAATAGTGCCTCTTATGCTTATTTATAATAAAATCAAAAAAGAAGAATTAAATCATTTATATATCTTCTTTTGTTTTCTTTCTTGTACTCTTCTTTTCTCTCATATCTCTCTTTTGTCAGAAATCTTCAAAATAGCCCCCTACTCTAATTTTCTTAAATTTAATTTTAATGTAATATATAAATATGAATACATTCCCTAAATTAAATGATCAGGATGATTTCCTCATCTCCTTACAGAACGATAATTACAGTCTTCAGACTATTGTTAACTATGCGAGAGATTTATGTATATTTGCTGTGTTTTTGCATTTTAGAAATGTTGATTTTATGAAGATAACTAAAAAGGATATTAGTAGTTTCAAAGGTTACTTAATTGCTGGTCAGCATCTTACAGATTTGGATAAAATTAGAGAGAAAAGTACTAGAAACATAGACACAGTAAGGCTTAATAATATCGAGGCTCTAGGAGGCTCTAGAAGGCCTTCGAAAAAAGATGCAGGTGTAAGTAGACCTTTGAGTGATGAAGAAAATGAGTCTGGAAGCGGTAAAAGGTTTGAGAGTGATTTTTTGTCTCAGATCTACAGTAAGGTATACGGTGGTCTTGGTGTCTGGAGTAATCCTCAGAATAAAGCTGGAAGAAAAAATGAGGGTTTAGATCCAAATAGTATAAATAGAATGTTGTCTGCGTTAAGATCGTTTCTTAGGTTTAGAATAAGTTGGGATTTACCAATACCGTTGCCACCTGATGCAGTTGATATGATGAAGACTGAAAAGAGATTGAAAAAGGTTGCTTCTAAGGATGATCTTGTGTCTTTGATTGAAGCTCCTATGGAGTTTGAGAAGGATGAGAAGATAGCTATTAGGAATAGATGTATGTTAGAGATGCTTTTTGCAACAGGTATGAGGATTTCTGAGTTGATTGGATTGGATTTAGATCAGATTAATAGCGAGGGTAAGATGTATATTTGGGGTAAGGGACAGAAGGAAAGAAGTGTCTTTATGACGCCAAGAAGTCTTGATTGGTTAAATAGCTACTTGAGGGTGCGGTTAGAATTTGCATTTACTGATAGGGGGAGTGATGAACAAGATATGTTTTTGAAAGAAAATATTAATGAGGATCAATCTAATTTAAATTTAGAGATGTTTGATAAGGGGAATAGGAAGTATATTAGGTTAGTAGAGGAATATAGGGAAAGTGGGTATTTAGAAAAGTTTGACTCCCCTGCCCTGTTTATTCCTTTTTCTGGAAGTCGTGCCAAGAAATCTGATGCTAGGATATCAACTAATCATTTTCAGGAGAAGATAGCTGAATACAGGAGAAAGCTTGGTATTCAGATTCCGACTTCGGCACATAGTTTGAGGCATGGTTTTGCTACTTATTTGGCTGAGGAAGGTGCTAGTCCTGTTGCATTGCAGGTGTTATTGGGTCATTCTAGTCTTAATACCACGACAAAGTACGTTCATGCTAGTGAGAAGTTTGCTGAAGAGACTGTTAGAAAGAGTCATCCATTACAGTAGTTTTAGTCGAGTTTTAATGTCTTAATAAAGCTCGTTCTATGTTGTCGATTTTTGTTGCATTGCTTCTTTCAATATCTAAAGATTGAGTACTATTTTGTCTCAAAATATTTATTTCTCTTCCCATATCTAAGAGTTGGTTTGTCAGTGCATTGTTTTTTTCTAATGTAGTAAGAAGTATCCCAATTAATTCTCTTTCAGATGGTTGTTGTATTTCTTGTTTTGGTGAACTTTCTAATATTTCTTTAACTTTCTTTTCTACTTGTTCGTTTATTATTTGTTTAATTTCTTCAGAAAGTTCTGGTTTTTGTTGTTCTACTTGAGGTTGTTGCGTTGGTTGTTCTGAAGGTGCTACTGGTTGTGCAGTGTTGAATTCAGGTTGGTTTGATGGTTGTTCGCTTGATTGTATGGGAGTTGTTTCTGATTCTGTTGGGAGATTATTACTTAATTCGAAATTGTTTAGCTCGTCCATAATTATTAAATTTACAAATTATATTATTGTGGTGAATCAGTAGTATCTCCCTGTGGTAAGAAAGTACTTTCTGGTTCATCTGAAGCTATAATGTTTTGATACATTTCTGTTTGTTTTGCTTTCTCTAATATTTCTTGTGCCTCCGCATCTCCACTGTTAGCTTTTTCTATTAATTCTTGTGCATCTTTGATATTTTGGTTGTAATCTTCTATTAGTTTGAAATACATACTCTTTATAGCTTCTGTTTTTGATTCTCCATATACTGTTGTTGCAATTTCATCAATAATTGTTTCAAAATGTTCTGTGGATTTTGATTCCTCTATTCTTTTTTTTATAACTTCTAACTCTTCATCTGTAGAATCTTCTGCTAAGTCTTGGAAAAGTTGATCGAGTACCTGTTCTGAAAGTAATTCGTAAAATTCATAAACATTTTCTTCTGGTATTCCAATCTCTTTGATTTTAGTAATTATTTCTTGACTCATTTAAGGTTATTAATATTAAAAACTTATGATCCTAATAGGGCTTGGGCAGCTGCTTGTGCTGCTTCTATTGGGTTTGCATTATTGTAGAGAGATCTCCAGTATGGAATAATTTTATTAGCATTTGCCTGTCCATCTAGAAGTGATCTTGGTACTAATCTACCTAACTCTCTGAAGAATTGTCCTTGATTAGACCCATCTATACTTCCTTCTAAGAATACAGTGTTACCTCTTATTCCTAATGTTTGTGCGTTCCAATCTAGGTCAGTAATATTGAATGTTGAGTTTTCAAATAGGGCTGAAGAGTTTCCGGAGATATTTTCTACAATGGGTTGAGCTACTTGGTCTGGAATAGTAGGAGCCGGTGAAGGAGATTCAGGTAATATTGGAGGATTGGTAGTTTGGGTTGGTGTATGTGTATCGATTGTAGGATTTGTGTTTTGGCTTGATATATGTGTGTCTACTGATGAAGTGCTATGCTTTACAAGTGCCCGATCTAAACCAAATACATTTTCTATTGCCGTTGTAAGAGCATATCCTTGAGAGGCTCCAACGACAAACGAGGAAGCATATCCTAATATATTTGCCCACCTTTCATTTCTTCTTTGTGCTTTAGCATTCTCTTCAATTTGAGTTGCTGTCATTCCTGTTATGTTTGTAAATTTCAAAGATCTTGCTTGCTCACGATATTTTTCAGATAGTTTCTTTAATCCTTTACCAACTGCTTCCCCACCTAAGAGAACTCCTACTATACCTAATGCACTTATTGCTGGAGTAGCAATAGCAACACCTACTCCTACTACTCCACCCAGTATTTTAGCAATTTTCTCATTTCTTTTTTGCTTTTTCTCTTCTTCTATAGTTCGCTGTCTTATACGAGTATCCGTAGCTCTTTGTTCTTGTTGTATCTCAACAAATCTTCTGTATTCTGCATCAGTGAGTGTTTCGCCTCTATCCAGTTTTGATTGTAGTACATTTAATTCTTCTTGTAACATAGTATGTCGTTGTTCTGGAGTACGATTTACATAGTGACCAGAGCCTGGAGGTATTCGGTCTGTTGGTTGGTTCGCAGGATTAGAAGTTGTTTGATTATCAGGTGTAGGAGTTTGTGGGATTACTATAAACTCGCCATCAATAATTTGATTTGATGCTGGTACATCAGGTTTCTGAGGCAAATTGTTTTGTACATTACTATCTGTAGATTGTTTGTTACTTTGTTGATTACTTTCTTTTTCTTCTTTTGGTGTATTATCTTCGTTCTGTTTTTTTAGTAAATCATTAAGATCTTCTATTTGCTTTTTAAACTCATCTAATTTCTTTTCAAAATTCTCTCGTTTCTCTTTCTCATTACGAAGTTCCTCTTTTAATAAGTCAATTTCATTCTTTGTTTCTTTATGTTCTACAGGTTCGAAAGAATGTTGCTGTTGTCTATCTTCACTCTTTGATTCTGCTTTACTCTCTTCTTGGTTCTCATTATTCGTTGTAGATTGATTTAATATATCATTAGATTGTTGATTTTTTGGTTCTAAGGCATTTTGATATCTTTTAGCTTCGTCCTCTTCCATTATAGAAGAAGCTCCGAGACCTTGATTACGTCTACGAGTGTCAGCTGCATAATAAGCAATGTCACTATGTGTAAGATTATTCTTGGATATAAATTCATTATCAGGTTGTTCTTGTGTCAACGGTGAAGTATCTGTCTGGTCATCTTGTTCCTCTCTCTGCTGAGGTGTTTTAAAATCATCCACATCATATAACTCGGACATAATATGTAGCTTTCTAAACTTATAAATCTGCACAAATATATGTATACAACAGGCAGATTATTATATATAGAATATGATTGATTATGATCTATGTCAAGCGAAATAAGTAATATCTAATTGTATTTTTTGCTTAATGGAAAAACTCTAGCATGTGATTAAAGAAGTGATTGTTATTAGACAATAAATGCTAGAGTTTATTATTCAATTACTGCAATCTTGTTCTACATAGGATTTCCCTAAGAATGCTTTGGCATTCCTGCGATATACCTAACATTTTACCTTCAATATGGTAGCATCTCTCCATTATTTGATAGTAGAAGTCCAGATTATCTTGAGGATCTATTTCGCTACATATTTTGACTAATCTGTGTATTTCGTCTTTTACATTTTCTAATTCCTCTGCTTTTTCAGAAAATGTATTGCAAATATTTGTAGATCTATCTGTGTTATTCATCCTCTATCCCTTCCTTCACCAGCAGCATGAGGAATTTATCAATCTTATTTTCAAATTCTGTGTCGATTGTCATATTCTTTCTCCTAGTTAAGCTGTTTACCTTTCTAATATCTGTTAGACTTATACCAATAAACTGCTATGATCTCCTCTCTGTAAACTTTCATTATCGCTTTCCATATCTTCTCCTATCTATATTGTTTAATCACATGCTATTTATTCCGTATGTCTAGGAATTTATCACTAGTTTTACATAGGAAATTGTAAAGAACAGAACATTAATATGTTCTAAGAATACGATTATACTATAGGACCACTGTTTCATCAATATCTGTAGATATTCAGAAATATTGAATAATCTGGTATATTTTAACATGGTTAATACTGCAAAGAAGTTTGTCTTAATGTTTAGAAAGAGGTACGGTGTAATACTACTTGTTTTGTTGCTTTTTATAATCGGCCTCTTATCTCTTAGATGGGGAAAATATTTACTATCAAATGATAATTACTCACCAGAGTTAAATCCAAAGCTATCTATAGAGAGATACCTACTCTCCCCTGCATGGAGAGGCTATCGAGTATTAGGTGTACCTTCTGATAGTGAACAAGCAGATATTTTTCGATCTATAATATTTTATATTTTGAAGCCTATACTTGCTGACTGGTTACTAGGTCAGCTATTCTATATTTTATGTTTAGTTATCGGCTCTCTCTCCACTGCATCTTTAGTATATTCTATTCTTCAGAAGGGTAAGTTAAGGAAATACTCACAGACAGGCTTCTTTATTTCAGGAGTTATTTATATTACAACTTTATGGACAATGTGGTTGTATTACCAGAATATGGCTCCTTATATTAGCAATTTCGGATTTTTCCCATTACTTCTCTACTCTGCATATAAATATATCCAAAACTCTACTAAAAAAAGAGGCTTTTTATTACTTCTTTCAGCTATATTATTTTCATCTGTTTCTGTAATTTCTACATTATTTATTTTAGATTTTATTGCATTTCTGGGATTTATTTTATCTGTACCTCTATTTCTAGAAGTTGATAAGAGAAATATAAACAGAAAAATTATTAAAGCATTATTGATTTTTCTAGCCTCTCAGTTATTTTGGATTCTGCCATTTATTTACTACACTATAACTAATAGTCAAAATGTAGTTGATTCATATACAAACAAAACAATAACAGCTAGTACTATAGATCTTGAGACAGAAATGCAAAGTTGGTTAAATTCTGCAAGATTATATAACCGCAATCTTTACGAAATGAATGGTGAACGTCCGCTATTTAGTATGTCAGCTGAATTCCAAGGTTATGATTTTTATAAATTAGTTGGATTACTACCTGCATTCTTCGCTCTGTTAGCAGTAGTATTCTCAATATTTAAGAAGAAGAAAACATTATGTTATTTTGTATTAGTTGCTTTTGTTTCTTGGTTTGTGATGAAAGTAATCAACCCACCTTTTGGCGAGGTATTTATTTGGATGCAGGAATCAATTCCTCTTTTTAAACAAGTTTTAAGATGGCCATTTTCTAAAGTAGGTCAGATATATGTGTGGTCTATTACTATAGTTGGTACATTTGGAATTTTGTTTTTTGTATCCTTTTTATCCTCTTTCATCAAGAAAAGAAAAGTAAAGAAGATGTTTAAATTCTCTGTTTTATTATTTATAGTTCTTCTTCCACTACTCTATTCTGAATACATCTTTAAAGGAGAATTATTTTCAGATAGAGCGGCAGTCGAATTACCTAAAGAATATTATGAATTAAAAGAATATCTAGAAGAAAATAATACAACGGACAGAATATTTTATGCTCCACCATCTAATAATAACTATTTTAGACAATATAAATGGGGTTTTTGGGGTTCTCAGTTTATCTCATATATTTTACCCAATCCTATGATGGATATGTCTTCTGCTGTAGGAAGCGGTGCTGGTGAGGAGGCTATGTTGGAAATCAGTAATATATTTAGATCATATAATCGAGAAAAGTTTTACTCTCTATTGCAAAAGTATGATGTTAAGTATGTATTATTAGATGAAAGTTTAGATTATAATGGTTATGTATTTGAAATAGAACCAGAAGGTATTGCAGAAATATTAAGTGGTTATGAAATAATATGGAGTTCTGATTTCCTTAAATTATATAAGGTTCCAGTTAAAGAAACTCTATTAACAGAGTCTTTTTCGGGTAATAAGTTAAATGAGAATGTTTTTGTTCGAGAAACTAAACAATCACCAGCTATTGATATCTCTTCACTTCCTCTCTCAAATAAGATTTTAGTGGATAATAATATAATTGGAGAATATAAGTATGACGGCGATACTTACTATGTGCAATCGAATCTTAGATATAATGACTTAATTAATTATCCCACTTCCTTTATTTCCAAAAAGAATGAAATCTTAGCAACTCCCAGCTACCCTCATATTGAAGGAGATAATGTCGAACTACCATTAAAGACTTTTAACAAATCTAATTATGATTATTATATTGTCGATAATAATGTGTTCTCTTCCAACCAAATAGATAAAGGAATTACTATTCAAAAAAGCTTTGCTTCTGTTAATGAGATGTTTGGAGTTAAAGAGGATAGTTTCTCTACGATTAATTTAATTCCTTCTGTATTGAAATCACAAGGTAGTGATTGTTCAGGAAATGAGATAACAAATAATACTGCTGTTCAAAGTTTGCAAGTCAGCTCTGGGTTGAATTTAAAAGGATCTAGCCTTCTCCCCTGTGTGTATTCAAAAATACATGCTCTTAATATAGCGAATAATTATGTACTTAAAGTAGATTTAAATTGGGAAGCGAATGAGAATAATTACCCAGGTTACTGTCTTTATTCGGAAACGGAGAAAAAGTGTTTAAATAAAGAAAAATTCTTTGATGTCTCCAATTCTTATGGTAATGATGAGTTCTTAATAGATACATTAGTAAAAGGTTCCGATCGTTTAACATTAATACTTTATGTTGTAAGTACGGACAATTCTTTATCAGCAGAAGCGATATTTAAGAAAGTAGAATTAAAGTATGCTCCATTAACCGATTTATTAAATATTAAAAAGAGTACTGATACTTTCACAAAATCAGATTTCCTTATGGTTAGTGGTAATATGTATACTGTTAAAATACCAATAATCTACGGTAGCTCATCTTACGTGTATCAAGGAGGAAACATAAATAATGTTTTATGGAATTTGGTGAAGGATTCGTCTAGTAATGGCTACATTAACATCTCAGCTGATAATGGGATGAAACAAGTTGTCGAGAAACAGAGTGTAACTCAGTCTGTAGATCTGTTTAAAACAAAAAGAAATGAAAAGTATTTTGTATACTGGAATGGGAAGAATATATCTAATATCCCTGCTAATCTTTGTTTTATATATTCTCTTGATGATAAATGTTGGTATCAAAATATGTTTGATATTGATTCTGCATCTTCTCAAATTAATTTCTTTGATAGTGCTTCTATCGATGGGGAAGCAAAATTTATTTATGGTAGTGGTAGTAATAAACTAAGATCAGAGAATATATTAAAATCTTTAGTTATTATGAAATATCCGGATTTATGGGAATCGATAGAGTATACAGGAGAAAATGGGGCACAATTTCAGGAAGTTATGTTGAAACCTACATATCCAAATAATCTTTCATATTATAAAAGTAATCTTAAGGATCTTACTTCTAATACAATAGTAAGTATTTCACAATCCAATTCTTCGGGTTGGTTAGCATTTGGGAAAGAAGACGGCGGTTACAAACTAATTAGTAATAAAAATAAGGTTGTAATTAATGGTTGGAAGCAAGGTTGGGATATATCAGATAGTAGATATTCAGATATAATTGTTTTGTATTGGCCAAATGTCCTTTCCTATATAGGATATCTGCTATTAATTGTATTAGTATTTAGGTACACAATTAAAATCTTAAAACCAAAGAAATATGAAATCAGATAGTCCACTAGCCTCAATAGTGATACCTGTCCATAATGGTGAGAGATATCTTACAGAGAGTATTGATAGCTGTTTAAATCAAACATATGCAAATATTGAGATAATAATTGTAGATGATAAGAGTACAGATAACACTTTAAATATTTTGCGAGAGTATGAGAGAAAGGATAATAGAATAAAGATACTTCCTGTTGAAAAACAGAACGGTTTAGGCAATGTAATTAATATTGGTATAAAAGAATCAAAAGGAAAATATATTGTTAGGATGGATGCAGATGACATCATGTACCCTACCCGTATAGAGAAGCAGGTAGAGTATTTAGAGTCGAATGAAGAATGTGTAGCTGTAGGAGGTCAAATAGACATTATAGATTCCAACTCCAATATTACAGGAAGTAGAGAGTATCCATATTCAGACAAAGATTTAAGAAAGAATCTTCTTCTATTCCAACCTTTTGCTCACCCTGCAGTTACTTTAAGAAAATCTACAGTAGAAGAGATAGGATTGTATCCAGAGGATATGTGGAAAGTCGAAGATGTAAAGTTATTTCTAATTCTTAGTACTAAGGGAGAATTTGCAAATATCTCAGAGAAGGTTCTTAAGTATCGTATGACATTTGATACTCAATCTCAATCGAAGATGGTTGATCATTTTAGAAAGACTTCTGATATTAGAAAATGGGCAGTTAAGAATTTAAATATTAAACCTACTTTGCGAGAGTTATTTATTTGGAATTTAGAAAAGATAGGTGTAACAGTTATGGGTATACTTCCTCCAAGGTTGTTTATGTGGGTATTTGAAAATTTTAGAAAGGTTTTAAAATAAAAAAGAGGAGATTACTCTCCTCTTATAACAATATATTCAATTAATATCTTTTCGTCCTCAATGTTTTTAAACATATGGACTCATCAGTAAGACTGTTAGTCTTAGAAGATTGATAGTGTGTGATGTTTGCAGAGTGGGAATGAGGAAAATAATTGTTGTATTAAACAACAATCAGTTAGTTCCTCATTCCCAGGACAAGAGAGAGTTGGTTATCTTGGTGTCATCTCATAGATGAGATTATCAGGTAACTTACAGTCACCTTCGAAATTCATACATACTTTAAAATCCACTCTTGAGTGGTCGGGAAAATAACCTAATTCAGTTTTCGTCCAGAATGGAGAGTTAAATATATTCCCCGGATTATCTAAAGCTGTATTAATGCTAAGCTTCTCCTTTGTTACTGGATTCTCAATGGTCTGTTGACCATTGATGACATATGCAGTATTGTAGTTTGCAGTTTCCGGTACTCGGAAATTACTCAATACCCATACCCTATCTTGGAGATCAAATGTTATTGTACCATACGGAATTACGGTACCAGGGGCAAAGTTGCTTATCCCATTATCAGGTCCTATGGCTTTAGAGCACATTGGAATATTGTTAGGTATAAGTGGATCTAATTTTACTCCGTATCGCCGAAACGCCATCCTTTCAAAGACCGAATTCATACAATCTGTCTTATTGAAAGATTCTACAACTGTTGTTGTAGATGGACATGCAGGACACGATCCTAACATTTGAGTTTGTACATTTGTTTGCTGCCCAACTTGCTGGACTTTTGGTGCTCCAAAACCCCAAGCATATGTAGTACGACCTAATTTATAAGCTGCTGGAATTGCAAACACCCCTATTACAAATAAAATTACCAACAACAAAAAAACTTTCCATACTTTATTCATCATTATCCTCCATTAATATTTCTTAAAACACTCTCTCTCTGCTTTGTAATTCCTAACGGAATACACAATATATCCAACATCGTATTAGATACATAATGTATTCCATTAAAAATATCAGAGTAAAATGAAAACTCTACTCTATCATCACACACTATTTTATCTAAATATATACTGATTTAATCATTGTATATAATTTAGAAATTTTTAATGATCTTCGAGTTCATAAGAACTCATACAAGGTATACACCTCTCCTATCAATTCTTATGAATATATTTGTTATTTAATGAGCAGGATCTATATCTATTTTTCTGCTCATATTATACTATAGGATGCCCTGCTCAGTCAATACCTTAGTAGCGCATATTTTCTTGTGATATAATCGAAAAATGGAGAACTTAGATATTGAGATTAGCTCAACAACATTAGGAAATCCCAATGAACAAGGTGGTACTACTGGTGCTGTAACAGGACTTCTTACAGAAACTCTCTCAAAAGAACAGTATACAAATATTATTGTAAATAATGCCTTGAAAGCTGAAGAGATAACAAAAGAAAATATCCCTGAAGCAACTTTTGGAGTATCCGTATTAGCCTCAGCAATCAAAACAGAGAAGATGAAGGAATTGATATCCTCTGTAGATTATCCATATTTAGTAAAGTTTAATAGTGATTTCTTAAAAGAGAAAATAGAGAAAGTAAAGGAAGAAGGATATACAGGACTAGGGCTTGGAGTAGCACTAGCACAGGAGTATGCCTACGGATTGCTTCAATCACATACTGCAGAGCAACAGAAGGAATCAACTCAAAATGCAGTTTTAAACTCTACTAGAGATGTGGTTAAGATTCGTACTTGTATAGAAACTGTAGGATTAGAAGAAGAGATAAAGAAGATTCGAGAGGTTAATGACAAGTTGCAGAATAATGGAAAGAATATAGTTTGGGCAATTGAACCAAACAAAAAGGTTGGAGATGGAACTTTAGTGGATTTCATGAGTAGGTATGAAAATATTAAAAATGATCCACAAAATAGAAACATGAACTTTGGTATAGATTTGGATTTAGGAGGCTTACCTCAAGAAGAAAATCTCTTTGCAATTTTAGAAATATTAGAAAGAAACGGAGAAAATAGTTTGCCACTCTATCTGTCTCTTAGTGGTCAAGAGTATACAGAAGGCTCTGTAAGAACACATCTTCCATTAGGGGAAAATGTAGATCTTAGTAAGAAACTAGGAGAGTGGATAAATAGTAGACAGTATCAAGGAAAGAAGATTCCCGCTCTCGTAGTTGAAACATCCCCTACTCAAAATATTCTTACAGATTATGAAAAATTTCTTTCTTCTTTAAAGAAAAGTCTTACTAATCATTAAATCTTAACAAAGTAGAACTATTACTCAATGTAGCTCTATTCTGTTTTGAAATCATGAAAATATCTTTTATCATTCTTACTGTCTGACCTATATTTGCTGATGTACTTTTACTTCTATTCTTGTTCATAAAGAAAGGAATAATATCAACTTCATACCCTACCTTACCTATTTCGTTCAGAATCTCAGAATCAATTGCAAATCTATTAACCTTTAATGAAGGTAATATTCTCTTAATCAATTCTTTTCTAAACAATTTAATACCACAACCTACATCACTTACATTTTTAGGTAATGAAAGTAAGAGCTTGTTTGTAAATATCAAACCAAAGGAAAGTATAGTTCTTCCAAAAGACATTTCAACATTAGAATTCTTGTGAAATTTAGAAGGGATCACTGCCATAACAGAATTGTTCTTTATACTTTTAAGAGCATAACCTAAAGTTCTGATCTGAATATCAGTATCAGCATCTATAAATCCTACAACATCTCCTTTTGCTCTTTTCATACCGTATCTGACAGCGTAACCTTTACCTTTATTTCTCTTATATCCAATTACTGAAACTTTCTTTAATCTATTCTCTTTAATATATTTCTCCAAAATATCCTTACTATTATCAACATACCCATCGATTACAAAGATGAGTTCAAAATCTGGGTTTTTTCTAGAAAGAAAACTGTACACTCTTTCAAGTTGTTCTAATACCTCTCTTTCTTTTTTGTATGTTGGTATAACCAAAGATAATTTCATAACGATTCGAATAAATTAATGACAGATTACATTTAAATAAAGCTCCCAAGGGAGCAGTCTCTTTATGCAACAGACTGCTTACCCTTAAGATTCTTAGCGATTGCTAAGACTATCATTCCTACAGTAAATGCAACAAATGCGGCTAGGTAGAAAATATTAGTATCTCCAAAACCAGTTGGTAGTGGTTTATGAGGAGTGTATGGGTTATAAGGCCCATATGGATTTCCACTAGCTAATACAGATGAAGCGTTTAAGAAGAAGATAGAGATAACAGCTAAGATAGCTGAAAATAACTTCCTCATATTTAAAGGGCTATTAATTTAAATGTGAGTAATTATATGACAAATATGAGAAACAGTCAATACTATAGGGTGCATCCACTCTCTATCGAACTCGTTCTGCGTATCGAAAGATTCTTACTGGAGAATTGAAAAACTTACATGTATAAAGTATCAAGTCTGCGCTGTAATCAGAGATATATGTTGATTCTTCGCTTTTGTATATCCTATATTTATATTCTCTCTGATTCCAATAAATGGATATCTCATCACCGTCTGCTGTATCAGGTAGATTGTAATATGAGATCTTGTTTCTCTTCTCTATACTCCAGCTTGTATATCCAAATCTATGTGCAGCTAGGATAATTGGTAGTTCAGGATTTTCTGGAGTGCCGTAATCTGCTACTATCCAGGAGCCTTGTTTCAATCCTTCATTGTAATCTTTACTTACAGATATAGGTGATTCAACCGAAATCTTTGGTACTATTACAAACTTCCCTTCAGGTAATGAACTGTTTAATTCTGGAATACGATTGAGATTACTACTCTCCTTCTTCTCTATTTGCTCAGCAGAAATCTCTTTTACTATCTTTGCTGTATCTTTCTCCGTCTCATCAGGGTTAATTCTGTACCATATATACGGCCATACAGGTATTGCTACAAGAATAAAAGCCACTGTCAGAAGTAGAAATCCAAATACTACATATATTCTATTCATTACATTTAACAAAGCTTTTCTTTCCATGTATAAATCCTATCATATTATTAATTAATTTTTACTTTTTAGAAAATCTTCTAGAATCATGCCACTGTTTATCATCTCTTGCGCATTAGCTTTACCGATATACCTAAAATGCCAACTCTCATAGCTATATCCTGTCACTAACTCTGCCCCTTTTGGAAAACTAATCACGAAGCCGTATTTCCATGAGTTATCGTACAACCACTTGCTTGCTTTAGTACCTGCAAATATCCCACCTAATCCATCTTTTATCTCAGCACTACTAAAATCAACAGCTGTACCCAATTGATGCTGACTATGCCCTGCTCTAGCAGAAATCATATCTGCATAATCAGTGCTGCCTCCATTGTATCCCACCCAGTACTGATATGTAGAGACTTGTTGCTGATATGATCGATAGCCTGAGACCATACTAAGATCTATCCCTGCTCCCATCGCATCATTAATTAAATTTTTCAAATCAGGAATTAGAATATTTCTTAACAAATACTTCTCTCCTCTGCGGATGCCACTTGTACTAGCTGAAACTAAATCAGATGGAGCGTACCCACTTGGTAATTGATACTGTTTGTTTACATAGACCAACAGATCATTTCCATCTCTTTTTGTCGGTTTGATATCTGTGGGGTATGTCCACCACGCAATTCCTAGCGTTTTTCTTGGGGTGATAGCCGGAGAAGTCTTTTTAACATACACATCTTCGATATCTGTGTTCACGGCTCGATGCAATCCTGTCTTGTAAGATTCTACCTCATCGATATGTTGTTGAGTGTAAGGAATCGTTTGTGGAGCTAAAGCAAAAGTTACTGTAAGCAAAGTCTCCACAACCCCCTTAATCCATGCAATCATGCCTTGATTCTACAATATATCTCATTTAATATACAGAAGACCTATTCTCTCTTTGGGTCTGCCCTAGACCTGCCCCGTGGTAAGAACTTTTTCATCTGACCTGAAACCTTTCTCTGGTGGGTTCTTTTAGCCGCTGGTAGAAATTTAGACAGGAGGCTTGCAGACAACCTGAGCAAGAGCGTCGAACAAAGAACTGTTAGACTGGCATGAACTGAGGTTATGAATAGCTTCTGTAAGGAGGTCGGACCTAGGTCCGACCTGCAGATAACTGAAATGGAATATAGTTTCTGTTATACAAGATTGGGATATCGTTATCTAGGTGATGAAGTATATTTTGTTTCTATTAAAATGTATGTAATAAGTTAAACGGAGGAAATGGTATGACTTTATCAAAATCAGATTTATTGGTTATTTCAAGTATATTTAATGCTAATTTGGCAGTTTATGATAAGCGATTTCAGAAGATGGAGAAGATTTTAGAGAAGATCTCGCACGAGAAGCATTTTAAACAAACCAAAAATATGACATATGATGAGTTGGCGAAGAATATAATAGAAATAACTGGAGAAGAGTTCTACACAAGAGATTTTAATATCACTAGAGTATGAGGTTTTAAAGTATAGCTACAGTGGAAACTTTATCTCCTTCTGCGATATTCATGACCTTTACACCTGATGTCTGTCGACCGAGCGTTGGCATATCTTTTATCTCTGCTCTAATCACTTTAGATTTCTCTGATATAACAACGATTTCTTCATCTTCACTTGTCAAGATTCTAGCACAAGCGATATTGCCTGTTTTTTGAGTTACTCTAAATGTGAATATTCCTGTTCCTCCTCGTTTCTGTGTTCCGTACTCTTTCAAAAGAGACATCTTACCGTAACCGTTTTCAGAAAGAGTTAACAGTTTCTGATCATCACTTTTAACTATTCCCATGCCTACAACAGAATCGGTTGCTTTTTTGAATTTAATACCTGTAACTCCTCTTGTGCTTCTTCCCATAGCTCTCACATCTGTTTCTTTAAATCTAACAGATTTACCTTCTCTAGTAATGATAATCACCTCATCTTCTCCTGTAGTTGCTTTTACCCAGGTCAATTGATCGCCCTCATCAAGTTTAATCGCAGTTAATCCATTGGATCTAATCTTAATAAACTCTTTTAGCTCGGTCTTTTTGATAACTCCTCTCTCTGTTGCCATTAAGAAATATTTGTAACTCTTGCTATTCTCTTCTTTCTCGGCACCCTCTTTTTTCTTTTCAGATACTTTACCTTTAGAATCTCTAGTCAAAACAGATGTTACCACCTCCTCTGGATCAAGTTGAACTAGATTTACAAGAGGTAACCCCTTAGCTGTTCTACTCAAATCAGGAATCTCAAATATTCTCAAATTAAAGACTTTTCCTTTATTGGTAAATAGGAGTAATTCATCAAGTGTATTACATAGAAACGCATGTTCTACGAAATCTCCTTCTTTAGTATCTCCTCCTGAAACGCCCTTCCCACCTCTGTTTTGTGCCTTATATGTACTTGGCGCAAGTCTTTTAATATATCCTGACTTAGTTATTGTCACTAATGTATCTTCGGAAGAAATCATATCCTCTTCTGCTATCTCGTTTACTTTGCTTTTAACGACTTTCGTCCTTCTTTCATCGCCAAATTTCTGTTTAATTTCTTCTAAATCAGAGTTAATAACCTCAAGTATTTTATCCTGATTCTCTAGAATCTCATTGTATTCTTTAATTTTCTGCTCTAACTCTTTGTACTCGTTTTGTAATTTTAGCCTTTCTAAAGCTGCTAATCTCCTTAACTGCATATCTAAGATTGCTTGAGCCTGTACCTCCGTAAACTCAAATTTGTCCATCAAGTTTGTTTTTGCTGTCTCTTGTGTTTTTGAACCTCGAATTGTAGCAATAACTTCATCCAGCATGTCGAGAGCTTTTAGCAATCCTTCTAATATGTGAGCTCTAAATCTAGCTTCTGCAAGATCAAATTCATATCTTCGAATAGTGACTGTTAGTCTAAATGATAGGAACAGTTCCAATATCCTTTTAATTGGTAATGTTTTTGGCTCCTGTTCTACTAATGCAATAGTATTGGCATTAAATACTTTTTGCATCTCTGTGTATTTAAAGAGTTTGTTTAAAACAGCTTTTGGTTGTGCATCTCTTTTCAATACAATTATCACTTTCATTCCTTCAATATTTGATGCATCTAAGATGTCAGCTATTCCTTTAATCTTCTTGTCTTTAACCAAATCAGCAATCTTGGAAATCATGTGTGCTTTGTTCACCTGATAAGGTATTTCTGTCACAACGATTTGATATCTGCCCTGTTTGCCTTCTACAATAGATGCTTTTGCTCTTTGTAAAATTCTTCCTCTTCCTGTTGCGTATACATTTAGAATCTCTTGTTGATCATATACAATGCCTCCTGTTGGGAAATCAGGTGCTGGCATAATCTCTATTAATTCTGTTGGAGTAATTTCTGATTTAAATTCAGGATAGAGAACTGTTTGCTCTTCCTCTATCTTCTGTTTTAATTCATCTATGTCTTGTTGATATTCTAACTTGCTTGTATCTACATAGTTTTCAAGATAGTCTGCAGGTTTTGAATTCAATGTTTGAGGTATTTTCTCTTTTGATTCCTTCTTTTTTCTTAATTCGTTGTATATAGCAGTACCTACCCATTTATTACCCATGGATATCATCTTTTGTAAAGCTGTTATGAGCTCAGTAAGGTTGTACGGTGGGATTTTTGTAGCCATACCTACTGCAATACCATCTCCTCCATTTGCTAAAACATTTGGGAATAGTGCTGGAAGTACTGTTGGTTCTAATCTAGTTCCGTCATAGTTAGGTATAAATGTAACTGTACCTTTTGCTAAATCACGAATAAGTTCTGGAGTGATTTTACCCATTCTTGCCTCTGTGTATCTCATAGCTGCAGGTGGATCTCCGTCGATAGATCCAAAGTTACCCTGTCCA
Source organism: uncultured Candidatus Saccharibacteria bacterium (assembly GCA_964480345.1). Lineage (GTDB taxonomy): Bacteria > Patescibacteriota > Dojkabacteria > SC72 > SC72 > UBA5232. The sequence goes on from CAYZNW010000003.1 coordinate 74,327, forward strand.
TCAATTAGTGGATATCTTGTTGAGAAATCTTGTGCTAGTTTTACTAATGTAGGATATACAACTGTTTCTCCGTGAGGATGGTAGTTACCTGATGTGTCTCCTGCTATTTTTGCACATTTTCTGTAGTGTGCATTTGGAAGAAGATTAAGATCGTTCATTGCAATAAGGACTCTCCTTTGGGAAGGTTTAAGTCCATCTTTTACTTCTGGCAACGCTCTTGAAACGATTACAGACATAGAGTAATCCAAGTAGTTAGATTTCATTTCATCTACAATAGATCTGTATGAAATCTCTCCTGGTTTAAATGTCAAATCTTTATCAAGATCATCTATATTCTCTTGTGTTGTCTTTATATCTTCATCCATATTTCTTTCTTATCTTGCAGTCTTATTTAAATTTGTTTCTTCCTCTGCTACTTGTTTCTCTATTCTTGCGCTTATCTTATCCAATTCTTGCATAGTCTCTTCTGTTACATCATCTTTTGTAACTGGAATATTAGCGACTTTATGAAATAGTTCTTTCTCTTCATCTTCCCCTGTTTTGTAAACCATAACAGAAATCTCATCACTCTCTCTCTCTTTCGTTACAACAAATGCAGTTTGTCCTTCTCTAGAATTAGTACGTCTTTCATGGGATACAATTTGTTCTATTGATGCTTTTCCACTCTCTTCTTCTTTCTTAGAATAGGTTTCTAAATTATTTCTGTAAAAATTTCCTCCATCTTTTTTCAATATATCTACAATCTCAGGAGTGAAATGATGGTTTCTTCTTAGGAATCTCTGTACAGTTAACTTTCTAAATGCTTCTGGATTGACTGTCTCTCTACTTGGCGCACCTATTAGTTGCTCCATAATAAAAATAATTAAAAATTAAATATCTAACTTAGCTTTGTTTGCATATGTTTGAATAAACCTTCTCCTTGGAGGAACTTCATTTCCCATTAACATTTCAAATATCTTCTCTGCTTCCTCGCCATCTTCTATATGTACTTGCTTTAACACTCTTTCCTCAGGATCCATTGTTGTTTCTCGCAACTGGTCTGGATTCATCTCTCCTAGTCCTTTAAATCTATTCTCTATGGGGGCTTTACCTTCCATTTTAGCTTTCTGTACAAACGCAATTTTCTCTTCATCGTTTAAGAAGTAATATTTCTTTTTTCCTATTTCTACTTTATGTAGAGGAGGTTGAGCAACATATACATACCCCTTCTCTATCAAAGGTCTGAAAAATCTAAAGAGAAGTGTAAGAACAAGAGTTGTAATATGCAATCCGTCTACATCAGCATCACTCATTATGATAATTTTGTGATATCGAAGTTTTGAAATATCAAGAGTATCACCGATTCCTACCCCTAATGCTGTAGTTATATCATTGAATTCATTATTTGAAAGTACCCTATCAACTCTGTATTTATGGGTATTTAGAATCTTACCTCTAAGAGGCAAAATAGCTTGAGTATGTCTATCCCTACCCTGTTTTGCCGAACCACCTGCAGAATCTCCCTCTACAATGAAAAGTTCACTTTCTGCTGGATCTTTGCTTGTACAATCTGCTAATTTACCAGGTAAAGTTGTTGTTTCTAAAGCATTTTTTCTAATTACAGCATCTCTAGCTGCCTTTGCTGCAGCTTTAGCTTTATTTGCTAGTACTGCCTTACCTATGATGTTCTTTGCTTCTTGTGGATGCTCATCAAAATATGTAAGAAGCTCATCTCTAACTACTCTTGAAACTATACTTTTAACTTCTGGATTATTTAATTTGATCTTTGTTTGTCCTTCAAATTGTGGATCTGGTACTTTTACAGAAACAACAGCAGTCAGACCCTCACGAACATCTTCTCCACTCAATGTACCATTGAGTCCCTTTAGTAATTCAGCTTTCTGAGCATATGTGTTAATTGCACTAGTAATTGCAGTTCTGAAACCAATTAAGTGAGTACCTCCCTCTGGATTAATGATGTTATTTGTATAGCATCTAACATCTTCGTCCATTTCATCAGTATATTGTAGTGCAACTTCTACCATCACATCTCCATCCTGTTTGTTCATATAGAAAGGCTCATCCCCTATAACTTTGTTATCGATATCCAAGAATTTAACATATGATTTAATACCATCTTCAAAATACAAATCATATGTTTTACCCTCTTTTTTTGAATTATCTGTAACTGAAATTCGCAAACCAGCAGTCAAATATGCATGTTGCCTACATCTTTTAACTATTGTGACAAAATCAAATTCTGTGGTAGAGAAGATCTCAGGGTCTGGTAGAAATGTGTGTTGCGTACCTGTTTCTTTAGAATCGCCTATCTTTTCTACTGGCTTTACTGGCACACCTCGCTCATATTTTTGTTCATATATACCACCATCTCTAGTTACTCTAGTAATCATCCATTTTGAAAGTGCATTAGTACATTTCATACCTACACCGTGTAATCCTCCTGACACCTTGTAGGCTCCCTGATCAAACTTACCTCCTGCATGCAAATTAGTCATAACTGTTTCCAATGTTGAAACCTTTGTTTCCGAGTGGATATCTACAGGAATACCTCTACCATTATCTCTTACAGTTAAAGAGCCATCATCATTTAAAACAACCCATATGTGCGAACAGAAGCCTGCTATTGCTTCATCTACAGAGTTATCAAGAATCTCAGTAAATATATGGTGAAGACCGTGAGTATCTGTAGAACCAATATACATAGCTGGCCTTTTTCTGACAGCTTCTAATCCTTTGAGCACTTGAATATTTGATGCACCGTAACTTGAATCTTTACTCATATTTATTCCGTTATTTGTAAGTAATCTATCAGTTCTTTTTCGTGTCGTATACTCCTATATTATACCATTTATCTCATCTAAATTTAAGGTAAAACTCTTAAAATCATACCTTCTAATACCAGTTTTCTATTACAATTTGCCATCACCTTTTGTCGAGTGTCATCCACTATCTTTAACGATTCTAAAATAGACCTCGAGCTCCCTATGTTACCATTTTTTATTTCTAATTCAAGTTCATCTCTAAAATATTTATCTAGAGAATTGAGAAGCTCTAACGCTAAATCCTTACTCTCCGAATATTGTTCTACTATTTGAAATTTTTCGAAAACATTTTTATCTGTGAAATCAATCTCTAATTCTGTTGGAGAATCTAACTTACTTTGCGAATATATTATCCTTGATCGCGAGCGAATAGTTGGAAGCAGGTTCTTCTCATTGTCGACATAAAGAATATATATCGAATATGCACTGCTCTCTTCTAACATCTTCAGAAGAGCATTTTGAGATTGTACAGTTAACTTCTCTGCATCTATGATGATGCCAACCTGTAACTCTTCTTGAAAAGGCTTGAAAAGCATCTCTTTTTGAAAATCTTTTACCTGCTCTATGCCAATACTGTTTTGTTCTACTGGATCTAAGAAATGTATGTCAGGATTTGTGTTTAAGTCATACAGAGTGATATCTCTTTTGAAAAGTTTAGAAAGCAACGAGAAAAGAGAATCGAAATCGTTTTGCCTCTTAAATTTGTCCACAAGGATGTATGTCATGAATATCCATTATACATTATTCGCAAGGCCTGCCCTAGGTCCGACCTAGGTCGGACCCATGTATGACAGAAGAGGCGTTTGTCCTCTAGTGTTTTTTCTGTTGCTGAAATGTTGTTTATAGGTCATACTATACCAAGTAAAACTGTCTAACTTTTGAGCAATATATGCTTGAATGGCTATTGGTACATCTCTGCTTAAGTATTTGCAGTCTCAAAATTTAATTAGTGAGGATGATGCAAGGAAGGTCCTCTTGGAGAGAAGTAGATCGCAAAAAAGCGAAGAAGCTATTATTCGTGATTTAAATGTTGTTCCTGACATAGATATAGCGAAAGCTAAATCGGCAATATTTGGTATTCCTTTCATTGATATCTCTACTATGAATATTAATGAAAGTATCATAGCGGAAGTTCCAATCGACAACTTAAATAAATACAAAGCTGTCCCATTTGAACGAGGTCAAGATTATGTAAAGATTGCTATGGAGGATCCTTTTGATATCCAAGCAACTCAGGTACTTGGTACAAAATATCCAAAAGGGACAAAGATAGAAGTATATATTACTACTGGAGATGCAGTTAGGAATATTTTAGACAGAAGGGTTGGTGATATGATGTCTTCCGAAGTAAGTGATGCGTTGGAAGACGCCGACGTTGGAGGCACAGTTACAGATATTACTGAAGATCCAAATCTGTTTGGAAGTACCAATATTTCAGCTGCACCTGTTGCTAGAATTGTTAACTCAATTTTGCAGTATGCAGTTACCTCTAAGGCTTCTGATGTGCATGTTGAGCCTATGGAGAAGAAAGTGCGAGTCAGATTTAGAATTAACGGTGTAATGACAGAAAGATTATCTCTTCCAAAAAGTCTGAATGCAGCAGTTGTTTCTAGGATCAAAATTCTTTCAAATCTAAAAATTGATGAAAGAAGAGTGCCACAGGATGGTCGTTTTCAGATTAAAGTTGCTAATACTAAAGTAGACTTAAGAATCTCTGTAATGCCAACTATTCATGGGGAGAAAGTAGTAATGAGGTTGCTAGAATCTGAAAACAACGATATTACTCTTGAGAGTACAGGTATTCGAGGAAATGCTTACAAAATTTTTGTAGATGCTCTTTCTGTTACAAACGGTATTGTTCTTGTTACTGGTCCTACAGGTAGTGGTAAAACAAGAACATTAGCTTGCTCATTGATTAAAGTAAATGATCCCACAGTAAATATCATTTCATTGGAAAATCCTGTTGAGATTAGAATTCCTGGCGTAACTCAGGTACAGATAAACCCTGATGTAGGGCTTACATTTGCATATGGTCTACGATCTGTTTTACGACAAGACCCTGATATCGTAATGGTTGGAGAGATTCGAGACGAGGAAACAGCACAACTCGCTGTTCAAGCATCTCTTACTGGTCACCTAGTATTATCTACTCTACACACGAACAGTGCAGCAGCAGCTATACCAAGACTTATGGATATGGGAATAGAACCGTATTTACTTGCTTCAACTATACGAGCTGTAGCAGGTCAAAGACTTCCTCGTACTATTTGCAAGGAGTGTATAGAAGCGTACCCTGCTACTCAAGAAGTCATAGAAAATATTAAGGAAGTGATGCAAGGAGCAGGCAACTTTGATTTAGTCACATATATTAACAGAGTGTTAGCATCTAGAAATATTGAAGGTTCTAAAGTTAGCCCTGCTATGAAAGCACCTGAAACAGGTCCTGATGGAAATGAGATAATATATCTGTATAAAGGGAAAGGTTGTGATAAGTGTGGAGGTTCGGGATATGCTGGGCGAACAGGTATATTTGAAGTTTTAGATGTAACAGAAAATATTAGCAGAATGATTATGGAAAATGTTACCGCAGATGATATTGAGAAAGTAGCTATGAATCAAGGTATGATTACAATGATTCAAGATGGTTATCTAAAGGCATTAGAAGGTATTACTACCCTAGAAGAGGTTCTAAGGGTTTCAAAAGAATAAATTTTTGGTATAACTAAATAGATATGGAAGACACTGCCCAAAATACAATACAAAATAATGTGCCAGTACAGCCAGTAGCTCCTACTCCAGTTGTGAATAGTACGGTTACCTCTACTGCACCTCAGACTCCTGCTCCACAGCAAGTAGAAAGCAAAGGTGTAGAAGAAAGCCAAGATGAAAGACTAGCACAGTTAAGACAAAGTTTAAATGATTTACTAGATAATGAGAGTACAGCACCACAGCAAAATGCTGCCCCTACTCCTCCTGTCGTTGAACAAAGTGTACCAGTACAACAATATTCGCAAACAGTAAATCCTCTTCCTGGTATTCAGACAAGTGTGAATAATGAAGAGAAAGATCTTTCAGAAGCAGTAAATTCTGTTACTGATGATATACCATCATCAACTCCACAACCTACAATTGCTCCTGATACGCCACTCAAAGAGGTAATCCCAGATGAGATTAAACCGAAAGCTATGATTAGAGATCCTAAGCCAAATAACCTTGCGACTCCTGTTGTATCTCCGGCTGACAGTGATGAGACAATATCTGGCAGCAATACTACTACAAACGCCAATTTAACAATAGAGAAACTTCTTGCTGAGGCTATAAATCGAAGTGCTTCAGACTTACATATATCAGTTGGATATCCACCAATCCTAAGACTAGATGGTGTTCTTGTTGATATGGAAGAGAAAGTCCTTGCTCCTGAAGATGTTGAGCAACTCATCTTCTCTGTATTAAGTGATGAGAAGAAAGAGCTACTTGAAGTTAATAGAGAGATAGATTTCGCCTATTTGTTTAATGGATCCGTCACTGCTCGATTTAGAGTAAATGCATACTACTCTATGAAAAATCTCTCCGCAGCATTTAGACTAATTCCTTCAAGAGTACGAACAATAGAAGAGCTTATGCTTCCATCTATATACCACCAATTAACCAAATTAAAACAGGGATTAGTTTTAGTCACAGGTCCAACAGGACACGGTAAAAGTACTACACTTGCTGCTATGCTTGAAGATATTAATAGAACAAGATTTAGCCATATTGTAACCATAGAAGATCCAGTAGAGTATGTATTTGAAGGAAAGAAAGCATTGATTGACCAAAGAGAAATGAACGATGATACTCTCTCTTGGAATATAGCACTGCGAAGCGCACTGCGACAAGATCCTGATGTTATTCTTGTAGGAGAAATGAGAGATTACGAAACAATTGCAGCAGCAATTACTCTTGCTGAAACAGGACATTTAGTATTTGCGACCTTACACACTAACAGTGCTGCTCAAACAGTAGATAGAATCATTGATGTATTCCCAGAAAACCAACAGCAACAAATTCGAGCTCAAATAGCTAACACTTTAGAAGCAGTTGTAGCACAAAGATTAGTACCTCTTGATAAAGGAGGAAGAAGAGCAGTATCAGAAATCATGCTTAACAACTCTGCTATTGCAAACCTTATTCGTGAAGGTAAAACTCATCAAATAGATAATGTCATTAGAACAAGCTCTGATGTTGGTATGGTATATCTAGAGAAAGCTCTTGTAGGACTTGTACGAGAAGGAGTCATATCTGTACAGAAAGCACAAGAGTATGCAGTTCACCCAGAAGAAGTTTTAAGATTATTAAAAAATTAATAAATGAAGAAATTTAAATACTCAGCAAGAGATAACAGAGGACAAGTGATAGAAGGTGAATTAGAGGCAAAAGATATTGAATCAGTATCAGATATTTTGCATGACAAAGGATTAGTAACTGTCTCTGTCAAGGAAGGCTCAGGATTTGATTTACAGAAACTAAATGAGATAAATATTGGTGGTGTTCCGATGAAAGATAAGGTGGTCTTCATGAGACAGATGTCAACAATGGTTGGTGCTGGTCTACCACTTACTAGAGCATTAGAGATTATGGTTCAACAAGCAAGTAATCCCAAATTTAGAAAAGTATTACAAAGTGTTTTGCAATCTGTTGAGTCAGGTAAAACATTAGCGAACTCATTTAGAGAGCAGGAAGAGGTATTTGATAATATTACTGTTAATCTAATAGAAGCAGGAGAAGAAAGTGGTAACTTAGAAGTTATTTTAGAGAAGCTAGCTACTGAGCTTGAAGAAAGCCAATCTTTATCAAACAAAATTAGATCAGCGATGATATACCCAGCAATCATTCTTCTGGTTATCATAGGTGTAATCTTAATGATGATGTTTGTCTTAGTCCCATCTATGGCAGAGATATACAAAGATTTCGATGCAGAACTACCATGGACGACAAGATTCCTTATGAGTATGAGCTCCTTTTTCTTGAACTACTGGTGGGCTATATTAATAGTGATAATCTCATTAGCATTAGGTATCAAATACTATCTTGGAACTGAAGCAGGAAGAGCTAACTTTGATAGATTGATATTAAAGGTTCCTGTTGTAGGTCCTATTATTTCTAAAATACAGCTTTCTCAATTTACTAGAATCTTAGCCTTACTATTAGGTAGTGGATTATCCATTATTAAGGCATTGGAATTAACAGCACAATCATTAAGTAACTCAGAATATAGAGGTACAGTTTTAACAGCAAGAGATGAAGTCGAAAAGGGAGGAACATTGGCTCTCCCTATTGCTAGGAGTCCACACTTCCCTCTTCTAGTAAGTAGTATGATTTCAGTTGGAGAGGAAACAGGAGAGATAGATAATGTATTGAACAAAGTATCTGAATACTACAAAGAAGAGGTAGATACTGCAACATCTAACATGTCTACGATTTTAGAGCCTCTGTTCTTAATTATCATGGGCTTAGCAATCGGATTTATTGCTCTAGCAGTGTACATGCCTATGTTCCAATTATCCTCTGCTATTGGATAATTCATTGCTTGACATATCAATCAAAGTTCTGTAATTTATAAGTAATTAATTTGTTACTGTCTCTATTATTTATGAAGAAGACTTCATACAAGGCATTCACATTGATTGAAATGCTTATCGTTATGGGTATCATTATCATTCTTATGGTAGTTGGTATAAGTGCGGCTAGGTTCGCTATTAACAGGGCAAATGATATTGCTCATCAAAATGCTGTTACTCAGATATTCCAAGCTTTAATGGCTTACTACACAGATAATAGACAGTATCCAGTTGCTCAAAATGTTCAGACATTGATAGGTACACCAGGAAATACCTCAGCTCCATTAAATAAATATATGAACGAGGGTTCATTTAAGGGTGGTACTCCAGCAAGTTATATATATATGGTAGATGATATACATCAGTCAGTTGCGGTTTGTGTTACATTAGGTGGTGTTAATGATGAAGCAGATAGGGGAATCTTCTGTGATGGTAATGCATTTGGAAGCCCTGAGCTAGAAACCCCAGTACAAGGTCCTTCCTTCACAAAGAAAGGAACTCTTGACTCTGAAGTGGATGAGCAAGTTTACGGGCTATTAAAAGGTTATACAGATGGTACATCTAACTGGTATGGAGATTCTACTGGTTGGACACAGAACTAATAGCATGAGTGCTTAGTTGAAAATGAACCCCTCTTTTTAGAGGGGTTTTTCTTTTATGTATATGATAATATATTCTCATGTTTGTAATATATAGTTCTATATTTTTTCTAGGTGCATCTCTTGCCAGTTTTATTAATGCTACTCTGTATAGGATTGATAACAAGAAAGAGTTTAAGAATAATTGGAGGACAATAGCCAGAAGAAACTCTTACTGTGAGAACTGTAAAAAAGAGCTTAATTGGATAGAGCTATTCCCTATTGTTGGTTATTTAATATATGGAGGTAAATGTTCTAAATGTAGAAAATCTATAAATATCTATTATCCAATCTCTGAGTTTATATTGGGAGTTTCTACTCTACTCTTCTATTTAAACAGTGTTCCTTTTTATCTTTATATAATTCTGATTTTTCTGTTTATACTTTCCTACTATGATTATATATATAAAGCGGTACCGAAGAGTTTAGTTCATGTGTTTTTAGGTATATCGATTTTGTTTTTTATTGTTTTTAATTTCAGTTTAATTACTTTGGTAATAGTTCTATCTTTAGCTATATCTCTATTGATTCTATCTGCTTTAATGAAAAAATCTTTTGGATTAGGAGATGTTTTAATATTAATAGGGCTTGGTATTGTAATGTCTTACAAAAGCTTTTTAGTTATGTTTTGGATTGGAATATTACTAGCCCTACTCTGTTCTATAGTTTATTCTATATTGAAAAAAAGAGATTTGAGGAAGATAAAGATTCCTATGATTCCATTTTTTACGATTTCATTTCTGATTACGTGTATATATGGGTTACATATATATGATTTACTAACTAACTGGTTATCTACTTAGCCCACCAGAACGGTTGTTTTACTCCACTATTAAACCATTTACCGTGTCTCATAATCTGGTTCATTGTAGGTCCATCTACTGTATAGTCTAACTGTACTTGATTAATTATTGGAGATACATCTGTATCTGTGCTTGTTAATGTTGCTTTGTACTGGAAGAATCTGTAGCTACTTCCTAGAGTTATTAGTTCTGGAGATACGGTTGGTAGATACTCTTCACTTGTTATGTTATCTATCCATATATTTCTTCCTCCGTATGTATTGTCTACTCTCATTGTTAGAAGGTTGGCTCTATCTAAATGGGTGTCTAATGTTCTTCCTTTGATTGGTAAATACTCTTTCTGCCATTTAAATACATTTGCTTTGGTAGTAAAGCCACCTGTTGGGAATGTAGATATACTCTCCCAATTTCTAACTGTGATAGCTCCTGTGTCTTTGTTTACACTTGTTACTACTCCCTGTGCTATGTACTCTCCACTACTGTTTTGTTCTCTTACTATGATCTTCTCTCCTGTATATATGTTACTTCCTTTGCTCTTCATTCCTTTTACTGTTCCATCTATTGTAAAGGAGGTATCAGAGGATGATGTTATGAGGTTAGAGCTATCTAATCCTGCTCCAAACTCTATTTCAATGTTATGTGTTCTTAATCCTACTTCATATGCTTGTCTTATTTCATCTGCACTTCTTGCTATGTTGGAGATTCTAACTTCGTCTATTTCTCCATTAAACATTTCGACATAATTAGTAAATCCAATATATGGTAAATTAGAATACCCACTCAATCTTAAATTATATGTTGTGACAGGAGAACCGTATGCTGTTGAGTTTGATGCTTTGAGTTCACCATTTAGATATATCTTTAAACCAGAAGAGTCTCCTGTAGCTACTACATGATACCATTTGTTGAGTTCTACAAGGTTAATTGGAGTTAATAACACATTAGTTCCTCCTCTATCCAGAAATTCTAAAGCACCTGTTGTATTTAATCTGATACGGTACCCAGAGTTATCACCTTTGTTTATAAAATTAGCAACATCATTAAACTCCTTTGGTTTTATCCACGCCTCTAGGGTGATAGCAGATGGATTTAATGAGGTTGAATCAGGTATGACAATATAATCTGAGGTACCATTGAAGTTCCTAGCTCCTCCTATTCGACCGTTATTGGTATATGTAGTTCCTATTGACATTCCGTTGTTATTGTATCCTGAACTATCTTTGATATATGCTCCATTCCCATCTATTTCATCTAAGTGCCATAGACCTACTGTATTTGCATCTGGTTGATAGTTTGCATATGCACTCTCTCCTACTGTTGTAGATATGTTCTCTCCTACTTTATCACTAGCTATATATACAGGGAGAGAAATTTTTGATGATAGATTCTGTGTTGGTAATAGATAATTTGAATATATTGATTTAGGTGAAGAGTTACGATCTACACCTTGAGTGTATTCAGCTAATATTTCGGATGCTGATAAAGCTCTATTGTATATTTTAACTTCATCTATTAATCCATTGAATCCTGCTTCTCCAGGTATTTGCTTACTAATATTTAACTCTGTATTAGTTAAATTAACAGTGACCGCATATGTACTAACTGCACTTGTAGAGACCTGAGCTCCATTTTTGTAGCAATATATATTAGTACCATCGTAGGAAAAAGTGACATGATTCCATTGAGAAATATCAAGATAAATAAAACATTGGGCTCCATTCCATATACCCGCAGATATATTACCATCGACATTGTACACTAAATGAATATTACTTGGTTCATACCCTCCAAGGCCAAGAATCCATTGTCTCATGGTTGGTGAAGCGTATGGCTTAAGCCATAAATCTACTGTATGTACTTTATCTCCTGTTCCTAATCCACTATTTGGAACTGTTATATAATCATTAGTTCCATTAAAACTTCTGCTTTTTCCTACTCGCCCATCTACTATTGTTGTTCCGGTAGCAGTACCTACCCTATCTCCTACCTTATCTGCAACTGTAGTGCCTGATAGCTCATCCATATCCCAATAGGAGATTAATCCTGTATTCTTTTTTTCAAAGATTGTTTTTAGAGAAGAGTATTCTTCAAAAATCTCTTGAGTGGAAAGTGTACGATTATATATTTTTGGTTCGTCTAATTGTCCGTTGAAAAACCCCGCTGATGCTATATTTGATCCTAGATAGGTATCTTTATCAGGTCCTAATGTAAATGTAGATGCAAATTCATTTTCAAGTACACCATCTATATATAATCGAGTCTTAGTTCCATCATTTGTTCCTGTTATTAAATGCCAATTACCATCATTTATAGAGGATTTGCTTTCATGGGTAGCTGAGTTGTTACCAGATGTGTTATCAAAATCTATTAACACTTTACCAGTTGAAGAAAATGCGTTTATATATAGGAATAGTCCTCTTGATTGGAATAACATTGAATTTGATGTTGTAGTAGTTTTTACCCAAATACTAGCACTCATAGAAGTGAAAGAAGAAAAATCTATTAATGGGACTTGTACATAATCGCTAGTCCCATTGAAGCTTCTACTATTATTTGCCTTACCTTGTGCTATTGTAGTTCCTGTAGCAGTTCCGTTATATGTACCTACACTATCTTTAACTACACTTCCACTATTCTCATCCATCTTCCAATATGATACTAATCCATCATTTACAGTAGTCCCTATTCTATTTGATTTATATGGAAGTTCTTGATTATATAACCTCTCTATTTCATCAGATGTTTTAGCTGCGTTGTATATACGTACATCATCAACAATACCATTAAAACCTTTCCACCTATTAATGATAATATCGCCACTTGCTTGTCTTATTCCCATGTTACTATATGGTATGCTACTAACTTCTTTCCCATTAACATATAATCTAATAACACTATTTGGACTATCTATTACTCCTACAACATGATACCAAGAATCCTCAGCTATTATCCCCACAGGGCTATTAAGTACAGTACTAGCTACTCCTATGTTATCTACCGATGTTGATATAAAGCTAATATATTTACCAACTGTATTTATTACTAACATGTATTGTCTATCGGAGCAATTTGTCTCACTACAATCAGCTGCTCCTGTATTTTTATTTATCAAATCCATCCAAGTACCACTAAGCGTAGAGGTTTTGAACCATGTTGCTACTGAGAGTTGACTACCACTACCATTAATATCTAAATCTGGAGTATTTGGTAATGTTATGTAATCAGTACTTCCATTAAAACTCCTAGCTTTATCATACTTACCATCTACTATTGTTGTTCCTGTTGCACTACCATTACTACTCCCTACGCTGTCTTTTACTTCGCTACCACTTAATTCATCCATCTTCCAATGAGATACTAAACTATCATCTAATGTACTAGTATTATCTGCAGTCATATTACTACTACTTTGTGTAAGAGTAGATCTTTTCTCTATACCTTCTAAATAGTCTGATTGAATTCTATCTGCTGCAAGAGCTTTATTGTATAATTTTACTTCGTCGATTATACCTGACAGGGTTCCATTAGGATATGTGTTATCACCCGCTATGAACAAATCTCCACTTCCCTGCCTAATTCCACTACTGCTATATGCTGTAGAAGCCATTAGTGCTCCATTAAGATAGATACGCATATATCCGTTAGTGCTATCAATTGTACCAACAATATGATACCAAGTGTTTGGATTTATATATCCCCATCCAACATCTGTTTGTCCTACTCCTATGTTATCTACTGCCGTTGAAGAGAAAACTAAAGTACCACTCTGATTAAGAAACATAGCATATTGCCTATTCACTCCACTGTCTGGATTTGTATCAGCCTTATAAAGTAGTGTATGCCAATTCCTTTGTGACATATCAGAAATATTCATCCAGAAACTAACAGTAATTTTACTACCAGCTCCATTAATATCTAAAGAGCTACTGTTTGGTATTCTTACAACACCAGTATTTCCATTGAAGCTTCTAGCTTTTGCATATTTTCCATCTACTATCCCTGTTCCAGTAGCTGTACCGTTATTACCTGTTCCTGATATATCACTGACAGTTGTTCCACTCTCTTCATTCATACTCCAATACCCAACTAATCCATCTTCTTTATTATTGTATAAGCTACTATTATCAAAAGATCTTAATGTACTCTTTGCTGTATTTTCTTTCCACTCACTCCATGTACCATCATTAGGGTTGTTACTATTTCCACCTCTAATATGAAATCTAGTATTTCCCGAGTTATAGTTTGAAAGAACTTCTGAGGAAGTAAGAGATCTACTGTAGATTCGAACAGAATCCATCAATCCTTTATAGTTATTCCCTCCTGCATTTGTAAGCCTTCCCATCTCTAAATTTGTACTGTTAGAAACACTATTTATAGGTCCTGCATTTATCACATCTGCTAGTCGACCATCAAGATATAATGATAATATTGTAGAGGATTTTGTGGCTACCACATGATGCCATTGATCGTCTACAACAATAAAGTTTGAAGAGCCAATATTTTTTGTTCCTCCGCTATCGTGAACTTCAAACAATATCTTTCCTTTAGGTTCACCATTAATAGAGATAACACTTAAATTGTAACCAATTCTAGTTGGAGAAAAAACTTGTTTACTAATTAATGTCGGAAAGGATTCTGCAATAGCATAATCTGCTTTGAACCATACTTCCAAACTAAAGTCTCCTGTACTAAAATCACCTACTGTACTGTTAGATGCTGTTACATAATCATCAACTCCATCAAACATTAATCCTCCACCTCCCCATCTCCTGTTGTTGTATGTCCAACCACTACCTATAACCTTATCTTGTCCTGTCGTATCAGAAAAATTAGTTAGAGTTCCATTACAACCACTACCACAACTACCTCCACTACTTGCTACTGTTCCACTACTCTCATTGAAATTCCACTGAGCTACTAAGCCAGTAGTGCTATACGGTACCTCCCCATCTCCTGTATTTATACCTGATACAGTAGAAGATACATTTACTTTTGATACACTTGATCCTGAATCAAATACTGTAGATTCATACTCTCCTGAATATCTCTCTTTACCATACAAATATGTCTTATATATCTCATCTGCACTTCTAGCTATATTGGATAAACGTACCTCATCTACTAACCCATTAAAGCCTACTTCGCTCCCTGGTCCTTTACCAATATTTAACTCTGTATTAGCTAAATTGACAGGAACTCCAACAGTAGGAGCATTACTAGATACCTGTACTCCATTCTTATAGCAATACATATTAGTTCCGTTGTAGGTGAAAGCTATATGATTCCACTGAGAAATATCAAGGCGAATAGGACATTGTGAACCACTCCATATACCAGCATAAATATTCCCATCAGTACCATATATGAGATGTATATTACCTTGGTCATATCCTCCCATCACAAGAAGCCATTGTCTTATTGTTGGTAGAGTATATGGTTTAATCCATAAATCTATTGTATGTGTCTTATCTCCTGTTCCTAATCCACTATTTGGAACTGTTATATAATCATTCTCTCCATCAAATTCGTATCCTTTCCCTATCTTCCCATCTACACCAATTGGTGATATATCTAACAACTTAATTGATGTGAAAAAAGTAACTTCAGCTACAATAATATTATTAGTTGTAGGAGTGAAATTAACCCAAGTAGCATTGTTATTATATTGCCAACTACTTCCACTATATTTAACAGCAACAAAATGATTACTGTTATTTGCTTCTAATCCAGTTATACCTTGAGCTGAAAGAGATGGAGAATACATGATATATCCACTACCTGCTTCAGCATCTGTAACAGCTATTCCAGAGTTGATAGTAGGAGTGATTATCCTAATCCCATTCCGATCTATAAAATAGCAATTAGCATCACCATATGTACACTCAATATCTATCTCTCCAGCATTATCAACTCCTCCATAACGATTTAATTTAAAAGTAAGATTAGAGCTTTGTATGCCATAGCTCATACCATTTAAAGAAGTTGCAATATGGTTATTATTAGTAGAACTGTCGGCTGCTGGTGTTAATGCTGGTATTCTGTATCTAACAATAACTATTCCCGATCCACCGTTTCCGCCTGCAAGGTATGCTCCTGTAAATGAACCCCCACCCCCTCCTCCACCTGTATTCGCTATACCATTAGTACCTGCACCATTTAGAACTCCACTTCCTCCACCTCCATTTCCACCAGTACCAACATAAGAGCCATTAACTTCTCCACCACCTCCACCTCCTGCATATACAACTGCAGTTCCTGTAATATCGCTAACTCTTCCAGCACCACCATTACCTGATCCTGAACTGTTTCCTCCGTCTGCTCCCACACCACCTGCACCTCCACCTCCTCCATTTGTTCCTACCCATCCTGAAACTATGTATCCAGCACCTCCGTTATATCCTTGGGAACCAATTCCTCCTGTTGATAAAGGAGCGGATACAACAACAGCACCACCACCACCACTACCTCCACTTCCACCTGCAAGTTGCCCATGAGTTATTCCGGCACCCCCTCCTTCAGCAATCAGAGATGAGAAGGCCGAATCTTGTCCTTTATTACCATTATATGCACCTCCGTCTGCTCCTCCATTACCTCCATTCCCTACAGTGACTGCAATATTCCCTTTAGATACAGTAAAAGAAGATTGCTCTACAAAACCTCCTGCTCCTCCTCCAGAACCAGTATTTGCACCACCCCCTCCTCCTCCTATAACTAACACATCCACTTTCCCATCTGTATGTGCTGTAAAAGTTCCACTAGAAGTAAAAGTATGAATCACATAATCACCAACCCTTGTTACTGTTCCACCACTTGCTGAAAAATATGGAAGATCTCCAAAACTCCAATGCCCCACAGTATTAGAATCCACAACAGGCTTCTCCACACCTAATAACTCTACCCCACTCACACTAGATACATAATCTGAACTTATATATGTACCACTATCAAAATCTACCTTACTGTTATGAACAATACTAGGATCTATTCTAATTGGAAAAACCCTATCATTCGAATACAACCAATCGGAATCTAAAACTAACCTTATCTCATACCTACCTCCATCAATATGACTAATATTAAACTCCACATCATACGTCTTACTATTAACTCCATCCACTGCAAAACTAGGAAGAAAATGACTAACATAATTACCATACCTATCCTCAAAATAGTAAACCTCCCTACTACCCTCACCTACATTAAACCAACCCTTCTTTAACATTAACCCTTCTTCAACACTCAAATCAAAAACATACTCATTAGCAGGTAGAGAACAATCCTGTACATCCTCACAATCTTTAATATATGAATCTAAATTACGAATAATTATCTCCTCCTTAAGACCTATTCCCTCTATGATCTGATACTCTAAATCTATACCTTTTGATATTTCCTTATTTACTACTGTCTTCTTAGTAATACTATCTTTCTCTTCTTCTCCAAACACTCTTCCCAAATCAACTAATTCTGTATTACTCTTAATATCTCTGTTACCCATTATCTCTGATACCTCTTTCAACTTCTCTTCATCTTTATCATTTAATTTCTCTAAATCGCTAACCTTAACCCCCTTTATTGACATCTCTATACCGTAGCTTTTAATAGGTCTGAAGAAATTCTTAACCTTATCCCAAAACCCTCTTGTATTTTCTTCAAAAGGATTCCTCTTACTAATATCTGATTCAAACCTAACCCACTGAACATCAGGTTGATCTCTTTTACCAAAATCTACTGAAAATTTAGGATTCTTGTTCCCATAAATAGTATGACTATTTGTACTTTGCAAAAATATATCAGAGTTAGGTTTTACACTACTAATATAGTAGATGAGGAATGACAGAAGAATAGCTATTCCAATAACAATACCAAATATAAATGATTTCTTACCTTTTAAGTTCTTCCAATTAAATCTTCTTTTACTGTTGTTGAGATGTTTTAGGACAGATTTCATCATCATAAATATTAACATAGTAGAATACATATGTCATATTGTTGAGAATCACTTGAAATATTGATACAAGTAAGATAATCTAAAATGTAGAAAGATGAAAACTGCCAAAAAACACATATACTCTTACAGAGGAAAATATGAAGGATACACCCTAATAGAAATGCTAGTAGTAATGGCCATATTCGTCATCTTCGTAGCTATGTCTTTCTCTTCTTTCAGTGGATTACAGAATACAATTAAGATGAACGAGTACTCATTAACGCTGGAACAAAATATTACCAATGTACAAAGAGCATCTATGTTGTTGGAGAAGAAAGCAGATGACAATTGGCTATACGGATTAGGAATAGATCTAACTAAATTAAACCTAGAGGGTCATTACGATACATTTAAATGGTGTTCTCCTTTTACAGATTATGGAGATGTAACAACTAAATCATATATACCTTCTTTTAATCCAGCTCTAGATCTAGAATCTAGCTTAAACTTTGGCAAGAATGGATATATTCCTATCCCTACAGAAGCATCATATGCAGAAGGAACTTGCAAAAATAGTACTTTATCCTCCATTGTTAGTTTAGTGGGATACAAAACAAGTTTAACTCCTCCAAAAGGTAAAATAACCACAAACAGCAATCCATTTAACAATAGACCACTAAAATATCTTGTATTTGAGTCTGTTTCTGGAAGAGCATTCTTCTATGATGAAACAGGGAGAGTTGTCAATTACGATGCTAAAGGAAGACCCGTAACAGGTCAACCTATCAACTTAGTTATTACCATAGATCCTGATACAAATATACCAATTAAGGAGATAGTTGTTGAGAATCTCTCTGGTCGTATATCAACTATAAAGAAATAGTTTTATGAAAATGAAAATAGAGACAAGTAAATATGAAGCAATGGGATTTGTTGAAGCTCTTGTAGCTATCATGGTAGTTGGTATATCAGCTGTAGTTCTAATGGAGATAGCTGCTAACACAATGCAAAATATGATACAGAATGAAAGAGTTGATCAAGTTACTCAGTACGCTGTAGAGGGGGCTGTAATGGCTCAGGTAATAGCTAGTAAAAACAAAGAAGCTGGAGGAGGGCTGTTTCCTACTGAGACAGGAGTAGAAAGATGTTATGCTATGGAGAAACTTCCTGATGGTGGATATGGGTTTGTAAAAGATGGAGAAAATGGATTTATAAGATTTTTAAATACTGACAGAAACCTATACAAAGAACAGGCTACTGTATACGATGAGAAAGGAGAAAAAACTGAATACTTTAGAATACTGTGTATTAACTTCCCTGCAGAATCAGATTACTCCTTCTTAATTGGACGAGTAGTTGTTGGACAAAGCACCTCTTCTGGAACTATAAGCAAGGGGAATCAGGTTAAAGATTACTCATATTATACCTCTATAAAATTGTAGATATGAAAGAAACAAATATTGAAGAACAAAAATATGAAGCATTTAGTTTAGTAGAAATGTTATTAACTATTGTCATCATTGGGTTTGTAATGCTCATATCTGCTGTTACATTAACTACTTTAATTAAAGTCTCTACAGTCTCTAGTAATAAAACTAGAGTAAGAAATGAATCAGAGTATATATTGGAGTTAATTCGAAAAACAGTAAGAAACTCTAATCCATCAGATGTATTTATTTTTAATTCACAAAATGCAAGAGTGTATGCGAGAAACAGTACTACTAATTCGATTACTATAGAAAGTACTGGAAGAGAAGATTTGAAAGCACTTTACTCCTCACCTCTTGGAGAAAACGAGGTAGGGAATGAAATTCATTTTAGACCGTACGGCTACAATAGTTGGGTTTGTATAGGATTTTTCAAAGATAGGGATTCGGAGAAAGGATATATAGTTAAAACAAATGTGGAAGATTTACTTAATAATCATGATTCATGTTTCCAAAGTGCACCTGGCAAATTCTTGATATCTTTAAACTCAGACTATGTATCTGTGGATACTTTCTCTATAGCATATTCTAAAAGTTCAGATAACAATTATCTAATTCGTTTTGATATAGAAGCACAACCAGTTTTCTGGTATTTTGCTACTGGCGCTCCAGTTAGTAGGAAAGTTTTAAGACAGACAGTTGTGAAGACTGAAGGTTTGATATGGTAGTTACTATATGTTATCTTTACTGTATATATGAATAACTGCTCTAAAAATCACCAAAACTTTCATGGATATTCTGCGCAGGCTATAGTAATAGCGTTGGTGGTCATAGTTGTCTCAGTTATTATTGGTATGTCAGTAATATCGAGATCTTTGCGAGATAAAAAATCTGCAAATACTGAAAGATACTCCACTGAAGCTTTAGAGATCTCAGATTCAGTCATAGATATCTTTTCTACTGTTGATACACAAACTCTGTTTGATAATATCGAATATGAAGATGCTAAGTTGAAGCGATTTAATGGTATAGCACAGCTTCAAGAGTATTTAAAAAGAATAGGAATAGAGAGTGATATATCCTCTCTATTTAAAAATTGTAGCGATAGCAATTCTGGAATAGTAGTATCTATGGATAAGGTAGATTCTGAAGAATTAGAATTGTTGGAATCAAACACATTTGGATATAGGCTTAATCCTTTGCAAGTGGCACAACAGTGTACTCTTTCTATTACTGCAGAACCTAGAGCAGCCTCTTCTGTTGGATTAATACTGCACAAGATATATGGAAAAGGATATCCTTCAGCTATAGAGTACAAGCGATATGATTTTGATGATGTAATAGCTTATTGTGTGTCTGAAGATACTACTTCATGTAAGAACAACTCTTTAGCAGATGGAGCTTGGAATATCTGGAACAAGGCAACTCCTATGAAAATAAATCTGAAAGAGGAGAAAGATGGTTTCGCTCTTGATGAAGTGAGAATCACTGCTATTGGGGGAGCATTAGGAATAGAGAACTCATTGAGTGTTGCAGGATGTGCAGGTGATATGGACTTAAAGATGGCAAAACTTACTGTAATGACTACATGTAATGGAGAATCAAGAGGTAAAGAGGTGTTAATACCAAGTCCTAATAATTTAAGTTACTCTACCCTCTTTGATTATGTCTTTTACAATAATCAAGGTTTTTTTCAACCATATTAATTTATTTATTAAAAATTTATGGATAATTCAAACAAAACAATATTAATCATAGAAGATGAGCAAGATCTTTTAGATTCATATAAAGAGCTAATCAGTATGGGGGGATATTCGGTAGCTACCTCCATAGATGGATATCACGGTCTTGATTACTTAGCTACAAATATTGGTCATGTAGATCTGGTTCTTTTAGATCTGATGATGCCTGGTGTAGATGGTCTAGAAGTATTACGAGCCATTAAAGCTGATAAGGATAAGTATGGTGATATGCCAATCATCGTTTTAACAAATATGTCTAGTGAACTAGTCATAAAAGAAGCTTTTGATCTAGGGGCATCTTCATACTTGGTTAAATCAGACTTAGATTATGATGGTTTACTTAAGGAGCTTAATAAATATTTAGGAAGCAGTGATAAATAATGAGTAAATATTACTTCTCAAAAGAATCAAAGATAAAGAGAATTCTACTTCGAATATTCATAGTCGTATTAGTAATTTCTTTAGGATATGGTGCATACTACTACTTTTCAAATATTGATAAGGATATAACAACAAGATATTTAAATGGTACTAAATATGAATTCCTTAACAGATTTTATGAGAGTAATAATGGATACACCTATACATATACTGCCAAAGGGATAGTTTACAATGCAAAAAAGAGTGATTCAGAGGTGACTTTTGATATTAATGCTTGGGATCCAAAAACAAAAGAGAGCTTGTACTACTCCAATATATCTCTCGGAAATGTAAAATCAGGTGCCCTATCAATAGAGGATGCTTTCTATGATTTCAAGCCAGTAAAGATACAGTTTGATTTCGTAAAGAAGAAATTGGTTAATGTAGAAGTTACTGATTTAGTTTTAGAACAGAAAGAGTATCAGTATGTAAATGACAGCATATTAAGGTTCCTTACAAAAGGATATTCAGCAAATATTAATGAGGAAGGCTCCACATATTCTGCAGATTTACCAGTAAATATATTTGATAGAAATGGGCAAATTTCTCTCTTGCCATTGTATGTTAACGGTGATGCTTTAACTGCTTTGTATGGCATAGCAGTATTAACAAAAGATACTGAAGTAGATACCACCTTTAATCCTGATACATACATTGAAGCGTCTGTCTCTCGAATTAGTAATAGTATGAAAGCAAACGGTATTCTGTCTACTATGATTCCTGATGGATGCTCTTTGCTTTTGAAAATAGAGCAAGAAGGAGTATACTCTGACTCTCAAATTAATAAATTACGAAATATTTTTTGTTCTCAAGGAGAATTTACTTCCATATTTTCAAGAAAAGAAGAAAGTAAGTGGAAGGATTTACTCACTTTTGTAGGTTCAGAGAAATTAGATACTGCTTACAAACCAGATGTCGAATTCGTAGGACTTATGTCTCTGTCTGATGCCTACTCTATGGCGACTTTGTACGGTAAGACTCTTACTGAGGCGGAGGTTACAAATGTAGAGAACAGAATAGTAAATTCAGTGATATCATCTGGACGAGATTTAACGACATACGCTGTTCCGTACAAAACCTTATGTTCGCTAGCCTACTCTTTAACCTCTGTACCTAACTACAGTAATATGGAGAAGTATAATTCGGTAGTTGTTGGATTAGAAGATACAGTAAGCTCATATTCTAATAACGAGGAGCTACTGAAACTGTTAGAGAAAGACACAAAATCTACTTTGATGTGTGCACAGGCTTTTGCAAATAGTGAAGATAAAAGAGTTAGAGATCTTTTTAGTTCTACTTTAATAAAGATGTTCTATTTAAATATGTATGATAAAGAGGGACATACTGGTCTTTGGTCAGTATTCCCTGAGTATATGATGATGAGTATTGAAGATAGTGTAAGGTATTTTAACTTGTTAAAGGTAGAGTATGCGAAAAAGTAGATATATTTTAATAACAATAGCATCATCGTTAATACTACTCTCTCTCTCTTCAAGATTCGCTCAGTCTGCATGGGAACCTATTGGAACTAATGCAGATGGAAGCATACTGTATCAAAATGAAGAAGGAGGATGGTGTTCAGGTCCTGCAGGAGGTACAGAACCAGAGTGCCACCATGAAAGTGAACCACCATGCCAAACTCATGCTTGTACTCTTCCTGCCTGTCCTGATGATACTGTCCTATACAATACAGGATATTCTACACAATATACTGTTAGCTGTGATAAAGGTTGTGGAGAAGTAGAAAGAAAATCGTGCTATGAAAGACCCACAACATGTAATCCAGTATATGAGAATTGCGAAGATTCATACATATACAGTTTACAATCAGAAGTACAGTTTCAACCATTACAAACAACAAACAAAATGGGGTATACATCTACTACATACTCAGGTTTAGAAATAAATAACCCTGTAGGAGTAGAAGCTAGATATTGGAGTACAGTTGATAACAGTAAACTTGAAGCTATATATTTCTGGATGGCGAAAGAAGGAAGTGGAGCTCCTGGGGTAACAGGAAGTAGTGTAGAAGAGATGATATGCACAGAATTTCAGATACGCCCCCAACCAAATGGAGAATGGGAACATGTATGTACAAAAACTGCAAATATATCGCCAACAAAAACAGTAGGTATTGAGTGGTTGTATGACAATCAAGTATCAGCAGGAAATTCAATATCAAATGGAAGTTGGGGGTTCATGGTTAGAAAAGTAAACGGTAATTGGTCAGATGTATATGTACCTCTTGTGACAAATAGCAGAACGTATTGGGCAAAGATAACAAATGTGGGAACTACATTTACACTCCACTCTAAATCAGGTAGACCATTAGTAAATATCTCTGATTTAAAAATATCACAAACAGACAAAGTAATTTCAAATTTTAGAATAACCTTTCTAAATGAAAATTCAGGAGTATCTAACTATGAAAAAGTATCAGAGGGAGTATATAACGCATATACGATGGTAAACGATGAATTTGGATTTACACCTTGGGATAACTACACAAGTCAGGAAATCAAAAACAAATTAGGGTACAAACCAAATCAGATTAGACTTAGTAATCAATGGAAAAAAGGACCAAGCTGGGGAGTAGATCTTACTAGACCTGCAATTAGCAGGTTACAATCGATAATCCCCTCCTCTACTAGATTAATGATAGATTGGGAAGGTCAAGATTTGGAAAGCTCTATCTCCTACTCTGTTGGTAATGTATTTAGATTAAAAGATGCATTAGTAAAAAACAGTCCTGTGATCTATCCTGCAGGAAGTGGTAGAACATTTATACTAAATTTTCAATCAGAAAGTGATCTTGTAGGAAAGATAAATGGAAGTAATATCCTATGGCAGAAGGAAAACAGTAAATCAGGAGCAGAAGATATTGATTTAGTAGATAACCGAGGAGGGTATATGGATTTCTATGTAACTGTATTTGATAAAGGTGGAAATCATCTTACACAAAATGTTCGTTTCAAATTAGGAGAGTGGATTCAGACAAAAGGAGGATTCTTCTACAGTAAAAGCGGAGCATATTTAGATACGCGTCGTATTACTCCAGGAATCTGGATAGAGAGAAATCTGTTTGATAAATATGGATTTAAAGAAAATCAGGTAGATTTAGGAACTGAGTTAATATCTGGAAATGTTTCCAGACAATCAGCTTTATCAGTTGTAAACTATCTAAATCAAAATGGCGTATTTAGAGCTATCAATTATGCCGGTCATCGCAAATCAGATGTGTATTATGAATACTTAGAGAAAATGCAAAAATTAGATGAAAAGAAATATGAGAAAATTACTGTTGGTAATCTATCAGGTAATTTAACTGACAGCTGTTTTGATAAAGAGAAATGTAAAAACTCCATAGTAGTGAATACTGTAAACAGTGATTTAACAGTAAACTCAAACTTCACATGTGATACTAGAGCAGTTATGCTAGTTAATGGAAATATCTATATAAATCCAGATATTACTAATTTAGATAACCGATCAGCTTGTGTATTTATTGCAAAAGAGAATATATATATCAGAGAGGGAGCACATAAATCTGGAGCAAATATAGGTTTTGATGTCGTAGAAGGATACTTCTTAGCTAATGGGACAATTAAAATAGAGAAAGAAAACAAACCATCTTCTGATAGAACAGATGGCTTATTCATAGAGGGAGGAATACTCTCATTTGGAACTGATCCTGCAGAAAATGCTAGTATTATGCTAAAAAGAGAATTACATTTGGCCGATAGACATCCATATCCAGTATTAAATATAATTCATCATCCAAAATATGGTAAACTAATGCAAGATTTGTTTGAAGGTGATAGATTAGTATTTAAGACAGAGGTTGGTTTTAAACAATTCTAGTCTCTGATATTATATATAAATATAAATTGAAGAATTTGTAGAACATGGCTAAGCTGCCCGATCATGTTGGAATAGATTTTGGAACTCACTCAGTAAAAGCTGTAGAGTTGGTAAACATCTCTTCGAATACACCAAAGTTATCAAATTTAGGATCCCAATTAACTCCCAAAGGAGTTATAAACAGCGAGAACAAAGCTGATCAAGAAAAACTAGCTGGAGTATTGAAAAAACTTTATGAATCCTCAGGATTAAAGAATAAAGCTGTAGTTATGGCACTACCAGAGTTCTCTGTGTTCACTAGATTCTTAGAATTCCCAGGAGTAAAACAGGAAGAGTTAAAAGATGTTGTATACTATGAAGCCAAGCAGTATATCCCTATGCCACTTACAGAAGTTCAGTTAAGCTATGTACCAATAGGATTTAATGCTGAAAGAAATGCTCCTAAAGTATTGATAGTAGCAGCACCTAGAAAAATAATAGATATATATATTAATGTAGCTGTCTTTGCAGGACTGGATCTGGTAGCAATGGAAACTGAATCAGTGGCAATGGGAAGAGCTATGTTTAAATCTACAGGCAAAAAGAACTTAGTAATGCTTGATTTCGGAGCTAACAGTACAGATATGAGTATTTTAGCAGATGGTAATCTTGTATTCTCACAAAGTATAGCAATCGGTTCTGACTCATTAACCCAAGCGATTATTAATAAATTCAACTTCGAATACCAAAGAGCTGAAGAGTTTAAACGGAACTACGGAGTAGTTGAAAATGTCCTTGAAGGTAAAATCTATGCAGTACTCTCCCCCATATTAGAATCAATCATGATAGAAGTAAGACGAGGAGTTGAATTCTACAAATCTAGAACTTTAGCCTCAGCTCCCTCAGAGTACATATTAAACGGAGATGGTGCTTTACTACCAGGAATCAAAGAGTTCATAGCTAAAAGTTTAGGCGCTACTGTTTCCGTAGCTGTTCCATGGAACAATATATTAGTAGAAGATAAATTCAAAGATATCGTTGCAAAAGGAGGCCCATCCTACTCTGTTGCAATAGGACTTGCATTAAAAGATGAATAACCAACAAAATCAAACACAACCAAATAACCCTGTTCCTAAAACTCCAGAAGAAACACAGGCTAATTTGAAGAAGGAACAATTCATCGATACAAACATGTTAGATGGCTCCTCTGGTATTAACCTTGTACCATTGATGAGCAAAGAAGAAATTGTCAAAGAGGAGAAGAAACAGAAGTTAAATATGTCCTCTATCATTATTATCATTATCCTTATTGTCATAACCATCATTGTAGTAGGATTCAATGTAATATCAAAAATGGAATTAAATTCTGCTAAATCAAAATTAACAGAATTAGAAAATGAAGCAAACACATACTCTGAGAAAATAAAAAGTAATGATGAAATTCTTGACAGAGTATTTCTGTACAAAGAGATTGAAAGTAAACAGTACTCTTCTAAATCAGTAGTTGAATATATTACAGATATAGCAAGGAAGAGTGGCAATGTAAGCTTAATATCATTTGATTTCGTAGGAAAAGAGTCAATTGCATTTGAGGGAAATTCTGAAAACTTAGAAACAGCAGCAAAGTTTTGGTATCTTCTAAACAGTGATACTAATTTTGAGAATATGAGCATGGAAACTATTTCCAAAACCCCTTCTGAAATTAGATTCTCTTTTGAAGGGAAAATATTAGTAGATAGATTTTTAAACTCTGAGAAGATATAAGACATGGCAGAATCAGTACCAATACAAACACAACAAGCAACAACAAAGGAAACATTAAAACAAGCTAATAACGCTAAAATTAAACCTAAGTTAAAACTGACTGATTTAATAATACCGATAACTTTAGGTTTAGTTTCTATAATAATTAGTGTTTTTGTATTTGTACCTATGGTTGAGTCAGCATTTACATCAAGGACAGAATTAAAAGATGTAAAATCTAAACAGACTCAGATAACTAATCTTAACAGAGCAGTAAGTTCCATAGATGATGGAACTATGCAGATTGATCTATTGAATGCGAAAAAAGTTATTCCTAAATCTTTAACAGTCTCTAGCTTTATATACTATGTAGATGAATTAGCTAAACAGCTGAATTTAACATCAAAAACCTTATCTGCAGGAGATATTCAAATTACTACTGGAGGTCGAGATGAGAAGAAAAACTACTCTGGAGTTAGTGGTCCATTAGCATACTCTGGTACAAGAGAAGATGTACTTAACTTCTTAGATAGCCTTTATGCTGCTTCCCCATATATTATCTCGGCAGACAATATATCATTAGAGCAGTCTTCCATGACAGCTGAGTGGAAAGTTGCACTTAACATAACAGGATATTATGTTTTAGAAAAAGATTACAGAGTAAATCTATACCTTCCGTTTAGTGTCTATACAAACAAACCAGAAGTAATTAAAACCTTTACTGAAAAAGCTGAAAAGTTGAAATAGAGAGTTACCTTTTATTCACCAAAAATATCACTATCATCCTCAGGATCTGTACTCTCTTCTTTGTTATCTTTTACCTCTACATTCCTACTATCATCCTTTAGAATAACTTTTACTCTTTTATCATTTCTTATTGCATTAATAGTGATCAAATCTCTGATTGCATTTATAGTTCTACCCTTTCTACCAATAACAATACCTTTGTCCTCCTCACCTACCTCTATGGATAGAATCATTAAACCTGGAAAGTCGACACTCTCTTTCTCCTCAACAACAACTGCATCAGGATTATTAACTATGGACTTAACAATATATTCTAGTAATTCTTTCATTGTAGTGTATCAAAATATTATATATATTTTTATTATACTACTCTTCTTTCTCTTTTGTCTTCTTTTCAGTCTTAGGTTTTGTAGACCCTCTCTTCAAACTTTTAAGTAAGCCCTCTTTTACAAAGAATTGAGCAATTGTAGCAGATGGCTGAGCTCCCTGTTTTAACCACTGAGCTGCTTTCTCCTTATCTACTGTAAAGACATTATCTTTATTTCTTGGAGCGTAGAAACCTATCTCATCAATAGTTCTACCATCTCTAGGTTGAGAAGATTCCATTATTACAATCCTGTAACTAGGTTGCTTACTTCGTCCTACTTTCTTTAATCTAATTTTTAACATGATTCTGGATTCTATCAAATGATTTTAGTTAATTCAAGGCCTTTTCTTACCTTTCTTTTCTAACAGCACCAAAGCATTCTTAGCAGCATCCTCTTCTGCTCTCTGCTTACTACTACCGTATCCTTCTGAAAACTTCTTCTCTCCTATTTTGAGAACAACGGTGAAGTGTTTATCATGATCAGGACCGTGCTCCTTTACTGTCTCGTAGGTAGGAGTTACTTTATACTTTGCTTGTACTATCTCTTGAGTCTTAGTTTTAGGATCTACAAACAACTCCTGTGATACTATCTTATCTACTTTCTTAAGTAATGTTCTGCTTACAAATTGCTTACATACCTCAAAACCTTTATCAATATATATTGCTCCTAATACTGCTTCATACATATTTGCAAGAAGATACTCCTTATCTTTTCCTCCAGACACCTCTTCTCCTTTTGACATTAACAGATACTGACCAATATCAAGAAGCCTACTCTCCTGAGCTAAACTCTCTGTTCTAACAATGGCTGATCTAATAGCAGTAAGCTCTCCTTCGGGTTTGTCAGGATATTTGGAGTATATATACTCTGATATTATTAACTCTAAGACAGCATCTCCTAGAAACTCTAACCTCTCATTATTACTCTGTTCTTTCCTATTTTCATTAATATATGATCTATGTATTAATGCATTTCTTAAAGTCTGCTTATTTGAGAAAGTAATCCCTAAGTTACTCTCTATTTCTGTATAGCTATTCTTTTTCATTATCTTTTCTTTCTTCATATACGGCACCTAAAACTCCATTAACAAATTTACCACTAACCTCACCTCCGAAATCTTTTGCAATTTCAATAGCTTCATCTATTGCTACCTTTGGAGGTGTAATCTGTAGAGTGAAGGCTTCTAAAATTGCAATTCTTAAAATTAGTAAATCTACTAACTTCATCTGCGGTATTGTCCACTGAGGAGCATATTTAGTGATTATCTTATCTAACTCTTCTAAATTCTCTTTAACTCCAGTAAGTAATTTCTCATAAAGCTCTTTGTCATACTCCTCAATCTCATTGATCTCCTTCAATTCCTCAACATCTATACTTTCTGTAACAAAGTTATTGTTTGGAAAAAAGAAAGTAAAAAGCTCCTGAAGTGTGAGAACTCTAGCTAAATGTCTAGGGTCAGTTGATCTCTTCATAAACTTTCTAAAGAATTAAGATTTGTAAGTACCGCAATAACTACATTCAAAATGGCTTCTCTTTGCTTTACCACATTTTGGACATACTGAAGCACCAGTTACCTCAAGTGCATTATGTGCTCTTCGTCTTCCTTTTCTACCTTTACTAATTTTTCTTTTTGGCTGTGCACCCATTCGTGTTTATTAAATATATTTTAGCTTAGTGATTATATATTATGAATACTTAAGAAGCAACTTATACTGCATGAATTATGTTATCCAACTCTCTTTTATTACAATATTCTCTCCAGACTTAATCTCCTGCTCTATTATTCCTTTTGCAATCTGGCCTTCTATCTTATCCTGTATATATCTTCTCATAGGTCTTGCTCCAAATCCTGGTTCATTTGATTTATTAGCTATGAGCATAGGTATCTGTTCTGACCATGTTACAGTAATACCTTTCTCCAAAAGCCTTTTCGCTAAATCAGTGAGTAACAAGTTAGCAATCTGAGCAAGATTATTTAACTCATGTGGAGCAAATACAATTATCTTATCAAACCTATTTAAAAGCTCAGGTTTAACAGATTGTCTAAGTTCCAGTAAAGCTCTGTCTTTAGCCTCATCCCAAAGAACATTCTTTTGATCAAGAGAATCAAGAAGAATCTTACTTCCAATATTACTGGTACAAATAATAATTGCATTTGTGAAATCTACAGTTTCTCCATGAGCGCTTGTCAAAATTCCATCATCAAAAATCTGTAAGAATAGATCTAGAATCTTAGGATTCGCTTTCTCTATCTCATCAAACAAAACTACAGAGTGAGGATTACTCTTTATCCTATCAATCAACGATATAGATGCTTGTCCCAAAATACTACTTCCGTCAGAACTACCCAAGAATTTATCAATACTAGATATATCCTGATACTCTGACATATCTACTCTAATCATATTATCCTTCGCTGCAAAGAACTCTTCAGCTACAACCTTTGCAACATGAGTCTTACCCACCCCAGTTGGTCCCATAAATAGAAAGGTGCCAATTGGTTTATTCGGATTTCGTATATCAGTTCTTGCTCTTCTTAAAGCCTCAGCTATTGCTGTAACTGCATCATCTTGGCCTACAACTTTACTCCTAATATTCTCCTCTAACTTCATTAACCTATTACTCTCCTCCTGATCTATAGCTGTAATATTTATATTCTTCTGTATAGAGACAGCCTTTGAAACATGCTCTGCTGTAATCTTCTCAATACCATTACTCTGAGCCCAAGCACAAGTAGCCTCTATAGTTTGAACTGCACTACTAGGCAACTTCCTATCCTTAATATATCTTTGAGAAACATCTACTGCCGCAGCCAAAGCAGGAAAAGTTAAAAAGCAATTAAAATTCTTTTCCAAAACAGGCACCTTACTCTCCAAAATCTTCATAGCATCATTGGCAGATATCTCCTTAATCTCTATATTTGTAAAACTTTGCCGCAAAGACTCATTACTGTAGAAATATTTTTTGTAATCAGCATAATTGATACTACCGATAATTGGGAACTTGCTGTTTAAAACATATGGAAGCAAAATACCTGCTAGATTGTATCCTGTATTCCCTTCCTTACTAGGTACTAACTGTTGAATCTCATCAATATACAAAATCGTATTACCTGCCTTCTCCAATTCGTTCATAGTTTTAATAACTAACTCTTCAATATTTGAATACTTCTGAGATGTAGCAACTAAATTATTCAAATCAAGCTGAATAATCCTCTTGTCTTTTAATTGAGCAGGAACATCAGCATAGTTAATCCTCTGAGCCAAACCAAGGATAATACTCGATTTACCTACCCCTGGCTCACCTATTAACAAAGCATTCTTGTTAGACAGTTTACCTAATACAGAGACTATTGCATCTACCTCCTCATCATGACCTATTCCAAAAATATCAGGAGATTCTGCCACCTCCTTATTTATCTCTTTACTAAAATGACTAAGTATGAAAGTATAGCCATAAATCCATTGATTCCCTATACCACCTTTCCTAAAATACGGAATATTTGGGTTCAGATACTGCCCTCTTTTTCTTTTCCTCATCAAATCATATTCATATATACATACCTCTCTTAAAATATCTAAATTAATATTACTTCTCTTTAGATACTTAGAAAGATCTGGCACTATTTTTGTAATCGCCAAGAATAAATGTTCTAAACCTAACTGAGGAGCTTCACTCAACACCCCCTCTTCTGCTATATATACAAACAAATCTCGCAACGAAGAAATAGAGATACTCTCCAAATCTCCAAACAGAATATTCTCATTCTGTATAACTGTAGAATCCAATACAACTCCAGCTCTTCTTAAAATCTGCTTAACCTCGTAGTTCTCATCAATTAATTCTTTGTAAATATTAAACAGATTAATTCTCCCATTCTTATGATGAATACAAAGCTCTTCAAGTAACTCTTCATTTGCAAAAGAGATAATATTAAGATGGGCATACCTACCAAACTTAAACCCTACCCCCTTAATCTCATCTATATCCTTTTGTGGAATCCTTTTCACTTTTGGCATCTGCACAGGATGACTCTTGTCCTCATAGAAATCATGCCAAAGAATAATAATTGCAAAAATCGAGATACCAAAAAGCACATTAATGAATTTAGAAGAAAGAATACTCAAAATAGTTGGATAATCTTCAAGCAAAGTAGCATATTTCAAAATAAGTCCAAACGCAATTAAAACACCAAACACAACGAAAATATCTGCTACCAGTCTCTTTATCCTATTAAAATCTCTATACCTTAGAAAATTTGCAAGTACAGACTCTATCTGCGGAGATGACACAGAGAAAAAATGATCTCTTGTTACTAGAAAAAGAGATTCATCCTCACTATCTAACAGTGGATATTTATTCTCTATCAAAGCAAAACTGTTTTTAGTACGGTTATGCTTTCCTATTATGCTTTTTTTGATACTTCCAAATTCTATAGCCATACTATCTAAAGATTGATATTAAAATGAAAACAATAGTGCCTATTGGGAGAACAAACCATCCTAAGATTAATAGTATTTGAAATGTGATAACAATGAGATATATGGAGATGGCGATTGGTAAATAAAGCAGTTTTATTAATATTCCAAAGAAAAAGCCAATTACGGAATAATCTCTATGCCATGGGATAAAAAAGTGTCTTAAGAGTATTGAGATAGACAGAAAATCATCTATGACAACAGAAAGCCTAGCTAGCCTTCTTAAATGCCATAACGGCATCTGAACATACCACCATTTAAGAAAATCTTGAACTGAGTATATCCAGACAGTTGTATATGTATCTATCTTGTTTTGATTTAGTAATTGTTGGCCGGAGCCATCCAATACAGTGTTTTTGGATTCCATGTTAAGGCAGTATTTAAGTACGTTTAAGTATACATAAAAGTCTTCTTGGGGTAAAGCTAGGGCGGAAAATTCATAAATATTTAAGAGGCTATGAGTCATTTCCGAGAAACAAGTGAAAGAAACATCTTATTTATGGTTTGTCCACATGTCATAAATGACAATACGGTAATCCACATCACCATATATGGTTAGATATCTTCCTATATTCCACCTATAGGTTCTTAAATATTTATGAAATCATCCTACTTTATTGCCTCTCTAAGCTATTATTTGATATGCTTAAACGTATGTTATTAAAAGTTTTGGCTCCAATGGAAGGGATTACGGACTCTGTTTTTAGACAGATGATTTGTGATATAGGGAAACCAGATTTGTTTTTCACGGAATTTCTTAATGTGGAAGGATTTTGTTCTAAAGGACGGAAGAATGTAGAGCATCGTATTCGTTTTGTAGATAAGGAGCGCCCTATTGTGTTCCAACTTTGGGGAAATAATCCAGATATGTATGCAGAAACTGTGAGAGAGATAATAAATTTGCGTCCAGATGGTATTGATATCAACATAGGATGCTCTGTTCATGACATTATTTCAGGTGGTCGAGGTTCTGCATTGATAAAAGACAAGCCTCTTGTGAAAGAGATTCTCTCTGCTGTACGTGATAGCTTGAAAGGTAGTAATATCTCTTTATCGGT
Organism: uncultured Candidatus Saccharibacteria bacterium; assembly: GCA_964480345.1. Taxonomy (GTDB): domain Bacteria; phylum Patescibacteriota; class Dojkabacteria; order SC72; family SC72; genus UBA5232. Next base: position 107,943 of record CAYZNW010000003.1, read on the forward strand.
TAAAACACGTCTTGGTTTTGATTTCGTAGATATTGATGGTTGGATTGGATTTCTTCTTAATGAGAAGCTGGATATGATCACTGTTCATGGGCGATTGTCAAAGGATAGTTATGCTACTCCATCTAACTGGGAGTTGATAGGAAAATGTGCTGATCTACGTGATCAGATATCTCCTTCTACGAAGATTTTAGGTAATGGTGATTTAAAAGATATTATTCAGGGTGAGGAGTATTGTAGGAAATACAATCTTGATGGTTTTATGATAGGTAGAGGAATATTAAATAATCCTTGGTTGTTTTCTGGTCGAAGTGAGATTAGTAAGGAGGAACGGATTGAGACTCTTCTCAAGCATCTGAATCTTTTTGAAGAGTTTTGGATAGACTCTAAACCGTTTCAAAGTCAAAAAAAATATGTAAAAGCATATTTAAACAATTTTGATGGAGTTAATGAATTGAGGCAGAGTTTGTTGCTTTCAGAGAGCTTGGATGAGATGCGATTGATTCTTAAGAATAATTTGTAAAGTAAAAAAATATAGTATGGAGTACAAATTGTCTTTTCTTGAGGGTTGTAAGGAGTGGGTTGTTAATGAGTTGAAAAACAGATATTCTCATATCAATATATTAAAGGAGTTCTCGGATAGTATAGAGTTTGTTTCTGAGATTGAGAATATTAATGAATTTAGAATTATTAAATCTGCACGAAATATCACAGACAGTAATGGTAAGAGTATTAATCTAGCAAAAAGAAAGTGGAGAAAAGAGTTTGTACCTGCTGGCATTGATCCTTCGTTAGCTTATATTATGTGCAGTATAGCGAATGTTAGTAACGATACTATTCTTTTTGATCCATTTTGTGGTGGAAGTACAATTGGTATTACAGCGATTAAAGATTTCTCAGCTAAGAGAGTCTTATGTTCTGATATTAGTGGTAAGGCTATAAAAAGCAGTAAGGTGAATTTCGAATTAGCTGGTATAGAGGAATCAAAATATATGCTTTTTGAAAGTGATATTTGTAAGATTAGACTGAATAAGCAGAATATAGATTTAATTATTTCTAATCTACCTTTTGGTATTAGAGTTGGTAATCACAATGAGAATATTCGTTCATATAGCTGTTTGGAAATGGTTTCAAGGAAGGTTTTAAGAAGAAAAGGAATACTTGTTTTGTTAACTCAGGAGAAGAAATTACTAAGAGAGGTCTTTTCTAAAGAGTTTTGGAGTGTGAAAAGTGTACTTCAGGTAAATGAAGGAGGCTTACTTCCTGAGGTGTTTGTGATTAGAAGGAAGTAAATTTCTTAAATTTTAATGATTTTGCAATATATTTATTCCTGTTCTATATTGTACTATTATTAAATATATTAACAGTATAAATATATGAGTCTAGAATTAATTCTTGTTATATCTTTCTTAATAATCTTAATTATTGGTACTCTACTTCATTTCACTCATGATTGGTTTAAGAAGGGTTTGTTGCTTCATCTGTTTTCTGCATTGAATGAAAGTACGTGGGAGCATATGAAATTGCTTCTTTTCCCTACTATTTTAGTTATGATTTTCCAATATTTTGTATTTAATGAAAATTACAGTAATTTATGGAATGCTTGGTTAATATTGCTTGTTGTAGAAATGGTAACTATGCCATTGATATTTGAACCTTTGCGATTGAGTATGAAGAAGGTTCCTTTTTGGATTACTATTGCAATTTTCATATTAAGTATAATATTGGGTGTTGTTGCTGAGTATTTTGTTTTGTTGAGGAATTTTATTGTATTTAATGAAATATTTGCTTTGATTTCTGTTTGTGTAATAGTGTTTTTGTATTTTGTTTTCTCTTTTAATCCTCCTAGGGTATGGATTTTCAAGGATCCAATAGAGAAGAAATATGGTGATTTAGATTAGTTCAATAGTACCTCTCTATTCTATTTTTCTTTGTATTGGTATTGAATTTTGAAAGTGTTTTTATATCTACTGAACACTTGGACTGAATAATGTAATAGAATTTATTTATAGTATAATTTCTAATCTATGCAACAGATAGTTCAATTACACAAAAAGTATGACCGACTTCAGTTAAAATATGCTGATCCTACCCTCTCTTCAATATATGGAACTGGTTGTATTAACAATCCTAATGTAATGTTTATATTCATGAATCCAACTGGGAGAAACATTTCTAGTAATGCATCATGGAATGGTTTAAGAGCTCCATGGATATCTACAAAACAAGTTTGGGATATATTTGAAAATACTGGATTATTAAATTCAGAAATATATCTCAAAATAAAAAGTATTAAACCTCAAGAGTGGAGTAGCGACTTTGCTAATGAAGTGTATAAAGATATACAAGAACACTCCGTATTTATCACTAATCTTGCAAAGTGCACTCAGGTAGATGCTAGACCTCTTAATAACTCGATCTTTAGAGAGTATTTAAATCTTATGTATGAAGAGATAGAAATCGTTAATCCTAAAAAAATAATTACATTTGGAAATCAAGTATCTTCAATTTTATTAAACAAGAAAATCAGCGTTAGTAGTTATATTAATAATGAAAAGGAAATATTAAATGGTTATGATGTATATCCAACTTACTATCCTGTTGGACAGGGTAGGAGAAATATGCCTTTAGCTATAGCTAGGATAAGAGGTATTCTTTAGCAATAGTATAGAAATCTAATTTTTGTTAGTATTAGTTATGAAAATTAAAAAGCTATACCATGCGTCAAGTAACAAAGAAATTGAGATATTAGAACCCAAAGCTGAATCTATTAGAGATCCTAATGAAGGGCCAGTTGTATTTGCTTCTGATAGCAAGGAATATGCAACATGTTTCTTAGTGTCTACAACTAATGAGTGGAGTAGAATATCTAGATATAGTAGTAGTAAGCATCCGCCAATATATGTAATGTGTATATCAGATGAGAAAAGATTCAGGAAATTAGATAAAGGTGGAGCTATTTATCACCTCTCTCCTATTGGTTTCTATTTAGATGAGAGTAAGGGTAGTATTGAGTGGACAAGCAAAAAGAGTGTAAAGCCAATTAAAAAAGAATTGTATGATAGTGCTTTAGATGCGATGATAGAAAATGGTGTTATTGTTTATTTCTGTGACGAACTTACTCTATCAGATTTAAAGAAAGATCCTTCTGATGTAGAAAGAGGAATGAGAATTTTAAAGAGTTTGGTTTCTGAGAATGAAAAAAGAGGATTAGAAAATCCAATACATAAATATTACTAATTAATGAATTTCCTACTCTTCCATCTTCTTTAATCTAGTATAGTAATCATCTAATTCGTTTAAATGTGCCAATGCTATCTTACCTGTCATTATTGGATCATCATTTGTAACATTTGTTTGGGAGTTTTCAGTACCGTGTTCTAGTTCTACATTTACTCCCATTGCAAATTCTTCAAAATTTGTTTTATTCCAATCTATTCCTATCTTATCTCCTATTTCTTTTGCTTGTTCTTTTGTAAATTCCATTATTCTAATTCATTAAATTAATATATTTATTATATACCTTTGAAAAAGAAAAAGTATACTTAAATAAGAAGTATGTTGAAGTTTCAGGAGCATAGATAATGAAAAAATAAAGATGGTGGGCGATA
>CAYZNW010000004.1:0-93191 GCA_964480345.1 uncultured Candidatus Saccharibacteria bacterium
TAGAGCACTGGTTTGTGGCACCAGGGGTTGTGGGTTCAACTCCCATTATCCACCCTTCACACGCATTTGAGAGGTTAACGTATGTTGTATTGCATTATATTGACTAAATTCACTATGTAGAATATCTGCTGGTTTAATACTCTGATTTTGATCATAAAACAATACTTGATATTTTGATGATCTCATAATCCAATCTAATTGGGTTCCTTTATCTTTATCTAATCCTAAACTCGCATTAATTCTATCAAATTCAGTATAGTTCTGTAGATTAACTCTTCTCTGTAGCCTATGTGCCTCATCAACAATTAGAACATCATATTCATCTTTAACTACATCATTTGGTCCAATTACCATATTAGGACTTAATCCTTTGATAGATTTGAAAACTCTCTTGAGAGTTGATCGCAAAGATGTCATCGGTATAACAAGTCCAACTTTTAGAGATTTTGACCAATTTTTACTTTTTAGTAGCTTTACTAAATATGTCGCTACAACTGTCTTCCCAGTTCCTGGTTCACCTGATACTACATTTGGTTGCTGTACATTCCCTTTGATTAAATCCAGAATCTTTTTAACAACTTCTAATTGGTCTTCACTTAATGCTTTATATGGAGAATATTTAAACAAATCACTGTTTTCAACTTGTACTAAATCCTTTTCAACTATATTCAATTTTTGTAGCTCACTCCAGATAGTTTCGAATTTTGCAATATACCTTTCTCTATCGTAATAATCAGATTCCTGTATTCCAAAATTAGCATTTTGTAATAGATATTTTCCATCTCCAGATATATATTTAATAAGTAAGGATTCTATATCTAAAGTAGCAGATTTATTGTATTCATCATCAGCAATTATATACATAGATTTCAATTTAGATCTCTCAGCTCTCTCAAAGTGTTGGGCTGCTCTTTTGTATGCTATAGTCGTTTCACCAACATATGCCTCTTTCCCATCCTTAAGAATATAGACAATCGGCCAATTCTTTCCATATCTATAACTTTTGACTTTTTCAAACTGATCTTTCTTATAATCAAACCTCTTGATCTCGTACATTGATTTAATCCTTAAATTTAGTATATTTAGTAGCGTTTCCTTTAGCTTTTTCAACTGGATATTTTCTCTCACTAATTGCTAATTTATCAGATGCTACTTCTTCTAAATCTATATTAAGAGAATTAGCAAATAAAAGTAGATAAGTGTAAACATCAGCAACCTCAGATTTAATATCTTCAAGATCATATTTATTAGACCATTGAAAGCATTCTAGCAATTCAGCAGACTCTATCGATATTGATTTTGCAAGATTTTCAGGTGTATGAAATTGCTCCCAATCTCTAGCCTTTCTGAAATTTAATAACCTTTTTAATAAATCTTTCATAATATCTTGAGTTAATAAATATTTAATAAATTTTATCACATTAGGAATATTTACAGTATATATTCACACAGCTTTTGTTTCTCTACCACAGAGAAGATATTACTCTCCAATTCTTAACACCTACTCCAAATCAAAAATATCATCTAAGTTACTTACTACACTTACCTCTGCAGTATTAGGTAATTTATCCATATTCTCTTCTGCTCTCCCTCTCCAATCAATCCATATCATATGCTTAGCACCTGCCTCTCCTGCAGGAATAATATCCGATTCCAAACTATCACCAATAATTAAAATATTCTCATAACCTACACCCTCAAAATTCATATACTCTAATGCCTCTCTCCAATCCTTAGATTTATCTATATCTGTAGTAAAGTAGGGGATATTATCTACCTCACACTCCTTCTTCATCCTATCTATCTTAATACCTGTCCACTCCCTTCCTGCTAAAGAATTACCTACCATTAACTTCATATCCTTATAATTAAACAAATAACTAAAAAGTTCTTTAGCACTAGGTAAAAGCTCAGGAGCCTTATGATAGAAATCATGAAAATATCTATCTATAATATTCTTCATTTCAGGGTTATATAAATCTTTATAATAATTCTTAATACCGTCTAAATATTCATCTACCACTGGCAAAGGTTTACTATTTCTCTTTAGATACTCCTCATTCACAAGATCTGATATCCTCTCTGCTGTATATTCAGGTTTTTCATTAGGATATGGGAACTTTTGTGCTATTTCTAAATAACACTGCTTTTTTGGTGTTATATAGTACAGATCAGTATCAAAAACAGTATTATCTAAATCAAAATAAACACCTTGTATATTACGTGTCTCTAAATAGTTCTCTAATCTAGGAGCAGATTCTTTCTCTATCTCTGTTATCATTAATGAGTTATTTTATCATACTATCCTATAATTTTATATCTTCCTATACCCTTAACATCCCTCTAAATCCTCTACCACCATAATATGACTGAGCTCCATTATGATATACAAATGTTCTTCCATATCTACAATCACCAAATATAGCACCACCTAACTCCCTAATATCATCTGGAGTTCTTAACCAACTAGATGTCTTAATATCAAACTCTCCTAACTCCTGTAACTCTCTATACTGCTCCTCATTTAACAACTCTATACCCATCTCACTTGCCATATCAACAACATTACCCTTAGCACTATTATCCTTTCTACTATCCTGTCCCTCACGATCATAACAAAGACTTCTTCTACCTATTGGACTCTCCTTCGAGCAATCCATAAATATATACTCTCCTGTATCCTCATCATATCCCACAACATCAGGTTCGCCACCTGTCTCTTCCATCTTTCTTAATGAGTCTAACTTCTTACTGTTACCCTCTAATCTAGATAGAATATCACTCCACTGTATACCACTATGTCTGTGCATATTACCCTCAAAACGATCTTGTAAAATCTTTAATATATCTTCCATCACCTTAATCCTTTCAAAATTTATTTAGAACAATATTATATAATCTACACAAATAATTAACACTCTTGACCTACTAACAAAAAACTGTAAATATATTACCTAGGGTATTTAATATTATAGCGTATGGGTAACCTAAGGAAGTTACTACGAGGCGGAAGTTATCGAACAATCAGCGGATGCTTCCAGGTCATATTGTTGACCTAAAGAATATCTTCAAACAAACAAAAGATATCAACAATCCCTAAAAATATAAGTTAAGTAAAAACACAAACATGTGTGGAGTATTCGGATATTGCGGTAACAAAAAATCAAAAGATTTAATATTTAATGGTTTAAAAAGATTAGAATACAGAGGATATGATTCTTGGGGCATAGCTATGATAAATAACAATAAAATACACCAGTACAAAAACATTGGAGAAATTAAAAATGACAAAAAACTTAAAAACCTACCTGATGGAAACATAGGAATAGGACACACCAGATGGGCAACACATGGAGGAGTAACTACAGCAAATGCTCATCCCCATATCTCCTCAGATAGAAATTTCACCTTAGTTCAAAATGGAATAGTTGAAAACTTTGTAGAATTGAAAAAAGAACTAAGTAACAAAAAAATATCCTTTAAATCAGAAACTGATACAGAGGTAATTGTAAAACTCATAGAAGAGGAAACAAAGAAAAAACCATTGAGAGAAGCAATAGTAACAGTATTTAAAAGATTAAAAGGAAGAAACACAATAGCTGTCTTAAGCAATATGGATAACAAAATATATGCTGTTAGAAATGGATCTCCATTAGTATTAGGAGTTGCTAAAGATGGTACATATATAGCTTCTGATACACTTTCATTTTCTACAGCTACAAACAAAGCTATTCTTCTAGATAATCACGATATGGTAGAGATAGATAACCAAAACATATCTATTCATAATATACTTACAAACAAACAGAAGAAGATACAGATTAAAGAAATGAAGCATCAATTTAGTGAGATAGATAAAGGAAAATATCCTCACTATATGCTCAAAGAAATAGCTGATCAAAAACAAACTCTTCTTTACGCCACAGATTATACAGAGAAAGATCTGAAACCTTTAATTACATCCATAAAGAAAGCAGAGAAAATCTATGTAGTAGGAGCAGGAACGGCAGGTTTTGCAGCAGGACAGGTTGCCTACTACTTAAGAACTATAGCAAATATAGATGCCAGAGATATTAGAAGTTATGAATTTACAAGCTATTTACCCATTATTTCTAAAAAAGATTTAGTTATTGCACTTTCTCAAAGTGGAGAGACTGCTGATACCATTGAAGCTATAGAGCAATTGAAACAGAAAGGATGCAAAGTAGCTAGCTTAGTCAATATGTATGGAACTACATTAAGTAGGATATCTGATTTAGAGTTTTATACTAATTCTGGACCAGAGATATGTGTAGCTTCTACAAAAGTATTTACATCACAATGTGCTTGGGGTTATTTACTTTCTATGACTGTAGCAAATCGATATAAAGAGGGTAAGAAAAATATAAAGAACTTGTCTAAAAGTATCACTTCACTGTTTAATAGTAGTACTACTTCGCATATTAAAAATATTGTTAAGAAGATTAAAAACAAACAAAGTATATTTATTCTAGGTAAAGGTGATAACTTCTCGATAGCTCTTGAGGGTGCATTGAAGATAAAAGAGATCTCTTACAAACACACGGAAGGTTTTACAGCAGGAGAATTAAAGCATGGAATCATTGCATTGATAGAGAAGGATACCCCTGTGTTTGGAATAATACCTGCTAGTAAGAATACAGAATCTAAGGATATGATTAATGCTATGGAACAGGTTAAAGCTCGTAAAGCTTTAAGTATAGGTATTGGTTCTAAAGATTTCTCTAAGAGAGAGGTGTTTGATGAATATGTAATAGTTCCTGATGCAGGAGATCTTACAAATATTGCTAATGTGATACCGTTTCAATTGATATCATATTATCTATCAGTTGCTTTAGGTAATAATATAGATAAACCAAGGAATTTAGCAAAATCAGTAACAGTAAGATAGACGCATTAATCAATAACTATTTGAGGATTGACTTCAATATAGTAAAATCAAATATATGAGAATCAAATCTACCATACATCTAAAGATCCTCCTATCTATCCTTACAATTGCAACACTAATCTTAGCAATACTACTTCTCCCAGCAGTCATCAACAAAGAAAGAACAGGAGAGTATCAACAAATATTAATATACCTTTACATTACACTACTACCATTTCTCATCACCATATATCACTCATTTAAATTACTCCTCTTAATTGATAGAAAAAGCGTAATATCTTCTCAAGCAGTACAAAGTATTAGATATATCAAATACTCTATGTTAACAATTGCAGTCATACATATCTTAAATCTACCATACATATATCTTGTCGCAGATAAAGATGACGCTCCTGGAGTTGTCCTCATAGCGCTCATATTCACAACCATATCAATCAGTACCACATTAGCATCAGCATATTTAGAAAGTAAAATAATTAGGAAATCAAAATCTACTAAGAGAAAGTAGCACACACTTGCAAAAGAATATCAAATATTTACATATCCATATATAATGGAAATATGATAAAGATAATCAAAATAACCATACTTCTTTTCTGTATATTTCTTCTCATCACAACCTACCTCATATACATCACTTCTAAACAGTTAAAAGAACAAGTGCAAAACAAACAACAAACAATAACACATACAGAACCCCAACAAACAACACCAACTATTTCTCCAGAAGAGAAATATCTAACTCAAATGACAATCAAACAGAAAGTAGGACAACTCTTCATATTTGGAATAGAAGGTAATACATATATAGATTCTGCTAACAAACAATTTCTACTAGAAACAGAACCAGCAGGCATTATCCTTTTCGAAAGAAACATATCTAATGAACAACAATTAATTAACCTCATATCAGAACTACAAACAACAAATACAATCAAAATGTTTGTAGCAATAGACCAAGAGGGTGGAGTAGTACCAAGAATAAAATGGAACAAAACATTAACACTCTCACAGAAAGGTATTAAAACAAGTGAAGATTCATACAACATAGCAAAGGAGAAAGGCACTATACTAAATAACTTAGGTATAAATATGAATTTAGCTCCTGTAGTAGAGTATGTATCATCAACAAATGCGTTCATATATGCTAGAACTTTCTCAGGTAACATAGATCAAGTAATATCGAAATCTTCTAATGCGTTAAAAGGGTATAAAGATTCAAATACCATACCTGTTGCTAAACACTTCCCTGGTCATGGAGAGAACAGTTTAGATCCACATAAGACAGAAGTTACTGTAAATATTAATGACTCACAATGGAATCAATATATAAAACCATTCTCCTCGCTATTAGAAACAAATGATATAGATGCAATGATGGTAGGACATATTCTTTTTCCTAATATCGATAGATACCCTGCATCCATATCAAATGAGATCATAACCAATAGATTGCGCAGTAATCTTAGTTACAATGGAGTAGTGATGTCAGATGATATGCAAATGAAAGCTTTAGATACTTTTGGAACAGTAGAAGAGTTAGCAAAACAAGCACTGCTATCTGGAGAGGATATATTAATTTACAGTAAATTCGTTAATAGGGATGATGGTTTACAGAAGAGAGTATACAAATATATTTTGGAAGAGGTAGAGAAGGGTAATATTAATATAGATGAAAAAGTTAAGAGAGTATTAAGATTGAAAGATAAATACAATATTATTAATTTAGATTAATATATTTCAACTTTTAACAGGATCAAATTCTTCGTCCTATAGTTTCGTAATCATACCATATTTATGGTATAATTAGCTGTTCATTCAAAACAGAATAAAGAAGAATAAGGCAAAGAGAGGTCATCATGAAAGGAAAAACGAAAGGACTAATATTGCTGTCTATAGCCCTAATAGTATTATTAGGACTAGTATCACCCCTACATATTGTAGGGTCAAATTCCCCAGAGTCAGTACAAGCTCAAGAAGAAAATAATCTTGAAGATCCAAAATGTGTTGGATTAGAGTGTCGATTAACAAGACAACCTACGGACCACTTACCTGGGAATCAAGAGCACTACTATTGTGCACCAAATCAACAACATAGTCCTGCATGTCAAAAGGCAATAGATGAAGGAAGATATCATCCAAACTGTGTATGTCCTACTAGGACATCTGTTGTAACAAAGACTCCAGTACCAACTAAGACTTTGCGTCCAACAAGAACACCGTGGGGGTGGAAACCTACAGCTACACTTAGGCCTACATTTACAGCTACAGTAACTCTAGAACCAACTAGTACAAAAACGGTAAAGCCAACGAAAACGGTTAAACCTACTAAAACGGCAAAACCTACGCTGACACCGACAAGTACTAAAACATTGGTACCTACAGCTACTTTAGTACCAACAAATACTCTGGTACCTACGAGTACAAACACTATGGAGCCAACAAGTACCAATACATTGGAACCTACGGCTACATTTGTGCCTACAAATACTCTGATACCTACGAGTACAAATACTCTGGAACCAACTAGTACCAATACATTGGAACCTACGGCTACTTTAGTACCAACAAATACTCTGGAACCTACAAGTACGCAGGAGCCAACTAGTACTCAGGAACCAACAAGTACACAGGAACCTACTAGTACTCAGGAACCAACAAGTACTCAGGAACCTACAAGTACTCAGGAACCTACAAGTACTCAGGAACCAACTAGTACTCAGGAACCAACAAGTACACAGGAACCAACAAGTACGCAGGAACCAACAAGTACTCAGGAACCTACAAGTACGCAGGAACCTACAAGTACTCAGGAGCCAACAAGTACTCAGGAACCAACAAGTACGCAGGAGCCTACAAGTACACAGGAGCCTACTAGTACTGTGCAAGTAACAGAAACTGTTACTACAGAACCAACAGAACCTTCAGGTACCGTTGTAGTTCCAACAGTCGTAATCACACCAGAAGCAACTCCAACAATTCCTCCGTACATACATTGGGGAGCATATGTAGAAGCTTGTGATGAGGAGTGTGGACCAGGTATCCCATTTAAGAGCTATACAAATCCAGAGGTATGGCCAGATGACAAGAAAATTACTGAATTATTTTCTTTATCTATCAAATGTAAAGATAGATCAGTAAGGACAGACGAGGATTGTGCTAAACTCTCAGAATTTCAAAGTCTTTTTTACTCCTTTAACAGTGAAAAAGCAGGTATAGCATACCCAGTAGACGGTCAACCTAATATGGTTTTCTTGTATAAGTTCATTCCGTATGGAAACTATTATTACTTTGCTGCAAATAACCGAGAAAGACAATCAGACAGATTCTTAGTCTTAACAGATCTACCACAAGGGTTATATACTCGAGAAGAAATCGAACCATTCAAAATCGAGAATTTTGGAGTATATAAAGAAGAAATAAAATCATGCCGTGGAGATCCCACTCAGTTATTAGACAAGGATGAGTGTATACCCATTCCTACTCAAGTACCCATACGCACATTAGTGCCAATGCCATAATTCTTCTTTCCTGTTTTGGATAGGATGCCCAGATACTCTTGGTTTTCATACCAAAAGAACAATATCTGGGCATCCAAATCCACTCCACCATTAACACTCCACCTTTTCCTTCTTTGACGAAAGCTGTAATAAATAGATCGGTAATCTCTGTATAAAATGAGAAATACCAATAACACCAGCTACTGTAGAAAGCTCCACATGCCAATACATAACATCCAACTTCACATCTCTTAAATTAGGAAAACCGTACTGTAAAATCATAAACACTCCAAATCCAAAAGAAGGTATTAGAAAAAGTAATATCAAAGCAGTATTCCAAAAAGCATTAAATCTTCTTCTCTGTTTCTTAAATACAAAATATGTAATCCAATACAAAAATGAAGAGAGAAGTAAAGGAACAATCAAGTTATATGGATTCTTCCTATCAATACTCTTCTCTTCCTTATCCTCTTTAACCTCAGTGATACCATTGCCCTCATCAACAACAGCTACAGTAATATCTCCTATCATGTACTGCTCTAGAAGAGAGTAAGAACCAGGTCTATGATCTCTACCTACACCTGCCTTGTTCTTAAAATCCTCTGTCATATTTTTTCCACACCACTCATCTAACTCTAAATATCTATCATGATTATTAATATATTTACTCAAATCATATACTTTAGATTCAAAAACAACCCAACAATCAGCTCTTGTATTGTGCTTCTCTACATCTTCTACGGTATACGCATAACTTTTGATTGGAAGAAATCCTACAAGCAATACTACTGTAAGTAATGAAAATATATATTTCATAATAGGCAGATAATATAAATTATATAAGTCAAACTTTTTTCATTAACACAAAATCTTTGTTTTCAAACACTACCTCAAAACCTTTCATAATATACCCATCTTTCTGATCTAAAGGAACATAAAGTAAGTCATTAGTAACCAAATCACTTTCTTCTAAACCTTTTCTACTATTTGGAATAGCCCAACTCTCATTTTTCTCATTACTCCAGTGCAAATAGAAACAATCAGGTTCATTAAGATAGAAAGTCCCAACTACATAATCTCCTGGATCTTTAAATACAATTCTGTTCACATTACTCTGCTTTTCAACAATCTCAGGAAGAATCCTAAGATCTGCAGTATCAGGTAAAGGTTTAATTAACATAGTCATCAGAACATACGGTAATACAATTAACATCAATTTCTTCCAATTAAGTAACAGGGAAGCTTGGAGGAAAAATGAAATTAAAATTACAACTCCACAAACTATTGTATATCTCTCTACTAATGTATTAATTCCAACTAAACCAAGGAAAATAAATCCAAAGTAGGTGATACTCCAAAGAAGAAACAGATATGCCGATTTTCTTTTCATCTCCCTATGGATTTTTTTAGATTTCATAACTAATACAAAGAAGAGAATATGTAGTACAAGTATGGCGAAAGCTATTATATATGGAGATATTGATACAATCATCTCTCTAAATATCGGTACTCCTCTGTAATATCTAATAACTCCAAAGAAATATGAATAGTGATATCTTATGGTGTCCAATATCTTGATATCAGGAATCCACCACAAAGATTTCATATTCATAGATCTCAGTATTTCTTTAATAGGGAAGATTAAAACAATCAAAGTTAGCAGTAATGACAATATAATGAATACCCAGAAATATTTTTTGTTAAAAGTATCTTCTGTAAATATATATTTGTAGAAAAGAATACATATTACAATTCCAACTAAGAATACTGCTTGAAGGTAATGGGTAAAGAACAGTAATAGAGAGAAGAGTATCAACCAAAGTAGATATTTCTTTTCATATTTTGAAGTAATATATTTTAATGAAAAATATATTACTAATACTCCTTCAAAAGCAATTAATGAATACGATCTTGATTCAATAGAGTACGATACAAAGAAAGGAGATATAGCTAGAATAAAAGCCATTAACAATCCAGTAACAGGATATTTCTTCTTGTCAAAAAAATCTCTTCCTATGAAATATACCGTTATAACACTTAACAAACCTGTAAATACAGAGAACGATCTGATTCCACTCTGAGTAAAACCGAAGATATATGACCATAATCGTACTAAGATATAGTAGATAGGAGGATGGAGACGATCTGTTGCAATAACATCGAACATCTCTTTCCAAGAGAATTTAATTACATTTCCCGTAAATGCCTCATCAAACCAAAACCCAGTAGCAGAAAACTCTCTTAAACGAAGTAGTATGGCTAGTAGTAGAATAACTCCTAAAGATAGAATAGGATTCTTTAATATTTTCCTTACTTTATCCATGTACCCTCCTTACATTCAACAACTCCATAAAGGTTTTGAAATAGTGAAGAGGTTTAACATGACTCTCTCCAACAGCACTCCACTCAACAGGCATCTCTATAACAGTTAATTTATTCTTTTTCAAAAGGTAGAGAAATTCAAAGTCATACCCCCATCTTTCATTAACACAATCAAGGAAATATCTTTTGCACTCTCTATTAAACATCTTAAATCCACACTGAGTATCTTTGAAATTTAATCCCAATATTAATCTAATTAACAAATTACTCATATTTCCAAATAGTTTACGAATAAAAGATATCTTCACTTCTTCTCCCTCTACAGATCGAGAACCAATTACACAATCAGCATTTTTCATATTCTCTATGAATTTTTCAATATTTTCTATCGGAGTAGAGAAATCAGCATCAGCTATATAGATATACTCTCCTGTTGAGTTCTTAACACCCTCTCGTAAAGCATATCCTTTTCCATGATTTGGTAAGTAATCAATTATTTTAATAGAGGGTTTAAATTTCTGTAGAACATCAAAAGTTTTATCAGTAGAGCCATCATTTACTACCAATACTTCTGTATCAATACCTTTCTTTTTAAGTGTTCCTAAATACTCTAGTACTTTAGGAAGAGTTTTACCTATACGCTTCTCTTCGTTGTAGGCAGGGATAACTATCGATACTTTCATATGAAAAATATTAAAGTTAGATATATGACCATCTTACCATATATTAAAAGTAGTACATACTACAAAATACACCTGTTTTAATGATATAATTCCACTGTTCATTCAAATCTAAAAAGGAGACAGAAATGTTAGCTACAAAGAGGATACTATGTTGGGATCTGTTTAATAAAACAGAAGATAAACGATCCATTAACCATAAAGAAGAATCGTATAAAAAAATAGTTTCTAAGCTACAAGAAGGAGAGATTGCTATTGGAGTTTACTACTTCAAAGATCAACCAGTCCTACCTATTGTACTAACTAAAGAGAGATTCGATATACTCAAAGATATTGCAACCGTACTACCGTGTGCTCATATGGCTGACCTGCTATATATCTACGCTATCCCTAAAGAAGATGTAGAAAAATATACTTCTTGTAAACTAATTAAGATTTGAACACCCTGAGGGTTACAAAACATTTAAGATAACCTCTTAATATTGTAACCCTTGGGACCATTTTTCTGTTGCAAATAATTTAATTACTTTGATATACTTCCCTTGTTATTAAATTTTAATTCCTTACTAGATGTCCAATAAATACGTATATTTCTTCTCAAAAGAAAAAACAGAACTTCCTAAAGCTAAAAACTTGAAATTTATCCTTGGTGGAAAAGGAGCATCATTAGCAGAAATGACAAAGATTGGTATCCCAGTACCTCCAGGTTTTGTAGTATCTATAGATGCATGTAACTATTTCTACGAGAACAAACAGCAATACCCTACAGGTTTAATGAACGAGATAAAACAGAATTTGAAAGAGTTAGAAATTAAGACAGGTAAAGGTTTCGGAGACAAGAAAAACCCATTGTTAGTTTCAGTAAGATCAGGAGCTGCAGTATCAATGCCAGGAATGATGGATACTGTACTAAATCTAGGATTAAATGAAGAAACACTAGAAGGTTTAATAGAAAAGACAGGAGATGAAAGATTTGCATGGGATTCATACAGACGATTTATTCAAATGTATGGAAATGTAGTAATGGGTATAGAACACTCTCAATTTGAAAAAGAACTAGACAAAGTAAAAGAGAGTAAAGGTGTAAAAGATGATGTTGACCTAACTGTAGATGATTTAAAGAAAGTAGTTAAAGGTTACAAGACTCTTTACAAGAAAGAAATAAAGAAAGAATTTCCATCTGACCCTATGATGCAACTCAAAGGAGGAATCGACGCAGTATTCAAATCATGGAACAATTCAAGAGCAATATCCTACAGAAGAATTAACAAAATTGCTCCAGAAGTTACAGGTACAGCGGTAAATATACAGTCCATGGTATTTGGTAATCTTGGAGATGACTCTGGAACAGGAGTAGCATTTACAAGAAACCCATCTACAGGAGAAAGAAAATATTACGGTGAATACTTAATGAAAGCACAAGGAGAAGATGTTGTAGCTGGTATTCGAACACCATTACATTTAGAAGAGATGAAAAAGAATCTCCCCGATACATACAAAGAATTAACAGATATTTTTGATCTATTAGAAAGTCATTACAAAGACATGATGGATATAGAGTTCACTATTGAAAATGGCAAACTATATATTCTTCAATCTAGAGCAGGTAAGAGAACAGCTGCCTCTGCAGTAAAAATTGCTGTAGATATGGTTAATGAAAAAATGATTACAAAAGAAGAAGCAGTTCTTAGAGTAGATCCTCTCTCACTAGACCAACTACTACATCCAATGATAGATCCTAAAGCAGAGAAGAAAGAAGTAGCTAAAGGATTACCTGCCTCTCCAGGTGCTGGAAGTGGACAGATAGTGTTTACAGCAGAAGATGCAACTCAATGGAGTGAAGATGGTAAACAGGTCATACTTGTGCGTTTAGAAACATCCCCAGAAGATATTGAAGGTATGAATGTAGCTAAGGGTATCTTAACAGGAAGAGGAGGTATGACAAGTCATGCTGCAGTAGTAGCTAGAGGAATGGGAAGATGTTGTGTAGCAGGATGTAGTGAAGTAGAAATTAATGAAGAGGTTAAAATAGCTCGATTACCAAATGGAGAGATACTAAAAGAGGGCGATTGGATAACTCTTGATGGCAGTACAGGATCTGTATATATTGGAGAAGTTAAAACAATTGAACCATCAATATCTGGAGATTTTGCAAAATTAATGACATGGGCAGATTCATTTAGAAAATTGAAAATTAGAACAAATGCAGATACCCCAAAAGATGCGAAAACAGCAAGAGAGTTTGGAGCAGAGGGTATAGGTCTTGTTAGAACAGAGCATATGTTTTTCAAAGAAGAAAGAATATCTGCAGTAAGACAAATGATATTAGCAGATAGCAAAGAACAAAGAGTGAAAGCTTTAACAAAGATAGAGAAGATGCAACAAAGTGATTTTGAAAGAATATTTAAAGAAATGGCAGGGCTTCCAGTTACAGTTAGATTACTAGATCCACCTCTTCATGAATTCATACCACACGATGAGCATGAATTAAGAGAAATAGCTGTAGAGATGGGTGTAAGTTACGAGGAGCTATACAAGAAGAGAGAATCCTTAGCAGAGTTTAATCCTATGTTGGGTTTTAGAGGTTGTAGACTAGGTATGATATACCCTGAGATAACTGAAATGCAGGTTAGAGCAATAATTAATGCTGCCATTAAAGTTACCAAGAGTGGAAAGAAAGTATTACCAGAAATAGAGGTGCCATTTGTTAATCATCCTAGAGAGATGGAGTTCCTAAAAGATGTCATCGTCAAAACTGCACAAGAGTGTATTAAGAAAGCAAAAGTAAATGTTAAATACAAGGTAGGAGCTATGTTAGAACTACCAAGGGCTTGTGTTGTTGCAGATGAATTAGCAGAGTATGCAGAATTCTTCTCTTTTGGAACAAATGACCTTACTCAAACCACATTTGGTTATTCCAGAGATGATGCTGGTAAATTCATTGTTAAGTACCTGGAGCAAGGAGTTCTTCAAGAGGATCCTTTCCAAACTATAGATAGAGTAGGGGTTGGTGAATTAATGAAAGAAGCATCACAGAAAGCTCGTGCTACTAGAAAAGATGTTGAAATTGGTATTTGTGGAGAGCATGGAGGAGATCCTAAATCTGTAGAGTTCTGTCATTTAATTGGCCTAGATTTGGTTAGCTGTTCTCCATACCGAGTCCCTATTGCTAGATTAGCAGCAGCTCAAGCAGCTATTAGAAATAAATAGGATTGTTATTTCATCGTTAACAAACACCTCCCAGGAGGTGTTTTTGTTGTTAAAACGCCAATATCTTGATATAATTGTGGACTCTTTAACAATCCATTCCACAAAAGGAGGGAAAATGGATAAAGATATTAGGCGTGAAAAATTTCCAAATTGGAGAAAAATAGAAAAAAAGAAATTGAAATCAGGTTGGAAGATACACAGACAGAAAATTATATCAAAAGATAGTGTACAACAAGAAGAGGCAGAAAGAGATATTACTCAACAAGATGAAAGAACAGGAGGTGTTTTCTTCTTCTAAAATATTGGAAAATCACAGCTTAATGAAAGGAGGCAAAGAGACTTACGGTGAAAGCTTCAACAACTAATAGAGATAGTTCTACGGTAAGAATAAAAAAACAGAAAGAAAAGAAGAAGCAGAAACCAACAGCTCGAACAAATGGGAAGAAAAGACATTAATCTTTGATTTCCCTAGAAAGGGTATGTTTAGATTACAATCATATAAATATACCCTTTCATTTATTATCACTTTACAAACAAAAAATTTTGTCATATAATGTGGCTCACTTTTTGAGAGCATCGATTCTTGCGAAACAAGAAAAGAATGGTTCGTTAACAGTTAAACTGAAAAAGAATATTACCCAATTCTATGAATACTAATAGTATTTAAGAGAAAGGAGAATCCTTTAGCAGTAGGTGACAAATTTAGTAAAACAATTGAATATAGTACTATTCAGTACCAAACTAAACCAAACCAAAACGAACAAACAATACATCTCTCAAAACGTGTCCTGTGTGGGCTTTTCTATGATTTAATTCTTGAATTGCCCACACTCTTTTCTTTTATGATATATTCTTCTAATGAGATATTCATTAAAGAATTACAATACTTTCCACACAAATACAAAAACTAAAATATTTAAAACAGTTAATTCTGTTAATCAAGCTATAGCCGTCTTAAATCAATACGGTGATGAAAAGCTACTCATACTAGGAGGAGGCAGTAATACTCTCTTTGTAAATGATTATGATGGAGTAGTGATACGACCGTATTTCAAAGGTATAGAATTACTTAAGGAAGATAAAGAGTATGCATATATAAAAGTATACTCAGGAGAGAATTGGGATGTTTTTGTAAGATGGTGTGTAGAACATAACTACGCTGGAATAGAGAATATGGTAATGATACCTGGAAGTGTAGGAGGTGCAGTAGCACAAAATATAGGGGCATATGGGCAAAGTGTCATAGATACTTTAAATTCTATAGAAGCAATTGATATTTCTACCAAAAAGTTAAAACAATTTATTCCCCTAAAATGTGGGTACAGATACAGAGGAAGCTATTTTAAGCACGAGTGGAAGAACAAATATATAATTGTTTCAGCAATTTTCAAATTAAGAAAAAACACAAGAAATTTTGAGCTGTCATACACAGAAAGAGCAGGAAGATACGGTTCATTAAAAGAGGAATTAGAATCACTTTCTAAAGATCCATACAGTATACAATATGTTATGAAAGCAGTAATTATGCAACGAGATAAACGATTACCATCAGTAGAGGAGTACGGAACATGTGGAAGTTTTTTTGAGAACCCTACAGTATCAACAAAAAAATACAAAGAGTTGTCAAAAGAAATCACCGATTTACAATCATATCCTACAGAAGATAGAGAAGCAGTTAGAATCCCTGCTGGACGATTACTTGATGAACTAGGTTGGAAAGGTAAATGGATAGGTAATGTAGGGACATCTGAGAAACATGCACTATGTGTTGTTACAAACAAAAAAGCTTCTGGTAAAGAGATATATGATTTTATTAATGAAATGAAAAAATCCGTCTATCAAAAGTATGGAGTAAAGCTAATTCCTGAAGTAAATATTATCATTTAATTAAGATACTTCTCTAATCTGCTTTAACAGTAATTTTCTAATATCTCTTAATTTTGATACAGACAACTCTATGATTGAAACAGCATCTACAAAAGTATTACCATCATACCCTGGCTCCTCCTGAAGCCTTCTAACATGAATATCAAATTCATTTCTAATTATATGATAGATCTCTTCCTCCTTCTTCTTAATATTAATTAAATCCTTCTCTTTAGGTTTAAGAATCTCTTTCTCTATTTCAACAAACAAATTCATTAACATATCAAAAATATGAGTGAGCTTCCTAATATGAACTCCATCAGCACTTCCACACCTATGCATTCTTTGAAATAGAGCTGAGAAATCACTACCTAAATCACCTAGTTGCTCAATAGTATTAGATATTTTGACCAATATAACTGTTTCCTGAGCTATATTTCTGTTAAGCTTGAACCTTGATAAAGAGATGATATTTTTAGTTATCTCATCATCTAGAAAGTCATTAAGTGTCTCCAACTTATTTATTTCCATTAAAACAGAAGCCGACGGATTACCGTAGAGACTTAATGCCAGCTTATATATCTTTATTGTATTCTCAACAGAGTACACTAATTCTTTTTTGATGTCTGATACACTCTCTTCTAAACTCTTACTACTATCATCATTATCTATATATTTAGTTTCAAACAGTATTTCCTCTTCATTACCTGGAATTAACTTAATAACTAATTTTTCAAATGGTTTAATGAATATGAGGAAAAAGAGAGTATTTATAACATTAAAAAGAAGGTGTCCTAAAGCTGTCTGAGTAGCCACATCAGTTGAAAGGTTTTGTAAAAGGAGAATAAACTGGTCTACGAACACCATAAAGACAACTGTCCCTATCACTTTAAACAGGAAGTTAGCAAAACCAGCTCTCTTAGCATATAAATTAAGGCTTTTAGAAGAAATTAATGAAGTAATGCTTGTACCTAGATTAGCTCCTAGAATCATAGGAATAGATACAGTCAAAGGTATAACTCCTTCTTTAGCCAAAATAACGACTATACTAGAAGTTATAGTGCTAGAGTGAAAAATCATAGTTAGTAGAGTAGAAGAAGCATAAGCTATAAATGGATTAGAAAGATATGAGAAAAGTTTTAAGAAATCAGGATTCTGCCTAATAGGAGATATCGCAGAAGAGAGAAGGTTTAAAGAAAGTAATATAAAACCTAGGAAAAATATAGGTTTCCCTATTAATTGCAGCTTCCTGTTACCAAATTTCAACAGAAATCCTATGATTAATAGAAGAGATGCAAAAATTCCACCATTAAGAAGTGTTAGCTGAGCAGTAATCGTAGTACCAATACTACTTCCAAACATAACACCAAGGCTATTACTGAAAGAGATTATACCCGTATTCACTAAAACTACAGCTATTACTGTCATCGCTGAGCTAGATTGCATAATAGCTGTACCTACAGCTCCTACAAGAGTAGCAGAGTATTTATTCTTCACTAACTGAGAGATCTTCTTTCTAAAGTCTTCTGTGGCTAATTCTTGAATCTCCTTGGTTAAACTACTAACAGCAAAAAGAAAAAGGATTAAAGCTGACACCATCGTAAAACCATGCTGTATAAATTCTGCATAGGGCAATTGCATATGTATGAATTTAACATATTAATTAAGAGATATCTACACGAACACAAGCACGTACTAACACGTTTAAGGTTGATGAATACTCAATCAGATTAATGTTTTAAGTAGATATTTCATAAATATTTAAGAAAATATAGGATTAATTAGAAGCATAAAGATAGTCAGATAAATGTTTGCACAAAATATACATGTAATATATTAAATGGTTATTTTGTGTAAATGTTGCAAACACGCTAAATTTTCACAGAAAATAGCTTCTAGTATCTTAAATATTTATGAAATAGTATAAAGGAATACACATGCTGTAAGGCTAACCATTTACCTTTAATGTTATAATAGATCATGTACTATTTCGATAACGCTGCAAGCACAAAAATAAAAGATGAAGTACTCGATGCTATGATGCCGTTTCTCACAACAGAGTTCGGCAATGCTTCCAGTATATATACCCTTGGTAGAAATGCAAAGAAAGCTATAGAAGCATCAAGGGAAGCAGTAGCTAAAGCCATTAATGCAGATCCTACAGAGATATATTTTACCTCTTCAGGCACAGAAGCAGATAACTGGGCAATTAAAGGTATCGCTCAAGCAAACAAGAATAAAGGCAACCATATTATCGTATCAGCCATAGAGCATCATGCTGTTTTAGAACCTTGTAAATATCTTGCAAGCAGTGGTTTTGATATTTCATATATTCCTGTTTCTAAAAGTGGAGTAGTAAATCTAGAGGATATAAAAAAACTTTTGCGAGATGATACTGTACTCATATCAGTAATGTACGCAAATAACGAGATAGGTACCATACAGCCTATATCAGAAATTGCTACTTTAGCTAAAGAAAAAGGAATATATTTTCATACTGATGCTGTTCAGGCAGTAGGACATATAGATATAGACGTTAAGAAGCTTGGCGTGGATCTACTCACTATTTCGGGACATAAGTTGAATGGTCCGAAGGGAGTAGGTGCATTGTATATTAGAAAAGGAGTAAAGATTGATTCTCTAATACATGGTGGGAGTCAAGAAATGGCTATGAGAGCAAGCACTGAGAATAGTGCAGGCATAGTTGGTTTAGGAAAAGCTATTGAGTTATCTGTGCAAAATATTGAGGGGAAGAATAGATATATTCAGAAATTAAGAGATATGGCTATTGATGGGATTTTGTCTAAGATTCCACATACTTTTCTAAATGGTGATCTGAATCAGAGATTGCCTGGTAATGTGAATATCTGTTTTGAATATATAGAGGGGGAATCAATACTGTTGCATTTAGATAAACTGGGAATATCTGCCTCTACAGGCTCTGCATGTACTTCAGCTTCTTTAGAGCCATCGCATGTCCTCTTAGCTATTGGAGTAGCTCCTGAACAGGCTCACGGCTCTTTAAGACTCTCTTTTTCGCAAGAGAATACAGTGCAGGAGATAGAATATCTG
This sequence comes from uncultured Candidatus Saccharibacteria bacterium, assembly GCA_964480345.1. GTDB lineage: Bacteria > Patescibacteriota > Dojkabacteria > SC72 > SC72 > UBA5232. The sequence continues at coordinate 19,560 of CAYZNW010000004.1, forward strand.
TTAGATGTTCTTCCTGATATCATAGAGAAGTTAAGAAATATATCTCCGTTATATAATAAATTAGCATAACGATAGTATGGAAGAGTACAGTAAAAAAGTAATGGATCATTTTACTAATCCAAGAAATGTTGGAGAGATTAAAGATGCCGATGCTATTGGCGAGGTAGGAAATCCTGTTTGTGGAGATATTATGAAAATTTATTTAAAAATTAAAGATGAGGTCATAGTAGATATTAAGTTTCAGACTTTTGGTTGTGGGGCTGCAATTGCTACTAGTAGTATGGTAACTGAATTGGTGAAAGGTAAGAGTATAGAGGAAGCTGAGAAGATTACAAATATTGATGTAGCAGAGGCTTTGGGAGGGTTACCTCCTGTTAAGATGCACTGTTCTAACTTAGCTCAGCAGGGATTAAAGTTAGCTATAGATAACTATCGTAAAAGTAATGAAAAAGATAATTAAAAAGAAAAATAGAAGTGTATTAGTAGGTATGAGTGGAGGAGTGGATAGCTCTGCTGCTGTTCTGTTACTGCAATCTCAAGGATATGAGGTTGTAGGTATTACTTTCAAAATGTTTGACTCTAATTGCAATAGCGCTATACAAGACGCTATTAATCTAGCCAAGAAATTAAATATTAGGCATGAGGTAGTAGATTTAACAGAGAAATTTAATGAAGAGGTCATACAGTATTTCTTGAAGGAGTATGAGAATGGTAGGACTCCTAATCCTTGTGTTGTATGTAATAGAAAAGTTAAGTTTGAGGAGTTGATACGGTATGCTGATGAAAATAGTATTGATTTTGTAGCAACAGGACATTATGCAAGGATTCAGAAGATAGATGAGAGATATATTCTTTTGAAAGCGAAGTATCCTGAGAAAGACCAATCATATTTTCTGTATAGACTGACTCAAGAGCAGTTAAGAAGAGTGATATTTCCTCTAGGAGAAATGAATAAAGATGAGGTAAGAGATGTAGTGAAAGGTATTAATTTACAGATTTCGCAGAAGGAGGATAGTCAGGAGGTATGTTTTGTTTGTGAGAATAATTATCAATCTTTTGTGAAGAATAATTCAGAAAAGGAATTTGAGCAAGGAGATATTGTTGATGCGCAAGGTAATATCTTAGGTAAGCATAGTGGTTTGTATCAGTACACTATTGGACAGAGGAAAGGATTAGGTATTGCTTCTAATACACCTCTTTTTGTATTGGATATTGATTCGGAAAAAAATACTATAGTAGTTGGAGATGAAGAACAATTGTATACTGATAAGTTTGAAGTTGAAGATGTTAACTTGATAGGGATAGATGAGTTGAAAGAGAGTATTGAGGTAACTGTTAAGATACGATCTACAGCGAAAGAAGCAGATGCTGTTATTAATAAAGATGATAATAACAGAGTAGTTGTGAATTTAAAGCAGAAACAGAGAGCAGTAACTACTGGACAATCTGCTGTCTTCTATCAAGGAGATACTGTTATTGGAGGTGGTGTAATCGTTTAGCCACTCTAAATCTTACTTTCCCATAATCCATGTATAGAGCAGTACTCTCTAACTCTTAAACCCTCTTTTTTGGAAACTACAAATTCTGCTTGAGGTTTCTCATTTGGTTTAAGAAATACTTTCTGTGTATTTTCGCCATCTATCACTTCTATCCACTCTATATAGTGTGCTTCCTCCATAGGATGTTCTACTTCTCCAACTTTAACAACAAGCTTCTCTCCTTCAAAAGTAGATACTGGTAGATGCTTCTCATTTCCTTCTTCCTCTTTTTTTTCTACCATTAACTCCATATCTTGCCCACAACATACTAAAGTTCCTGCTCCTTCATGATTAACTTCTACTATGTTTCCGCAAATAGCACATTTATATATTTGATGTTTTACAGTCATATTTTTAATGCTTAGATTAACTCTTTAGTATACAGTGTCATTTACAAATTGGAAAGATAACGATACAATGTAGTATAGATATAACTTTTTAGAATAGATATATGGATAAGAACAAAAAATTATATAGATCAGAAGATAATCAAATGATTGGAGGTGTATGTGGAGGAATAGGAGAGTATTTTGAGATTGATCCTACTGTAGTTAGAGTGCTTTACATACTACTTTCTATGACAACAATAGGGTTTGGAATCTTTATGTATTTGATTCTATGGATAGTAATTCCATCAAAGTCTAGTATTACAAAAGATTCTGATGATGTTGTAAAGGAGAATAGGACAGAGATTAAAGAGAAATTAGATACTTTCGTCAAATCTGTAAAGCAGGAAGCTAAAACTGATACCAGTACTGCTAAGAAGAAGAGCAAGAAGTAATAGAGTAAAATTAAATTAATTTTCACTGATATGAAAAATAGAAATAATCTTTTTTGGGGTGCACTTTTTATTCTGTTAGGAGTAGCTGTGCTTTTGGAGAAATTTAGTTTCTGGTCATTTATAAACATTAATTTCTGGGACTTTATCTGGAAATTGTGGCCTTTAATTATCGTTTCCATCGGTATAAATAGGATTCTCTACAAAGATGTGACTTCAGGAATAATAATTTCAATAATTGGCTTGTTATTCTTAATCAATAGTCTGTTTGATATTAATACCTTAGCGTATTTCTGGCCAATACTATTAATAGGGATTGGTATATATATTATGACAAAGAAGGATGATAATGTGGTAATTCCTTCTAATGTTTCTACAAAAGATAGATTTACTGACACCGTCGTTTTCTGGGGTGATGAGAAAAGATTAACTTCTGACAATTTTGTAGGAGGGAAAATAGATGTTTTCTTTGGAGGATATGATTTAGACTTATCTGATGTCAAGATTGCAAAAGGAGGAGCAAAGTTAGAGGTTAATACTCTGTTTGGTGGAGCAGATATAATCGTACCTAAGAACTGTAGAGTTGTAACAAATGGTAGTGGTATTTTTGGAGGATGGGATGCAAAATTGGCATCAAGAGATGTAAAAGAACCAGTTTTAGAAATTACTGGTACAGCATTTTTTGGTGGAGTAGATATTAAAGAGTAGAAATAACTCTACATACTTTCAATGATTGGAGTTTGCTGATCTCTGTGAGCAATTACGATAGTTCTTCTCCAATCAGTACCAGCAGGGTAGCAAGTCATAAGTGTGAGTGTATCTTGTGTATCATAATTACTTAGATACTTAGTTTCTGTTTTCTCCACTATCTTTACTTCTGATACTAAATATTTGTATATCTTACCTTCATAACTCACATATATTTCATCACCTCTTTTTAGTTCAGTAAGTAAATAGAAATATACATCGTACTTGTTTCTTTCGTAGAAATTAACAGCTGAATGTGCAAAAAGAAATACATTACCATTAACATTTGGTGTATATGTTCCTCTAGCATGAGCTACTCCTCTTTGTAGTGCTTTAATATATTCATTTTCATCATACGGAGATACATTTTTAACTACCTTGCTATTGGATTTAATTTTTGGAATATATATTCCGAAGTTAGGATCAAGGGATACTTTCTCACTTTCTTCAGTAACTTTTTTAGTTACTGTTTCTTCATCTACAGCTATATCAATATTAGTAGTAGATGGTGCAGGGGAACGATAATGGGATATGTAAGCTAAAATAACTGGATAGTAGGTTGCAATAAGGACAGAGAGACCTACTAGGAGTAGGAGTACTCCTAGTAAAATCTTTTTGTTAAGCTTTCTTTTGTTTTCTGACATATGTATATATACCACCTCCGATTAGAAGAAGTCCACCTATCCATAAATACCAATATTTTTTGAATACGGACTCTTTCTTAGAACTATCTTCTGCATTACTCTTTTCAGAATCTTCATTACTTTGTACTTCACCTTCTGCTTCTTGATCAGTATCACCCTTTACTTCTGCATCTGTTGAATCAGTTGCAGTAACATCGCTACCTGTACTACCTGAGGTATTTATAGAAACAGTACCTGCTACCTGTCCATTTTGTGAAGTCGTTCCTGTTTTCTCTACTACTGTAATAATCTCGCTATCAGAAACGATAGGAGAGAGGTTACCAAAACTATCAACTGCTCTTAATGCATAGTAATATGTTTTACCTGCCTGTGCAGAGCTGTCTGTCCAGGTATACTGTGTATTTGGAAGTACATCCATGGTATGTACTAATGTTGTAGCATTTGCAGTAAAGGATACTTTCTCTGATCTAAATATCTGAATACTTTTTGTAATACTATCATTTGCTGTTTTAAATGATAGAGTATTGGAAGCTTTAGAGTAATCTACTACTGCTTCAGGTTTCTCTAGATTTACTGTTACTTCAACAACATTTGAATCCTTAACATTTAGTCCTACTGTTGCTTTTACATAATATTTGTAAGTTCCACTTGTGCTAACTTCTACAGCACAATTTCCAGTAGCTGCATTTACAGTTTGGAATGGAGTAGCTTTACCCTCTTCAAAACACTCTACTTTTACAGGATCTGCACTTGTAGACATTGCTACAAAACCGATATCAAATTTAGATATGTTAGTAGGTGTTTTTGGTTGTTCTATCTTTACATCTAAGTATCCTACAGCATATACGGTTAAAGGCATTAACATGAGAGAGGCGAATACCGCTAAGAAGCTTAACTTTAATGTGTTTTTCTTCTGTTTTTTACTATTAAACATAGATATTACAAATCCTACAATCATGCTAATCAATGCTGTTAATGTTAAGTATGTACTTGCTCCTGTATCAGGTAATCTCACGATTGTAGAAGCTCCTAATACTTCACCTTCTTCTACGATATCAGGTGCAATTACTTTAACTTCAGTTCCAACAAATGGAGTTAAAGCTCCTGTGCTGACGTTTCCTAGAACATTTTCGCTAAGTAGTGATGTTCCTTTTGTCCATGCGATATCTGGATATACTCCTGGATCTTGATCTAAAGAGATAGTTACACCGTATTTCAAGGTTACTGTTTCTCCCTCAACCATGTTGCCTAGTATCCATGTTGCATAGCTACTACCATCGTATGTAGGTTCTACAGTTATACTTCCTGCAATATCTCCTCTTACAGATGAGATTGCACTCCATGTTCCGCTCTTGTAGTCAAATCCTGCTGGAGCTAAGTCAAATACTTCTACATTATTGATAACGTACTTACTTGTGTCATCGCTATCTGCAGGTGTAGAAACAAATATTGTATATGTTACCGGATCTCCTGCATATTTATCTAGTCCTAATGTATCATTTTCTTTCTCTATTTCTAATATTGGCTTTACTATTTCATTTTCACATACAAATTTTACAGTTTCTCCATTTCCTACTATGTTGTCTTCTCCTGGAGTAGGGTTACAGCCTAGTGCTTTATATCCATTTGGCATATTTATTTCTTCTGGGTTGTATGTTCCTGCACTGAGATTTTCAAATATAGCAACTTTTGGATCTTGTGCTTCATCAGTAATTATCTGAGATTCATGTCCCTCAAGTACTACTGAGAACTCCTGATCAGAGTATACTCCTTCTCCTACAACATCTTTATATACCACAACTGTTGCTGGAAGTGCTGTATTTGTAATTGTACATACTGCATTTTCTGCTAATCCTAAGGTTGCTGTATTACCATTAGTAAATGTTCCACCATTACAACTCCAACCATTTGATTCATATCCGAATATATCTGATTCACTTAATACATATCCGATACCTGCTTTTACTGTATGGAAAGTTTCTGAATCGCCTGTGTCTTCAAATCCTGCTTCTCCTGTTGCTGTTAATGTCCAATCTTTAGATTCTAAGGTTCCACCGTAATTATTTACTACTGTTTTTACTAATTTGAGTGTAGGAGCGATATCATTGTTAGTAATGGTACAGGTTACATTATCTACTAATCCTAAGGTTACTATATTACCATTAGTAAATGTTCCTCCATTACAGCTCCAACCCTCTGATGCATAGCCTGATACTGAGCTTTCACTTAATACATATCCAACACCTGCTTTTACTGTATGGAAGGTTGTTGAATTTCCTAAATCATTGAATCCTGCCTCACCTGTTGCGGTTAAGGTCCAATCTTTAGATTGTAGTGTACCACCGTTATCATTAGTTACTGATTTAACTAATTTGAGTGTAGGGGCGATATCATTGTTTGTAATAGTACAAGTTACATTGTCTGCTAATCCTAAGGTTACCGTACTACCATTTAATGTGCCACCATTACAACTCCAACCCTCTGATGCATAGCCTGATACTGTTGATTCACTTAATACATATCCAACACCTGCTTTTACTGTATGGTAAGTTGTTGAATTTCCTAAATCACTGAATCCCTCAGCTCCTGTAGCTGTTAAGGTCCAATCTTTAGATGTTAAGGTTCCACCGTTATCATTAGTTACTGATTTAACTAGTTTAAGTGTAGGTGCTATGTCGTTATTTGTAATTACACAAGTAACTCCTTGACCTTCACTTAAGGTAACAGGATGAGAAACTATTAATTCTGTACTATTATCTTTACAACTCCATGTCCCTTCTATATATCCTGAGTGATCTATCTCGGAGAGTGTATATGGTGTATTTGAATCTACAGATGGAGTAGAGGTGTATGTAGTAGTTGTACCGTTTACACTTCCAGTTCCAAATGTTAATAGATTGTCATTTAACTTAATTTGGAAATCACCAACTACTGCAGTACCACCGTTATCATTAATTACATTTTTAATGACTGTTAATCCTGCTTCTTTATCACTATTAGTAATAGTACAGGTTGCTTCTTGTCCAACTAATAATGTAATTACATTACCATTTAATGAACCTGTTCCTGTACAGCTCCATCTACTTGCTTCATATCCTACTGGACCTTCCTCTGAGAGAGTGTATGAGCCTGCTTGTAAACTGTTTGGACTTACAACATCATTTACTCCTGTAGCTCCTTTACCTGAGAATGCTAAGTTCTCCCCTTGTTTTGCATAGAGAGTCCAAGCTGATTCTAGTTTGTTTCCACCGTGTGTATTTGAAACCTCTTTGTTTAATGTTAGTTTTGGAGCAATATCATTATTGATTATTGTACAAATTACATTTTGACCTGGGTTCAAAGTAAACTCAGAACCTAAACTGTTATTATTTGTATCTAAACATACTAAACTCTCTTGAACATACCCTGTTGCTCCTGTTTCTGACAATGTATATTTCTTGTTTGAGCTAACTGTTGGGTTTGCTTCATATGTTGTTGTAGTTCCTACTGCATTACCTGCTCCAAAGCTTAATGTAGTATCTGTTAAGGTAATACCAAAATCTGTAATTGTTGCTGTTCCTCCATTATCATTAATTGCTTTCTTTACAATCTTTAATGTTGGTGCAACATCACTATTTGTTATGGTACATGTTTTGTTATCTCCTGGGAGTAAAGTAATCTTTCCATCTGTACTACAATCTCCACCCCAGTTAGATGCTGTATATCCAGGTAGGTTATCTTCGCTAACAGTATACTGTGTATTTGCATTTACAAGATTTGCTGTTCCACTTGTTACTTGAGTGGTACCTATGTAAAGATTGAAATCTGCTATCTGTTCGTTTCCACCGTACTTATTTGAAACTGTTTTTACTAATGTAAGTTTTGGTTGAATTGCGCTATTTGTAATGGTACATACTGTTGTTTGGCCAACTTCTAAAGTAATTGCACTTCCATTAACTGCTATACTGTTTGTACAAGTCCAGCCACTTGCTGTATATCCTGTTAGATCGCTACTTTCACTTAATGTATATGTACCTGCTTTGAAGGTATTTCCACTTGTAGCTCCTCCATCTCCAGATATTGGGGTAGGGCCATCTGCTGTTAAGTTCCAATCTGATGCTTCTGCATTACTTCCATACTGATTAACGACTTGTTTTACTAATGTTAGTGATGGTGCAATGTCATTATTTGTAATTTCACAAGTAATACCTTGTCCACCACTTAGTGTGAATGGGATAGATACTTCTGCCTGAGTTATATTATCTTTACAACTCCATGTTCCTTCGGTATATCCTGCGAGATCTGTTTCGGAAAGTGTGTATGCTTTGTTAGCAACTACAGTTGGATTTGCCTCATATGTTGTTGTAGTTCCTACTGCACTACCTGCTCCAAAGCTTAATATAGTATCTGTTAAGGTAATACCAAAATCTGTAATTGTTGCTGTTCCTCCATTATCATTGATTGCTTTCTTTACAACCTTTAATGTAGGTGCTATGTCATCGTTAGTTATGGTACAAGTTGCTTCTCCATTATATGGTACCTCGATATCTTCACAACTATCATATGTAGTACTATATCCATCTTGATTTGCTTGATCTTCTGTAATTGTATAGGTTAGACCTGCATATTTAGTAAATTCGTTTCTACCTTTTAAGATGTTTTCACTATTTTGAATAAATGATTGAGAATCGCCGTTATCAATCTTAAATGAGAAGTCTGTTGCTTTCTTACTTCCACCGTTATCATTTATTACTTCTTTGATTACAATTAACTTTCCTAGGTTTCTACTGTTTGTGAAAGTACATACTACATCTTCACCTGATTTAAGAGAGATAGTTGCACTCTCATTTGCTATCACGATATTATTGCTTCCAAAACAAACTAAAGAGGTAAAGTGATAGTTCTCTTTATTTATCTCTTTTACTGTATATGATCCTGGTCTAAGTTCTGAAACTGTGTTTCCAGTAGCATGACCGAGATCTCCATTTAATGTCCATGTCCAATCTGTTGCACCTTTTCTATCTACGCTATCTTCTACATCTCCATCTCCGTTTTCATCAACATTTTTTATGACTTTAATACTTCCTTGTTTGTAGTTAACAAAATTTACATTAACTTCATTTTCTCCTGCTGTAATGGTTACAGTTTGTTCTCCAACTACTAATACAGCCCATCCTGTTTGTAATACTTCTTTTACAATATATGTACCTGGTAGTAATTTAGTAAATGAATATTTACCTGTACCATCTGTACTTGTTTCTGCCAATTTCAATGTATTGGTTGAGTTCCATAACTCTATACCCCAACCTGCAACATATGTTTGATCAGTAGTTGTCTCTGGGTCTGCATCAGCATCATTGATTTTGTAACCTGATATTGATGCATATTTAGTATTAGTAAATGTACATGTAATTGATTTACCTGCTTCAATTACAATATTACCTATTGTATTTCCATCACTACAACCGTAAGTTGTTTGCCAATCAGCACTGTAGTCATTTTCTGCTACAGCGTATATACCTGCTTTCAAGCTAAATGTTTTGCTTGCATCCTCTGTTGCAGAGTTGTCTACTAAATTAAACTGTTCATTAACTGAGTTTCCTGTAAGTGTAAAACCAAATGAGTTAGTACCAAATGGTAATGCTCTCTTAACAATTGTTAACGAACCATCTTGCGTATTTGTAATGGTACACTCTTTTGTCTCATTACTAGTAATTACAATGTTTGAACATGTATTACTTACTAAGCTCCAACCTGCAGGTACTGTTTCTGCGATATTGTAAGTACCAGGCATTACATTATATGTATGTGAACTATTTCTACTAATACTTCCAATATTACTATTACTGTCGTACAAGAATGTAGGAGAACCTTCTATTGAAGGTGTACCACTACCAACTATTTCAAATGCTTGATTACTGCTAGAAGTTGGGCTTAACACTTTGTTAACTACAATCTTACCCTGTGGGATTAGACAATCGTTTTCATATACTGATTGTCCATATTCTGTCCAGTTAACACCTGGGAAGTAGGTTCCATCATATGATGTGAATGAAGGGATAATATCTCCCCATGTGTCCATACCAGGGAACCAAATTGCTCCTGTATGTCCTGCATGACCATTAAGATCTCCAGATGCACTTGGGGTATGTACAATATATGGGTTTGTTTGAGAATTAGATGCATGACAGATTCTAATTGTTGGAATAACACCGACATAGTTTGCAGGATCACTTGCAGTTAGGTTATGTGAAGATGTAACTGTTCCGATATTTGTATAATTTCCTGCAATAGCTTTTGCACTTCCTGTACACGTCATGCTGATACCTGCTTCTAACTCTGTTTCAGGGCATGTAACTGCTACTCCTTTATCATCGGTAACAAGTATATCGGTTAATTTAACATTACCTGTATTCTGAACTATATATGTAAAATTAACAGTTTCTCCTGCTGTTACTTGTACTGCATCTTTTGTACTGTTAGCATCAGAATCATTAACTTTCTTAACAATAGATATTGCAGGTCTTTCAACTAATACAGAACTTAAATGTCCTAGTAGAAATGCTTTATTATCTTTCCTTTCTTCAGTTACAAACTTTGATACAGCACTACCTGTAGGGTATGCATTTTGGAATCCATCTATCTTCAATGTATATTTAGTATCACCAATGGTAAATACTTTATCTCCATATGCATTAGGAAATGTTACGACATCATCACAAGGAGTTGTACTTAACTGCTCATCTGGATATCCAGAGCAATTGTAATAGAACCAAGGGTTATTAGATGTTTCATTTATATCGAAATAATAACTGAAAGTAGGGGAAGGAGTTACTGCTGGATTTGAAAAATTCAAAGTAACTTTTAATGTGGCACCACTTGCAGCATCTGAAACAGGCCAGTTCATATGAGTTAAATCACCTATGAGGAACTTTTCATCAGCATTGAAACTTTGAGTTCCAGCACCATCAAATCTTAATCCACTTTTATATGTATTTTCTGGTCTTCCCCATCTAACTTCTGACGTATTAATACCCGTAATATACCGTCCACCTGTTACTCCAGTCCAGATCCCACTAGTAGAGGAAATTGAGTATTGTCCTGTTGCATTTAACATTGCTTTAGGTAAAACATCAGTTCTGTATTCTAATTTCTCACCTTTAGCAATCTCCTCAGGATCAGAGATACCATCTAAGATACTCTTACTAGTATCTTCAGTTGTAGCTGATACCGATTGAATATTTGCAGGAATTTCACTAATAGCCAAAGCTGACGGAGTTAGCGTGTAAAATATAAAGAAAAATGAAACAAAAGCCTTATAAAAAGACTTTAGAAATACTTTTGTACTTCTTCTCATATAAATATAATTAAATTTATATATTTACAAATAAAAATTTTAAAGAGTAGCTATTGAACTTCTTTTGTAAGAAATCAAATTAATACTCTCAGTAACCGAACAAATTATACATCAAACTCTATCGAATTACAACTCATAGTGCGAGAGACTATGGTATAAACTCTTTAATTTATCCTCTCACTGTGTTAAAATTCCTCTTCGTTATGTCAACTCCACACCAAGAGCAACAAAACTTAAGAAACATAGCAATCATTGCGCACGTAGATCACGGTAAGACTACCTTGGTAGATGCGTTCATGAAGCAAACACATCTTTTCAGAGATAACCAAGAAGAGATGAGTCAAACACAAATACTTGATGTAGGAGAGTTAGAGAGAGAGAAAGGTATTACCATAAATGCAAAGAATATTTCTGTTAGATATAAAGGAGTTAAGATCAATATTATAGATACCCCAGGTCATGCTGATTTTGGGGGGGAGGTAGAAAGAACACTTAATATGGCAGATAGCTGTCTGCTATTAGTAGATGCTAAGGAGGGTACTATGCCTCAAACTAAATTTGTTTTGAAGAAAGCATTGGAGAAGGGGTTAAAACCTGTTGTAGTCATAAACAAGATTGACAAGAAATTAGCAAATATTCAAAAAACAATTTCTAAGATACAGGATCTTTTTCTTTCATTAGCAACAAATGAAGAACAACTCGAATTTCCTATATTTTATGCGATCTCAAGAGAAGGTAAGGTATGGAGGGAGTTACCAGAGGGAGACCTTACTGTAGCTGATAGTATAGAGGGGGATCTAACACCTATATTAGATGAGATAGTAGATAATCTACCAGCACCACAAGGTGATGTGGATAAACCGTTTCAGATGTTGATTACCTCCATAGAATACAATGAGCATTTAGGAAGGTATCTGATTGGTAAGATTGCAAATGGGAGTGTAACTGTTGATGACCCTATTATTTTGACATCAAATAAAGAGGGTTTTCAAAAGAAACAGGGTAGAGTGAAAGAGATTTTTGTAAAAGAGGGTATGCAGTGGCAGAAAGTTAACAGTGCTTTAACAGGAGAGATAATTGCACTTACAGGTATAGATAGTACAGATATAGGAGCTACAGTATGCTCTCTTGATAACCCAGAACCTTTGCCTGAGATTAGTATGACTCCTCCATCTGTTAGGGTTAAGTTTTCGGCAAATACTTCACCGTTTGTAGGAAAAGAGGGTCAATTTGTAACTGCTAAGCAATTACAACAGAGGTTAGATCAAGAGAAGAATCTAAACATCAGTTTTAAGATAGAGTATATGGGAGGTGATGGATATTTCGTTTCTGGAAGAGGGGAGTTACAGTTAGCTATTCTCATAGAGCAGTTAAGAAGAGAGGGGTATGAGTTTGAACTTAGTAAGCCGGAGGTTATTTTGCGAGAGGTTGATGGTGTAGAGTGTGAACCACTAGAAGAGTTGTACATTGATGCTCCTGAGGAGTATTTAAGTGTAATTACCCAAGAGGTAAATGAAAGGAAGGGTAATCTTATCAATATTGAAACTGAAGATGGGGTTAATAGATTTACATTTAATATTCTCACTAGAAATTTGATTGGACTTCATAGAGTTTTAATGAATGCCACAAAAGGTACCGCTATTATCAATAGTTTTATTGTCGATTACATTCCTTTCAGCAAGAGTAATGAACTATTTAGAAAAGGAGTGATTATATCTTCTGAGACAGGTACTGCTTTAGCATATTCCTTAATGACTATTCAAGAAAGAGGTAAGCTGTTCATATCAGGTTCTACTGATGTATATGAGGGCATGATAATTGGGATAAATAATCATGAGAACGACTTGGATGTTAATCCGTGTAAGGCAAGGCATAAGACAAATGTGCGTATGTCCCATGCTCAGGTTACTGAGATTGCATTAAAGACTCCTATACAACTTACAATAGAGTATGCTCTTTCGTTTATAAATAACGATGAGCTTATTGAAATAACTCCAAAGAGTGTTCGTCTTAGAAAGAAGCTTTTAACAGAGACACAAAGAATCTGGTCTAAAAGAAAAAATCTAACAGAGTATGCAAAGTCTCATTTGAATAGTTAAGAATTTCCATTGTTTTGTATTATAAAAAAAAGAGAGGTATTTCTACCTCTCCTTCAAATCCGTTTCAAGAAAAACGAATGGTTACCTATTAGAATTCCCTCTTCTCTTCTCGAGCTTCGGAAACGTTTATAGGTCTTCCATCAACTTCTTTACCGTTAAGTTCAGAAATTGCTTTTTGTGCTTCTTCTTCAGTGGACATAGTGACAAATCCAAAACCTTTGGATCTATTCTTGATTCTGTCCATAATTACTACTGCCTCTTCAACAGTACCAATTGAACTAAAAGCTTCCTTTAACTGTTCGTCTCTGACGTTCCAGCTAAGGTTTCCTATAAATAATTTTTTACCCATTATTTATATTAATATAATTTAAATTTGCTACACCAATTAATTGGGAGATTTACACTCTAAGCAGTCTGTCGAAGAAAGCTTCCATAGCTATCCACATTATACCACATTTCTATCTCAAATATCCAATAATCTCTTTCAAGGTAGGACGCCTATTGTACATTAGACAGCCCAATTCAAACAATTTCATTGAGACAAAGAGAGCAAGAAGTACATACAGTATTGACATGACTATACCTAAAGTTAATTCTTCTGGTGAGAGTTTTCCAAATGAATTTCGTAATAACAAGGTCATAAATGATGTAAATGGGAAGTAACTAAAGATTTTTGCTAACAAAGAATCAGGTTGAGTCATGAGTGTTTGTAATAGATAGGTTGGGAAGATAGAGAGGATAATAAATACTGAGGAGAGATTCCTACTATCCTCAGCTCCTGCTCCAACTGCACCTACACCAATCATTACTGCTGCAAAGAAGATAAAGCCTGTTACAGTTAAGAACACATTTAATGGAAGTAAACTCCAATCTATATTATGTAAATTAATATTAAACGGTAGGGTGAGATCAAAGTAGTTATTAATTCCGAAGTATGCAATTAATCCTAATCCTACCCATGCTAATAGCTGAGTCATAGCAACACCAATTAATCCAATCATTTTTCCCATCATTAAAGATCTCTTATCTACCATGGATAGCATTGTCTCAATCATACGATTCTCTTTCTCTGATGATACACTATCAAGCATAAATGAAGAGGAGATGAATACTGCAAGGAAGAATATCACCAAAGATAGTACAGGTAATATATACTCTTCAAAACCAAACGGTTTCAAATTTCCTTCTGCATCATATACATGAATAGTAGAAGAGTACGGCCCAGTAACCATTTTACTTACACTCTCATCAGAGATACTACTTAATGCGACACCTTTGAACATAGATTCAGCTACAGTAGTTGCCATTGCATTTGTAAACATACCACCCTCATTGCTGAAAAACACTTCATATTTAAGATCTGATTTAAAGGTGGAAGGGACATATATAATTAATGACTTTGTATCTTTAATTATCTCTTCCTTAACTATATCTACTGTAGAAGCCTTTATGATAGGCTCAACATACATAGCATCAGGAAACAAACCAGCATCATCTACAACATATATTTTGTTGAAAGCACTTCTGTCTTCCATCTTCTTTGTACTATCTGCGGCAGAGTATCCAGAAATGAACATTATTAATCCCATGAATACAGGGAAAAACAGAGTAGAGAACCAGAATGATTTCTTTCTAACTACCTTTAAATATTCAAATCTAGCAACAACTAAAAATTTTCTCATGGCTTTTTCATTAAATCTATAAATATTTGATTTAAACTTGGATAGTCTAACTTAACACTTACTAACTTAGTTCCATTACTAATTATTTCTTTTAACACATCATTGCTATCTATAGAGTCGTTTTTAGGTTTAATTTCTGCCATCTTACCATCAATGATTGAGGTATATAGCTTACCATTTGCTAAAGGTTGTTTACCGTCAAATTCAATAACAAGATTACTATCACCATGTCTTTTTCTAACTTCATCAACACTTCCATGCTCTAGCATCTTACCTGAGTTAACTATAACAAGACTGTCAGCCATCTTCTGTGCTTCATCTATTACATGAGTGCTGTAAAGAATAGTGGCACCTTTCTTCTTTCTTTCTAAAAGGATATCTATAAACATCTGCCTGTTAACTGGGTCTAAGCCTCTAAACGGTTCATCAAGAATTAATATCTCAGGCTTATGAATTAATGCAACACCAAGCTGTACTTTTTGTTGCATACCTGAACTTAACTTTGATATCTCTTTATCTTTAGCCTCAATCAAACCTACATACTCTAAGTAGTCGAGAGATTTTTTCTTCGCTTCGCTACTTGTCATACCTCTCAAAACACCTGTATATGTGAGAATATCTATAACTTTCGTATCTTTATACAATCCTCTCTCTTCAGGTAAGTAACCAATTACCTTATTTAATTTCTCGGTATACTCTTTACCGTTAATTAACAGTTCACCTTCATCTGGTAAATAAATCTTTAACAAACATCTAATAGTAGTAGTTTTTCCAGAACCATTTGATCCTAAGAAAGCAAATATTTCGCCTTCATTAACATCAAATGAGAAGTTATCAACTGCTTTAAGATCTCCAAAACTTTTTGAAAAATTCTTTATACTTATAGAATATGAAGCCATATGTAAAATATATAACATACTGCTAATTTTTCTGCAAGAAAGATTTTAATCATATGATATACTCGCATCATGAAAATATTAATACATACATGTTGTGCCGATTGCTTTCTGAATACGCTTAACTATCTGAAAGAGAAATCATTAATAAATTCTGAGACAGAAATAGTTGCCTTTTTCTTTAATCCAAATATTCATCCTAGAGCAGAGTATTTGGAAAGATTAAATGCGTTAAAAAAGGTCATTGAACAGCTAGATGATAGAAATATTAAATTAGTAATACCTGATTACAAACCGAAAGAGTATATATCTATGATTAGAGGGAATGAAAAGAACATTAAGCTTTCAAGGTGTAATAAATGTTGGAATTTAAGATTAGAAAAATCTTTTGAGTATGCGCAAGAAATTGGTGCTGACACTGTTACGACAACTTTATTAACTAGTCATTACCAAAATAGAGAGGATATAAGAAAAATAGGAAAGGATATTAGTACAAAATATAACATTGATTTCTTAAACATAGACTCTTCATGTAATTGTCATAATCACGGCTTCTATAAACAGAATTACTGTGGATGCTGTTTTTCATTAACTGAAAAGATGCTACAATTATCAAATAATGAATAATTACTTTGTAATTTTAATACTCTCTTTCGTAGCAGTACTTTTTTTTCTTTTTCTTCTCTCGTTCATTATTCCTTCATCAAAAAAGAAAGTAGGAGATCAGTATGAAGGAGATGATGACGAGTCAAAAGAAGAAGACGAAGAGTAAATATATTACGAAGTCATGACTTTGTAATATGTGTAATTTATACTTCTACAGTAAGTATGAAGCAACAAAGTATTCTAATAATAGAAGATTGTGCTAATTTAGTCTTTACATTACAAAAATTTCTTAAAACGATAGGATACACTTCAGTTGCGGTATATGATGGTGCCTCAGGATTACAGAAAGCTCAATTTAAAGATATATCCTTAATACTGCTAGATATTGGACTACCTGATATATCAGGAATAGAGGTTTTAAACAAAGTAAGAGAATTTACTAACAAACCTATCATAATAATATCTTCAAACAGTACAGATAGTAACAAAATTGCTTCTTTTGAAAACAAGGCTAATATTTTTCATGAAAAACCAATTAACTATGAACTATTAAAAGCACAGATTGATAGCTTAATAAATAGAAACGTAAAGAAAGAGATAGTAAAGTTAGACCAATATATTACTGTAGATAAAAATAGTAACACAGTCTTTCACAACGGAAAAGAAGTATCACTTACTAATAGAGAGTACTCATTATTAAATTTGTTAATGAGATATAGAGGGCAGACCGTAAGTAGAAAGAACATTATGCAGATATTTGATCCATTAGATAAACTAAATAGTGTAAATTCTGTAGATGCTACAGTATGTAGATTAAGAAAAAAGCTTCACTGTCATCCAAAAGACGGGTTTATTCAAAGTATCAATGGTAAAGGATATCGAATTAAGAAGCAGGAATGTAAAGAGAAACCTTACAATACTTACTCCGCTTAGAAGTGATTTTTAGATATCCATAAAACTTTTCTTTCAAAACAAGTTTACAAAACTGTAATCCACATCCCAACACAGTATCTTTTTCAAAACCATCTCCATTATCTCTAAATGTAATGACAACTGTATTTTCCCTCTTTACTACATTAATTACTATCTTCTTTTTCCTCTTAGATATCCTTTCAAACTCCTCAATACTATTTATTAAAATATTCATACAAACTCGTAGAAACATAACTTTTTCTCCAAATATTAAAATATTCTTATCTCCTGTAATAACTACATTAATCTCATTTCGTTTGATTCTTGAAAGTAACAAATTAATTAATTTTCGAATTTCACACAGTGGTGAGAAGTTATCCTCTATATTCTTCCTTCTAATTAAAATATCACTACTATCAATAATATTCTCCATCTGCTGAGTAGCTAGCAAGAGCTTCTCCAAAGCCTGTTTCTCTTCATAACCTTTAATACTTCCATCTTGTAGCATTTTAGAAATACCGTACACTACACTCAATGGAGTAGATAGATCATGAAAAACAGATCTACATATCAAATTTGATAACCTATTACAATTCTCATGATTTACCAATTCCTCATACTCTTTCTTCAATTTTGTAATATGCATTAAATATGAATTCAATAATCTTGCCAAAAAATATAGAAAGAGCATAAAACAAACATAGTACGAGAAAAATATATATTTAATATCTATAAATTTGTTTGCAGTTAAAGAATGAAGATGAGGTAGTATAAAAAACAGAAATATGACAAAAGCGAATTGAGTATGAAGTTTACCAACAAACAAGACTCTCTGACATACCACAACAACTACAATTATCAAAAACAAGCAAATACTGTTTAACAGTATTACTAATGAAGGATCTCCAGACAAAATAAAAGTATTAAAACATAATGAAATAAATAAGATTGTTAAAAAAAGAAAAGTAGATATCTTCACCATCCTTTCTATCTTCGCTTCATAAAATGAAGGTAATTCTATTTTCTTTTTCATTTTAATTAATAATTAATTTTACATAACAGTATATGTTCTAACAATTACAAAATCATTACATCTATAATTATGATATAATTTTCAAATGGCAAAAGTTTTAAAAATACTTACAACTAAAGATAAAGAAGAGGAGAAATTACTAAGAGAAATTAGTACTCCAGTAACAAGTGAAGATATTAAGAGTAAAGCATTTAAAAACTTCATAGAGAATTTACTTGAAACAGCTAAACAGAGTAAAATCCCTGCATGCGGTATAGCCGCTCCTCAGGTTGGCGAGTACAAAAGGCTCTTCTATATACTGAACTACGATACAGATAAATGGGAGTTACTGATAAACCCTGAAATAGAACCAATGGGATTTGCAAAAACCCAAATAAAAGAGGCATGTCTTAGTGTTCCTGAAATAGAGAAAGAAGTCCTTAGATACAGAAATATTAAAGTGAAATTTCAAGATGCACAAGGAAATTGGCAAACAAAGAAATATAATGACTACAATGCCATAACTGTACAACATGAAAATGATCATTTAAATGGTATACTTTTTGTAGATAAAGCTGAAAAATAACTATTACTTAAATTTATACTCTGCCCAATAAAATGAATAAGAGAAAAACAATATTCATACCAATACTCTCTCTGTTTACACTCATATTAATCTCTTCTACTGTACTAGCACAAGAGACTAAAGTTTCTGATGTACTAGGAGAAAATCCAGCTCAACCGGCTACTACAGAGCAATTAGATCAGAAAGAAGCTCAACGAGAGACTGATTTTCTTAATCAGTTACTTTTAGAGATACCTGCAGAGACTGACAATCCTAGCTATACATTAACCTTTACAGATCCATCATCTGACAAAAAAGGAGTCCAATTAGAAATAGATTCAAAATCTTACCAGGATATTAAAAGTCCATACTCTCTACCTGCCTTAAGTATTGGTAAACATACTCTTAAATTCAAATTTGCAGACAAATACAATACCACACAAATATTAGAGAAGGAGATTATAATACTTCCAAGACCTCCAATCATTAGTACACCTAATATTTTAGAGAACAAATTAGTTTTAACAGGAACTGGCTTAGCTAACTCGGATTTAACATTAATCCTAGCATCAGATGATAGGATGGTAGTGAAAGAAGCTGCAGTAGATGCTGATGGTAAATGGAGTATATCCATAGAAGAGAATATACCTTCTGGAGTTTACTCTTTCATAGCATATTTAAGAAAATACGGCTTCTCTAGTAACTTATCACAACCAATTACTGCAAATATTGATAAAAACATAACCTCTGTAACAAGTAGTAATATTAATCAGAGTGAAGATATTCGTTTTGCTCTTAAAGATATTAAATTAGATAAACTCCCTGTTATTCTTTCAAGCAATCCAGATCTATTAGTAGTTATTTCAATAGGTTTTATACTTGGTATAATCATCTCCTCGTTGATTTACGCTTTTTCTAAAGCAAGCAAAGAGAAAAAAGAGATTAAGAAGGTAGAGTGTATAGTAAAACCAAAAGAAGAAGATAGTAAGAAAGGGAAAACCCTTTTTGAAAAGCTTACTCAGGATATAGAGGAGAAGAAGGGTGAGGGGAATAAAGATAAAGGTAAGAAAGAGGAGGAAAAGATTGATGATAAAAAGGATGTAAAGGAAGAGAAAAAACAAGAGAAACCTGAATTTCTATCTAAGATAGACTTCCTTAAAGACTTTAAGAAATTTGATCCTGATGATGATAAAGGAAAAGAGAAAGATAACATCAAAGTATCATTAACATCTAAGGATTAACAGTAGGCCAGGATGGTGAAATTGGCAGACACGCTGTGTTCAGAACGCAGTCCTAGAAATAGGGTGGGGGTTCAACTCCCCCTCTTGGCAAATTAATCTTTCCAAACCCACTTCTCAATATTACTAAAACGATCATATGAATAGCTCATATTGCTAAGATCTATACCACTCCAACCATTTCGAACATAGTACAAAAATGACGGAGAGTAGAGAAATACTACTGGAGCATCCGCATTTAGATATCTCTGAAACAGTGTATATCTCTCTTTTCGTATATCTTTGTTGTTAGTCTTCCTACCATCTTCAAGCAAAATATCTACCCTCTCATAGTTATATCCAGAAAGATTCAAATCAGGATAATTACTCTTTAAAGAGTGCCATAAATTATACTGATCTGGATCTATAGCAGTCTCTACTTCATACAGAAGAATCTCAAAATCTCGAGTAGCAATAATCTCCTGAGTTAATCTTGTATATGTAAGCCTTTCTACCTTCAGTACTATTCCTTCTTTTTTGTATAACTCAACAAGTAAATTAACAAGCCTATCATTACTTACACTTCCTAAATAGCTAATTGTGAAAGTTAAGATCTCTCCATTACTTGCTTCATAATAACCACTACTCTCATTTTTCTTAAACTGCTTACCACCAAGTAACTCAGATGCTTTAGTAGGATTATATTCATACTTCTCAATATTGCTATTGTATATCCAAGACTCACTTGGAATAGCTCCATAAATAATATGACCACCAGAATCAAGCTCTTCCATAAACTTCTCTTTATTTAATAAGTAATTAAAAGCCTGTCTCACCTCTTTTGATTTCAAAGACTCTTTTCTAACATTAAAAAACAGAAGTTTCTTTCTATTCACCTCTTTCTCCTCATACAAGCTATAGTTCTTGTACTCATCAACAAAAGAGTAAAGTGCTCGATCCCAACCTCCAATACCATCTAATGCACCAACTCTAAAAGACATCTCTAAACTCTCAATATCAGGGAAGACCTTAAATACTAAAGTCTTAATACTTGGATTAAAACCATCTAACTCATTGTCTCGTAAATATACAGAGCTATCATCACTCCTAGTCACTCTGTACTTTCCACTTCCAACAGGATACTTTGTAAAAGAATCAAACAACATCTGTCTCGGATCAACATCTTCTAACCTGTCCATAGGTACAATATATACAGATACTAACTGAAAGAAAGTAGGATTAACCTCAGGAAGTACAAACCTAACTGTATTCTCATTTGTTTTCTCTACAGTAACCTCCTGTATAGGGCTACCAATAGTGTCATATTCATAATTCTGAGCGAGTTTTATACCTGTCTGAAAAGTAAACACAACATCATCGGCAGTAACTTTTGTCCTATCATGCCAATATTTACCATCTCCAATAACAAAATCATATGTCAAATAGTCAGAAGATACTCTCCACTCCTTAGCTATACCTGCTACAGGATCTCCGTTTTTGTCCAAATATACAAGTTTTTCAAAAACTAAACTCTGTACACTCTTGTCTAAATAGTTGTTAGTACTAAACAGAGGATTAAATGAAGAGATTGCTCCTATACTACCCTCTACATATGTATCTTTTTTGGTAGATCCATTAACAATATTAAGAAAGAAACTTGATTGAATTACACCAATGATTAATAGAGCAACTAAGCCAAAACAAAAAATGTAGCTTAAAGGAATAAATTTAGAGAATAGCTTCGATAAATATAAGGGATAGTTCCATACTATCTCTCGTAAATCAATCTGAATAGATTGATTAGAGTTCTTAACAGTAGTAGAGATATCACCTAATGCTTCCTTCATAGAAGAACTCACCATTTTACTAACTTTCTTTTTTGTAGGCATACTTAATCAGTATTTATACTTATGACTTAAAAAGCACAATTAAGATGAATACTTAAGAACCAACAAGGACAATACTACTAAAACAACAACTAAGAAAATAGTAAAGTAGTACAGGAACTTCTCTAATCCTCTTTTGGTTCTAAATACTTCACCGCCACCACCAAACATAGATCCCAATCCCTCTGCACGATTCTGAAGAAGAATTGAAACTATTAAAAGAACACAAACCACTATTTGTGAAATTAAAAGTATTTGAGTTAAATTTTGTATCATAATCTCCAATTATACATCATATAATTAAATATTTACTACAGTATTCTAAGATGACCTGTCTAATTCACGATAGATTGATGCTAAACATGCAATAGATAATGATGTAAGCACGATAGTAATTAATGGAGTAACATTAAAACTCTCAATATGTAAATTACCTATACTCAATGCATCAAAGTCATATGAATCAATTGTGAAATCTATCATAAACATCTTTAAAACAAAGAGTACTCCAACAAGTAAAACAGAACTCACTAGAAAGAATGTAATGAAGTTTGATTTCACTGTAAGAAATCTTAATAGAGGATTAACAAAAGATATTGCTAATGCAATAAGAAAATATGTAAATAGCAAATATTCAGCACGCACAGGTAGATGGATACTACCTCCAAAAAGATCAATAGCTAAGTAAATAATAAGGAAATTAACAAAAAATTTCTTTATTTCTTCTTTCATATATACTTAAAGATAATCTTACTGACAACAGAATACTATGTTTAATGAAAAAATACAAAATTTATTTCTTTTACTGTATACTGAATAAATAGAAATCGCTGCCCAAATGAATAGCAATAGAACAGCAAGAACAAAAATAGTCGCAACAATAGGACCTTCCTCATGGGATGATACTGTATTGCGAGAGATGTATAGAAGTGGAATGTCACTAGCAAGGATTAATGCATCTTTTGCTGATTTTGCTGAATTGAAGAGGGTATCAGATCAACTTAGAAATATATCTCCACGAATATCAATAATATTGGATACACAGGGCAACAAAATTAGAGTTGCCAATTTAATTAATCCAATTGAGATCAAAGAAAAAGTTATTCTTTCTTCAGAAAACAGTGGAGAAAATATCATAAATGTCGGGTATCCTAAACTTCATGAAAACATCATAGTTGGCTCAAGAATAGCTTTAGATGATGGAAACATACAATTAACCGTAGCATCTATTGAGGGAAGCAATATACTTTGTGATGTCATTCAAGGAGGTACTCTTAAACCTAACAAGACAGTTAATATACCTGATGTTAATCTTAAATTTCCTGTTCTAACTGAGAAAGATAAGCAGGATATCCTTTTTGCAGTAGAAAATAATTTTGATTTTGTATGTGCATCATTTGTAAGAAATGCGGAAGATGTTAGAACTGTTAAAAAGTTAATAGCTAATAGTAGTGTAGGCATTATTTCAAAGATTGAAAATAAAGAGGGGGTGAAAAATTTCTTAGAGATATTAAATGAATCTGATGGAATCATGATTGCAAGAGGAGATCTTGGTGTAGAGATAGATTTAGATAAAGTTCCAATATTGCAGAAGCAGATGATTCATAAGTGCAGAACAGTTGGTAAACCAGTGATAGTAGCGACACAGATGTTAGAGTCTATGAAAGAGAATATCCGCCCAACAAGAGCAGAAGTTTCAGATGTTGCAAATGCAGTCATGGATGGAGCTGATTGTTTAATGCTCTCAGCAGAGACTTCCACAGGAAAGTATCCTATTCAATCAGTTGCAACAATGTATAAAACAATATTAACCACAGAAACTGTAATGCAATCAAAAAAGATAGTTGGTAATACTGACGCAGGAGAAGATGTAGATGAAATAGGTAGTAGTATATTTAATATATCTCAAAATATAAACCTTAAAGCTATCTTACTTATCACAGATAACACTAGCACAATAGGCACTGTAAGCAGACATCGTCCAAACCTACCTATATATGTAGTTGGTAGTAAATTACAAAGTATTAGAAGAAATATTATCTACAATTCAGTAAAAACATATTACATTCAAAATCTATCATCCGATAGAGACAGTAGCATCATAGAGGCAGTAGAGCAAATTTATGCACATGGGGAGTTGGATTTATGTGATAAAATTGCTATTATTAGCGGTAGCTCTATAAAAGGTAAAGATGGAGATAGCATTCTTGAGATTCTAACTGTCAAAGATATTCTCAAATAGAAGGTGACGTAGCCAAGTTGGTTAAGGCCGTGGTCTGCAAAACCACTATCATGGGTTCGAATCCCATCGTCACCTAATTGTACTGCTGGGATGGCGGAACAGGCAGACGCGCGGGACTTAAAATCCCGTTCTAGAAATAGAGTGGGGGTTCGATTCCCCCTCCCAGCACCACGAAGTTAAACAAACCATGAATAAAAGTAATATAGAGCAACCTCTAAACAAACAAGATATCCTTTCAATACTAAATAAGTATAAATTCGATAAAAGTGAATTTATCATCATATCAGGAGCCTCCATGGTATTACAGGATATTAAAAAAACGACTCATGATATAGATATAGCAGTATCACCAAATCTCCTCAATGACATTCTAGAAAAACATCAATGCGAAGTAGAAAAAGAAGATAAGGAAAGTAATAAGAGTGTATATTACCTAGATAATTACATAAACTTTAGTACCAATTACTTTGATAATACCCAGTGGCAGTACTATCAAGGATACAAAATACAAACAGCTGATTCATTATTAAAATTAAAAAAAGAACTAAATAGAGAAAAAGATAAAGAAGATATCATATTAATAGAGGAATATATCAAAACAAAGAAATCAGATATATAATAAAATATATTTAAAATAATAAATAACAGATATGGCTGAACAAACAGGTTCTAAATCATATTTCGATGGTGGATTACTCCAACTAATTGGCTGGCGAATAGTAGGAATTTTAATAACTCTTCTAACATTTGGCATCTGCTTCCCCTGGGCCATCTGCATGCTATACTCTTGGGAAACAAAACATACTGTCATAAATGGAAAAAGATTGTATTTTGATGGGAAAGCAATTCAACTATTTGGATCTTGGATTAAATGGCTATTCTTTACAATAATTACATTAGGAATATACTCATTCTGGCTAGACATAGCACTAAAGAAGTGGATTACAAAGCATACACACTTTCAAAACTAACTCTGCTACTCTGAATCATCAAACTTATCCAAATCAGAGTTACCACACTTAGGACAAACTTTCATGGGAACAGCTCCCTCATATACATAGCCACATACTAAACATTTCCATCTAAGCCATCTAATATCCAAATCCTCCACTAACTGACTATCAGTAGGAACGGCAGGTATAGATTGCCCATTATTCACAGGCACAGTAGGGGAGATATTAGAAGTTGTATCATTTGAATTAAGATTGTTTTTTGATATATCCTCCATCTTTCAATCTTTCTAAAATTAGATCAAAAGTTTGAACCTCATTCATATTAGTACTATCTATTACTATATCATTGTACAATGACGGCTTGCTGTATTCAACTCCGTAAAGCTCCTTATATCTTTTCTCATCAAATCTTTTTCTGTAATACAAATCAATACAAGATTTCAGAAAAAGGAGTATCTTTTCTAGAATATTTAAATCTTTCTGTTTAGAAACAGTTCTCAAGCCTCTTCTCCACAGAGATGCTGTAAGCCAAATCTTAGCAGTACACTCAATACGCTCTACAGTAGCAATTCCTGCAAAGATTTTAGAATCAATTACAACAAAACCAGTTTTAGCTCGCTCCCGCAAATAACTATCTATTTTCCTATCTGCATTTATCACATCCTCCTTCTTTCCATTTTTAAAGAATTCTTCTAGAGAGGAGAAACCTTTCTCTAATACCTCATCTCTCATTAGCTCTCCTCCATACACTCTTTCTAAACCAAACTGCTTGGCAAGCATAATAGATATTGTAGAAGAGCCACTAGAGCCTGGTCCTCCAATAACAAAAATATAATTCTCTTTCTTATCCATCTTGATATATAGTATAGTAATACTTAGATTGTATGTCGAGAAGTACTGCTTCAACAAAACCAAAAAAACAGGGATACAAATCAGACAAGGTAATACTCTCATTTGCGATAGCTATGGCTATTTTCGGAGCCATAATGATCTTCGATGCAAGTATATACAAAGCAAACGAATCATTTAATGACCCATTTCACTTTCTCAAACTTCAGGGAATATGGCTACTCGTAGGATTAATACCTGCCCTCATAATATACTTCTGGGACTACCGTAAACTTCTTAAACTTTCATTCCCAATATTAATGATTACTGTAATCCTACTAATAGCAGTGCTCATATTTGCACAAGAGATAAACGGATCAAAAAGGTGGTTCTCCATAGGATCTCTACCACCAATACAACCTGCAGAATTTGCTAAAATTTCAATAATCCTCTACCTAGCAAGATGGTTAGGAAACAACAATTTCTTCTCATCAAATATTAAAACTGATTTTAAAAATACTTTTCTAAAAAGTTTCTTCAGCTTCGGAGTAATACTAGCTCTCATAATCCTTCCAATTTTTCTAGAGCCTGATCTAGGTACTACAGTTATGATTGGTATTACAGCATTTGCAATGTTCTTTGTTGCAAAAGAAGACAGAAATCATAGATGGTTTAGTATATTAACTTTAATCGCCCTGTTTATCCCATTTATACTAATAGCTGGACTTCTAGCACCTTACAGACTAAAACGAATCACAACTTTTCTACATCTATTACTGACAGGAGAGGTGGCAGATCCTCAAGGAACAGGCTACCAGATACAACAAATTTTGATTGGTATAGGTTCAGGAGGATTATTTGGCACAGGATTTGGGCAATCAAGACAACGATTTGGATACTTAGTAGAAAACACTGCTTTCACCGATTCTATATTTGCAGTAATACTTGAAGAGATAGGGTTTCTAGGAGGAACAATACTTGTAATCGCATGGATACTATTTTTGTGGAGAGGATTAAAGATAGCAGTAAACGCACCAGACAAACAGGGAAGAATGCTTGCTACGGGAATAACTGTTTGGTTATCACTTCAAGCATTTATAAACATGGCAGCAAATATAGGGTTAGTACCATTAACAGGAATACCTCTTCCTTTTCTTACATATGGAGGCTCTAGCACTATCGTAACCTTAATAGGAATTGGTATACTACTTAATATAAGTAAATATAGAAACAACAGTAATCAAAATGAGAAATATAGAAGATAGAATCGTTGTAACAGGTGGAGGATCAGGAGGACATGTCTCTTGTGCTAGTGCAATAATCTCAGGGTTACAGGAAAGATACAATCTTACAGATCAAAACTTCATGTATGTTGGAGGAGATTTAGGACTTTCTGGAGAGAGAGACTCAAAATCCTTAGAGATGAAATATTTTGAAAAAGCTAATTTCAATACTAAATACATTAGAGCAGGCAAGCTACAAAGAGTATTTAGTGTAAAAACGATACTCCTTCTTCTCCGGACTATCTTAGGTTTTGCAGATTCTTTCAAAATATTTAGAAAATTCAAACCCACAGTCATTATTTCTACTGGAGGATTTACCTCAGTCCCTGTATGTATTGTAGGCAAAATTTTTGGAGCAAAAATATATATCCATGAACAAACAGCAACCGTTGGTTTAGCAAACAAAATAGTTTCTAAAATATCAGAAAAGATATTTCTAACATACCAGATATCCGAGAAATATTTCAAAAAAGAGAAAACCATATATACTGGTTGCCCTGTTAGAAAGAGTATATTTTCGAAGGAAGGCACAGGAGAGCATACCTCTGATTTCAAAGAGATGATAGCCAAAAAAGAGAAATTACCAATAATATATGTCTCAGGAGGAGGTTTAGGTTCTCATCTCATAAATAAAGTAGTTATACAAAACCTGAGTAAGTTACTTCAGAAATATCAGATAGTTCTACAAACAGGAGAGAGTAAAACATACAATGATTTTGATTTAGCAAAGGAAGAGAAAGAAAATCTAGCAGAAGAATTAAAAGATAGATTTCTTCCAGTTAAATATATTACTGAAGAGTGGATAGGCTTTCTTTACAACAATATAGATATATATGTTGGTAGAGCAGGAGCAAACAGTGTCTACGAGATAGGAGTATTACAAATACCATCTGTATTCATACCTATACCGTGGGTAACTCATAACGAACAGGAGGAGAATGCAAAGATCTTAGTCAATTTAGGATTAAGCACCATTATTAATGAATCCTCACTTTCAATAGATACATTGTTAGAAGCATTAGAAAAAACAGATCTCAAAAACAGTGGTATTGATACAGTAAAATTAGGAGAAACATTTAAGACAAACGCGGTTGAAGATATTTTAAACAGTATATATATAAAATAAATTGATAAATCTATGGCAAACTTAATTGTAAGAGGAGGGAACAAATTAGTAGGAGAGATTACTCCAGCAGGTAATAAAAATTCAGCACTCCCCATAATTTGTGCATCTTTACTTACAAATGAAGATGTTACCATTAGGAACATGCCTGATATTACAGATGTTGCGAAGCTACTAGATTTAATGAAATCCTTAGGCTCATCAATTACATGGGATAAAGAGAATTTTGTCTTAAAGATAAATAACTCAAACTTTAAAGAAGATTTCGGTAAAGAATCATTTCCATTAGGAATGAGAGGTGCAGTTTTGCTACTAGGACCTCTAGTTACAAGAATGAAAAAGATAGAGATAAAAGAGGAGATAGGAGGGTGTGCTTTAGGAATCAGAGAGATAGATCCTCATCTAGAGGTTTTGAAAGAGCTAAATGTAAATATTGAAACAAATGGTTCTATCAAAATAAATACTGAGAATGGATTGAAAGCAGGCAAACTGTGGCAAGAGTATATGAGTGTAACTACTACTGAGAACTTCCTCATGGCAGCATCAAAAGCCAAAGGTATTTCCACAATGGTAAATGCTGCATCAGAACCTCATGTACAAGATTTATGTAACTTTCTAATCAGCATGGGTGCTAAGATAACTGGAGTAGGAAGCTCTATCTTGACTGTAGAGGGAGTAGAGGAGTTACACGGTGCTGACTTTACCATATCCTCAGATCATCATGAGATTACAACTATGTTGGCACTAGGAGCTATAACAGGAGGGGAGATTAAAGTACATAATGCTATACCTGAACATTTCCCATTGATTGTTAAAGAGTTTAAGAAGTTTGGTGTAGATATTTCATATAACCAGGATACTGCTTCTGTAAAAGATTGTGATAGATTACTGATTGAACAACCGTATACAAAGAATATGCTTCCTAAAATAGAAGCAGCTCCATGGCCATACTTTCCTGCTGATTTAATGCCATTAATGATCGCTCTTGCTGTAAAAGCAGATGGAAGCATAATGTTTTGGAACAAGCTGTATGAAGGAGGTTTCTTCTGGATACCTGAGATGATTAAATTTGGATCTCATATAGTTATGTGTGATCCACATCGAGTAATAGTGTATGGAAACAAACCGCTATCTCCTGCAAAGGTAGTAGCTCCAAATATCATTAGAGCCACTGTTGCTTTAGCTATGGTAGCACTCTCTATTGATGGTGAGAGTGTAATAGAAAACGCAGATGCTATTAGAAGAGCCCATCCAAACTTCACAGAGAATTTACAGAAGCTAGGAGCAGATATCGAGTGGACTGAGTAAAGCAATTAAATAGCACCTAGTTTCTTAAGATAGTCTGGAATCCTATACAAACTCAGAGAGTTACTTCCTTTTAGTAGTATCGCAACTTTTTGACCATTTAACTCACTTAAGCGAGAGTTAAGCAATGCGGCAACTTCATCTGCAGATTCTACTAACTCTCCAATACCGAAATCTTTCATATTATCTCCTACATAGTACACTTCATTAAAATCACAATCCTTAACTAACTGACCTATTTCTTTATGCTTAGAGCAAGAGATATATCCTAGCTCCTTCATATCACCCAGAACTGCTATTGTATGATATTCAGATTTAAACAATTTGCAGAAAGTTTCTAATGAGATCTCCATAGAAGATGGGTTTGCATTGTATGCATCATTTACAATTACGATGTTATCTCCATACTGTAACTTTTCAAATCTTCCATCTGAGCTATTAAAATCAGCTAGAGATTTTATACAGTTATCTAAGCTAACCCCAAGCATATTAGCAACTATGATAGATGCCATGGCATCATACACAAAACCTTCTCCATACACTTTTAAGTCTACATCTAATGTGTTGTCATGATAGTAAGTAAATTTAAAATGTGTGCCTGATTCGTCAACTGATACGTCACTAATTCTAAAATCTGAGTTTTGATCTTTACCAAAAGTAGTTAAGGGATAATCACCTGTATATACATCGTAGATTCTGCGAAGCATTTCGTCATCAATATTTAATACTAATGGTTTACCAACTCTTCTCATGAAATCTGCAAGATCCTTCTTCTCCTCATATATATCTTCTATACTCCCTATCTTTTCTGCATGAACAAAACCTATGTTTAGCAATACTCCAATATCAGGATCTACTGAATTTACATGCCAGGCTATTTCTCCTTTCATATCCATAGCGCACTCAAGTACTATTACATCCTCATCTTCTAATTTGCTAAGTAGGGCAGCATTACCCCATACAGTGTTAGAATAATCAGACCAGAGGACTTTCTTTTCAGATTCTAATATTTTAACTAACATTCTTTTAGTTGTAGATTTACCTGTACTACCAGCAATAGCTACTATTGGTTGTTTAATAGAGGAGGTTGCATAGTTAAGCACTTTTTCTAAACCTTCTTCTATACTATCAACAAGAATAATTGGTTTGTTAGATTCAGCAATATACTCTCTCTTAGATCCTTCACAAAATGAAGCTGAAGCTCCTGCATCTAATGCATTTTTAATAAAGACATGGCCATCAAATTTCTCTCCTACGATAGGGATATATATACTTCCTTTTACGTCACTCCTTGTATCATAGCTAAAGCTTGTAAAGTATGCTGATTCGTCATAGTTTTCTATTTCAAATTCTGGGAATCTCTCTTTGATATCTTTAAGAAAAATTTTCATTGAATAAATAGTTAATTTATCTGTTTATACAATATATCTTAATGAAGAAATTTACAACAGGAGAAATAACTTCTTTAGTGTCAATAGAACCGTAATAGAACAACATGTCAACCTACATATTTCAATAACAGTATTAAAATATCTACGGGTTTAAATAAATATTCATATAATTTTATTAAACATTAGAAAAAAATATTTTTTCCCATTAAAACACCCTTAAATAGAAGCCTAGAGAAAAATAACAAACCCTATAACTCTTTTCTCTTGACGAGTCAGATTCCCAGTGTTAAATTAGTGGCAGGAAGTGGAAAAAAGTGGAAAGAGATGATATAGTAGATTCATGCTAATAGGAGAATACAAAAGTAAAGTAGCAGAAAAGAAAAGAGTCTCACTTCCAAAAAAGTTTAGAGATGAGATAGGAGATGATCTCATCCTAACAAGAGGCTATGAACAAGCTTTAATACTGGTAAACAAAAAGCTTTGGAAAAACATAGCAAAAGAAGTAATAAATGGCTCTTTCACAAACAAAGATATTAGAGACACAAGTAGATTCCTAGTAGGAGGAGCAAAAGAGATAGAGATGGATACACAGGGAAGATTTGTAATACCAACCCCCCTTTATGACCATGCAAAGTTAAAAGAGGACATTGTATTCCTAGGATTAATAAATTGGATAGAAATATGGGATTTATCAAAATGGGAAGAAAGACTCAAATATTTAGAAAAGCATGGTGATGAAATAGCTCAAGAGATAAATAAAATAGGAAGCAAAACTAATGAATAAAATACATGTACCTGTACTTCTAAAAGAATCAATAGATTCATTAAATATCAAACCTGATGGCTTCTATATAGATGGAACATTAGGAGATGGAGGTCACTCTCTAGCCATATTACAGAAACTCTCACCAAAAGGATTACTTGTCAGTACTGATCAAGATCAATACGCTATCGACTTTGTTAAAGAGTATTACAAAAACGAAATAACAGAGAATTGGAAAATAGTTAAATCCAATTTTAAGAATATAAATAAGATAGCAAAAGAGATAGGTAGGGAAGTTGACGGAATCTTACTAGATATAGGGATATCATCTAGACAGCTAGAAGAGTCAAACGACAGAGGATTTAGCTACCTAGAACCAGAAGAGCAACTAGATATGAGAATGGATAGAGATTTAGGAGTAACAGCAAAAGATCTAATCAACGCACTTTCAGTACAGGAACTATCATATATATTTAAAAAATATGGAGAAGAGAAATTTGCTACTAAGATAGCAAAAGAGATAAAAAAAGAAACCTCTAATATCAATACCGTAGGAGATCTCACAAGAATTATCTACAAAGTAGTGCCGGCAGATAACTCTAACCTTAAGAACCCTTCTCGCAGAGTCTTTCAGGCTCTGCGAATCGTGGTAAACGATGAGTTAGATAGTCTTACAGATGCTTTAGAAAATTCTTTTGAGATCTTAACAAAAAATGGAAGAATCTCCGTAATATCCTTCCATTCATTAGAAGACCGAATAATTAAACAATTTTTTGTAGAAAAACAGAGAAGCGGTGAGGGTACTTTGTTGAATAAGAATCATATAGCCCCAACCGATGAGGAAATTCAACAGAATCCCAGAGCCGCTTCAGCAAAATTAAGAACATTAATTAAAAATTAAGAAAAATGAAGATACCTGCCCCAAAATCTAGAAACACATCAATATTTATTTTTGTGATTGCTCTATCCTCCTTCATACTCTCCCAACTAATCATTAACTCAATACTTGCTCCCCTTGGTACAGATCTTCAGAATTTAAACAGAGAGAAAAACTATCTAGTAGAGGAGAACAGAACAATGGAAGAGCAAATAGCTAAAGCTAACTCCATAACTGTAATACAGAAGCTAGCAGACAAATCTTTGTCTTTGACTACTGGTTCAAAAACTGTTGTATACTTAGAGAAAGATCCTCTAGTTGCAAATCGACAGTAATGACAAAACTCAATCATCTGTACAAAAAAAACAAATCAACAAGAAAGAGAAAGAGTTTCTCTTTACCAAACCTCTCAGGAATTACCATATTAGCTTTAGGAGTATCATTAGTAGGTTTGATCATAATCGTACAAGCATTTAGATGGCAAATCATTTATGCAGAGAAGTTTAGAAGCCTTTCAAAAAATCAGTATGCTACTAGTGAGAAAGAAATCGCACAGAGAGGAAAAGTAGAAGCTATAGATGGTACAACATTAGCGATAGATCAACCTGTTTGGAATATATATGCAACATTAAGTATGAATGAGCCAGAAAGAAAACTTTTCTTCAGTAAAAAAGATAAATTTGCTGCTGAGGTCTCTGGAATTTTAAATATTCCATTAGAAGAGGTTAGCACTAAGCTTACAGATGATTTTGTGTACGCCCCATTAGCGAAAGGGGTATCTACAGAGAAGAAGAAAGCACTTCAAGAAGCAAATATCTTTGGAGAAGATAAACGAGGATTTGGTCTCTACTTTGAAAGAGAAGAGCAGAGAACATATCCAAACGGTTCATTAGCAGCACATATTTTAGGATTTCTAGGAAAAAACAGTGAGGGAGAGCAGATAGGACAGTATGGGGTACAAGGATACTACTTTAGAGATATTACAGGAAAAGCAGGATACTCATATGAAGAGAAAGACTCGTCTGGCAATGTCATTTTGACATCAGAGTACGAACCTGTACTTCCTAGAAGTGGAAAAGATTTTAAATTAACCATACTTCCAAGTATTCAAAGTAAAGTAGAAAACATTCTAGAGCAGGGTGTTAAATATGCTAGAGCTAAAAGTGGGACAGCTATAATTATGAATCCTAAAACAGGAGCTATCATAGCCATGGCAAATTACCCAACATACAATCCTGCAGAGTATTGGAGAGTTTCAGAATCATGGGTGTTAAAAAACAGGGCTGTATCTGATGTTTACGAATACGGATCTGTACATAAACCAATTACAGCAGGTATTGGCATAGAGACTAATGCAATAGATAAAGATTATAAGTGTGATGACAATACAGGCTCCTTAGATCTTTACAAAGTAACAGGCTATGAGGATTTAAAAGGACAAAAGGTATACACATGGAATCGTAAGCCTGCAGGGCTTCAAGATATTGCAGATATTTTCAAAAATTCAAATAACCCATGTACAGCTCAAATAGCTTTGAAAGTTAACTCATTAGAGTACTACTCATATCTCAAAGATTTTGGTATTGGAGAATTTATTGGAATAGGGGTGCAAGATGAGGCAACAAGCTACATGAAGCCTTTTGATTACTGGACAAGATTAGATATCATAACTTCATCATACGGACAAAGTATTGCTGCTACTCCACTTCAGGTGCTTTCGGCATTAAGCACATTTGCAAATAATGGAGAGAGAATGAGACCGTACATAATCTCAGAGATTTCTGATGAGAAGGAAACGATTAAAATTGAGCCTAAAGTTCTTTCTACACCTGTATCAAAGAAAACTGCAAATGAAGTAAAAGATGCACTAACTGTAGCAGTAGAAAGAGATTCTCTTGGAGGATTAGCCAAAGGCTTAGAGCAGTACAGTATTGCTGCGAAGACTGGAACGGCTCAGGTACTCGATACTTTAAAAGGTGGTTACAAGAGTCATGCTACAAACGATACTGTAGTAGGTTTCGCTCCTGCAGACGATCCTAAAATGATTATGTTAGTGAAGCTAGAAGAGCCTCAGATAGCTAACTATGCAACATTAACAACAGTCCCAATATGGAAAGATATTTTTCTGGAGATAGCAGACAATCTGGAAATATCAAAGAAAAACTGAGATAATTTTAAATAATATTTTTAATTACTAACATGACTGAAATACTCAAAACATCACTAGAAGCCCTATTCATATCATCATTAGCATCAGCTCTCATAGCTCCAATTATGATTAATCTTCTTTACAAATTCGGTCAAGTTAGTGGCATAACAAAATCAAAAATAGGTGGAGGAGAGGGAGATAACACTCTATTTATGAAAATAATGAAGAGTACAACTACCAATGGTACTCCAAATATGGGAGGGATGTTAATATGGATAGTAGTACCAATAATTACATTGATATTACTACCTGTAACTGAGATAAGTAGAATCTTTTTAATAGGTTTCTCTCTCTTTGGTCTATGGGGATTCATAGATGTTGTGGTATTTACAAACGGTTTTAAAAAGAACGAGAAGATGAGAGTGTTGCAAGAGTCATTTGAATGGAGACTTTTCAAACTTTGTTTTGCTATGTTAATGAATATTGGGATTATGTTTCTTCTTAAAAGAAGTGGGTATATATCATCAATAAATATCATAGATAGCTTAGCATTAAACTTTACTCCTATCATAGCGATTATCTCTGGTGTAGTAGGGCAGTTTGCAATATATTCAGCTGAGCTCTCTGATGGAGCAGATGGTTTGATGATAGGTATATTCATCATAATCACAGTAGGAATGAGTACATTACTTCTAATACAGGGTAAATATGACTTCCTACCAATATTAGGAATAATACTAGGAGTACAATTAGTCGATCTTTACTTTAATATTCCTCCTGCAAGATTTTGGAATGGAGGACCTGGAGCTATGCCACTAGGCTTTGCGATGTACTTCATAGCTTTTGCTACAAATAATCTAATTCCTTACTTCTTGATGAGTTCAATAACTTGGATTATTATGCTTTCTAGTATGATGCAGATAGTTAGCATGAAGTTTTTCCATAGAAGAGTATTTAAGATAGCTCCAATACATCACCACTTTCAAGCAAACGGCTGGCCACAATACAAAGTAGTTATGAGATTCTGGTTGTTTGCTCTGTTTACAAGCATAATAGGAATATATATTGGGATAGCTATCTAGTTACACTTTACAGTAGATGGCTCGCAGGTACATATCTGCTGTTTGCTAATAGATTCAAAGACATCTCCTATACCGTACAGGGTTCCATTATAGTAACAGCTATTTAAATCAAACAGTTTTCCCTCCTCACTTCTATACATAATTGAGAATGAATCTAATTTTGGAATTGTAATATCCAAAATAGTGTAAATATTACTAATTAAACATGGTGTATCGTAAACCGAAGTATCACGATTAGTTAAAGTTGTTAATACTAGAGCATTTTCTCTTAATTCATAAAAACCTGTCTGTACTGGAGGATTACCATCAGATGTACAGTATGATTCTCTTTCAAAATATACATATATACTGTGCGGATTATGATTTACATCTCCTAAACTAACTTTTGAGCTATCACTTCCTCTTTCTAACTT
The DNA here is from genome assembly GCA_964480345.1 of uncultured Candidatus Saccharibacteria bacterium. GTDB lineage: Bacteria > Patescibacteriota > Dojkabacteria > SC72 > SC72 > UBA5232. The sequence goes on from CAYZNW010000004.1 coordinate 55,887, forward strand.
TCTAACAAAAGCGTAGGAGAAATCTAAATTTTCTGTATTAAAAGAATCATATGACAAAACCCTTTTCTCATCTTCACATTTCACCCCTTCAGCTCCAAAACATCTACAGTTAGCAAACTCTTTATACCCCTCTAGAATATCTCCCTCTTTGTAATATATACCGTTGAAAAGACAGCTATCTTTTCTCATTTCTCTTGATATTGAAATATACAGTACAAACAGAGAGGTAACAAAAAGAAAAACAGTAATTAACAGTAACCAATTCCTATTTTTCTCTCTTGCCATAATGATTAGATTCTACCACAAATAGAGAGCATATGTGATACAATCTACCTTATGCATGACTCACATATTCATTTAACAAGAGAGCCTTTGCTTTCAAATATTGCCGAGATTGTAGATAGATTTGTAGAGAATAACGGTAAATATATACTATCTCAGGTTACTCATGTAGATGATTTTGATAACAATTTGGCTTTAACAAATCAATTTCCAAATATAGTGCAAACAGCTATAGGAATACATCCAACTGTATTTGAAGAGATGACTTTAGCAAACAGCTTAGCTGATGAAGAGAAAACAGATATATATATTAAAGGTCAGAGTGAGATAGAGAAATTTGAAAAATATTTATCTACACACAGAAAAGAAATCTCTGCAATTGGAGAGTGTGGACTAGATTACTATGAATTTAACATAAACACATCATATACAGAAGAGCAAAAAGAACAATTAAAAGAGATACAGAAATTAGCTTTCAGAAAACATTTACAGTTAGCAAAAGAATTTAATCTACCATTAAGTATTCATGCTAGAGATAGCTATGAATCTAATCAGTGTGTAGAGGATGTGATACGAATAGTAGCAGAGGAGGGGAATGGAACATTGAAAGGAGCTTTTCACTGCTATACAGGAGATATTAAGTTTCTATATGACATATTAGATTTAGGATTCCATATTGGTTTTAATGCAATCATTACATACAAGAGTGGAGAGAGTGTAAGAGAGATATTGAAGGCTACACCGTTAGACAGAATCCTGTTTGAAACAGATGGTCCATTTCTACCACCTCAATCTGTTAGAAAAGATAGTCATATTAAAGAAAAATTCGCACAACCGTATGATATAAAAGAGATAATGGAAGTAGCTATTGAATTAAAAGATGTAACCTATGACAAGTTAGAGAGAAGTACCGATCAAAATTACGAACTACTTTTTCTTTAAATATCTTTGTTGTTAAATATCACAACATACTCTCCATGAGGAGAATTCTCAAAATCTCTCTCTGTCAAAAGATGTATTACCTCATCTACAGTTCCATATATACTTTCTTCTCTTAATTTTGATATGTCTTTTGCTAAAAAACAGCTACATTTAGGACCTAAAACCTCTTTAGCTACATCAAGTAATTTCATTAATCTTTTTGGAGATTCATATATGACTAAAGTAACTTCATTCTTTTTGTACTCTTCTAATAGCTTTTTTCTCCTTTGCGCACTTTTCGGTAAAAATCCTAAGAAAAGAAACTTGTCTGTGGGTAGGCCTGATATAGATAAAGCTGATGTTAAGGCAGAAGATCCCGGTATGGAAACTACTTCAAATTCAGACTCTCTTAATTCGTTCACAAGTTTGTAACCTGGATCAGATATCAATGGAGTACCAGCATCAGATATCAAAGCTAAATCTAAACCTATTGTTAACTTCTCTTTAATCTTCTCAACCATACTTAAATGATTTTGGTCTCTATATGAAATTAGTTGGGTTTTAATATCATACCTACCAAACAGTTTCTTAGATTCTCTAGTATCTTCTGCTAAAACAAAGGCTACCTCTTTCAATGTAGATACAGCTCTAAATGTAATATCTTCTAAATTACCAATAGGGGTAGCAACAATATACAGTTTACCTTTCTCCATGATTAATATCTTCTAAATTTAAAACAGAGTTTACAATTCTCTCTAAATTCTCATCAGTTATATCGGAGCTAGATATAGATTGGTTTAAATCATACTCTCCGATGCGTGTTCTTTCTAATTCTACAGCTGTGGCATAAGTTCCTAGACTTTTACCCAAATCATCTACTAGCGTCCTAATATAGGTACCTGTAGAACAAGATATTTCAAAAAGGACGTATGGCCAATCATATTGAAGTATCTTAAAAGTATCTACTGTAATACTGACAGGAGATAACTTTACCTCTTCTCCTTTTCTAGCTAGTTCATATGCTTTTCTCCCTGCTATTTTTTTTGCTGAGTAGGAGGGAGGTGTTTGTAAAATTTCTCCTATAAATCCATTTTGAATTTTCTTTTCAATATCTTCTATACCTATCTTAATATTTCTTTTCTCTTCAAACATTTTCGTACCTGTAATATCTTGAGTATCTGTTGAGTACCCAAACTCTGCTTTAACTACATAGGTTTTCTTTAAGGAGTGTATTCTGTTCATTTGTTTTGTTCCTCTTCCAAGTAGTATTACTAGTACACCTGTAGCAAATGGATCCAATGTCCCACCGTGACCAATTTTCTGCCCTTTTGGTAAAACTTTTTTTAATTTTCGTATTACATCATACGATGTAATATTTCTCTCCTTGTTAATTAACAGAATTCCATCTATCATATGTATATATATTTACACTTTACTTTATGATGATATCACAATGTTAAATGGAATTTCTTTAGCAATCATAATGATAGCAGTATCACTCTTATTACTTTTTAGTATTACAGTACTCGTAAATGTATTTTTAGTACCAATTGTAGGAACATCTGGGAAGATTCTAAAAGAGATTTTGGAGATTATGGATTTAAAGAAGAAAGATGTATTCATAGACTTAGGTAGTGGTGATGGAAGAATGATTTTGCGAGCGTATGCGGAGGCCAAATGTAGATGTATAGGGTATGAGATATCACCAATATCTATTTTGATTTCTAGAACCAAGAGGATTCTTAAATATCCTAGGGTTTCTGATATTTCATTTGAGTTAGAGAATATTTTTACAATTGATTTTTCTGTATCTACCAAAATTTACTGCTATTTGAATCCAGAGTGTATGGGTGTATTGAAGAAAAAATTTAAGAAGTATGTTGAGGATGGAGGGTATATATTCAGCTATATTCATCAGATTCCTGAGATGAAATACAATGGGAAGTTTGTGTTGGGTAATGGTGATATTTTGTATGTGTACAGGAAGAAGTAGAGGTTTTGGTTGAGATGATATAATGGGGTATGGCAATTTATGAGCCTTTAGCATCAAAATATAGACCGAAGAGTTTAGAGGATTTTGTTGGTCAAACTCATTTGGTTGGGAAGAATGGACCAATTAGGAAGTTTTTGGAGAGTGGGAATATTCCATCTATGATTTTTTGGGGACCTCCAGGTACAGGTAAGACTACTTTAGCGTATATTCTTTCTTTGAATTTGTATTATGATTTTCATAAGGTGCAGGCTGTTAATAGTGGTAAGGATGCTTTAAGAAAGATTATTAAGATTGCACTTGGGAATCAGCAGTATGGTAAGAAGACGATTCTTTTTTTGGATGAGATTCATAGATGGAATAAGGCTCAGCAGGATGCTTTGCTTCCGTATGTGGAGAAGGGGGTTATCATTTTAATTGGAGCTACTACAGAGAATCCTTCTTTTACTGTGATTAGTGCTTTGTTGTCTAGGACTAAGGTTTTTGTGTTTAAACAGCATACAGAGGATGATATTTTTTCTCTTCTTGGGAGGATTAGTAAGGAGGAGTTTCCAAAGATCAAGATAGATCAGAAGGTGTTAAGGAGTATGGCTTCTTTATCAAATGGTGATATTAGGTCTGGTTTAAATATTTTAGAGATGAGTAGTAATTTAGCGTTGGCTAATGGTAGTAAGAGTGTTACTGCTAAGCTTTTGCAGGATACTGTTCAGAGTCCTGTCTACTATGACAAGAATGGAGAGGAGCATTACAATTTGATTTCAGCTGTTCATAAGTCTATGAGGTCTTCTAATCCTGATGCGGCTTGTTACTGGGTAGGTAGGATTATAGCGGGGGGAGAGGATCCTCTTTTTGTTGCAAGAAGGCTGTTGCGTTTCGCAAGTGAGGATGTTGGGAATTCTGATCCTAATGCGGTTGTTTTAGCTAATGCTGTATATGAGGCTTGTGCGAAGATTGGTATGCCAGAGAGTGAGGTTTTTCTTATGCAATTAGCAATATATTTGGCTAATGCTCCAAAGGACAATACAGCGTATGTTGTGGAGGGATTGGTTAAGGAGGATATAGAGAAGTTTGGTAATTTACCTGTGCCTATGCATATTAGAAATGCTCCTACTAAATTGATGAAGGAGTTGGGATATTCAAAGGGATATGAGTATGATCATGATTTAAAGAGTAAGAAGTCTAATCAACAGTGTATGCCTGACAAATTGAAGAACAGGAAATATATTACTTAAATCTCTCCTCTATATTTTTCTTCTTCTGTGTTCTTCTAATTTCACCATTTCTTATAACATATCTACCTAGTTTTAGAACTCTATTTCCCATTGTAATATACAGGCTGTCTATGAACTTTGTAGTAGGGTAGAACAGGACGCCTAGTATCAACATAGTAGCTCCAAGTACTACATTTCTTAGGTATGCGTTATCAAATATTCCTGTTTTAGGTGGCACTCCTGGAGTAGATGGACACAAACAGGTAGCTTTGCTACATTTATCCCATGAGCATGTAGTTCCTGATGGATTTCCTTCTTCACACTGTTCACCTTCTTGTAATTTTCCATCTCCGCAATATTCCGAGACTTTAACTTCACAATCACATGTTGATTTACTACACTCTTCCCACAAGCAGGATACACCAGTAGGATTATTTTTCTCACACTGTTCTCCTGTATCTAATTTACCATCTCCACATCCTGGTTCTATACATTCACATTTTAATTGGTTACATGTATCCCATTTACAGGTTGTACCTGTAGGGTCACCTTTCTCACACTGTTCTCCTGCATCCAATGTTCCATCTCCACATCCTGGAGTTATACATTTACATGTTGTTCTATTACATGTATCCCATTTACAAGTAGTTCCGCTAGGATCTCCAACTTCACACTGTTCTCCAGCTACATTTATTATTCCATCTCCACAGAAAGGAGCAGTAACAGTAGGACAAGTACAAGTTACATTGTTACAAACATTCCAACTACAAGAGACTCCAGTAGGATCTCCAAACTCACATTTTTCACCTGTTGTATTTCCTAATATTCCATCTCCACAGTACGGGACTCCAGGTGTTGGAGGAGGAATAACAGGTGGTTCAGATGGAGGTTCATTACATGTATCACAGATAAGATTTTCTACTCTACATATCTGATCACAAGTACCTGTAACTGCAGTCGTCCAATAATTACCACAATTACACAAAATTGGAGCACGGACATTTGAGCCTACTGTACCTGGTTCACAAGGATCCACTGATGTCTTTCCTGTAGGAACTAAAACTGCTGTTTGAGTTTTGGCATCGTATCTGTATGTGTAATCATCTGCAGAAAGCTTCTCACAAGCAGACGTGCCATCAGGCATCTGACAATAAACATGAGAATTACAATCGACAACTTTACCATTCATAATACAGTAACGAACAACCGATTTCTGTGTCTTAATACAAGCAGACGTGCCATCAGGCATCTGACAATAAACATTAGAACTACAATCAACAACTTTACCATTAACTGTACATTCTGTAATAGTTCTTCTAAGGGCCTTGTTTAAAGCTTCTTCCATAACTCTCTCCTTAACTTCAGCTGCTTCTTTACTCCCAGTATTAGCAACATACTGATCTAAAGAGGTTTGATTTACAGGAGTAGTTGAAGAACCACTACCTGTATTAACTTTTATTTGATCTGCTGATCTCACACCCTCCAACGCTGTATTCATTGAAACGGGTTTATTTGAACTATTCAGAAGTGATGATCCATTCCAAGTGTAGGTAACACCACCTATCGTTACTGTATCCCCCTGTTTCAAATTATTTACAAGAGTAGGATACAACGTTTGTTCTTCAGGAGGTGTTTGATTTAGATGCGAAGCATTACTACCAAAGAGTTCTTCGTCTTTCTTCTTTTGCTCTTCATATTTTGCTGCTATTCTTTGCTCTTCTTCATTACCATGTTCTGCTCTTGCATTCATTAAATCTTCATATGTAGCACAATTTGGGCGACAATCACCAGCGGAACTTCGTAAAGGGCTATAATTACTTTTTATACTATTAACCTTAAATGTTAAGTATCCAAGAGAACAAATTATCAAGAATACTTGAGCCCCAAGAACAATTCTTCTTTTTCTGTAATCAAATTTATTTCTAAAGAATAGAATAACAACAAAGCTAACAACAATTAAAATAATCACAATAATTAATAAAATCAAAGTAACAATATTAATCTTGTTGACATAATCTATCAGAGTCATAGAAGCTATCTCTTTGTTATATGCTTGAATTGACTCCTCTAAATAGTCATCTGCTTCTTTAATGCTAGCCTTTAAATCGATGTTTTCAGCTTCTAAAGTGAACCTACTTCCAATAGCTAAAGTAATATCATCAACACCTACTGTACACACGTCTTTATATAAGAAAGTAGGAACAAGTATTTCGGAGAAATAACACTTCTGCCTATACAACTTAGCAAATTCCTCATAAATATTTCCTCCCCTTGGAACATTTACTACATTAACTGTAAAATAATCTACTTTCTCAGGAGAAACGCTATTAATATAGTCTAATACTGTTTTACTTGCCTCAGATCCATCTTGTACAAACAAATATGCTTTTTCCTTGTCATAATCACTTGCTTTAAAATCATTTACCTCTGTGATAGCTGAAGTCGCAGTGCTATCCTGCGCTTTTACCTCATTAACATTACACAAAGAAAATAAAAGAAATGTGAAAAATACAACCAAAAGAGAACTCCAAGCAGTTTTTAATCTATACATAATAAACATACAATACCAATATAGAAAAAATTTTGCAATACATATATAATCAAAACATGAACATATCAACAGACAAACAAATCATAAATAGAATACTAACAAAAGCAGTAGAACAAATCCTGCCATCCAAGGAACTTTTAGAAAAAAAACTACTCTCTGGAGAAAGACTAAACATCTACCAAGGATTTGACCCAACAGCAGACACACTACACATAGGACACACAGTTGCAATGAGAAAGTTAGAAGACTTTAGAAAATTGGGACACCATGTAATCTTCCTCATAGGAGACTTCACAGCAAGAATAGGAGATCCTAGTGATAAAACAAACGCTAGAAAGGCACTAACAGAACAACAGGTAAAAGAAAATCTGAAAGACTATGTAGAACAAGCCTCACACATTATTGATATAAATAACAAAGAGAACCCAGTAGAAATACTCTTCAACAGCCAATGGCATGACAAGTTAACATTCCAAGATGTCATAAATCTCTCTACAGAATTCACAGTACAACAAATGCTCAAAAGAAACATGTTCCAACAAAGAATAAAAGAAGACAAACCAATATACCTAAATGAATTCCTCTACCCAATAATGCAAGGATACGACTCAGTAGTCATGAACATAGATATAGAGGTAGGAGGAAATGATCAACTCTTCAACATGCTTGCAGGAAGAGATATGGTTCTCAACCATCTCAACAAAGAGAAGAGCGTCATAACTACAAGATTACTTACTACACAAGATGGTGCCAAAATGGGTAAGTCAGAAGGTAATATGGTCAAACTCAATGATAAACCAGAAGAGATATATGGAAAGATAATGGCAAGTACTGATGATTCTATCGTAGAGATGTTCGAGCTACTCACATCTGCTGATTTAGAAGAATTAGAAAAATACAAAGAAAGATTACAAGCAGGAGAGAATCCTATGAATTTGAAAAAAGAACTAGCCTTTAGAATAACCAAGGAGGTAAAAACAGAAGAGGAAGCCGTACTAGCACAGAAACATTTTGAATCAATATTTCAAAAAAGAGATAATTCTACAGACACAATAGAACAGAAAACACTCTCGGAAGATGAGATAAATATATTAGATCTACTCGTACAAGTAGGCTTTTCACAAAGCAAAGGAGAGGCAAGAAGATTAGTAGAACAGGGTGCTGTTAAAATAAACGATCAGAAGTGTACAGATTACAAAACAACTGTAGATTTCAAAAACGATCAAGAAATCATATTAAAAGCAGGAAGACATATTTGTCTAATTAGATACTCTAAATAATTACTAATACTAGCAAATATGAACGAAGAAGTATTAATAAAAAAGGTTGTAGAAAACACGCCTGAGCTATTCAAAAATGAAGTTAGTAAAGCATATATATTTGCTCAGAAAGAATACAGTGGTAAATTTCGATATAACGGAGCTACTAGAATTTCCCATACTCTCAATGTAGCCTCATATATACAAGATGTTGGTCTAGATACCAATACCGTCATAGCTGCAATACTTCACGAAGTACCTCTCTCAGAAGAAGAACAAATCATTAGCAATAGTTCTAAAGAAGTATTAGATATAATTCAGAAAGCTTACAATATAAAAGAAGCATCACAAAGTACAGACACAGATCCCGAACTCATCATTAAATATATATTAAATAGCTCTAAAGATCTCAGAGCACTCTTCATAAAAGTATTTGATAAATTAGATGATGTAAGAAGCATATCTAAAATTCCAGATGAGTTCATAAAAGACACTTTAAACAAATCATTAAATATCTATTCTGCTCTTGCAGAGTACCTCTTTTTAGATCAAACAAAGAAAGAGATAGAAGAGAAATCATTCCAAAACTATCTACCTCAAGAGTATGAAAGTATTACAAAAAAAATGCAGGAATCAGGAATAAACCTAGACTTACTAAATAGATGTAAAGGAAAAATATTTCAATGTATGCAAAATCTAGATGAGGATATTACACTTACTGGAAGGATCAAAGGAACATACAGCATTTACAATAAATTAAAAAAATATGAAAAAGAGTGGATTAATCCAAAGATAGATAGTATCGATGACCTAATAGCATTCAGAATAGTTACAAATAGTAATGAGCACTGTTACAAAGTCTTGGAATCACTGATGGATAGTGGCGAAATAGTTGAAGAGCGCTTTGATGACTACATCTCAAATCCAAAACCTAATGGATATATGGCAATACAATTCCCTATGAAGTTTACGGACATTACAGATATTAATATAGAGATACAAATTCTGACAAAAGATATGGATTACAACAATAGATACGGAACAGCATCTCACATAGCATATAAAGCAAGTAAGACTAGATTTGCTAAACCTACAAATAAATACGATTGGGTAAAGACAATTCAGGATCAAATATCCTCTAACATAGCAAACAGAGAGAAAGAGATTAACTTACCAATTAACTGTGAGATATATGAAGATGAGGTTTTTGCATTTACTCCAAAAAGGAAAATAATACAGTTAGATAAAGGAGATACAGTAATAGATTTTGCATTTAAATTACACACAAGCATAGGTAACTCAGCAGTATCAGCAAAAATTAATGGTGCTCCTGCGAAACTAAGCAGCATAATTCAAACAGGAGATATAGTAGAGATCAAGGTAGACAAAAGTAAATCTCATCAAAGTGATAATGTATTAGAATACGCGAATTCTACAAGTACAAAAAACAAAATATTAAAATATTTGAAACAGGTATAATTTAGTACGATACTTAATTCTGTGTTAAAATCAAACATATGAAAAAAGAATCAAAAAAGAGAATACACAAAGTAATCAACATAACAATGGCTTTAGTGCTTCTAGCCAGTATAGCTGTCCCTATGATTCTTGTAGTCATAGATATGCTGAAGTAATAATGAGATTAGCTACAGATTCTCCAATAACAGATATCAAAGGAATAGGGCAGAGACAAGCTGATCTTTACTCCAAACTATCAATATTCTCCGTAAGAGACTTACTCTTCCATATACCTTTCAGATACAAAGATACTTCAACTCTAATTCCTATTACAGAATTTAAACAGAGTGGAGAAGGAACATTTCTTGCAGAGATAGAAGATGTAAAAACAACATACTTTAGACGAGCAATAGTCTCTATCAAAGTAAAGGATGACACAGCATCATTGAGAATGTCTTTTCTAAATCAACCGTATCTAGCAAAAACTTTTCAAAAAGGAGACATATATATTTTTGATGCAAAAATAAGCCAAAAAGGAAAAAACAAAAACATATACAATCCTAAATTTGAGAAATTTGAAGCAGAGAAAGAAACTGTACATCTTGGGAAAATTATGGGCATCTATCCTGAGACAGAGGGATTAACCTCCAAATCAATTCGAACAAAAGTACAAACTTTGCAACCAGATATAGAGAAACTACTTCCTGATCCAATAAATATAGAAAAATACGATTCACTATCTGACGCAATAAATACAATTCATTTTCCTAACAATCAAGAAGAGATTAAAAAAGCTCGGAATAGGCTTGCTTTTGATGAAATGTTGAGAATAGCAATAAAGATAGAGCAAGATAGAAAAGAATCAGCGAAACAGAAAGCTAAACCGATGAAAATATATACAAAAGAGCTGAATCAATTCATCAAAAATCTACCTTATAAACTCACAGAAGATCAAAATACATCAATAGAACAAATACTTGCTGATTGTACAAAAAAAACTCCTATGAATAGGTTGCTAAATGGAGATGTCGGTAGTGGAAAAACAATAGTAAGTGCAGTAGCTGTACTAAATTGTATAAGAAACGGATTTTCTGCAATACTTCTAGCTCCTACAACCGTATTAGCAATACAACATTACAGCACTTTCACAAAAATTTTTGAAGATACAGGTATAGATATTGAGCTATGTATATCAACAAAAAAGAATATTTCAAAAGCAGATAACAAATTAATCATAGGTACACATGCCATACTTTTTGAAAAAGAGCTACCTAAAGATCTAAACCTAGTAATCATAGATGAACAACATAGATTTGGAGTAGAACAGAGGCATCATTTCAAAAAAACAGTTAAAAATCCTCCTCACTACTTAACTATGAGTGCAACTCCTATACCAAGAAGCTTAACTGAGATTTTCTTTGGAGGAATGGATGTCTCAGAGATACGACAGAAACCTGCAAACAGGAAAGAAATTAAAACATATTTTACTCCATCAAACAAAAGAGTAGATTGCTTAAATTGGGTAAAAGAAAAAATCATTTCAAGCAAAAAAAATAGCAATTCGAATCAAGCCTTCATAATATACCCACTCATTGAAGAGAGCGAGAAGTCTTCTACAAAATCCATACTAAACGAATACGAAAATTTAAAGAAGCTATTTAAAGGCCTTAATGTAGAGTATCTACATGGGAAATTAAAAGAGAGGGAAAAAGATCAGTTACTAAATGATTTCAGAGAGAAGAAGATAGATATCTTACTTTCTACAACAGTAATAGAGGTAGGCATAGATATACCTGATGCGACAATCATGGTAATAGAGGATGCGGAAAGATTTGGTTTAGCACAATTACATCAACTTCGTGGAAGAGTTGGCAGAGGAGAGAAAGAATCGTACTGTTTTGTAATACTCGGAACATCTGTGGAGAATAAAGCTCCAGCAGAAGAGAGATTAAAATACTTTGCAAGCCACTCCTCTGGATTTGAAGTGGCAGAATACGACTTAAAACATCGTGGCCCAGGAGAGGTATACGGTACCAAGCAATCAGGTATCCCTATTTTCAAAGTAGCAAACATCTACGATTTAGAACTACTTAAAGAAGCCAGAAAGTTTGCAAAATCGCTGTTGCAGAGAGATAATAACGTGCAATATATATTAGATCATATTTTCACATAGAAATGAAAATACACATCGTTTTAGACAATATAAGGTCTTGCTTTAATGTAGGAAGCATATTCAGATCTGCAGATGGAGCAGGTAGTGTTAAGAAAATCTATCTATGTGGAATGACTACTGACATAGATAACCCCAAATTAGAGAAAACTGCACTAGGAGCAACTGATATGATTGAATCTGAGCATTACGATACAACAGAAGAAGCATTAGAAGAAATTCGAAATTTAAATATTCCAATATACTCCGTAGAACTAACAGAAGATGCAGAGGATTTTCAAAAAGTAAAATACCCTGAAGAAATAGCTTTGGTATTCGGCCATGAAAAAATGGGAGTAGATGAGGATATCTTAATAGAATCAGATAAGAAGATATTTATACCTATGAGAGGAAAGAAAGAAAGTCTAAATGTTGCCAATTGTGCAACAACAATACTGTATGAAATTACAAGAGAGAAGAAGTAAGCTAGCATATACATGTAATAGTACGATATAATCACAGTATGAGTTTAAAACATGATTCGTTCAAAAAATTAAGAAAAGAGAAAAACAAATGGAGAATAGACACTCCAGAAGATTTTGAAGAAAGAGAAACTACCTTCTTAAAAGAGATGTTGCAAAGCAAAGAGCCAACTATAAAAACCTTGGTAAGAATAAGTGCGGGCAAAGCCAGGAACTTCAATATAGAGGTACCAAAAGCTACAAGACCTATGACAGATAGAATGAAGGTTAGAATCTTTGATATTTTAAGAGAAGATGTTGTCAATAAAGATATACTAGATCTCTATGCAGGAGCAGGATCTTTTGGACTCGAAGCACTCTCACGAGGAGCAAAAAGCTGTACATTTGTAGATGCTTCTAAAAATGCTGATATTATAATAAAAAAGAACGTTGCTCATACAGGATTCCTGCCGGAGTCTGAGATTTTAAGAGAGAAAGTAGAAGAGTACCTATTTAGATTAACAGAAGGAGTAGAGAAAGAAGAAAAAAAAACTTTTGACATCATATTCATAGACCCTCCATACAAACTATTTAATACAAAACGAGTCTTTAAAATGGAGAAAGTTATTAACATGGCATCAAAACTCTTACCTGGAGTTAGTAATCCAAAAACAAATAAGTTTAAAGGGGCATTGATTTTAAAACATCCGAGAAGATACGATTTAGAGAAATTGAAATTAGAAGAAATTAGAAAAGTAGAAAGCATAACCCTAGGGTTAAATGTAATATCATTTTATATAGTTAAATAGTATAATTAGTAATCTACATGGGCCTGTAGCTCACTTGGTTAGAGCACTTCGCTGGCAGTGAAGGGGTAAGGGGTTCGAATCCCCTCAGGTCCAAAATACGTTCAACACCATCGGTTATACTTACAGCATCTACATTATTTCATACTTTTTCATAGATATTTAAGATACTAGAAGATACTTTCTATGAAAATTGATTGTGTTTACAACATTTACACAAAATAACCGTTTAATATATTACATGTATATATTGTGTAAACCTTTATATACCAATCTTAACACTCCTAAACTATCCTATATCTTCTTAAATATTTATGAATTATCTACTTGAAATCTTAAACTGGTATGGATATCTGTAAACCTTCAACCTAGAATCAAGACTTGATACTGTTCTGCTTCTTGTGATAGAATTTCCACAGAAACAATGTTCAAAATATACGGTACAAACAAATCAAAGCTAGCAAAGATTGTCTTTACAACATGGACTTTTTAATAGCTATCGTTAATCCCCCAACTAACTTATTATATATTTAACCATTTATGGATTCGGAAAAAGAAATATTGAAATTAGAAGAAATGAGGCACTCAGCATCTCACATCTTAGCTCAAGCTGTATTAAAGCTTTATCCTGATACTAAACTAGGTATAGGACCTGCTATAGATAATGGCTTTTACTATGATTTTGATTTTACAGAGCCAATTACAAATGAAGACTTACCAAAGATAGAGAAAGAGATGCGAAAAATCATCAAGCAAGGGCTACCTTTTGGCAGAGTCATGATGAGTAGAGATGCTGCTAAAGAGTATTTGAAGAAAACAGACCAGATATATAAGCTAGAGCTTTTAGATGAATTAGAAGGTGATGAATTTAGTTTTTATGTTACTGGCGAGAATGAGTTTGCAGATCTTTGCAGAGGACCTCATGTTGAAAACACAAAAGATATAGGAGCAATAAAATTGACTAAGACAGCAGGAGCATACTGGAGAGGTGATGAGAACAACAAGATGTTAACAAGAATATATGGAACCGCATTTCCAACTGAGAATGAATTAAATACATATTTAAAACAGCAAGAGGAGCTTGAAAACAGAAATCACAGGAAGTTAGGTAAACAGTTACAGCTCTTTGCGATCATTCCTGAAGTAGGACAGGGTCTTCCTGTATGGCTTCCTAGAGGATATGTGATGAGAAGAATTCTTGAAGAGTATATGATTGATCTTGAAAGAAGTGCAGGGTATGAGCATATTTTATCTCCTCATATTAATAAAGAGGTACTCTTTCAAACATCCGGTCATTTAGATTTCTATAAAGAATCGATGTATGCACCAATAGTAGTAGATGACGAAACTTACTATTTGAAGCCTATGAATTGTCCTATCGCTATGATGGTATACAAGTTAGACACTAAAAGTTACAAAGACTTGCCTTACAAGTTAGGAGAGCTAGGCACAGTATATAGATATGAGAAAAGTGGAGAATTACACGGTCTACAAAGAGTAAGAGGATTTACTCAAAATGATGCTCATCTTTTCTGTACTTCAGAGCAATTAGAAGGAATCATAGATGAGACTTTAGACTTACTTGATATTTTCTACAAAGATGTAGGATTCAACAACTATAAATTTAGACTCTCAATATCAGATTGGGAGAAAAAATCAGATAAGTATGCGGGAACAAAAGAGAAATGGGAACATACAGAAGAAATTTTAAGAAAAGTACTCGTCAACAGAGGACTAGAATTTGAAGAGATGCCAGGAGATGCCGCTTTCTATGGACCAAAAATTGATATCCAAGCTGTGAATGTTTTTGGTAAAGAAGATTCCGTCTCTACAATTCAGCTAGATTTCAATCTTCCAGAAAGATTCAATATCACATATATTGATGATGATGGACAGGAGAAACAACCGTATGTAGTACATAGAGCTTTACTTGGATCATTTGAAAGATTTTTGGCTTTCCTCATTGAACATCACGGAGGAGACTTCCCACTTTGGTTTACGCCAGAGCAAGTCTATATTATCCCAATATCAGATAAACATATACAGTATGCACAAGATGTATATGAAAGATTAAAAGAAGCACAATTAAGAGTAAAACTAGACGACAGAACAAAGAGTATGCAATCAAGAATTAGAGATGCAGAAAAAATGAAAATTCCATACATCATCATTGTAGGAGATAAAGAAATTGAAACAGAGACTGTCTCAGTAAGAGCACGAAGAAACAAAGAAGAGGGGTTAATGAAAGTTCAAGAATTCATCGATAAACTAAAAGAGGAGATTAGAACTAAAGATTCTTTCTCTTCTGACAATATATAACTTTTTACTTTTAAAATACATTAATGGCTTTTGAAAACAAAACAGATTTTAGGAAGAAGTTTGGACCTAGGAAAAACGAATTTATTCATGTTCCAGAAGTACAATTGATAGATGAGAAAGGAGAGAATATAGGGGTCGTTTCTACACAGAAAGCTTTAGAAATGGCAAAAGAGGTGGAACTTGATTTAGTAGAAGTAGGACCAAATGTTAGACCTCCTGTTTGCAAAATTATGGATTTTTCAAAATACATGTATATGCAAAGTAAAAAAAGTAGGATGAATAAGAAAGGAAAGGTGAAAGAAACGAAAGAGTTTAGATTTACACCCGTTATAGAGAAAGCAGATGTAGAACACAGGATTAAAAGAGCTAAAGAGTATCTAAGTAAAGGGCATCCAGTTAAAATATTAATGGTTAGAAAAGGCAGACAAAGTAAAGAGCAGGCATTAGAAGTTTTTAATCAAATATTGACTAATTTTACTGATTATAGTAGTATCGAGGCCGTACCTACACAAGAAGGTAATCGTATATCTTTGACATATAAACCAAATGGCAAGACAGAAAACAAACAAAACAGCGAAGAAAAGAATTAGCCTTTCTAATCCAAGAGGAAATAAGGCTCCTGTTGTTCAGTATAAACAGAGTCATCAAGGCCATTTGAAGACAAAGAGATCCGCAAGAGCAAAAAGAAGACAGTTTTCTAATGCAAAAGTACATAGTACTACTGCAAAGAAATTGATAAAGAAAATTATTAATATCTAAATAGTACAAAAATGAGAGTTAAGGGTGGAACCACAAGGAAAAGAAAACATAATAAAATCTTAAAGAGTACAAAAGGATACAGAATGAGCAAAAGTACTCTATATAGAGTAGCTCACGAATCTTTCATGCATGCAGGCCAGTATGCATATAACCATAGACAAAGAAGAGCAAGTGATTTCAGAAGAATTTGGATAGCAAAAATTAATGCAGCATGTAAGAATAATGGCATTCAGTACAAAGATTTAATAAACAAACTAAAGATAAAGAAATCAGAGCTTAATAGAATGGTTCTTGCAGATATAGCACAAAATAATCCTGAAGTGTTTTCTGCAATAGTAAAAACTATTTCATAAGCGTTTCCTATACTACTCCAACAGTCCCATAGTGTGTTATAATACTACTGTATTATTACTTTTGTAACAATACAGATCTTTAACAACAATTTCTTATTAATCAAGAAGGAGGAAACACATAATGGTCGGCGAGAGTTATTCACGTTTTGACAATGTCTATACTCAATTTATTCAACATGGAAGGAAGAACAACATTTATAGCTCTTCAGCATCTATAGAAGAGACTAAGATCAAAGAACTAACTGTGTACGAAGCACTAGAAGCTTCTTACAACAAATTTGATAAGGGAGAGAAGATTACAGAATTACTCATCACATTAGCATTTTACAAATACTGTCAGGAGGAAGCTCCAAGTCTTATACCAAGCTATGGTATAACTCTAGTTTCTGTAAAGAAATCAAAGAAGGCGAATTGGTCATATCAGCTATATCTCAATGGAATAAGGATGCTCAGTCGTCCAACAGATGATATTAAAATTACGGAGAAAGAAATATATACTCCAGTTCATCTAATTATCACTGATCCAAATCCACCAGAAATAAAAGTATTTACATTATTTAGTGAAAAGAAATTGGATAATCTACTCAATGAATGTCATTATTTAAATCTGGGGGAAGTATGAACATTAATATGTCAAAAAAGTCTGAGAAAATCTGTAATCAATTAAGATTCTACTGTAACAGACTAATTAACACTAGATACTGGAATACTTTCTGTAAACAAGATGGTGTTTATCAAGAAGACACCACTTTCAACGATATGACATATAAAGATGCAATCGAAATAGCCTATATGAGATTCTTCTCACCTAGTAGTTTGTATCATCACGACAGTGAATGCCCAGCAAGATCATCTCTTGCGACTACATTGGCTTTCCTTTATTCAATAGACTTAGGAGGACACTTAGTATACATTGTGCCCAAACTTTTTGTAATCAAGCAACATTTTGAGCATCAAGAAGTAATACTTGCACTAATACAACTAGAAGATATACAGATTGCTGTAGATCCATCTCAAATATTTGGTCCAGATATATTCCATACATTAGCAGATGTTAAGGAATATCATCATAAAGATACCTACACTTCAGATATTCATCAATACAAAAAAATTTCTTCTTTACTAAAGAAAAAAATGCCAGTTTAATTAATAAGAAATAGAACAGTTAGGAGGGAGGGTGAAAGAAATAACCTGTTTTTTCAAAGGAAAAATTACAAGAACCTACCAACTAGATATACCAGAGGAGGTAGAAGTATTTATTAGAGTAACACCATTTCTACCAGATGATATCTATTCTGAGAATGCCTTTATTAGTTCAGAGCTCTATGATTTGTCACAAGAGGAAGGAGTATATTTACAAAAAGTTTTGTTAGCTGATGACATACTACATTGTTTTCTGATATTTACTACAACATTCCAGCCATTAGATTATGATTTGAAAGAGAGGTCTCCAGAGGAGCTATATTTAATAAACAAACATTTGATATCATCTAATATGTCACCATTGACAAAAGATGTTAAGATACTCTCAAAGCACAGTGATGAGTATGCTAGCTTTGCTAGTAGTCAAGATGAATCAATATCTCCGTTTGAAAATGACGAATGGATTTATGCAGAACGTGTTTTATCAGAATGGACAGAAGAAACAGAGAAAAAGCTCTTTTTACCGAACAAAATCTATAAGAAAATATTCAAAACCAAATAACTGCTCAATAGTGGATATAACTTAATATTGAATGCTTAAAAAGCTTCTCTATACTACAAAGTTATATCCACTACAAACCTTTCTATTCAACCTACTTTTGTAGTATACTGAGTGGAAATGAATTTCACACACAACAATTTACAAAAAATATATGACAATTTAATTAATGATATTAATTTGCCATACGAAGAGATAAAACAGAAGTATTTAAGTAAGAACGGAGAGCTTACTCAAGCACTGGCTGAAATCAGTACTCTTCCCAATCAACAGAAAGCTATATATGGAAAAGAAGTAAACACTCTCAAAACATATATATTAGAAAAGTTAGAAGAGAAACTAAATAATGAGAAGACATACTCAACAAAAAAACGAATAGATCCAACAGCACCATTTGATATTAATACTAAGAAAAATCAAAGACCTACTATTTTTGATGAGAAGGGATCAAAGCATCCTCTAAATAAAGAAGTAGAGAAACTAATAGGTATTTTTCAAAATATGGGTTTTGATGTATTAGAAAGTAGACAAATAGATGATGATTACCATATGTTTGAATCACTCAATTTTCCTCAAGGTCATCCTGCCAGAGATATGTATGATACATTTTGGACAGAAGATGGTTTTGTTTTACCAGCACATACCTCAACAATGCAAAATAGAGCTATGAAGAAGTTTGGACCTCCTCCAATTGCAGCAGTTATTCCAGGACGATGTTTTAGAAACGAAGCTACAGATGCCTCACACGAACATACCTTCTATCAAATAGAGGGAGTGTATGTAGATAAGGGTATATCTATAGCCAATATGGAAGCTACAATCAAAACCTTTCTCGAGACATATTTAGAAACTAAGTTGGAAGTAAGAATGCAACCATCTTTCTTCCCATTTACAGAACCTGATTGTGAATTTGTAATTAGCTGTCCTTTCTGTAAAAAAGCAGGCTGTAGTGTATGTGGATACTCTGGATGGATAGAGATAATGGGGTGTGGAATGATACATCCAAATGTATTGAAAGAAGCAGGCATAGATTCTGAAGTTTACTCAGGGTTTGCATGGGGTTTTGGAGTAGATAGATTAACAATGATCAAATTAGCCATAAATGATATACGACTTTTGCGAGATTCTAATCTTAATTTCCTAAGGCAATTCTAAGATGAAAATAACTACGAACTTACTAAAACAATTTGGCGATATTAATGTCTCAGATGAAGAGATTATTAGATTAACTAAAGAACATATTGCAGAAGTAGAGGAGCAACACAATCTAAAGGCTGATTATGAAAATATAATCATTGCAGAGATAACAAGCAAAGAAATACATCCTGATTCAGATAAGCTTGGAATATATAAATTAACCACAGATGGAAGTAATCAAATACAGGTAGTTGCAGGAGATAGAAATTTACAAATAGGGGATAAGGTAGCATATATCCAACCAGGAGCCATAGTTCCATATTCTATTTACACAGAAGAAGAGCCTATTACAATTAAGAGTGTAAAATTAAGAGGTGTAGATTCAAACGGTATGATGGGGTCAGAAAGAGAGTTGAATATAGGAAGCAATCATATAGAAGTCTACAAATTACCTAAAGATGCTCCTGTAGGAGAATCTTTCTCAAAATATTTCAATTTGGAAGATACTGCATTCTCCATAGAGAATAAAGGCTTAACAAATAGAGGAGATCTTTTTGGAGTGATTGGTCTTGCAAGGGAGTTAACAGCTATTACTGGTAATAAATTTACCTCTCCTGAGTCATATGTCGATCATGATAGTAACCTTAAACCAGAAACTAGCTGTTTAAATCTTCAAATTACAAATAATGCTGAAGTGCTTTGTCCAAGATATACAGCAATAGCTATAGATAATGTAAACATACAAGAATCTCCAGTAGAGTTTAAATCTACATTGATAAAATGCGGTATTAAACCAACAAACAATATAGTTGATATAACAAACTATGTCTCTTTGATATTTGGACAACCTATGCATGCTTTTGATTATGACAAGGTTATTTCTAATGATAGAAGTACTACTAATACTGCAAATATAGAAATTAGATTAGCTAGAGAAGGTGAAAATATGTTAGGTTTGGATAACAAAGTACACGAGTTGAATAGTAGGACAGTTGTAATAGCAGATAGCACCCATCCAATAGCTATTGCAGGAGTAATTGGTGGTAAAGATACAGAAGTAGATTTCAATACCAGAAGAATAATATTTGAATCTGCTAATTTTGATAAAAATAGTATTAGAAAAACCTCGATGGAGTTAGGGGTATTCACGGATGCATGTACTAAATACAAACACTCTTTAGATACAGAGGTAACATTACCTGCTCTAAAGAAAGCAGTATCATTAGCGAAAGAGTTAGCTGGGGCTAAAGTTGCTTCCTCTATAGTCGATCTATATGAAATACCTTTTGATACAAACCAAACCATTAAGTTTGATATTGATAATTTTAATACAATAGCAGGTATAGAAATAAGTCCAGAAGAGATAAAAAAGATTCTTGAGAATTTGGAGTATAAAGTTACAGAGAACGATGATAATTCATTAATTGTATTTATTCCTTCATGGAGGAGAGATATTTCTATCAAAGAAGATCTGTACGAAGACATTATTAGAGTGTATGGATACAACAATATAGTTCCTATTCTTCCAAAGAAACAGATTAAACCTCCTGTAAAAAATGAGATATTTGAACTTAAGAAAGAGGTTCGAAATATATTAAGTAATAGAGGAGCTAATGAAATTGTAAGTTACAGTTTTACTGGTTTGAAGAATTTCCAAGAGTGTAATTTAAATCCTGATGAGGCTTTTAGAATTGCAAATCCTCTTTCACCTGAATTGTTTCTGATGAGAACAAGCATCTTGCAATCAGTTTTGCAAAAAGCAAAAGAGAATATATTACGATGTTTTGATAAATTTGTGTTATATGAGCAGGGAATTTCTCATCTAAGGAGTAGAATAGATGAGGGTAATGTTCCTGAAGAGGAGTGGATGCTTTCTACAGTTGTTACTGATATGAGAAAGGATGATTATGAAGGCTCGCCATATTATGAATCTAAGAAATATCTTGATGATTTACTGGAAAGTTTAAATTATCATAATGTTAAATATACTCTTGTAGCAGATATGGAAGAGGAGAAATTGCCTGCAAGAATAAAGAATCTTCTTCCTATATTTGATCCTAATGTCTCAGCGATTGTATCTATGGGTATGGATTATTTCGGTATAGTAGGAGAGGTGAAAGAGAGTATTAAAGATACTTTCAAATTACCAAAGAACACATCTGCTTTTGAGATTTCATTATCTCATCTCATTACATTAGATAGGTCAATGAAATCATATAGAGATATCCCTGTATATCCTCCTTTTTCAATAGATATGTGTTTTAAGGTAGATACTGCTATACTTTACTCTGATTTATATAACGAGATTAATTTTGTTGTAAATAAAGAGAATTACTATGGAAAAGTTGAATGTTTGGATATATATCAAGATAACGATGAGAAGAAAAAGATAACATTTAGAATATCAGTAAGTAATTACAACAGTACATTTACTGAGAAACAAATTAATGAGATTAAGGAACAAATAATTAAAAAGCTATCAAAGAAATTCTTAGCTGAGGTTGTTTAATTGTTATTACCATTTCCAGGTTTAGGTGTGATAGGGTCGGCAGGAGGAGTAACTGGTTCAGTTGCTACGGCTTTGACTGTGACAGAAGCAGTACCTATTTTTGCATGATTATCTTTAGCTGTTACTACTATTTTAATATCTCCTGCTTTAGTGGTAGTAGGTACTGTGTAATGTATTACATATGAGCCATCAGCATTTAATGAAGCGGCAACATTTTTCCCATCAAAAGTAACTATGAACTCAGAAATACTTTCTAAGTATCTAACACTTCCTGTGATTTCCACCATCTGACCTATTTTTACTTCAGCTCCAGATGCCGGAGTCTTAATTTCTACTACAGGAGCATTATTTTCACCTAAAGGAAGCTGACATACTCCAGTTGCAGGATTATCAAATAGATAAACTGAATCTGCAGGAGCAGTTAAATGTACTTTATATGCATCAAACTGTAAAGAATTTTCTAATTTTGTAGAAAGAAGGATTTTTGTCGTAACTAGTTCATACTTTCGAGCTGCATCAAGATTCGTAGGAATCAAATTATTAGCTTTACAAACTTCAATTACCTTTCTGTTATCAACCTGAGGAGCTTTACCAGCAATATATAAAGAAGCTTCTTTCGCACATTCTACTCCCTCAGCAGGAGTTGCACCTGTATCTGTACAAACCGATGTAGTCATAATACCTGCGGGCCTATTAAAAGCAAATTCAGAGTAGCTATCTATAACTCGCTTGAAGAAAGAGTTAGCCATAGCAAGAGAGATCGTAGAAGCCCAACCGTTAGGCATAATCTCTCCATTGTTATTACCGTTCCATGCCCCAACAACTAAGCTTTGATTGTACAAGAAGGCATCTAAGTCTTTAGGACCATCTGTTGTACCTGTCTTTCCACAAACTTTTTTACCATTAATATAGAAGTAATTATCTCCATACCTGTCATGGAATCCTTGGATATCACAAGCCATCCAGTTAATTAAATATGCTTCCTTTTCATCTATAACTCTAGTTCCTTCATTATCTTTATACTCTTTCAAAATATTCCCTTTGTTATCCTCCACTTTTAGAATAGATGTAACATCGTGTTTAACTCCACTGTTTGCCAATGTTGCAAACGCACCAGCAAAGTCCAAAAGTTTCATCTCTGCCGAACCTAATCCTAAACTCAAACCGTAACTAGCTTTAGATACAATATCTACACCTAGTTTCTCCATAAGCTGAATATACCCATCAATACCACCAAGCTGCAACATATATACGGCAGGAGTATTTCGAGAGAGAACAAGAGCTTTTCTTGCAGTCATTAAACCTTGATTTTTTCCATCCCAGTTCTTAGGGTCATAGGTTCCAAATTTAATCTCAGCTATATCAGGAGCAAGTGTCCAAGGACCGTACCCTCTTGATATCGCATTAAGATACACAAAAGGCTTAACTGAAGAACCCATCTGTCTATCACTCGTCGTAATATTTACATTACCATCCACACGAGGATCCGAAGTATTCCAGTAATCTACAGAACCAACCATAGCTAATATCTGACCGTTCTTTGGATTTAATACAATCATAGCTCCGTTATTTGCATTAAACCTTCTAGCAGCATCAACACTTTTAACAACCTCTTCTTCTGCTATAGATTGCAAAGACGGATCAAGAGTAGTAGTAACTTTCAATCCTCCTCTTTCAACACGATCAATGCCAAACTCCTCTTCTAAAAGCTGTTTAACATAAAAGACAAAATGAGGAGCCTTAATATCAATCTTCTTTGTACTGTAAGTTAACTCTTCATCTCTTGCCGAAGCTATTTCATCTTTATTAATACCTGTAAGATTTTGATGCTTTTCCATTTGATCTAAAACATACTGCTTTCTTACCTCAGCCATCTCCGGTTTTGTTCCATACAAAGGAGAGTATATTCCAGGACTCTGAATCAAACCTGATATCAATGCACTCTCTGCAAGTGTAAGTTCACTTACATCTTTATTAAAATATGCATTAGCAGCAGCTTGGAAACCGTAATTAACTCCTCCAAGAGGCACTTCATTCATATACATCTGTAATATCTGATCTTTGGTAAATGTCTGTTCTACCTGCATAGTAATCAAAACCTCCTGTATTTTCCTGGAGTATGTTTGTTTGTAGGCATCATCTCCAAGCACATCGTAGAGGATAGTGTTTTTTACCAACTGTTGAGTAACAGTACTGGCTCCTCTAACAACTCTCTTATTTCTTAAGTTCTGAATAAAAGATTTGAGAATGCCTAAGTAATCCAATCCTTTATGCTGATAAAACTCAATATCTTCAGCAGCAAGCAGAGCCCATTTAGTATGATCAGGAATCTGATCTATTGGAACAAATTTCCTGTTGTGATCTTTATATACTGTGTAAAGTAAATTCCCATCTTTATCTAAAATCTGAGTACTCTGATCTGATACTCTATCAACAAGTTTATCTGGAGAGGGTAATGACTTCTGAATGTTTCTTAAATACAAACCAACCACTATTAATCCAACACAACCAAGAAAGAATAAAACACCAATGAAAATATATACTACTTTCTTTGCCTTCTTTTTAAACTCAGCATTACCAAAAGGTCGTTTCGTTCCTACTTTCTTAATATCTCCCTCCTTATTACTTCTTTTACTAATACCATTAGCACTATACTTCTTGAAATTTTTGTACCTATTTAATTCAGTAGGACCAAAAGATCTTGAAAGATTTCGAATGGAATCCTTACTTCCAAACATCTTTTTTCGTCTATCGCTTATACCAAAACTGTACTTCATGGTTACCATTATGCACCATTTATATTCTCAAATCAATTCCTTACCCAACATATGTCGGACCTAGGTCAGACACGTTGTAAGAACTTTTTCATCTACACCTTAACCTTAGTGCAATAGGTTTTTTCAGACTTCTTGTTTTTTTCTATTTTTCGACCAGTATATTTTTTACAAAACCAAAAGCAGCTAAGGGCCGTACTTTGAGATAAACTATTGTTATGAACTGTTTCTTAAAAGAGGTCGGACCTAGGTGCGACCTGTAAAGGCATGATATAATCGTTGTATGGGAACAAGAATGAAAGCAACAACATTAAAAGGGTTTAAGGACTATTTCGCACAGGATGTGCAGATAAGAGAGTATATCAAGGATACTTTTAGGAATTTAGCTTTAAGTTATGGGTACGAGGGGCTTGAGACTCCTTCTTTAGAATACTCTGAATTGATACTAGGCATCAGTGGAGCGGAGGCAGAGAAGCTTTACTACCGATTTAAAGATCATGGAGATCGGGATGTAATGCTTAAGTATGAATTAATGACATCTATGTGTCGAGCAGTCGCTCAAAATGTTAATGAAATACAAATGCCTTATAAGAGATATCAGATGCAGAATGTTTGGAGAGCAGATAATGTTCAAAAGGGACGACTTCGAGAGTTCACTCAGCTTGATATTGATACATTAGGTACAAATTCAAATTTCTCAGATGCAGAGATATTAGAGATAGGTTTAAGATTCCTGCAGAAGTTAGGATTTAAGAAATATGTAGCAAGAATTAGTAATCGAAAGATTCTACTAGGTATATTGGAGTATTTGGATATACCTGAATCATACTTTGATGGTTTCTATATATCAGTAGATAAGTTGAAGAAGATAGGAGAAGAAGAGGTTAAATATGAATTAATTAATGTAAGAGGAATAGAGAGTAAAAAGGTAGAACAGATAATGAAAATTTTAAAAACAAGGGAGCTGGAAGATTTAGAGAAAAGTATTGGTACAACAGAAACAGGAGGAGAAGGGGTTAATGAATTAAAAGAAATACTATCTATTCTAAAAGAAACTGATCTTGATCCTTCTACATATCAGTTTGATATCACATTAGCTCGAGGTTTAGCTTCATATACTGGCCCTATTTGGGAATATGAGATATTAGATAACAACATAGGTTCTGTTTCTGGTGGGGGAAGATATGACAAAATAATAGGAAGATATATAGGTTATGATATTTATGCTACTGGCGTATCTTTTGGGTTAGAGAGGTTACAAGAGATAATGAAAGATAATAATATGGTCAAAGACATCTCTACCACAACAGATGTGTTAGTAGTTCCTATGGAAAATAAATATATTGAATACACTATCCAAATTGCACAAAAATTAAGAGAAAAAGGAATAAAGACTATGGTATATCCAGAAATTAAGAAATTAGGAAGTGTATTTAAATATGCAGATAAGAAAAATTTTCCGTGGGTAATAGTCATAGGTGAAGATGAAGTATCAAAGAAGTGTGTACAGTTAAAAAATATGAAAACACAGAAGCAATCGACTGTAATAGTAGAGGAAGCTGTAAAGTTAATTAATCAGAAGTAATTTTTTTGTAATCCCCATAGGCTATATATTTTGTATGATATCTTCGTACAAAAATATATATATTATTTCTACAGATAAACAATTCATTACTTCCATAAGAAAGAATATATACTGCGATACCCTGTCCAAAGAGAGTAATACCAAAATAGCACTGATAGATAGAAGGAAGGAATCAAATACTTCCATTTCATATATTGAAAAGGTAAGAGTATGTAGGAAGATACATATTATTAATAATCTGTCATACAAAAGAATTAACAAATTGCTAGATCACGGTACTGATTACATTATCTCAGATCCGATAAATGTTAATTTACTTAATGGAGTGATATCTAAATTTCAAGGGAGTAATGAATTTATTGAATATCACGGTCTGAAACTTTATTTGAAAGATTTAGTTTTAGAATACAAGCAGTGTAGAATAAATATTACAAAGATAGAGGCTTTAATAATCAAAGCATTAATTTTTAATAAAGGTTTTTGTTCCTTGGAGAGATTATGCGAGTATGCAAGAAGAGATCTGACAAGCAATTACATACAGGTAATTGTAACAAGAATAAATAATAAAAGTAAATTAGCAACAGGGATTAAGATTATAAAAAACAGATACGGTTTAGGATACAGAATAGCAATTTAATTAAATTTTCTTCCTCCATTTAACAATTTTATTTAATGCCTCTATTGGAGTTAGGTTATCTACATCTAATTCTTGAATTTCTCTCTCAATTTCTGATTCTTTTGCAGAGAAGAGTGGGTATTGAAGGGCACTTTGTCCATTGGAGATATCCTCTTTTTTTGAAGGGAAGACAACTTCTCTAACCGCACCTTTTGGTGAAAACATATTCTTTTGTTCAAAACTCTCTAATATCTCATTTGCTCTAACTATAACTTTTTCTGGTAGACCCGCCATCTTAGCAACATATATACCGTAACTTCTATCTGTACCTCCTTCTACTATTTTGCGAAGGAAAATCACAGATCCTTTCTCTACATCCTCTTCAACAAGTACATTAAAATTCTTAACGGTATTTTGGTTCTTCTCGGAAAGTTTTAACAGTTCATGATAATGGGTTGCAAAAAGAGTTCGAGCTTTAATATCTTTTAATATATACTCCGCTAAAGCCCAAGCTATACTAACTCCATCATACGTACTTGTTCCTCTGCCAACTTCATCAAGGATTATTAAACTATACTTAGTTGCATTATTTACTATATTGGCTGCTTCATCCATTTCGACCATAAATGTACTTCTTCCTTTAACCAAATCATCTGAGGCTCCAACTCTTGTAAATATCCTATCTACTATAGAGATATCAGCTTTTGATGCAGGAACAAAACTTCCGATTTGTGCCATTAGAACAATAGTAGCAACCTGTCTTATATATGTAGATTTACCTGACATGTTTGGGCCTGTGAGAATTGCCATATTTGATTCTTTTTGTGAGAGATAGGTATCGTTTGATATAAATTCCTCATCAGAGATAGCTTCGATTATTGGATGTCTACCTTTTTGTATGTCTATAATTCCATCTTTCTCTCCAATTTCATAAATATTTGGCTTAGTGTAATTATTCTTAATAGCTATATATGCGAAGTTTGAAAGAACATCTATATACGCCACTACTTCAGCTAATTTAAGTAATTGATCTAAATTAGGTTGTAATGAATCTCGTAAGTCATTAAACAAACTGTATTCAAGAGCAAATAATTTATCATGTGCATTAAGTATGATGTCTTCTTTCCCTTTTAATTCTTCTGTAATATATCTTTCTGAATTTACCAAAGTCTGCTTACGAATATATCTATCAGGGACTTTATCTTGATGAGCTTTTGTAACCTCAATATAGTATCCAAACACAGAATTAAATCCGATCTTAAGTGTAGAGATTCCCGTTTTGTTTCGCTCTTCCTCTTCGAAACTCTTTAGCCAATCTTTACTATCACCAGATACTGCTCGAAGGTCATCTACCTCTTTGCTGTATTGCTCTTTAATTATTCCTCCCTCTGTTAATAGAGTAGGAGGAGTATCAGATATTGCTTTCTCAATCTTCTCAACTATTTCCTCAAACAGATTAATTTTTAATGAATCAAATTTAATATTCAGTTCTTTATTTAATTTCTCCAAAACTTTTAATGAACTAGAGAGAGAATATTGCAAAGATTTAATATCTCTAGGAGCTGCTCTTTTCAAACCTATTCTCCCAGCAATTCTTCCAATATCATTAACTCCATCTAACTCTTCTCTTACTTCATTTAATATGTTTTCATTTTTGTAAAACTTCTCAACTATATTTACTCTCTCATCTATTTCTTTTTTACTAATTAACGGATTTAATATCCAAGAATACAGTAATCTAGTACCCATACGAGTACAGGTTTCATTAAGAATACTAAATAATGAATTTTCAATATTTCCTGAATATGAACTAGCGATTAACTCCAAATTTCGAATTGTAGCTTTATCCAAATTCATACTGCTATTCAAAGACACTCTTTTTGGTTTCTGGATATGCTTTGGTTCCATCAATTGAGTATCAAGAATATATTTTATTATCATTGCTACTGGTATGATTTCTTCATCTTCATTAAGACCTAATGAATCTATATTTTTAACCTCAAAGAATTCAGAAATTAATTTTGAACTATACTGAATATTTTTTAAACCTTTATCTACAAACTGAACTGGAATACTGTTTAGCAAATCCTCATTCTCGCCCTCTACCAAGAGTATCTCAGTAGGATCATATTTAGATATGATGTTATTAATATTTAATTTAATATTATCTTCTACTAGAAGTAGAAAAGTTCCTGTAGAGATATCGCATAGGGAAGAGTACAATTTTTTACTTGTTAAGAAAAATGCTCCAAGATATGAATCTTTTATGGAGCTTGCTTCCTCACCATCTAATGTACCAGGGGTTACAACTCTTACTACTCCTCTCTTTACTATTCCTTTAGCTAACTTAGGATCTTCTAACTGATCTACTACTACTACACAGTATCCTGACTCTATGAATTTTGGAAGATATTGATCTATCGCTTTATGAGGGAAACCTGCTAAGGGAACTTCTCCTTTTTTGTCTCTTTTTGTGAGAGTAATATTTAAAACTTTCGAAGCTATTTTTGCATCATCTCCAAATGTTTCAAAGAAATCACCCATTCTAAAAAGAACTATTTTATCAGCATACTGCTTCTTGAAAGCAGTATATTGTTTCATCATTGGAGTATTATCCATATGTGGAAGTATATCATATGGAAAAGGGTTTTTGTGTTATATGGAGTTGTAGATTATTTCCCTAGAATAATTTTGCTCTCTTCTTCAAAAGCAACTTTCCTTGCTTCTTTAATATCTTCAGGATATACAGATACTCCGTATACTCCTGCCTGTACACAGTATTTGAGTAAAGGTTTACTATTTTCAACTATAACTATGACTTTCTCAGCTTTTGGCTTAACAACTTCCAATACATTATCGAGTACTTTAAATACACTATGTCTAGCTAAATCATATTTAGCATCTTTCTCATCAAGTTTGAAACCTTGCATTACTCTAGCTATTCTTGGCATATTTAAAATCAAACCATCTATCTTGCTGTTTAATATCTCATCTGCAAGAATTACTTCTGATGGGTTATCTAGTATTGCAAATATTCCAAATGTAGAAGTTCTTCGTAATTTTTCACCTGAAAGTAATTTTTTGAATTCTTTCATTACATCATCATTCATAGGGGAGTGTACTGCAAGAGAAATATTTCTCTTCTTATATACATTTCTTAATCTCTTAATTATAGTCGCAACTCTTTTTAGCAAAGCTGGATTACTGATGTAGTGTATAGCTCCAGACATATCATTAGAAAGAATTTCGCCCTCATGTTCCTGTCCACCTTTTAGATTTTTGAATTCTTTGACAGTCGAGGAACCAAGTGAGAGGACAACATCGTTACCTGAGGCTAGGTTTACATACTCCAGCACTTTATCACATATCTCTTTTGTATATTCAACAAACTTCTTCTCCTTAACATACTCTAGAGGATGTTTTCCATTTTCTATCATAACTCTATCCAAATCTACATATACTATTCCATCAGAATCACCTATATATTCAAAAAGCTTTTTACTATTAATATTAGCCATGCTATATATTTTAGTAGCGGATGGGGGTAGGGTACTATCTTTCAAAGGTATAGCTTCTTTAGTTTCAATAATCTTCTCAACAGGAGCTTTAACATCACCAGCAACATATGAGTCTACAACAGGATGGGTATCCTTACCAGCAGGAGTAACCTCTTTCTCTCTATATACCGTACCTGAGCTTCCATCAATTCGAATATATTCACCATTTTTTAATATCTCAGAAGCATTACCAGCCCCAACAACTGCTGGGATATTAAATTCTCTACAGAGGATTGCAGTATCACTTGTAACACCTCCTGTATCAAGAACAACTCCGCCACTTCCAAGTATCATTGATTCCATATCAGAGGAGTAATTCTTTATGACTAATATATCTTTTCTACTAAGTTTTCTTTTATCATCTGGTTTAGCAATACATACATTTCCAACTGCTACACCAAAGCTAGCGCCAATTCCTGTAAGTATGAGGTCATCTTTAGTTATATCTTTCTTGTTCAAATCAGTATCTAAACCTTTCTTAGCAAGATATATTAACTCTTCTAACTTTCTGCTTACTTCATCATTATTCTTCTCTACGATCTTTTGCGCTTCATTCATAGCAGAGGAGACCATCTGTTTCTCAACTCTATATTTCTCTAAGAAAGCTATCACAACCTCTCTAATATTTTTTCTTGATATATCAGCATCAGAGAGCATAACTTTATCCTGAGCAACCATTTCATAGAGAGGTTTGTTTTGAAGAATCCAGAATCTACCACCTGCAAGAACCCATTCTACATTTTGTACCTCTTTAGATTTATCTTCTATCACAAGAGCTATTTTAGATATCTCTTCCATATCTTTGTCTGAAAGTTTCTGCCTATGACTCCAATTCATGGAGATTTTAATTTTCTCAGCATTTTTGCTGTTTCCACCTGAAGATCTCATTGTTCTAACTTTCATCCACTCTTGTGGAGCTATATGTTTTTCTAAAATGGATAGATCTTTCTTGTTTAATAGGTAGGAGTCAGGAGTTAATTCGCCAAGTGATATCACATCTCCAAGGCCGTAAACTGCTTCGATACTTAATTTACTGTTATCTTGCGTTATCGGATCAACTGTAAATATTACTCCTGAGATCTCAGACTGAACCATTCGCTGAACTACTACAGCCATTTTTACATCTGAAAGATCAATACCAACACGAGATGCATATGCTACTACATCATCTGTGAATACTGAAGCGTAA
This sequence comes from uncultured Candidatus Saccharibacteria bacterium, assembly GCA_964480345.1. Taxonomy (GTDB): domain Bacteria; phylum Patescibacteriota; class Dojkabacteria; order SC72; family SC72; genus UBA5232. The sequence continues at coordinate 87,475 of CAYZNW010000004.1, forward strand.
ATTCTTTTGATGGAGTTTAGTAATTGATCAAACTTCCTAACATTTAACTCAGTTGCAAATATTCCATTAAAAGAGATATCTTTCCCATCAGGAAATACAACAGAAGATCTAACTGATACCCATGCTTCTGTAAAACCTGAAAGACGAGTATATGCACTTAGAATTTCCTCCTCAACACCTTTATCAAAATTAGCTTTCAAGAAAGTATTCTCTATCTCTTTTCCCTCAGGATTCCTACCTTTACCCAAAAGTTTATCCTCTACAGAATCAAAAGCGTTTAAGCAGAAAGAGGTAAATACATTACTAGAAATCACAAAAAAATCAGGAACTGGAACATCCATGTCTTTTAATCTGAACAGACTATATCCTTTTCTTCCAATTCTATTTCTGTTTAAATCTTTAGCAGCGAAATCTTCAAAAAAGAAAACGGAACTCTTCTTTGTGCTAGAATTTTCCATTTATACCGGGCAGTACAAAATTTATATCCTCTCTAAACGATACCTTTAGCCTTAATTTTTTGCAAGTCTATATAGAATTCGTAAAGGATCTTCAAAACGACAATTGCTGGAAGAGCTAACAAACCTCCAATAGGACCAAACACTATGATAGCTGCTACTACACCTAACATTACAGCAAAAGGTTTAAGACCAATGGCATTACCCATAACACGAGGATACACTACAGTATTCTCAATAGGCTGGTAGAAGAGGAGTAAGGCAAGAATTAAAACTGCTTTTGCTGGACCAAACACTATTAACCCTATTAATGATACCACTATGGCTGCAAGAGAAGCTCCAATATTTGGAATTAATCCAACTAGAGCTATGAATACAGCTAACGGAATAGCAAACGGCATCTGTAATATACTCAAGATAATTGCTGAATAAATCATAGATAGTAGGCTTACAAAACTTTGACCAAGTAACCAACTACCTAATTTACTTTCTACATCTGAGACTAATTTCTTAACTCTTTCCTTCTTTTCATCTGCAGGTATCCTGATTAGTATGAAATCAAGAAGAGAATCATGCTCTAATACAAGATATATCGAAAATATCATTGAAGTAATAACTGTACCAAAAGATTTTACAAAGCCAGAGAAGAACTCAGTTATATTTTTGAAATTATCAAAAGAGGGTAGGGCGTTCACTTTATCCATTAAAGATTTCTCTAAAGCATTAACATCCACATTCATTCCAGCAATAGAGAAATTTCTCAAATCATCAGCAATTTTCTCTATCCAACCAGGTACAGCTGCTACTAGATTATCAAGCTGAGTAACAAAAGGAACAACTATAAGGGCAAATACTGATACCAATATTAATATTAAAGCAGTATACGCTATGAAGATAGATAGGAATTTGGAAACTCCCTTGCTCTTCAGTTTATCAACAACAGGAAGACACACTGACATAAATATGAAGCTTAGAATCAAGAACATCAATACTGAAAGGATTTTCTTACCAAAAAACATAACGCCAAGTCCAAGAATAATTAGAAACATCAATCTAGGAGAGAGGTCAACCATAACTGTTCTGCTCTCTTCACTTCTACTACTATTCTCTTTTACTGAGTATATTTTTGCCATATTTCATAATTATAACAAAAAAGGGAGAATATTTCCTCCCTTTTTCAAAAACTATTTCAGTTGATTATGCTCTCTTGTAATCTTTCCTAACTATTACAACTCCTGAGCTTAGTACAAATGCTGCTATTGCTAGTATTCCAAAAATCATCATAAGCTTGTTGCCAAATAATGAATCTAAAGCTTCAGATAATTCTCCTGATGCTACTGGAAGAGTAGAGTCAACAACTCCATCTCCATCAACATCTGCGACTGCATTACCATTTACACTACTTTCTGCAGAGTAGATAACTTTAATTTTCTCTTCGACATCGGTAACATTTCCTGCTTTATCTCTAATTTCCATACTAAATACATTTGGACCCTCCTCAAGAACTACTCCTTTCACTACAAAGTTACCTGAGTCATCACACTCGCTATTGTAAATACTTGTACCTCTTTTCAATATAACCTGACAACCTGGCTCTACATTTCCTGCAACTGAGAAAGTCTCAGTTCCTACTTCTGCAGGATAGTTTACTTTTCCTAAAACAGGAACAGTCTTATCTACTTCGACTACTTTAGATGTAGATCTTGTTGAGATATATCTCTTTGGAAAACCCTTAACACCAGCTGCACTTACTACATATTTACCCTCACCACCTGTATTGTACTTATAAGCAAAATTACCCTCCTTATCTACATTTGTCTTACCTACATACTCATCATTTACATATACATACACATTGTTATACCCAGAAGCTACACCTTTAATCTCTACTTCATCTTGATTAGTCTCAGAAACAGTACCTGAAATAAATGGGGCTTGGAAAGATTCATCCAGCTGTGGTTCTCTTGTATATTTTATGAAAGAGAATATTCCATACAATACAAAGCCTAAACCTAAGATGATAAATATTGTACCTAATATTCTAGAAATCTTATCTTGATCTTCTACTTCGACAGTTTTTACTTCTACTTTAGAAACCATACTATCTTTGCTCTCTGAAATTGGTTTTGTAGAAATGTATGTTTTTTTCTTAGCCACTGTTAGCCTATATTAAAATTTATATGTCTTACAAAGTAGGATAATATAATTGAGAGAATAATGCAATATCTTCAGAAATCTAGTAGAATGGAGAGCAGATATGAATAAACCATTAAAAATTGTAACTACACTTTTTCTTTTACTATTGGTCTTCGCCCCAATAGCTATTTTTCTCATATACCCTGTATATTCCAACCTTGTTGTTCAATTTGAGAAAGTTAAAACATACACTCTTGCAAGAAAAACAACTATAGCTATCTTTTCATCAATAGCTCCAAGCAAAAGTAAGTATACTGAACAGGTATTAGGAGCATCTACAATAGAAGAATCAATAACAAATGCGCAGACAACGATAGACAAGAAAGAGATAGAGGAGATCAATACAGTATTAAGTATTCCATCATTAAATATTAGTGGCAAAATATTTCAAGGTCAGAATTCTGCTACTATGGATAAAGGGTTTTGGCACTTCCCAACATCGATAAATCCTGGAGAGAAAGGTAATGCAGTCATCATAGGACATCGTTTCCTCCATATGCCTCCCAAAACTGATACCTTTTTTAACTTAGATAAAATCGATATTGGAGAAAAGATTCAGATTACAACAGATCTTAGTGAACACAACTATATTGTATTAGAGAAAAAAGAAGTAGAGGCTAATGATCTCTCCATAGTTCAAGACAGTAATGATTACACATTAACCTTAGTGACATGCACTCCACTTTGGACATCAGAAAGAAGATTAGTCATCGTAGCAAAGCTAGACAAACTATACAAAAAAGTGTAGACTCAGAGAGTATTTTAATATATTTTTAACAAAAAACATGGACCAGTTTTACAGTAGAAAAGATAAAGATAAAAGTACTGTAGAGTTTACAGTAACTATTCCAAGAAAAACTTTTACAGAAACATATCAAAACCTTCTTAAAGAGAATCTAAAGAAGACAGATATAAAAGGTTTTAGAAAAGGAAAGGTACCCGCAGATCTCGTAGAATCAGAGATTAGTAACAATTTGAGATTGGAAGCATTTGAGAAATTAATTCCTCTCTATTTAACTACAGCATTACAGAAAGAAAACATATCACCTGTAGCACCTCCAGATTACAAAGATTTTCCAAAACTTGATGGAGATAATGATATTACTTTTACTGTAGATATTACTGTTATGCCTGAGTTTAAACTTGGTAATTTGAAGAAGATTAAGGTAGAGAAAGAAGAGGCAAAGGTTTCAGCAAAGGAGATAGATGAGGCTTTAGAGAATGTTTTCAAAAACAATCAGACAAAGTTTAAAGAGATGAACGATGATTGGGCAAAAGAAACTGCGAAATTACTAGGTAAGGACGATGTAAAAGATATGAAGAGTTTGAGAAAATATGTAGAGGATACTCTCAAATCACAAAAAGAGCATATGTTAAAGCATAAACAGGAAGATGCTGTTTTAGAGCAAGCTATAAAGCTTTCAGGTATAGAAATACCAGAGGCAGCTATTAGGTATGAGGCTATGGAGAGAGAACACTCTTTTGAACATGATATGGGACATAGACAGATTAAGATTGATGATTTTCTTAAAGCAAATGACATTACTTTGGAGAAGATGAGAGAGTTATGGTTGAAAGATGCTAAACAGGCTTTAGAAACAGATGTTTTCTTACGAACATATATTAAAGCAAAAGCTCTACAATTCTCTGATGAGGAGTTAGCAAAGAAGATTGAGGAGATTAAGTTACAAGCTCCAGAGGGGACTGATAAATCAATATTTGAGGATGAAGAGTGGAAGGAGTATATAAGGAGAGTTTCTCTAAAGGATTTAGCTTTTAAGAAGTTCTCTGAGGAGGTTATTAAGTAATAAATTCATTTAAATATATTAAATGGTTTTGATTCCAACAGTTATTGAAAAGGAAAGAGGAGGTGAGAGAGCGTATGATATTTATTCTAGATTATTAAAGGACAGGATAATATTTGTGGGTGGAGCAATAGAAACAAATATGGCTAATACAGTAATAGCTCAGCTTCTTTTTCTAGAAAAGGAAAGTCCCGATACTGATATTCAGATGTTCATTAATTCACAGGGAGGACAGGTTACAGCAGGTATGGCTATTGTAGATACAATGAATTATATAAAATGTGATGTTTCTACAATTGCTGTAGGGTTATCAGCTTCTATGGGTACTATTCTTCTTGCAAATGGTAAGAAGGGTAAGAGGTTCGCACTACCAAATAGTAAGATTCATATTCATCAGCCTTTGGGTGGAGTAGAGGGACAGGCTAGTGATATTGCTATAGAGGCAAAAGAGATTTTGAAAACTAGAGAGACTCTTTATAGAATGCTTTCAGATGCTACTGGTAAAAGTATGAAAGAAATAGAGAAGGATGCTGATAGAGATAAGTATTTTACTGCCAAGGAGGCTATGGAGTATGGGTTAATAGATAAAATTGTAGGAGAAAAATAATATGGTAGAGAATCAAATAGAGGGCGGCTATAAAGATAATCAATTAGAGATACTAAATAAGCAAATAGAGGATATGATTAAGAATAGTCAGGGAGACGAAGTGAAAGAAGGGACTTTAAATAGTGTGTCACTTAAAGATTTAGATGATTATCTAGAACGGGCTTATATAGACATACAATCTCCTCGTATTACTCCTGTGAAGATTGAGAAGCCAGGTGTCTTTGCTATGCTTCGAGATTACTCTGATATTGGAATAGATGATGGATACAATCCAAGAACTTTTCAACAGAGGATTTATTTTATTAAGTCTAGTGATAATGCTTTGGTATTAGTGCCTATACAATTACTTAATAGAGATATCGATTATAGATTGGAGTTATTGAAGAATGCTCCTGATTTTATAACTGAAATCTATGCTGATTTAGAAACTTCAAATACGGTGGAGAAGAATAAAAAGGATACGAAGAAATTTTTAGAGGAACATAGAGTGAGATTTGATAATTTTGGTAATAGAATATAGAATAAGGCTGTTGTGGGCGATTAGCTCAGCTGGTTAGAGCGTCACATTGACATTGTGGAGGTCACAGGTTCGAGCCCCGTATCGCCCACCATCTTTATTTTTTCATTATCTATGCTCCTGAAACTTCAACATAC
>CAYZNW010000005.1:0-9879 GCA_964480345.1 uncultured Candidatus Saccharibacteria bacterium
AGGTTGGAGTCAAGCTACGGAGATGAACAACAGATTTTTAGTTGGTACTAATTCATTTGGAACGGCAGGAGGTAGTGATACTCATTCACATAGTACAGCTAGTTGTACATCTGGTTCGCCTACAGTAAACACAGGGGTTTACTCGGCTAGTGGTACTGTAATGGGAAGCACATCAACACATACTCATACCTTGTATACTGGATTTGATACAGTTAGCAATCTTCCTCCTTATAAAGGTATGATACTTTGTTACAGGAACAAGTTTACTATTAATTCAGGTTTAATCTCTGTATTTGCAGGAGATGTCCCTTCAGGCTATACAAGATTTTCAGATTTAGATGGCTACTTCCCTAGAGTTATGTCCTCTGCTGGTAGTGTAGGTGGTAGCAGTACTCATACTCACACTGCAGTAGTAAGTACTGCCTCTACAACTGCATCTACTCAAGGAACGTCTGTTGTTGCTAGTCAGCAAGGAACAGGAGGAACAATTACTACAGTAGGTAGTGATAAAGTCCACAGGTTTACAGCTAGCGGTACATTTACAGCACCTACAGCATTTACAGTACGAGCATTAGTAGTTGCAGGTGGTGGTGGTGGTGGAAATATCATCGGAGGAGGTGGTGGTGCCGGTGGTATGATAGAAAACACATCTTTATCTTTAACAGCGGGGAGTTACACAGTCACTGTTGGTGGAGGTGGGGCAGCTACAGGAAAAGGAGGTAATTCAGTATTTGGATCTTTAATTACTGCTTATGGTGGTGGTGCTGGTGGTACTTATCCTACAACATATGCATCTTCTGGAGGTTCAGGAGGTGGTGGTACTGGAAGTTATTATACACAATATAATCAGGGAGCTAGTGGTACAAGTGGACAAGGAAACGCTGGAGGAACAGGTGGTGGTACAGGAAGTGTTGTAGATCCATATGTTGGAGGAGGAGGTGGTGGTGCAGGGTATGCAGCAACTGGTTCGAATGGAGGAAATGGAAAAGCTTCATCTATTACAGGAACGAGTGTAACTTATGCCGGTGGAGGTGGGGGAAGAATGGGTACAGGAGGAACAGGTGGAGGTGGAAATGGAGCTCAAGCTGCAGCAAGCGGTTCTCCAGGAACAAATGGGCTTGGTGGAGGAGGTGGTGGTAGTTCTGGAAATGGTACTTATGGAGGAAAAGGAGGTTCTGGGGTAGTAGTAATAAGGTATGGTGTTGCTCCCTCTACAACAGTAGCATCTTCGAATCATACTCATACTACTGTTGCTGTAGCTAACAGTATATCTGCATCATCTCATATACCAGTATATTTTAATACAGTGTTTGGCAAAGCTAATTCTGATACATATGTAACCAATAATAATGTTTTAATGACTTCTGCTTATCCCCCATTAGGATATGAAAAATCTCCACGATTTGATTATGGGCTTGTTTTTGGTTCGTCTACATACGGTCTAGGAACAGGGTCTACTGAACACAATCATACATTAGCTATAGGGACATATGCTCCTTCTGCAACTACCACAGTTTCTTCAGGCTCTGCTGCATCTTTTGGAAGTTCAAATCACACTCATTCTTGTTCTTCTTCCTCCTCATCTATCTCGAACCTTCCTGCTTTCTACTCAGTAATATATATACAACGAAAAACCTCTAAGGTAACAACAGTTGGAATAGAAATGACACCAAATCAGCCACCAGCAAGCCCTTCTCAACTACTTTGTGAGTCGCAAACGAACCCAATTAATGTGATGAGTACGACGCCTGCATTTAGTGGCATCTTCTCTGATATAAATACTCCTGATACTGGAATATATTATCAAATACAGGTAAATACCTCTTCAGATTTTACTGGGACAGTTATGTGGGATAGCAATAAGACAGCGTTTGCTACGCCAGTTACAAATGCTACTAGAAGTCCTAATATCTCTTATGCAGGTAATACTCTTACTCTAAATGGAACTACATACTACTGGAGAATGAAGTTCTGGGATAACTTAGATACTGAATCAGCATGGTCTTCTACCTCTCAATTTACTATGTACAACAATGTTCCTCCAACTTTCACATCTATATCTGTTACTCCGTCTGTAAATCCAGGAGGCACAGTAGAGTATAGTGCAGTAGCCTCTGATCCTAACGCTAATAATGTGAAATTGTTAGTTTGTTCTACTGCTGGAGTATCTGGTACTTCGTGTAGTGGCACTACAATATGTGAAAGCTCGTTAGTTAGTTCTAATCCTTCCTGTTCTAAAGTACTAGATGCAGTTAAGCCTAGTGGTAGCTATGATGCCTATGTCTATGTCTTTAACTCTTTTGATTATCCATCCTCTTCCGCCCTGCAAGGAAGCTCAAAACCGTATACTGTAAGCAATACCGCTCCTTTAGTAACTTCATTAAGTCTCAACTCAGGCTTACCCATTACTCTATCAAGTGGAACTACGACTCAAGTCGTACTTTATCTTACCGTATTAGATTACAACTCATGTACAAACAGTGAAATTACTTCTGTAATTGGCTCTATATATAGAGATGGTATAGGATATGCAGGATGTGATTCTTCATCTAAAGCAAATAACAATAACTGTTATCCAGATATCACCTGTACAGAAGATGCAGGTAGTTGTACTGACATAACAGATTCTTCTTCAACTTACACCTGTACTGGTAATATTCAGTATTTCGCTGATGCAACGGATACAGATTCTCAGTTTTCGGCTGATAGTTGGCGAGGTGCAGTAAAAGCAACGGATAAAGGTTCGTTGGTTTCTGAAGTGGGTACTAGTACTACTGTTGAACTAAACTCTCTGCTAGCATTTAATGTTACAGAATCGATTCAGTACGAAGACTTGAAGTCAGGAGAGAGTAATCCTACATTAAATAAACGAATGGAACTAACCTCTCGAGGAAATGTAGGTATAACTCCTGAGTTATCCGGTACTCCCATGTGCACTGATTACCCAACTTGCGAAGTTGGTACTCAGATAAATGTAGGAAGTCAAAGGTACGCTTCTGCAACGGTTGCTTACACTTCAGGAAATGTTCTAACAACGATACCAGTTACTACTTTGATGTTAATGCCTAAGCAAACTAATGCTGCTTCTGCCGTTACATTGGATATATGGTGGGGTATACAGATTCCGTATGGTATGACATCAGGACTTTACAATGGTTCTCTTACTGTGACTGGAGTAAAAAGTAATGCTAATGATTGGTAATTAACTTACTGTTCTAGAATATTAAATTGCCCCATTCCTTTTCCGATAGCTGAGATCCAAACTTTCCCTCTGTTGAATAGAATCTGTTTACCTTGAGCATCGTAATACTTTGTTCTTTCTAACCTTGATGATTTCTTCCATCTCCCATTTATGATTTTGCCATCCTGGAGAATCACAGCATCTCCCTCTCCGATTGTCTTTAGAATTAATCTCCCATGATCATCTGCAACAGACATTTGAACTTGTTGAATAACTACATTTTTTGCAGTAACCTGTGTATTGTTCTCTTGATCGATATCTAGTCTGTTTCCAATTTTCCTCATATAGCTATTTGTAGATCGATCATATGTCCATACTGCATCATATGCATTTTGATTACTTAATCTACTATGAAAAGCTAATTTAACAATTGTTCTCTCTCCTCGTTGTGATAAATCGGCATCTTTCTTAAACATCCATCCTCCGATAGAGCTAGGGAACGAATTCCAATTCATTTTTTTAGCATACTCCCATGCATTGGTTACTGATGAGTATTCGTTATGTGGAGCAACTCGTACTCTGTCATTCCACCTCCATGCGCCGTATGTCGAAATATCTTTAATACCATATGTATGCACATTACCACATGCATTTGTGAGTGGGTTATTTGTATCTGCACATCCATCATGTATTAATATTGGGTCGTATTCACTAAGCCATTCTAAATAGTACTGTCTTAAACTCCTAATTGAACCAACTTTTTCAGGAGCAGAGCTCCAAAATATTGCTAAATATCTTGTAATACCACTCTCTGCATTTGTTTCGTAAACAACATCAGCGCTTGTAAGTCCAGATTGAGGTCTTGCATCTACATGATTATTTATTATTACTGCAACAGGTCTTTTAGTTTTCATCTCATCCATTTCTTTCTTACTAAAAAGTAGTCCATTTAATGGACTCTCTTCAGTTCTTGGTTCTGTTGGCTGTGAGAGTAAAGGTAGATTAGTAGCAAACATTGCTGTAGGAATATTAGAGGCAATGTAATTACTGTTGAAAGACACAATCTCAGAAGGATCTTTCGGTTTAAGTTTGTATATTCCAAAGTAGTAGAAAGCAGCTATGCCTATGACTAGAAGTATACTTCCTGCAATTATAGCTATCATCATTATCTTCTTTTTTCTTCGTATATTCGAATCTGTATTTGTTTTCTCTGGAGGAGTAGCGACTTTCTCCTGCTTAATATCTTTCTCTACTTCTACTAGGGGAGTATTTGGCTTTACTTCTTCTTTTACAACAGGATTTAACTCTTTACTTCTAACTTCATTACCCTGTTCATCCATAGTTATTGTTTTTGCCATATACATTATCCTACCACATCAAGTAAGTAATTCAATACTTCCAAACATATATTTTGCAAGAATATATATTTGAATTAAATTTGTGGTACTATATTAAATATAATTTAATTAAATTATACCTATGAAGAAAAAGACCATATATTGGATCTTAGCATTACTGATAATTGGTGGTGCTGTAATATATTTCTACAACAAGAACAAGAAAGAAGAACCTAAGAACGATAGCAATACTGTACAAGAAGAAAAGAAGGAGACAGAAGAAGAGAAGAAAGAAGAACCTAAAAAAGATACACCTACTAAAGTTACAAGTAATAGAGACTTCTCTAGTTACTCTTCAAACTCACAAACAGTTGGTGAAGATTCAGAATCAAAATATACGATTGAGTCAATATCTGATTCTAGCAAGGATGGATATCATGAGATATCTTTTAAATTAAGTAGTGAGGGAGAGGATTATCCGTTTGTTACTGCTTCCTATGTGTCTGCAGCAGGAGTAATTAGAGTAAAATTAAATAATATAGAGAAAGATTCTGCAGGAATTGCTCATCAGAGTAGCAAGGCAGTTAATGTAGATGGAATAAGTAAGATATATAGAAATATTAGTAATATACAAGATGAAGAGATATATGATATTGGTATAGCTCCTACAGTATTTAAGCTAGTCAGTGAGAAAGAGGAAGATGGTAAATGGAATGTCTTACTTTTAGTTAAATATACAGAGAAAGAGGAAAGTACTTCTGAAAATGATCTTGGTAGTACAGAATTTTCTAGTAAAGAGCAAAGTATCTCCGGTGTAGGTGAGAGTGAGAAAGCTTCTGTTACTTCATATACATACGGTACTGCTGGGGGAGTTGTAAAATTTGTTTGGAATGTTACAGCAGATGGTAATTCTCCAATACCTTCAGTAAAAGCAGGGTATGATGAATCAGGTAAATTAGTAGTAGAGTTTAGTAGTTTAGTTTTAGATAGAGTAGCTTTAGCAAAAGAGATTGTCTTAAACAGTAGAATTAAGTTAGTTGCATCTAGGACAGGCAGTACCTCTACTTATGTGTTTGAAGGGGTAAGTAAGGATACAGAATTTAAATTGAGTGCTAGTACAAACCCAAACCAGGTTTCTATTGAAATTAAGTAAGTTATGTCTCGAAAAGTACTTTTTGATTTTTACAATGTCTTGTATGACAGGGAGAAGAGAGGTGTTTCTACTGATGTTTTGAGTGTTGTAATGGATTTAAAGAAGAAGGGTGTAGATTTGTATCTGTTTACTAATAGCAGGGAGTGTTTTTTGAAAGAGAATGATACTGTTACTCCTTTTTTGAAATATTTTACTAAAGTTGTCTCTTGCGATGGTTGTAGAAAACCGAGTAAGGAGTCATTTGAAAAGCTTTTGGAAACTGTAGGAGGAAAGTATGAGGATATGTTTTTGGTTGATGATTCAGATACAAATATACAGGAAGCTAGGAAATTTGGTATACATGGTACTCAATATATTGATGCAGATACACTTAGAGAGGTATTCGGGGTGTAGTTCAGGTGGCTAGAACGCTTGCATGGGGTGCAAGAGGTCGCACGTTCAAGTCGTGTCACCCCGACCATTTGACTTCATTATTTGATGCTACTACAATATTACTGACTTATATTTAAATTTTAAACTGCTTTATATTATGAGTCAGAAACTTAACTCAGTACTATCAGTACTGCTAGGTGTTGTTATTGTATTTGGCTCTCTTACTGCAGTGGCCTACGCTTCAGATTCATCTAAACCTGGTGATTTACTCTACGGAGTTGATAAAGCTTCAGAGTGTGTACAAAGAGCTTTAATACGAAATTCAGTAAAAAGATCAGAATTTGAAATTAAAGTTATGGATGAAAGAGTTTTAGAGTTAGAGAAACTAAATGAAGAGAAAAATGTTAAAGGTATTGAAAAAGCAATAGCTGAAATAGAAGCTCAGCAATTAAGATTAAGAGATAGATTACAGGAGATGGACAAGCTTAGAACAGAAGATAAATTACAAACCCAAGACCAACTAAAAGTTATGGAAAAACTACAGAGTCGGATAGAGGAACATAAAGAGAGTATGGACAAAGTACAGAATCAATTAATGCTAAATGAAGATAAAGGAAATTCGGATGACCTAAATCAAGTTCAAAATAGATATGAAGAGAATGTTCAGAATCAAATAAGGACATTTGAAGAAGGAACAGGTGTTAAGTTGCAAGTTACTGAACAGGAGCAAACTCAGAATAGGAATGAAGGTGAAAATCAGCAACTTCAACTGCAACAGAGCACAGAGCAAGATAGTACTGTTCAACAAGGTAGAAATTAAATAAGAAGGTAATTTGTCTTGTGCTAAAGAATTTTTTCTGATAGAATTCCTTCTTGTTAATATAATAGATTGTGTAGATGGCAAGAAATTTAAAGAATTATGAATTAATGGTTGTTCTCAAACCTTTGTTACCTGATGATTTCAGAAAAGAAATACATAAAGAGCTTGTAGATATGGTAAAAGGTTTTGGAGGAGAAGTTGTTGATGTAGATGTATGGGGTAAAAGATATCTTTCATACAAAATAAAAGGACATAATGAGGGCTATTACATGGTCTATGAGTTCAAATCTACTCCTGAAAGTATTGCAGAGGTGAAGAGAAAGCTTCAATTAAAGCAGGAAGTTCTTAGATTTATGGTAGTTGGTGTTGATGATGTTACTTCCATAGGAAAAGGAATCAAAAAGAAGGAGTTAGAGATTTAATAGAAATTTAATAATTAGAGGGTAAAGTAAGAGGTAAGTTAAATTTATATATTTACAAAAAATGGCGTCAAGATCTTTAAATAAAGTTATCCTAATAGGAAACTTAACAAGAGACCCAGAGATGAGATACACAAACTCTGGAACTCCAGTAGTAACATTTGGTATGGCTACAAACAAATCATGGAAAGATGCAGAGGGAGAGACAAAAGAGTTAGCAGAATTCCATAACCTAGTTGCTTGGAACAAGATGGCAGAGATTTGTCAGCAACTTCTTGCGAAAGGAATGAAGGTTTACATAGAGGGTTCCTTAAATACAAGGTCATGGGAAGGTGAAGATGGAAATACAAAATACAAGACTGAAATTAGAGTAGAAGATATGATTCTTCTTGATAGTAAGGGTAAACAGGGTGCAGGTACAGATGGAGAATCAAGTGCTCCTGCAAAGAAAGATAAAGATGAGGAAGAGGAAGTATCAACAGAGAATACTGAAGAGGTAGTTGAGGATCAGGATCCTCTTGAGGAAGACTTGCCATTTTAATTTGATTAGTTAGATAGTTATGGATGAAGAAGTAAAGAATATAGAAGAAAAGAAAGAAGTTTCTTTCGATAATGAACTTTATGATGATAAGGGAATTACCGAAGAAGAGAATTTTCAATCTGCAAAGAAGAAAGTAAGAAGGAAGAGAAAGATAATTCAGAATCTTAAGTGTCCTCTTTGTGAGGCTGGTGTTAAATCTGTAGGATACAAGGATGTGTATCAGCTTAAGAAGTTTACATCTGTAAGAGGTAAGATTGTTTCTACTGAGAAATCAGGAGTATGTCATAAGCATCAAAAGCAGTTGCAGTTAGCAGTTAAGAGAGCAAGATATATGGCTTTACTTCCATATGCATCTAATGAATAGTTTGTAATTTGGTTTGAATGTGAAAGGGGGAGTAAAAGCTCCCCTTTTTTTATTATATACATTTGCATTTTGTTTTATGGTTGGATAAGATAAATATGAGTTAATCTATCTTTTTTAATAGATGGTTACTATTGCCCTAAAACATAATGTCAGGAAGATATTCCATGTGTTATTTGCATTACTTCTTGTATCTTCTTTCTTCTATATATCATCTAAGGGAGAGAGATATAGTAAGCCAGTATTAGCATATAGTAGTGCAGAGTTTGTGACAGTATGGAAGACAGATAATACGGGATCATCTAATAGTACTTCTATCACAATACCTACTACTGGAACAGGATATAATTATGATGTTGATTAGACATGTGATGGGACTTTTGAGAATATTGGAGTAACTGGTAATATCACACATAATTATACGGTAGCAGGTACATATACAGTTTGTATCAAAGGTGCTTTTCCAAGGATTTTCTTTAATAACACAGGAGATAAGCTGAAAATATTGGAAGTAAAGCAGTGGGGTACAAATAAATGGACTTCTATGCTTAGTGCGTTCTATGGAGCTGCTAACTTAGATTTAACAGCTACTGATACTCCTGATTTATCCTTATCTACATCTTTGGCATATATGTTTAGTGGTTGTCGTGCACTAAAAGGCAATACGGTTATGAATGATTGGAATACTAGTAATGTAACAAATATGTCATATATGTTTGAGTATGCATCTCTGTTTAATCAACCAATAGGAAATTGGGTCACAAGTAGTGTAAATAATATCTACTATATGTTTTATAATGCTACTAGCTTTAATCAACCAATAGGAAGTTGGGTAACTAGTAGTGTGACTAATATGCATTCTATGTTTGGTGGAGCTAGTAGTTTTAATCAAGATATTAGTAGTTGGAATACTTCTAATGTTACTTCTATGGTATATATGTTTAATAAGGCCTCTAGCTTTAATCAACCAATAGGTACTTGGAATACAAGTAAGGTAACAAGTATGTCATATATGTTTTCAGAAGCTTCTAGCTTTGATAAAGATATTAGTAATTGGGATACTTCTAATGTAACAGATATGTCATATATGTTTAATAAAGCAACTAGTTTTAATCAACCAATAGGCACTTGGATTACAAGTAAGGTAATAAATATGACATCTATATTTTCTGGAGCCACTAGCTTTAATAAGGATATTAGCAATTGGAATACTAGTAGTGTGACTAATATGTACGGTGTGTTTTTAGACGCAACTAGTTTTAATCAAAATATTAATAATTGGAATACTGCTAATGTAACTAATATGACACATATGTTTTCTGGAGCTACCAGCTTTAATCAACCAATAGGTAATTGGGTCACAAGTAATGTAACTAGTATGTCATTTATGTTTTCAAATGCCTCTAATTTCAATCAAGATATTAGTAATTGGAATACTAGTAATGTAGCTTATATAAGTGGTATCTTTTATAATGCAACTAGTTTTAATAAGCCAATAGGTAACTGGATTACAAGCAAGGTAACTGATATGTCTGATATGTTCTATAGTGCAACAAATTTTAATCAGCCAATAGGTAATTGGATTACAAGCAATGTAACAGATATGTCATATATGTTCTATGGAGCCTCTAGTTTCAATCAAGATATTAGTAATTGGGATACTTCGAATGTAACTTATATACCATATATGTTCCG
>CAYZNW010000005.1:9979-64072 GCA_964480345.1 uncultured Candidatus Saccharibacteria bacterium
AAGATATTAGTAATTGGGATACTTCGAATGTAACTTATATACCATATATGTTCCGTAAAGCGACTAATTTCAATCAACCAATTGGCAATTGGGTTACAAGTAAGATGACAAACATGTACCGTATGTTTTATGAAGCCTCTAATTTTAATCAAGATATTAGTAATTGGGATATTAGAAATATAACTAGCATGTCAGAAATGTTCACTGATTCAGGACTACAATCCAACAACTACGACCTCATACTAGAAAAATGGAGTAGTCAAATAGTCAAATCAGCTGTTCCTTTAGGAGGTACTTTCTATTGTAAGTCTCAACAGTACAGAGATATATTAACATCTGTTCCTAACAACTGGATAATTACTGATTTAGGAAAAAATTGTCCTACAGAAGATATAATCCTACCTACTGTAACCATTGTAGGAGGTAGTGATAGTAAAGTAGTAGGTACTCTATCTATCATAGATGAAGAAGATACACCATCCTCTTTCTCTCTGATATCTGGTGTCGGAGGAGAAGACAATGATAAATTTGAAATAGATCCAGTGACAAATACCCTCCTTTTCAAAGAGACCCCATATTATTACAACCCAACAGATACAGGATATACTGCAGATAGCAACACATACTCAGTACTAATACGAAGCACAGATGTACTAGGAGTATATACAGATAGGGTATTCTTAATTACAGTAACTCAGCCACCAGTTTCAGTAACAGAGTCTCCAATTGCACAACCCATTGTTGAAACCAATATAGCTCCAAAGAAAAAAACAGTTTATTCTAAAGTAGCTGTAGCATCATCTGATCCTGTAGAGAGTACAACAGAAGAAGATATAGATTCGGACAATCAAAAACCAACGACGGAGAGTGAGCCAAATAAAGTAACAAATACATATAAACCACTAGAAAAACCAGAAGTAATAGAGGAGGAGAAAAATGATAAAAAGCTTTGGTCTTACTTACTCCCATTTCTAATTCTTTTCTTAATCTTACTCTTCCTCCTATACAAACGCAGAAGAGAAGAGGAAGATAAGTACTCCTCATATTAATCCTCCTCCATTTTTGTTGAAAATATCTTCCTTTTTCAGTAATATGTAGAAAGAATGTCAAAACTGTCCATCCTTGAAAAAAATGCATATATTAGCATTGTAATAAAAGATAACGGCATATGGGCTCACCTAGCATATACAGACTACAATGCAAAAAGAGAGTATATACTCTCTGACTATACCAACATAAATACCTTACAATACCGCTTAGATGACCATATATTTACTAAAGAATTCTGGTTTGAATACTTCAATAACCTAGAAAAAATCTTCACCTGGGATATAGTAGATAAAAACTCATTAGCCATATTCACATTTAGAAAATTCAAACAAGAAGGAGATGGAATAAATGGAATAAGAATACTCATAGATGATAACCAAGATTACTTTGACAAAATATTCCAATCAGTTAGAGACTTCTCCAATGACCTCTCTTTACGAGTCATTAATGACCAATATATGCAAACTCTTGTGGAATCACTTGCAGATAGACTTGGATATGAAGACCTTCTGTATATAGATATGGACATATACGACTTCTCTCTCTTTAGAACTACAAACATTACTCAAAAAGATGGAAGTATCAGAAGACTCTTTACTAAATCAAAATTAGGTTGGAATTCTGATTTTGCTGTAATAGATAGCATAAACGACAACAGATTTGGAGCATTTCTTGCCACTGACCTCTCCGAACGAGAACTAGTCAATTACTGGAGTAATTTCATACTAGACAGACCATTAAATATCAGAGAACCAAACCTACTAGATCTAGTAAGGGCATACACCACAATTCAAAACTTCTCAATACTAAGAGACAACAGACAGAAACTACAACAGTTTGGAAATATATATACAAAAAATGCAATGATAGTATCGGGATATATACCAAATATACTTGGCAAATACAGTACCCTGCTAGCACTAACAGATGGGTTAGAACTAAATGGGCAGATAGATTGTATATTTGATTCAGAATTAAGATTACTCTCCTACGGAAAATCATACTCAGCAGGAGTAGATAGTACAGATATCATCTTAACCAAGAAAGATGTCATATCTCCAATTACTAAATTGTTAATACCTACAACTGCAAATGGGATTAACAAAGTAATATTCAGCGGATATATTGAATCTATTGAAATACCAAGATCTGAATTCTTTGTACTTACTCCACAATTCAGTAGAATATCTCTACCTAAACATCAAGAAAAATTAATAGTAGAAGGAGATTGGAAAAATGGAGCAAGATTAAATAATTCAGAAACCACCCTCTCATTCATATCAACTCCTGATAGCACTTACTACGAATCTCTTCTAATAGATGCTCGTCCAAGACCAGTAATCTATGGACCTGATGTATATTCAAACAAACTTAAATTACAACAATGGATAAATGATAATAAAGCGTAAAGTATTCGAAAAATATAATAGCTATACTTTCAGTATCCCTTACACATCACAGGACAAAGTACTTGTGAAGAAAGGAGATACCGTAAAAGTAGGCGATGATATCTTGCGAAGAGAAAGCAATGTTGTTAAACACTCCTTCTCCATACCAGAGCAAATTGGAGCTCCTGCAGAGAGAAGTAAAGAGTATGTTACATGCATAGATGGGGAACTAGTTACAGAAGGAACAATATTAGCAGAGCGATTAATTGCTGGAGGATTAAATATCAAAAGATTAATATCACCATCAGATGGAGTCATAGATTTAGAGAGAATAGATAAAGGATATTTAGATATATTAGGTGAGGAAACAACTGTGGATATTAAAAGCTCATTTAAAGGAGAAGTACTAGATGTAAATCCTGTAGAGGGTATAAAGGTAAATTCTCCTGCCTATGCATTTGATATAAAATTAATATCTGATGTATTTAATAACAGAAACGAAAGATTAAACAAAAAAATCTTTGGAGAATTTGTATTTCTAGGAGATGGAAAAGATCTCCTCCTTAAAGCAGAGGATACGGACTATCATGAGAAAATAGTCTTTGTTGGAAAATATCTACACACATCTCTCTTACATGACCTATTTCAGAAAGGAGCCTCATTTGTACTTACATATTCTATGGATTACCGTGATTTTAGAAGACAAGGGTTACCTATCGGAGTTTTAGGAGGCTTTGGAGAGATATTTTTCAGTGAGCAAATCTTAGACATATTAAAAAGCATGGTAGGTTCATTTGCAATAGTTGATTACGAAGAGAATCAACTATTCTTTCTTAATGAAGGAAAAGCTTTAGAAAGTAGTAAAGATTCTTTGTTTGTATACTCATTAAAAGATTCTACAGTTAGATCTCTCTCCTTAGCTAACTATGCAATGCTCGGTAAAGTAGTCGGTACAGAAGAAGATCCTTCATTTTTGAAAGTTAAATGGGAAAATGGTTTAGTTGGAATAATTAATATAGCTAATGTGGAATTTATATCCCTTTAGAGTATAATTAAATCTGTTTATTTTTGAATTAGAGAATATGGACGAAAACAATTGTAACGAACAGAAACATCGAAGATTAGTAGGTACTGCAATACTCCTTGTAGCAGTATTTGTTCTTGGAATATTAACAGGACAGAGAGTTACTGGTAGTGACATAACTACTGTGTTTAACAAAAACAGTGATGTAAATATGGATATGTTCTGGCAGGTTTGGAATATAGCTTCAAAACAGTATGTAGATTCAGATAAAGTAGACAAAGAGAAGATGGTAACTGGAGCTATTAAAGGTATGGTTAACTCTTTTGAAGATCCTGCAACAGTTTTTCTCGATCCAGAAGAAACAAAGAAATTCAATGAATCTACAAGTGGTAAATTCTTCCAAGGTATTGGAGCCGAACTTGGATACTCTGATGGAAGTGTCATAGTTGTTTCTCCAATTGAAGGCTCTCCAGCTAAAGAAGCAGGTATCCGTTCAGGCGACTATATCTTAAAGATAGATGATTACGAACTAACTCCAAAAGATTCAATATATGATGCAGTTGCTAAAATTCGAGGTGATGCTGGAACAAAAGTTACCTTAACAGTTCTGCATCGTGGAGATGAGAAGCCTGTAAGTATTGAAATTGAAAGAAAAGAGATTACTGTTTCTAGTATGACCCTTGAATTTATTGGAAACAACAAAGATATAGCTAATTTGAAGGTGAATAGGTTTACTGAAACAACTGTAGCTGAATGGGAAAGAGAGTGGGATTCTAAAGTTAGTCAAATTGTGAAATCAGGAGTAAAGAAGATGATTCTTGATCTGAGAGGGAATCCTGGAGGGTATTTTGATGCCGCTATATACTCAGCAGACGAGTTCTTAGATGAAGGAAAAATCATATCACAACAACGAGATGGTTCAGGCCGTGTTATGAAGTATGAATCCAAAAAAGGTGGTGAGTTGCTAGATATTGAAGTAGTAGTATTAGTTAATGAAGGAAGTGCTTCAGCTTCTGAAATTTTAGCAGGAGCTTTACAACAAAATGGAAGAGCAAAAGTAATAGGTATGGCTACATACGGTAAAGGTACTGCACAATCTGTCTTAGATCTCTCAAACGGTTCTTCATTGCATTTAACAATATTAAAGTGGTTACTTCCAGATGGTAGAAACTTAGATCATGAGAATAGTATCAAACCTGATGTAGAGGTTGATTTAACAAATGATGACTTTAAAGCTGGCAAAGATCCTCAGCTTCAAAAAGCATTAGAAATACTTTCTATTTAAATTTAAATAAGAGTTAATATGGAAGAGAAAGCAAAAGAAAAGAAAATTACAAAAGATACTACAGTAGTAGTGAAAAAAAGAGGAAACAGAGCTAAGAGATTCGGATATGTAATACTTGGAATATTACTGTTCTTCTCTGCTTTTGTAATTGTAGCTATGACAGCATCATACTTTACGTATAGAAATTTTCCTAAACTTCAAGAGGCAGTTTCTAAAATAACAGGAATTAAAGATGGAGAGAAAATAGATGATCTCTCTTCCAATAGAGATACTGGCAAAGAAATAGTTGTGAGTGAAGCTGAGAAATCTACGATAGATATTGTAAAAGAGACATCACCATCAGTAGTAAGTATTGCTGTTACACAGATATCTCTTTCCCAAAACAAAGGAGTAGTTGATCAAAGTAATAATATTGGTACTGGCTTCATAGTTGATTCATCTGGAGTAATAATTACGAATCAGCATGTTGTTTCTGGTAAGACAGATAACTACAAAGTAGTTACAAGTGATGGAAAAGAGTATGAAGTGAAGGAAGTATTAAGAGATGATTTGTATGATATTGCTATATTAAAAATTGATGCCAAGGGGGATACATTTAAGGGTATCAATTTAGGAAATTCAGATAACTTAGTAGTAGGGCAATCTGTCCTTGCAATTGGAACACCATTAGGAGAGTTTGCAGGATCTGTCACTACAGGAATAATCAGTGGATTAAATAGAAGTGTTACTGCATCTAATTCCTCTTGGTTTGGTTCTACTGCTAAAACATATGAGGGAGTAATTCAAACTGATGCAGCAATTAACTCAGGTAACTCAGGTGGCCCTCTTATTAATTCTCAAGGTGAAGTCATAGGGGTAAATTTTGCTACTACATCATATGCTGATAATATTTCGTTCTCTATCCCTATTAACAAAGTGAAAAATCGATTAGAGGAGTATAGAACTTACGGTAAATTTATAAAACCTTACCTAGGAGTCTCATATCAAATGATTACAGAGTATGACGCTCTTTACTATTCAAATGTAGTACCTGGAGCATTAGTAGTAGAGGTAGATGCTAGTAGTCCAGCGTATGCTGCAGGTATTAGAAGAGGAGATATAGTTACAAAATTTGGAGGAGAGGAAGTTAAAATATCTCTAGGTGATATGATTCAATCACATAAAGTAGGGGAAGAGGTTGAAGTAGTTGTTAACAGATCTGGCGAAACCCAGACATTTAAGGTAAAGCTAGGTGAGGTAAATTAGAGCAAATCGATCTAAATTATTTTGATCTTTAATTACATGTATCTCTCCTTGGTAAAATGTGTGTAATTGTTTGGTAATAGATGGATCTATTTCAATTAAAAGAGTAATATTTTTTGTTTTCGGATATTTCTTTGAAAGGGTAGTTATTAACTCTTTGTAA
The DNA here is from genome assembly GCA_964480345.1 of uncultured Candidatus Saccharibacteria bacterium. Lineage (GTDB taxonomy): Bacteria > Patescibacteriota > Dojkabacteria > SC72 > SC72 > UBA5232. Next base: position 16,132 of record CAYZNW010000005.1, read on the forward strand.
TATTTAATTCCATCAATACCTCCATCTAAAGCTGTTCTCGGCTCAAAATTAATGACTGATGGGCATAAATTTTTATATATATCAGTAGGGATATACGGTAGATTTGCAATAACTAAAGTATTTTCTTCTATATTAACTCCATCTACTAGATCTGTTTGAACAAAATTAATCATATCTTCAACTCCATTTCGCTCACTATTACTCTTTGCTATCTCTAAAGCATCTTTATTAATATCAGTAGCTGTATATTTTATTTTCTTCTCAGGATATTTCTCTTTCAAAGTTTTACAAAGAGAAATTACAATATTACCACTGCCAGTACCTACATCCATTACATTCTGAATATTCCTATCCATTACTAATGAACATGCTATATCAATTAACTGTTCTGTTTCTATCCTAGGAATCAAAGTTGAACTATTCACAGTAAACTCATAACCGTAGAACTCAGTATACCCTCGTATATACTCCCACGGCTCATCAGATTTGATTCTTTCCAATACTTTCGTTATCTGCAAATCATCACCATCACAAAATTCATAGATCTCATTGGAAATTCTAATGTAGTCAGGATATCCTGATTGCTTCACTATCTGTTGAATTTGAAATAACTGTTTAAGCTTCTGTCTCACTTTGCATCTTCTCTTCTAACAACTGATCTTGAAATGCATTGGTAATATCATCAATCATCTCTTGAATACTACCATTTAAAATCTCTTCTAAATTAAACCATGACAGTTTAACTCTGTGATCAGTAATTCTATTCTGTGGGAAATTATATGTTCTTATCTTCTCTGCTCTCATAGATGAACCTATCTGAGAAAGTCGCATATCTGATCTCTTTGACATCTCTTCCTGCTTTCTCATGTCATACAATCTTGATCTAAGTATAGCCATAGCTTTCTCTTTGTTTTGACTCTGATGCTTGGTCTCCTGACAGCTTACCACTATACCTGATGGAATATGTGTAATCCTTACAGCAGAGTCTGTTCTATTTACACACTGTCCTCCTGCACCTGATGCTCTCATCACATCTATTCTTAAATCCTCTGACTTGATATCAATATCTACATCTTTAGCTTCTGGGAGAATTGCTACAGAAGCAGTAGATGTATGAATTCTTCCTGAAGCCTCTGTAGAGGGTATTCTCTGTACTCTATGTACACCGCTTTCATACTTTAAATTCTTAAATACATTCTTACCATTAATCTGAGCAACAACCTCTTTAAATCCGCCTCCCTCTGTAATATTACTAGACATAAGTTGAACCTCCCATCCTTTATGAGTAGAGAAGTTAGAGTACATTTTGAATAAGTCGGAAGCAAAAAGAGCAGCTTCATCTCCACCTGCTCCTGCTCTAATTTCTAAAATCACAGATTTATCATCATCTTCATCAATTAACTCTCTACCTGCAATCATTCTTTTAATATTTAGGTCTAACTCTTCAATTCTCTGCTCAAGGGAAGCTATCTCTTCATTAGCTAACTCTTTTAATTCATGATCTTGCTCTGTTTCAGCCATAGCTTTTGTATCTTCTAGATCTGTCATAGCTTTTTGAATATGGGAAGTCTCTAGAGCGAGTTGAGAGAAATAGGCTAAATCACTACTTAGTTGTGACATATCCTTATCTCTTGATGGGTTGGATAGCTCTGCTTCTAATGCTTTAACTTTATTCTGAGCGTTATTTGTACTGTATTTTGTTTTTAATAGCTGAATATCCATAATGGATGATAGCACGATGAGATTATGTTTTGGAATAGTTACTTCTTAGAGATTTTTGCGTTTTCAAGCATATCTCTCAATGAAAGTGCAGTTGCTGGTTTGCTTGACATGTCATCCATCTTCTTCTTTCTTCTTTCCATCTTCTCTCTCTTACTTTGAAATGACATTCCTTTTGCCTTAGCTACCCTGTCTTCAAACTTCTTTACAAGGTTGTCTGTATCAACAATCTTTTGCTCACCAGTATAGAAAGGATGACATTTTGAACAGATATCTACTGTCAATGTTTCTTCCTCTAATGTGCTTCCTGTTACAAAAGAGTTACCACAGGAGCATGTGATGGTTAAATTGTTATTATATTTTGGATGTATGTCTTTTTTCATTTACAAAGTGGATTATATTAGAAGATATTCGTTAAGTCAAATGCTAGGCCTGCCCTAGGGCAGGCCTGTTGAACCAATCTTGGCAATACCATATACTATGTACATGAAGTATTCTAAAAAAGTGCAAAACCATATCAAAAGAGTAGAAGGACAAGTAACTGGAGTAAAGAAGATGATAGTTGATGGTAAAAGCCAAGAGAAAGTGATAACACAATTGAAAGCATCGATCTCATCTTTAGAGAGTTTGAAAGTAGAATTGGCTAAAGAGCAAATGAAAGAGACAATTCTAGAAAATGTAAAAAACACTTTAGGAATAGAATAGGTTTCTTAACTGCCTGGGTAAGATTTGATATACTTGTGTACTTGAGCAAGCATTTAATTTTGAACAACAAGTAAATGAAAATACGAAAAGTAGGATGGACGACATTTCTTCTTAATACAGATAGTATCTCTGTTTTAACAGATCCTCTTGATATCAAAGAATCTGGAAACAGTCTAACTAAAACAGAGAGTGATATTCTTCTATTCACTAACTATTCTAAACAGATTAAGAAAGATATTGTTAAAGACAATGATTTAGAATCTAAGATAGTTCCTGACAAGAGAGAGAAAATGATGGAGATATATAACCCTGGAGAGTATGAAGTAGGAGGCTTGATGATTAGACGAGGTTTAAATGACAACTTCTATATCATTGATGAAAAGGAAATACGAGTTGTATATATGGGAGGTACAGAGAAGGAGTTTGATCCTCAAAATGCTAAGAGTTTAGGAGATGTAGATGTTTTAATCATTCCAATAGGGGATGGTGAATCTTTCATGAGTTATGATACTTTAGAAAAAGTAATCTCCAATATTGATCCAGCCATTTTAATTCCATGTGGATATAGAGAGGACAGTAAGAACCAATTAGATTTGAAAAGTAAGGAAGAATTTTTGAAACATTTTGGATATGCAAATGTGAGAGAAGAGAACTATTACAATGTTGCGAAGAAAAAAGTAGATGAAGAGAATCAGAGTAGTGTAGAAGTAATATTTTTGAAATAAATAGATATATGCAAGGGAAAATCCCTCCTCAAAATATAGAAGTAGAACAATCACTTCTAGGTTGTATGTTGATGGACAAGGATTCAATTATTACTGTTTCTGCATGGCTTCTTCCTACCCATTTCTATGATGATAGACATGTCATTATTTACTCCGCTATTCTTGATCTTTTTAATAACGGTCTTCCTGTTGATTTAGTAACTATAGTAGATAAGTTAAAGAAGCAGAAGAAGCTCACTAATGCAGGAGGAGCTACATATCTAGCAGATTTAGTAAGTACAGTAGCAACGTCAGCTCATGTTGAAGAGTACGGTGAGATTGTTAAAGAGAGTGCTGTAAGAAGAGGTTTGATTTCGGCAGCTAGAGAGATTACTGAGCTTGCATTCAATGAAAATACTCCAATAGATAGAGTGATTGATAAGTCAGAGAAAGAGATTTTTGATGTTGCACAAACAGGCACGAAAAGTAATTTTATCCATATCAAAGATCTTTTACGAGATGCATACGAGAGAGCGGAAAGAGCAGATAGTGATGAAGCATATTTAGGAATATCTACTGGATTTAAAGATTTAGATGATTTACTTGGAGGCTTCCAGAAATCAGATTTAATAATTTTGGCAGCTAGACCATCTGTTGGAAAAACTTCATTAGCTCTAGATATGATGAGACATGCAGGATTACAAGAAAAAAAGACAGTAGCATTTTTCTCTTTGGAAATGTCTAAGACACAAATTATGGATAGATTGCTTGGTATGCAGTCAAATATTCCATTTTGGGAAATTCGAACAGGTAGATTAAGTGATAAAAAGTTTATGAAGCTTGCAGACACAATGGGAGAGCTTGCAGATGCCAATATCTATATAGATGATCAAGCGGGTCAACATATCAATGCAATTCGAACAAAAGCACGAAGATTAGCTATGGAAGGGAATTTAGATATTATTTTTGTAGACTACCTACAGCTAATGCATGGTAGTAATACAGAGAGTAGGACATTAGAAGTAGGAGAGATATCTCAAGGTTTGAAGAATATAGCTAAGGAGTTAGAAGTACCTGTCGTGGCTCTCTCACAGCTATCTAGAGCCATAGAACAACGACAGGGTAGAAGACCTCAGCTTTCAGATTTAAGAGAGTCTGGTTCGATTGAACAGGATGCTGATGTTGTTATGTTCATAGATAGAGAAGAGACATGGAATCCTGATACTGAGGAGAAGGGTGTTGGTGAGTTAATAGTTGCAAAGCATAGAAACGGACCTACAGGTGTTGTTAAGCTTGCCTTTATAAACGAAATAGCGAGCTTTAGAAATTTGTATAAGAAAACAAAGTAGAGATTTTTGACATTGTATTTGAAATATGGCAGACTGATTCTCGGTTACTCAAAATATATTTAGAAATTTAATGATATGAAGAAAAATGTAGATAAAAGTAGTGGTGAGGGAAAGAGTACAGCTCTTTATGTATTTCTGTATTTACTTGTTCTAATATTTCCTATAATCGTTTCTGTTATTAAGGGTTAATTGTAGATATATAATATAAATTACAATTATTCTATGAAAGCAAAAATAGATTCAAATAAATGTATTATGTGTGGATCGTGTGTAGCTATTTGTCCTGAGGTGTTTGAAATGGGTGATGATGGTAAGGTAAAAGTAAAAGGTGATGGTACAGTTCCTCAAGAAGCTCAGGAGAAAGCAAAAGAAGCTAAGTCATCTTGCCCAGCTATGGCAATCGAAATAGAGGAGTAAAATGTCTCACAAAGAAAAGATCTGTTGTATAAAAGAAGATATACTTTTCTCTGAAGGTAAATGGAATGGTTTGAAAAGGGATAATCTGTCTAAATATATTTCCCTGATAAATGAGAATATGGAATTTCATCCTAGAGATGAGTTAGAGGAGAATTTTGAATATAAGCAAATAATTGCTCAGGTAATTTTGAAATATAAAGATAGATATTTTTTACATAAGCAGGTAGCTAGAACAGAGCAGAGGTTAAATTCACTCTGTCCACTTCCTGTAGGTGGTCATATAGAGGAGTATGATAATACTGGAGCAGGTAATACTATCGAAAATGCTCTTGTTAGAGAGATGAATGAGGAGGTCTCTTTTGATGGTAATATCATTAAGAAAGATTTTGTGGGTCTAATATATATAGAGGATGATAATCCTGTAAATAGAGTTCATGTTGGTTTTGTATATATATTTGAGCTAGATTCAGACAATGTTCATACTAAGGAGGAAGGCTTGGAGGATATAGGTTTCGTTGATGTTGACTATCTTAAGGAAAATATTAATAATCTTACTTACTGGTCTCGTGAAATAATTTCATATCTTAAGTAACATGGACGACTGCATATTTTGTCAAATAGTTTCTGGAGAGAAGAATTGTCATAAGGTTTATGAGGATGATGATGTGTGTGCTTTTTTAGATGCAAATCCTTTGAGTAAAGGGCATACATTGGTAGTTCCTAAGAAGCATTATGAAAACATTTTTGATATACCTGATGATTTACTATGTAAAGTACACTCTGTTGCTAAGAAGATTGCTATGATACTCGAAGAGAGATTTAAAGTAGAGGGTGTAGTTATTCTTCAAAATAATGGTAGGAAAGCAGATCAATCAGTATTTCATTATCATGTGCATGTAAAGCCAGTATATGACAATACAATCGTTTTATCTGATTCGGTTCATAGAAGTGTGCAAACAGAGGATGAAATGAAAGAGATTGCTGAAATGATTAAGCAGGCGTAGTTATCTGTTTCAGTTTTACGAACCATACTGTTTAGTATATAATTCACATCTAATATAAATTTACTTTTAAGAATATATGGAGAAAGATAAGAAAGAAGTTACTATCAATCTGGACACATTAGGTGTTCCTATAGCTATTATCATAGCTGCTTTAATTATCGCAGGTGTTGTTTATCTTACAAACACAAAGAGAAATAATGTAGATGATGCTAATAAGAAAACAACAAGCAGTGCTACACAAGATGGGACTGGTAGTACAGATACTGCAGATAGTGCTACTGCTAATAATGATACTACTACTAAGGAAGTTAAAGCATCTTTGGGTAATGATCCTTTTGTAGGAAATAAGAGTACAGCAAAGGTAGCTATTGTAGAGTACAGTGATCCTACTTGCTCTTACTGTAAGAGGCACTCTGATGAGACATATCCTGATATCAAAAAGAATTATATAGATACAGGTAAAGCAGTTTATGTGTTTAAGGAGTGGCCAAGAGGCAATAATGGATCTTTGACATATGAGATATCTGAGGGAGGTATGTGTGTGTTTGATCAGAAGGGTTCTGAGGTTTTTGTAGAGTATCATAAAGGAGCATTTAATGTTTCTGATATCGCAGGGATTAAAACTCTTGCAACAAAATTAGGAGTTAATGTAGATGCTTTTGATAAGTGTATGTCAGATGGTAAGTTTGTTGATGATTTGAAGAGTGATCAAGAGGAGGGTAATCTAGCAGGTATTTCTGGTACTCCTGGATTTGTAGTTGGTAAGTTAGATGCGGATGGTAATGTAACTGGTGAACTTATAGCTGGTGCATTTCCATACAGTAAATTCGAGAGTGTCATAGAAGCATATCTTAAGTAATTCAGATTATTTATAGGTATTTGAAAAAGGGGAGCATAGCTCCCCTTCTTTTTATCATAGTAATATGAGATGTATTACTTACTCTTCTTTACTTTGACTGTCTTCTTAGTAGTAACAGTTTTAGTTACAGTAGGAATACTCTTCCTGTTTTTTGCTATGACAAAGAAATCTTTCTTCATTCTAATAATTGCTCCTAGCGAGACAAAGACTAGAATTAGGTTGTAGAAAGTTCTGACATATGGAATCAAGTTCATGAATACTGAGAGAACTCTACCAACTAAAAGTGATTTGTATGGTCTATACTCTTTCATACCGAATAGCTCTAATATCTCTTTACCAAAGGCTAATTCTACCCATATTCTACCGAAGAACAGTATGAACATTAAGAAAGTAAATATTATGCCTGCTATTGGTGCTCCTATTATTGAGATGAGCAAGACAAATAGTGGGAAAGGAATTACTAAGAATACTCCAAGTCCTATTAGTAAGCTTTTGATGAATTCTGTTGGAGTATCTGTAATTTTCTTTCTAATCTGTATTGTTTTAACAGGAGTTAACCATATTAAGAAAGCACCTGTGATTAACATTGTAACAAAGCTTATTAGCATACCTAATCCTCTTACTCCCCAATACTCTTTTGAAAGTAGTGATGGTGCTTTTATTTCCCCTTCCTTATCTAAGTCTACACCCTGACTTTTAGCTATGGATTTAATTGTACTGTCATAGTAGATATCTCTAGATATCTTCTCTTCATCAACTATGTTTTTTTCAGAGAACAGTAACAGATCTCCTCTAATTATGGAATTGATTGTAGATGACATACTAAATGCTCTTAAATCATCCCCAATTGATCCTTTAAATGAGTTTTGGTTTGTAAATGAAGATACATCTTTACTTGCCTGTCCTAGGAATGTTAAATGGTTTCCAAAGACATACACATTGTTGTTAAGTACTCCATCTACTGTGATGTTATTACCTGCTAAAAATGTATTACCGTAGATTATTGAGTTAGTGGAGAGTTGGTTACCTGCTAGGTATATATCTCCTGTAACAGTTCCATTAATTTTAATGTTTTCTGCTGCTACTATGAGGTCTCCATCTACGACTCCATTTATCTCAGCTGATTCTCCAAAGATATATACATCATCTTTAACAGTTTCTCCCTGTTCTAATGTATATGATTTGAAGTGAAATTCTGCCGCTTCTATTCTTTCATTTGGAATGAGTAGTAAGGCAGAGAGAGTTACTAAAACTCCGAGAAGAAATTTAGGTATCTTCATACTATATAAATATATTAAATTACATATATATACATAGTAACATACTCCTTATGGTTACGGAAGAGTGAAATATTGAGAGTAATATTATATATAATGGGTTAATTAAATAGTTATTGATGATGGGTTTGCTAATTTAAAATATTATCAATATAATGAACGAGATGTTTAACTATATGGAGTTGCTTTGGCAATTCATTACAACTGATTTTAAACTAAGATACAAGAATTCCTACTTGGGTATTGTATGGATTGTACTTAAACCGTTGGCTATGTTTGGGGTAATATATTTGATTTGGTCAAATATATTTAAGATGGATGCTGATTACAAGATGGGTTTGCTTCTGGGTATTATCATAATGAATATGTTTAATGAAGCAGTTATGATGGGTCTTACTTCTTTGATGAGTAAGGCAGGGATTATATTGAAGATTAAGTTTCCTAGAGAGGTTGTGGTGTATAGTTCGGTTACAATATCGTTGATAGATCTGTTTTTTAATATGATAGTGTTTGTTATTTTCTCTATTTTTACTCCCGTTCATACATCCTTGGTAGGGTTGTTGTTGTTTATGTTCTGTATTCTTACTTTGTTTGTATTAATAGTTGGTATTAGTTTGTTTACGAGTGTTATATATATTAAGTTGAGGGATATTCATAATCTTACTATGGTTCTTCTTCAGTTAGTGTTTTGGATGACACCTATTTACTATCAATTGAGTATGTTGCCAATTAAATTACAGAATATTGTTAGGTTGAATCCTTTAACAACTATAGTAGTTTATGCGAGGAAGGGGTTAATTAATGGTCCTGATGTTAGGGTTGAGGATTTTGCTCAAACAGGGGTTATTTTCTTAGTTTCTTTGGTTGTGTTTATTTTAGGATTTATGTTTTTTAGAAAGAGGGTATCTAAACTAGCTGAATTTTTCTAATGGAATTAAATAAACCGATTGTAGAATTAAAGAATGTTAAGAAGTCATTTTTCTTGCCACATGAGAAGCATGATACTTTTATTGAGTATTTGTCTCATCCTGGTAGGATATTTAAGAGAGCAGGTGAGCAGTATGAGGTGTTGAAGGATATTGATATGAAGATCTATCCTGGTGAGTTTTTGGGTATTATGGGTAGGAATGGTTCTGGTAAGTCTACATTGCTTAAGATTATGGCAGGGATTTATGAGCCTACTGGTGGTAAGGTGATTGTTAGGGGTAAGATGGTTCCTTTTTTGGAGTTAGGAGTTGGTTTTAATCCTGAGTTGTCTGGTAGGGAGAATGTGTATCTTAATGGTGTGATTCTTGGTATGAAGAAGAAGGATTTGGAGAGTAAGTATAAGGAGATTGTTAAGTTTGCTGAGTTGGAGAAGTTTATGGATGCTCCTTTGAAGAATTATTCTTCTGGTATGCAGGTTAGGTTAGCGTTTTCTATTGCTATTATGGCTGATGCTGATATTTATATTCTTGATGAGGTTTTAGCTGTAGGAGATGTTGCTTTTCAAGAGAAGTGTTTTAATGTATTTAGACAGTACAAGAAGGAAGGGAAGACAGTTATATTGGTGACACACTCACCTGGTTCAGTAAAAGAGTTTTGTGATAGAGCTTTGTTTTTGAAAGATGGAGTAGTACATGAATATGATACTATTAAAGAAGTTATTGATGCCTATATTAAAGGATAAGAATAATTTTAGATAAGTGTATTATCGGATTATTATGATAGGATTGATCATGTTTGACTTGAAAAACATAGTAGATTTTATAAAGAAATCAAAGCTTTCTATTATTATAATTGTATTCTTTATATTATTAACCTTTGGACAAAGGCTTTTAAGTAACAGTATTTCTATGGATACTGAGTATTATATTCGTAGTTATCAAACGACTTACAATGCATTCTTATCTTTAGGTCGACCGTCATTATTGGGGATAAATGAAATATTTGGATTTTCTAAGTTAATACCTTTTGTTAGTGTATTCTTAACTCTAATATTAATGCTTGTATATTCTATACTTATTAATTACCTCTTCTACATTAGTATGAAAGGAAAATATAAAAAAGTTTTCCTTAAGTACCAATTTATTTTACCAATAATTTTTATTAGTAGTCCTATATTTGCGGAACAGTACAATTTTATATTCCAAAGTGTGGGTGTTGCATTAGGAATTACTTTAGTACCTGTATCATTATTATTAGTAGATTATGCTCTTAAAGCAGAAAAACGCTTAAATAGAGTGATTTATTCAGTTTCTGCTATTTTACTTGCTGCTTTTGCTTTTGGGACATATCAATCTGTTATCTTTCTTTATATACTGATTGTTGTATCTGTTTACTTTATTAAAACTTATTTCTCAAGAAAAAACTATTTTGAATATCTTTTCATAAGTATTACAACATTTATATTCTCCTTTGCTTTTTATTTCCTTATTAGTAATACTCTTAAAACAGAAGATAATTATCTTCAATACTGTTGGTTGAAACAAGGCTTGGATGTTTGTACTAAGAATATCTCTTATGTAATTACAGAAATGGTCACTTGTAATTGGATATTTTATAATACCTCGTACTTAATAGCACTTCTCCTTCTAGTTATTTTGGTGATTTATAAACTCTTTAGGAGAAATTTTAGTTTTGGTTTCTTAATTAGTAGTATAGGTTTACTTCTAGGCCCATTATATATAATGCTTATTACAGGTGTAGATCAACTTTATAGAACCCAATTTAATTATCCGTTCTTTATAGGTTTTGTATTTTTGATGTTTGTTACAAGTATAAGCTCATATGAAAAAAAAGTCGTGAAGATTGTTTTATCTACCCTAATAACCTGTGTTGCTTTGTTTATAGGGTATAAGCAAGCATATATGTCAGCAGAACTGTTTTACTCTGATACAGTTCGATATCAAGGAGATATCACTGTAGCGAATAAAATTCAGAGCTCAATAGAATCCAAAGATTGGTATAATAACAATGAATCTTATGTATTGGTTCTTCTAGGAAATTATAGAGTTAAGCCTATTAACTTTATGTTGTATGGTGAAGTAATGGGACATTCTTTCTTTGAATTTGATTATCCATATTGGTATGGGCCAAGTAGAAGAGCTAATACTTTTATGAGGACACTTGGTTATTATTATAAATACCCAAGAGAATCAGAATTTCAAGAAGCTAAAGAGTTTGTAGTTGAAAATAACATACCTTCTTTTCCTTCAAAGGACAGTATAAACAAACTTGGGAATATGATAGTAGTTAAGCTATCTGATCAATTAGATTAATATTTACTCTTAGGAGTTTTAGCGACTACTGCAAAAAGGCTGAGTCCAGTGCTGAAAGGACTCAGAAATTTACATATCTTGTAGTCAATATTTAATATCGTCCTGACAATTTTTGTAAAGATATGCTTTTCATCATATCTCCAAGAGCTTAATTTGCTATCTCTGTTATACATTAATAAACGGATTGGTAAAAGTGAGAAATAAAAGTAATGATAATCAGTAACAGACAATCCACTTTCTTTACATATCTTTTTAATCTCTTTGATGTTATATCGTCTATGATGTTTTAATTCTATATCGTGTTTAGAAAAAAGTATCTGGTGTGCTGGGACAGTTAATATGATTCTACTATCTTTGCTTTTGAGAAATGGTTTTACATCTTCTTTTAGAAATAAGGTGTCATTTTCAGTGTGTTCTAAAACATCTAACAAAAGTATAGTATCAAATTTCTGTTTATTTAATTTCTTGTAGTTATTAACCCAGTGGCAAATACCTTCAGAACTATCATTTTTAGCATGTATGTCTATCCCCCATAATTGAGTGATTTTATTAAACTTTTGTACTAACTGCCTATCAAAATATAAATCACCACAGCCTATATCTAAAAGATTCCCTTGTTTATGGATTTTTTTTATTTCGTATATGACAGAATCACTTCTTGATAGTTCCCAAGGATGTCGGTGTTTTGCATCGTCAGATAATTCTATTAAATCCATTTATTTCATTAAAAAATTTAAGTTGAATTTTTAGTATAAGCGTATTCAAAAATAAGTTCTAGTAGAAATTAACTAAAAAGATATTTCTCTCTTTTTATTAAATATTTATCTACTTTTGATCTCTCTGCTAAGAAATCATATTTCTCAGGGAAATTATTAGTATAATATTTTTTTACTTTCTTCTTCTTAATCATCTCTTCTAATAGGTCGATAGAGTGATTCCAATTCCATTCTTTTGCAGTTTTATATCCATTTTCGATTAGTTTCTTCTTTAACTTTTCATCCTCTATTATTTTTTGAATTGCTTTCTTCACTCCGTCAATATCTCCTTCATTAACAACCATTCCATTCTCTTTATGTTGTATATATTCATCATAACCTGACACCTTATTTACTACAGATATACATCCACAGGCCATTCCTTCCATAGGCGAGCCAAAAAAGCCCTCTACCTTACTCATTTTCACTAAGATATCACATGAAGAGTAAAGATTTTTCATATTTACAAATGGTACTTTTTCAAAGAACCTATCATACTTCCAATGTTTTGGTGGTTTACCCCACGAACTAATAATCCATTTCTCACAATCTAAATCTTTTATTGCTTCGTATCCTTCTTCTACACCTTTTAACCAATAATTAATTTGTCCTTCTAACAGTACTCGAGGTCTATCAGTCTTAGGCTCTACAGGATCTGTTTTATAAAAGACGTTAAGATCTAAACCATTAGGGACATAATATGCCTCTTTTCCAAACTCTTCTTTAAGCCATCTTTGTATCCATATCGCTTCTGTCATAAACTCCATATCCATACTGTATGTTTCTGCAATATATGAAATAAGATTCTCTTTGTGCTTTTTTTCTAATATAAATCTTCTTTCATCAGATTGTACAAAATATACTTTTCTTTTTGCTTGTGCGAGAGAGACATAAGGAGCCGTACTCCAATGAGTCGCTACCATAATCTCTGCTTTATTTAGAAAATCTTCGGGATAATCTGAAAGATAAAGTACTGGAACATCAACTTTCAACCATGGTGAGGTAGTATATGGTCCAAACGTTAAAATACCAACATCATACCCTCTCTTTTTTAATTCATTACAATGTCTGACAATAATCTGCATACCACCTGATATAGCTAAAGCATTAACGACATATAAAATTCTAGGTACTTTCTTTTCAAGTACTTTCTGTTTAATCACTTCTTGCTTCTTAAATCTGGAAGAAATTTTCTCTTTTGCATATTTAAAAGATTTCTGTAAGAAACTCTTAAATGTTTCTCTTCTTATTTTAATTAGCAGAAGCTCCACAGCAGTTTTAGGATCTTCTATTGAGGCGATTGGCAAGATAGTTGCTCTCTTATTTAGTAATTCTTCATAATATTTAAGATCATTATCTCTAACCGAGAGAAGCTGTTTCCTTCTTTCTAAATCTAACTCTAATGCCATTATCTTCTTATCTATCTGTCCTTTTGCAAAAATATTATCAATATTGATATCAAATTCTATTTGGAAATATTTTTTAAAATCTATTTTCATATTTAATAAAAGATGTATTTTTTGATCTTAGAATATTTTTCTACCTCTGACTTAATTAACTCTTTTTCTTGAAGCTCAGGATAATAGAATATATCTATTCTGGGTAATGTCTTTTGCATATCTGCTTGCAAGCTGAAACCATTTAAAATCAGTAAAATTTTCCCTTTATGATTATCTTGTTTTTGTATTGCTTGTATAGTTTTTGAAGTCAATTGCTTAACTATAAAACAAATATCATATTTCTCATTAAGTTTCTTTGCTGTGTGTGATAATTGCTTCTTGTTAGCTTCTTTTTTCAAGAGATATATGTTTAAATCTCTTTTTGCAATAAGGTCGTCGTAGTAATCTAATTGTTCTTTGAGGTTCTTAATTCGGTTATACTTCTCTTTTAGTATATGGTGCTTCACAGGTAGTCTTTCTGATATAATGTTTTGAAATGATATCATAACTTGATGTAAAATTGGTAGCAATTTATGAAAAACAAAAAACCTCATGTCAGTATAATAATTACTTGTTTCAATTTAGGAGAATTCTTAAAAGAAGCTGTTGATTCTGCACTAAATCAAACTTACAAAGATAAAGATATTCTGCTTATAGATGATGGTTCTACAGACAAAAAAACTATAAAAGTTATCAAAGAGATAGAGAAAGAAAATCTGGTAAAAGTTGTTAGAATACCAAATGGAGGAGTCGCAAATGCTAGAAATCTTGCAATTAGCAAAACAGAAGGAGAGTATATATGCTGTCTTGATGCTGATGACATCTTAAATGAGAAATATATAGAAAAGGTTGTAGATACTTTTGAGAAGAATAAAGATAATAAACAATTAGCAGTAGTATCATCATGGGTACAGAAGTTTGGAGGAAGTAATGAAGTTTGGAAAACTAGAGAGTATGATCCTGTAGAGGTACTCTGGTCGAATCCTATTCATATTTCTTCTGTTTTCAAGAGAGAAGCTTTTAATAAATTAGATGGTTATGATACCAAAATGATAGGGTATCAAGATTGGGATTTATGGATATCTTTAGTAGAACTATCGTATGAGTGGAAAATTATTCCTGAGAAACTGTTTTTGTATAGAGTTCGTGAAAATTCTATGATAAAAAATTCTGATTCCAAAAGATTACAGCTTTTATCTTATATTATAGATAAACATTCGAATCTTTATTCTAAATATAAAAAAGAGTTATTGCTATCTTATGAAGAAATGCGTCTAGGATTAGAAGATGATAATATGAAGAAATGGGAGAGTAAAAGAAAATATGAAGAAGCATATGCTGGACAAAAACTAGTTGTTAATATACTGGAGAGTGATAAGAATAATATAAAGATGGAGTATATTCGGTTAAAGGATGATTTAGATGTTCTCAAATCTTCTAAGTTCTTTTTATTACGCTCTTGGATTGGTAGGCTTAGAAAAAATCTAAGGGCTACTATCAGCAAGATACTTGTTTTATTCAAATATTTATATTTATCTGTTAAATCGAGAATTACTTTATTACGGATGGTATCCTCAAGATACAGTATGATTACATTGGATGTTTTTGACACTTTAATTCGAAGAACTGTTTATCCAGAAGAGGTTAAATTAGCGTCTAGTTTGTATATAGCATTAAAATATTCCAATATTTTTAATAGATATTATGATAAATGGGAGATTTATAACAGAAGATTAGAGATAGAGAAAAACATTTGGGAGGAAAAAAGTGAGTATAGGATAGAGGAAGTACTTTGTTTATTAATAGAATATATTACTAAAGATATAAAAGCTGATGAGATTAATAAAATAGTTGAAGATGTAATAGATTATGAAATAAGTATAGAGCAGAAAGTCATATATCCTGATAAGTTCATGAAAAATTTACTTGATAGAAAATTATCTAAAGAAAATCAAATTTTTATTTCTGATTTCTATCTAGGGAAAAAATATCTATTAAAATTACTTAATAAACACTATCCTAAACTTACAGATGGTATGGTATCTTGCGACTACGGTACAAATAAAGCATCTGGAAATTTATTTAAAGTGTTTTTAGAAGAAAATCCTAGTTTGAAGGCATCTGAAGTTTTACATTTAGGAGATAACAATCATTCAGATTACTTAATGCCGAAAGAGAACGGTTTAAATGCTGTACGATACTTTAATCTAACTGAAGAATTAAAAAGGTATTCATTAAAAGAATCATGGCTTAATAAAGGAGAGAAATTGAGTATAGAAGGGGAATTGGACAATCTTAGTAATAGTATTAAAGGTAATAATAAAACAAATGGATCAGTTGAACAAGAAATGTTTAAGCTAGGAGTAAAATATTCTCCTATATTTTATAGCTTTGTTTTAAATATTATTGAATCTTTGAAGATGGAGGGTCTGGATAAGGTATACTTTCTAACTAGAGAAGGTGTTTTCTTTAGCAGAATATATGAGGAAATAATTAAATCTAGAAGTTATATTGGTTGTGAATTCGATGTCTTAGAAGTGAGTAGAATGGCTACTTTCTTTCCTAGTGTAGAGAGCTTTTCACTTAATGGCTTCCAACGATTGTGGAGTCAGTACAAAGAACAGTCTCCAAAAAGCTTCTTTAAGACATTAGATATCGATATTAAATTAGTAGAAAAGTTTCTTAGTAAATACCAAATAGATTTAGATAAAGAAGTAGCTTTATCTACTAATGAGAGCTTTAGACAACTTTTCTTAGATGAGGAATTTCTTGGATTAATGAATGATATATTAGAAAAAAGAAAAAATGTGTTTTCTAAATATCTTTCTCAAAAAGGAATAGTTAATGAATATGGTAAAAAGTATATGATAGTAGATATCGGTTGGAGAGGTTCTATACAGGATAATTTAGCTATATTTTTAGATAAAACAATTATATACGGAAAATATCTAGGGCTTCATTCAGCTTATTATAATTCTCCTATAAATGTAATGAAATCAGCATACGGTCCGGATTACAAAATAGATTCTCGTAAAGATCTCGATTTAGTTAACTGGACTGGAGTATGGGAAATGTTATCTAATTCTGACTCAGGGAGTATTCGGGGATATGAAGATGACGGCTCTGGCAATATTGTTTCTATACCAAAGGAGGAGCAATCAGAAACTTTTGTTCATGATAAATATGTCAAATTTTTTCAAGATGGAGTTCTTGCTTCAATTGGATCAATAGATGAAGTTGTATCTGCAAGAGGTCTGAGTTCATATGATTTAAGAAACTATGTGTTTAAGAAAATGGGTGAATTAGTTTATATGCCTGAGAAAGTGTTAGCAGAAGCGTATTTCTCTTTAAATCATAATGAGACATTTGGATTAGGGAGATTTGTAAACATGAAAAAGTTCACTGAGGTTGCAAAAATTAATATATTTAAGTTATTCCTTTCTAGAAAATATAGAAAAGAAGTATATACTTCAGCATGGAAATCTTGTTGGCGTAATGGGTTCTGGACTTTATATGATATTAATAAACCTATGCGATATTTTGAGAAATTAAGATTCTTCATTAAAGGTAAACTATGAAGATACTTCTTTGTAATACTTTAGAAAGTAAAGGGGGAGCTGCTAGAAGTAGTAGAAGAATATATGATGCTATTAAGAGGAGAAATATAGATATAGAATTTTTAGTGGCATACGGGGATTCAAAATCGAATGATGTGGTTGTTAGAAAGGATTTATTCTTTAGACTATTTTATAAATTGATTCCATATATAGAATCAGTAGTAAAAAGAATATTTACAAGAAGTAAAGAGCCATTTAGCACTTCTTTAATCCCATTTGGATTTACGAGAATTATAAAATCCAAATCTCCTAATATCTTACACCTTAATTATATTAATAATGGGATGTTATCTATTAGAGATATTGGTTGTTTGAAAATTCCTATTATATGGACATTACATGACTCTTGGGCTTTCACAGGAGGATGCCATTTACCATGTAACTATAACTGTGATAATTTTAAGACCGAGTGCCAGTATTGTAAGGTAGTGCAATCTAATAAAAAATCAGGATTAAGCAGTTTTATATTAAAAGAAAAGAAACGTTTATGGAAAGACAGGAATATTACTATCGTTTGTCCTAGTAAGTGGTTAGCGAGTTGTGCTAAAAGTAGTGCTATATTTTCGGACAAACGAGTAGAAGTAATACCTAATCCTATTGATACCTCCATCTTTAAACCTAGAGATAGAAAAGAAGCTTGTAAACGATTTAACTTAGAAGAAAATAAAAAATATATCTTATTTGGGGCAGTAAATTCTTTACATGATAAAAATAAAGGCTTCGAGTTTCTTAATAAAGCTTTGGAAAAAGAAAAATTTGAAAATACAGAACTTATTATCTTAGGTGCTGATACAAATGATAATATAGAAATTAAATATCCATATAGAAATATAGGATATATTACTGATGAGCAAGAGTTATCATACCTATATTCTGCGGTTGATACTTGTATAGTTCCTTCATTATCTGAAAATTTACCTAATGTGATTTTAGAATCGTTAGCTTGTGGGACTCCTGTTATAGCTTCGAATGTAGGCGGTATCCCTGAAATTATTACAGAAAATAGATACGGTATGCTTACGGAACCTAAAGACTTTATTGCTTTAGGAGACTCTATCTCTAAAATTCTTAAAAATGGAAGTACAAATGATATACGTAGATTGCGACATAAATACATAGTAGAGAATTATTCATACTCAACAGTAGCTGAAAAATATATTAATTTGTATAAAAGTATTTTAAGAGATGAAAATAGTGATATTTAAAGGTGGTGGTAGATTGGGAAATCAAATATTTCAATACTGTTTTCTTAAGAATTTTGCTAAAGAAAGAAGTATATTGATAACTTTCAATTTCAAAGAGTTTAAAGAGTTATTTCATTACTATGATTGGATTATTAATATTAGCAATTCTTTTATCATACAAATATATGATCGATATATTTATAAGTTATTAGAAATTCTTCTGAAGAGAAAAATAATAGGCTATGCTTCTGTAATTAGAACTGATTTAGATGGGAATTTAGCGGAAACTAGTAAATATGAGTTTATAAAAGGTTTCCTTCCTGTAATCCTTGTTGGAGAAGGATATTTCCAGTCAGAGAAAATGTTTGATGTCAGTATTATTAAAAATATAAAGATTAAAGATAAATATCTTGAAGATGCTAGAAACTTTCTTACTAAGAATCTTCATGGAAAGAAAACTTGTTTTGTACATGTCAGAAGAGGTGACTATTTAAAGATAGAACATCGTATACTTGGTAGTCAAAATTACTCCTTACCTCTAGAATACTATAAAAAAGCAGTGAATAAGGTATTAGCTAGAAATAATAAAATATGTTTTGTGATAATGTCGGATGATTATGAATATATTAAAAAGAATTTTTCTTTCATTAAGAACAAAGTGTTATCAGATCAAAACATGTATATAGATTTCACAATTCAAACTTTATGTGATGCAGGAATAATAGCTAACAGTAGCTTTTCTTGGTGGGGTGGTTATTTAGCTAATTGTAGTAATGATGAAATCGTGGTGCCAAAGAACTTCTTAGGTTTTAAAAATGGCTTCGAGTATCCTCGTGATATTCTTAGTTGTTTTACTAATAGGGTAGATGTATCATAAATTTGTTGCTTTAAATTCTTAAAACTAGTTATGAACCAAGATACAAGAGAGGAGTGGTTGAAGAAAACATTGTTGAAAATAAAAAAAGGTAAAATTTTGGATGCTGGAGCAGGTCAGTTGAAATATAAAGATCTTTGTAAACATTTGGAGTATGTAAGTCAAGATTTCGGAGAGTATGATGGTGTTGGAGATTCTCGTGGGTTACAAATGGGGACTTATGATAATAGTAAGCTAGATATAGTTTCCGATATTATAGATATTCCTGTGAAAGAAAATTCATTTGATGCTGTTATGTGTATCGAGGTATTAGAGCACCTACCGTATCCGGATAAAGCTATTAAGGAATTAAGTAGAGTGTTGAAAAAAGGAGGTATGTTTATACTTACTGCACCATTTAATTCTTTAACCCATTATGCTCCATATTATTTTTGTACAGGATTTAGTAGATATTGGTATGAGAAAGTACTGAGTGACAATGGATTTGAAATAATTGATATACAATTTAATGGTAATTTCTTTGATTATTTAAATCAAGAGATGGACAGAGCTATATATATGGCAGATAAATACTCGAAAATTTCAAAAGTAAAAAGATATTTGTATAGTGAACTATTTAGAAAGAGCTGTAATGCTTTGGGCGATATTTCAAAATACGATAGTGGCTCGTCCGAACTTCTTTGTTTTGGAATTCATATATTAGCTAAGAAAATCAAATAATAATGTCAAAATTATATTCTTTTCTCAGTAAATATGGCATATATCTTTTACTGGGGGCATGTCTTGGTCTAGGCTTGTTATCACTGAAATTTCAGAATAATGTTCTAGATGATGACTTTTATCTTTTTGAAACATCTATACTTACCCACTGTATTAAAAACTTCCAATGGTTTGGTAACTATGCAGTAGGAGTGCACGGCTCCCTCTTTAAATTACCAGTTGCCTTAATATTCCTACTAACAGGACCCTCCTTAACAATAGCTACAATATATAACATACTCCTCTCCTGTATTACACTTTACATCTTCTATCTAATTCTAAAGAAAATATTCCCAAATACCATATACCCATTACTAGGTACAATACTCTTCTTCTGTAACTTCCAATTCATACTAAATTACCCGACATACATGAGAGAAATACCAGTAACCCTCTCTCTTCTCCTCCTACTCTATGCAATACTGCAGAAAAAATCATACTGGATTGTAGGATTACTACTTCTTCTGGTAATTGAAGCCAAAGAACTCGTCTTCTTTATGATAGTTCCTGGATTAACACTTGGAGTACTGATTAGCGAATGGAGTGGATTAAACATCAAAAGTATATGGCGATACATTAAAATATACTTCAAACTATTTATACCAACCCTACTGTATTTACTCCTCATGCTATTCACATCAATTATTCCTCTAAACACAGTTATCTTTACAGTAATACCTGGAATAACAGAAGGAGGAGTAGAGTACCAACTAAAACATTTCGAAAAGAAAGCAGCTACTCAAAGTATCGTAAGACTACAAAACCCAGAAGCAGCAACCATTCAAGATATAGTCCAACCAGAAGTACAGGAGAAAAAAGTAGAAGACCAACCAATCTTAAAAAGTATAACTAAAATTTGGAACACAGTTGTAAGCTATATAGGTAAATTCCTCTATCCTAGAACATTCTCATTCCTTTCCATACCAAAAATAATATTCTTCCCAGCTCTCCTAGCATCATTCGTCCTATTTAAAAACTTTGTTAAGAAAAAACAATCCTTCTTCGTAATACTCTCACTAATTCTTTGGTCTTTCACATCTGTATATATACTAAGACAATCATTTGATAGATATATGTTTCCAATAACACCAGTAATTTTAATATTCTTCTTGAAGTACTTAACAGATATCTCTAAAAAAAGAAAAATGTTCATATTAATCTTCACAGTATCCTCCCTACTTGCAATGCTAGGTTTACTTTTCGAAGCTGAGTACATAATGATTAAATTTGTACTTAATGCTGTAGTAATGGTGATGCTGATAGGATATTTCTTAATACCAAAAGAAGCAAAAAACGATATCTTTCGTTTCCTTACTATCGCACTCATAGGAGGGGTAACATTTGCAGTCTCAATATTCTACTACTACGCTTCTGGTCAACTACATCAATATATTAAATTTGGTAACGACTATGAAGTTCATGAAGTTATTAAACATTTTGATAAAGGAGAGAAAATATTAATTAATGATCCAGGGTGGGATTTACTAATTGGTACATATAGAGGTAATAGAGCGTACAATCCAGAGTGGAAGTGGTCTTTGCGAGATTGGGTACCAAGAAAAAAACATCTTAAAATGTTTGATGATGTAGACTCCTATGTGATTTCAGGAAAAGATGTAGAGGAAGATAGAGAGATGGTAGAGGAGTATGGAATAGAAGGAGTGGGGTTAGTTGTCTCTAAATTAGAGGATACACAATTCCCATATCAGGATAGATTAGAAGGGTATATGAATATAGATTGGTTAGAGTTAGAAGAGAAAGTGGATCTAAAGAACAAAGAGTTATATATATTCAAAGTGACTAAATAGGGGAAGGGGTTTATTTCTCTTGCATAATTTTCATAGTTTCTCTATACCCTATATCAATAATATCTTGCCTCTCTTTTAGTAGCTGTAGCGTAGTATACTCAGTAAAATCTAGATGTATCTGTTTCTCTGCTTTAGCTAAATCTCTCTTAGTAGAATGATACATAAGGGCATTAAACATACACTCTTGTAACTCTTTGTATGAAAATGCCTGTAGCGTATTCTTTCTGTAAGATTCTAAACCTACTCCTAAAACTTCTTCTCCTCCAATACTCTTAACTGCATCCACAGGAACATTTTCAGCAATTCCTCCATCTACCAATGGCTTACTGTCATATGTGTAGTAACCAAAAATAAATGGTAGAGAACAGCTAGCTCGTACTACATCTACAATAGATCCTTCTTTATGATATATCTTCTCCCCAGAATTTAAATCTAAAGTAACAGCTACAAAAGGTATCTTACAATCCTTAAAAGATTTACCTTCTAAATACTGATTAATGAAAAAGAGAAGCCAATCTCTCTGTCTAGATGTCTTAGCATATTCGTAATATGAACTTACTATTGTTTTTACATTAAGCTCTTTAGAGAATTCTTCTAACTTTGTGGCATCTCCATATATAGAGTAAAGAGCACCTACAAAAGCACCTGCGCTACTCCCTCCAATATGAGTTATCTCTACATCTAACTCTTCTAAAGCTTTTAGTACACCAATGTGGGCAAAACCTTTTACTGCTCCCCCACCAAGAGCTAAAGCTATCTTTTTCTTCATAAGATAAATATTTAACTATTACTGTATATCATTAAAAAAATCTAAAACCTCTAAGGTATATTCCGTATCAATATCAAAATGACCTACATTTGGAACTGTCACAAGCTCTACTTCTTTCTCAAAAGATTGTAGCCTTTTAATTAAATTTGTAGTCATGGAGTAAGGTACATTCACATCTTTATTCCCATGCCATATCTTTATGGGGATATCAAAAATATTCTGAACTCTGCCACTGTTCCATGTAGTTGCATAACTAGTTGGAGCTAGTAACGCTATCTTCGCTATATCTTCAGGATACTTTTCTGCATAGTTCATAGTAACTAAACCTCCCATACTAAAACCAAGAAGATATATCTCTCCATTCGTTTTGTAATTCTCATCGATATACTCTATTAGTTTCCTCGTATCCTCTATAGCTAGGCTATTTCCCCAGTTATCTCCATGCTGATTAGAAGCAGCGAAGATATATCCATCATTTACAAAAATATCTGCATAGAAATCTAAGTCTTTAGTTAATTGATTTGTTGGATTTGAAGAGACGGAGTAGGTAGAACCGTGGCTGTATATGACTAAGGGATAGAGGATATTATCTCTTGGATTTAAATCAGTTGCAATGTATACCTCTTGTCCATCTATTGTTGTAAATAGGCTATCAACAACAATCGGTTCTTCTTCCTTAATCTCTTCCTTTTCTTCTGTTTCATTTTCCATAGTTGCAGTATTACTTTCAGTATTGTTATCAGTAGAGAACCAAGTGATAATTCTGTCGTAGAAGAAATATCCAATAACTATTAATACAGCAAGAATAAATATGAAGATGAGAGATTTACGAGCTGATGAAGGTTTTCTTTCTGTTGAGGATTTCATATCTATATTCTTTTTCATACTGTTATGATATCAAATTAACAATCAATATTTAATATATTCGGTAAATTATATAAATAATGGTACAATATCGCATGCATGTCATCATAGATGCAACAACTACACAAGATCAGTTAGCGTATGCTGGTATTGGTCAGTATACAAAGAATATAATTATAGAATTGGCAAAGCAGTATCCTGAAACAAAATACTCTCTACTTCTGTTTGAGGATAAGGAATCTACATTGAAAGGAAATATAGAGAAGTTTGAAAATGTTGAGGTTGTTCTGATTGGGAAGTACAGAGTAAGTGATTACAAAAATGATATTTGGTATTACAAAGATATATTACCTAGGATAAAAAAGATTATACAGAAAGACTCTGTATATTTCTGTCCATACTTTTGGAGAAATTTTCCATCTAATGTGCTTCCTACAGTACTTTTTGTTCATGATATGATTCTTCCTCTTCTTGGT
Organism: uncultured Candidatus Saccharibacteria bacterium; assembly: GCA_964480345.1. Taxonomy (GTDB): domain Bacteria; phylum Patescibacteriota; class Dojkabacteria; order SC72; family SC72; genus UBA5232. The sequence continues at coordinate 39,971 of CAYZNW010000005.1, forward strand.
GTGTATTCTCAGCAATCTTTTGTTCATAATTTTGTGAGAAAAATGCAGTACTGGATAACTTTAGATAAGGCTGTGCAGTGTAAATACATACTGTGTAATTCTGAGACTACAAAGGGTGATTTTCTAAGATATTACGAAGAGTATCCTGAAGATAGGGCAGTAGTTACATATCTTGGAGTAGATTTGGAGGAGAAAGAGGTTAGTATTGATGATATGTTGCCTGCCGATTGGAAGGAGAGAGGATATATCATATATATGGGAGGTGGGGTAACAAAAAACAAGAATTCAGAGGGCGTTATTAAAGGTTATTATGAATTTACAAAACTGTTAGGAGAGAACAAAGCTCCATATCTTGTCATTGCAGGAGGGGTATTTGTAAAGAAAGAAAACAAAGATGCTAAGAAGTTACATGATTTGATAGATACTCTAAATCTAAAAGAGAGTGTTGTATTAACAGGATTTTACAGTGATGAGAGTAAGTACTCTCTTCTAAAAAATGCATTTGCATTTATACATCTATCTACATATGAGGGTTTTGGTATTGCTGTAGCAGAGGCCTTAAGAGTTAAGGTCCCAACTATAATTGATAAAAGTTTGGTGTACATAGAGCTCTTTGACAATGTATCTGCAATAGTGGATGGGTATAAAGCTAAGGTAGTAGGGAAGAAAATATATGATATATATAAATACCCTCAGAGGTATAAAAGTATGGTAGATAGAGGATACACACTTTCAAAAAGTTTTACTTGGGAAAATACTGCAAAAAAAACTCACGAGATTTTTGAAAAAGTTCTTGAAGAGAAGTCTTAATATGACTGACTTTCTTCTCATATGCAAATATGTTTCCTACAGAATTTTCGATTATGCATTTCTCGTTATTTAAGCAGTAAGCTTTTGCTACATCTATGTCATTTGGCAAATTAAGACCGTTTGGTCTACTATATCTTTTCTCTAAATCTTCAATACCCTCTGTTTCTTGAACCTGTGAGCTGTCAATGTCTACTCTGTATGTATACGGAACTAGAAAAGGCATAGTTGTGATTCCTTCTATGTACTTCTCGTTAATATATAAAGGTAGGAAGCTGTTGTATAGATCTATGCTTTTTACAAAATTATGATTGTTATCATATATGCCCACTTTCATAGCGTAATCTTTCTCTGTGTATCTCATGAAAATATCGTACTTGCAGTATATGAGATCTCCATTCTCTTTTACGCCTACTATTTCATTTCCATCTTTTTCTCGTATATCATCACTGCTATTTGTTTGAAAAGAGTATATGTAAAATTTTTCGTTTGTAGCAAAGATAACCTCATTCTCTGATTTCCAAATAACCTGTTGTGGAGATGAGATATTTTCTACAAAAGAGGTCGTATATATATCATCGTAATATTTCTCCTTTAGATTAACAAAGAGTATGAATATACAGATGGAGAGCATGGAGTTAATAACTATCTCTATGATTTTTTTCATTTAACAATCTAACTAAAATTATTTATCTGGATGAGGGTTATCTCCACTTAATCGACCAGGTATGTTTTTTGTATTAAGTGTTGAGACAGTGTTCCAATCAACATCTATATATTTAACTGGATTGTCATGTGTACTTTGAGCTCTCCCTTTTCTAGTTTCAAAATGTAGGTGATATGCTAAATCTTTACACTCACTCTTACCACTGTTTCCTGATTTAGCTATGACCTGGTTCTTCCTAACTGTATCTCCAATATTCACATAGCTTTCCATTAGATGAAAATATACAGAGTGCATCCCATTTTCATGTTTAATGGTTAGATAGTTACCTCCTGAGTTACATGTACCGTAGTATGTATCGTACCCTTTTGCTACTACTGTACCGTTAACTACTGCGAGAGTATCTTCCAGCTTACTTCCAAAATCTATGCCTGTATGTGGGTTTTGAAATGCAGTATGTCCATGCCACTGTGTTACTCCTATGATTTTTTTGAAAGGGAAGGAGAAAGGCTTAGCTGATCCCCTGTTTTCAAGAAGTACAGGATTTAAAGGGTAATTACTTACAGCTTCCTCCGAGATGTTGTAGAGAGGTATTTTAAGTGAAATTGATGCTTGTAAAGAGAAGAGGTTATTTGTTCTAGATACTGCATAACTTGTTAAGGAGAAAGTCCCATTTTGTGTAATTACAGTTGAGGTAGGTATCTTCTGATTGTTTTGTAAAATCTGCAACTGTATTTTGAGTGGGTGAACAGTATGTACAGTTCTTACAAACTCTTCCTTACATCTAAACCAAGAGAGAGGGTTGTAAAATTTCTTAATACAGTTGTATTCATCAATTTGTACCTTAAGACTCTCTGGATATTTTCCAACTACTTGGATAGAGGTATTACCATCTATGTTTCTTTTACTACTAGATATGTTGGACAGATTATATATTGAGCAAAACTTTTTAATAGCTGTCTTTCTGTTCCCCTCTTTTACAAATTTAATATGGCACATGGTGTCTTTTGAAGGAGGTATGACAGTGGAAGCTCCAAGTACGCTACCTTTAGGGACTGAGTTGTTCCATATGATTGTTGTGTCTTTGCTCGTTTTAAAACTCCACCGATTACGACATATCTGTGTGATTGAACCATTTGGATTCCTTACCTGAGTATTTGGTCTAAAGAAATCTCCTGGAGTCTTCCCTCTAATTTGCGAATATATTGAAGATGGTACATATCTATTTATGCCTGCTACGAAAATATTTGAATACAGTTTGAAAGAAAATGATGGATTTGTAGGATACTTCGAAAGATTGGATAAATATTCATCTCTTCTTTGATATGCAACAAACCAGTAGAGATAGCTACTCTTTTCTGCTATATCTGCTGCAGTGTACTGTTGCGAAGTAGGAAGTTCACACTCTCTTGTTCCATTAAGGATATCATCAGTAAAGCAGAGCATGTACATATACTCTCCATATTTAGATTTGTCAGCCCACTTAAATTGAATCTGTGAGGAATTAAGTTTCGCTCCTGTCTTTGGATATATCGGATATATTTTACTACTACCTGCATAGAGTGTATGCTGATTTGTTGCCAAGAAGAGTGTACATAGAAAAAGTATTGAGGGTATATGTTTTAGAAATTTTCTACTCATATATCCAACTATATATTTGAAAAATGAAATATTTCTTAAATTAATAAATATGAGATATAATCAAAAGATTACATTGTATTAAACAGATATGTTAAAAATATTCTCTTCTCTTTTCGATTCAAATGAGAAGCAACTAAAAAAAATAGAACCTGTCATCAAGAAGATCAATGATCTTGAGGAGGAGATGTCTAAGCTTTCTGATGAAGAGCTTAAGTCTAAAACAGAGGAGTTTAGAAAGATACTTGGAGTTAATCTTGATACTTGTCGTACTGATTTTGTTAAATTAAGTGATTCGGAATTAAATAGCTCTCTTGATGCAGAGAAGAAGAAGATGTATGAGATTTTACCTGAGGCGTTTGCTGTTGTACGAGAAGCTTCTAAAAGGGTAGCCAATCATAGACATTTTGATGTTCAATTAACAGCAGGGTATGTTTTGTTTGATAACAAAGTTGCTGAGTTATTTACAGGAGAGGGCAAAACATTAGCTGCTAATCTTCCACTATATCTTTACGGTCTTACTGGAAGAGGCTCTCATCTTGTTACAGTTAACGACTATCTTGCTAGAAGAGATGCAGAGTGGACTGGGCATATTTTGAATTCTTTAGGTATGAGAGTTGGAGCAATTAACTCTGGTAAGCAGTATAGATTTGTTTCTGATGAAGAAGCCGTAAAGATTAAAGGTGACGAGGGTAAGGAGATGATTAAAGAGAGAGAGGAGAAAGCTAAGAAGGCTGGTAGGTTGAAATACGACCATATGAGCGGAGTAAATCTCGTGGAGTGTAGTAAGAAAGAGGCGTATGCTTGTGATGTTGTTTACGGTACAAACAGTGAGTTTGGTTTTGACTATCTTCGTGACAATATGGCAAGAAATTTAGAGGATCGAGTTCAAGGTCCTAAATATTTTGTCATAGTAGATGAAGCTGACTCCATTTTGATTGATGAAGCTAGGACTCCTTTGATCATATCTACAAGTGCTGATACAGCTAATGATCTGTACAAACAGTTCGCCTCTATTGCTAAATCTTTGAATCCTGAACAGCACTATGTTGTTGATGAGAAAGCAAATGCAGTTTCATTGAATCAAGCTGGTATGGATGCGGTAGAGAAGGTGTTGGGAGTAGATAATATATATGAGAATGCACAGCTTGCATATCATTTAGACAATGCTCTAAAAGCTAAAGAGCTGTATAAGTTGGATGATGAATATATGATTCGAAATGGTGAGATTCTCATCATTGATGAATTTACAGGAAGAGCTATGGATGGTAGGAGATATAGCGAAGGTTTACATCAAGCTATTGAAGCTAAAGAGGGAGTTGAGGTGAAGAAGGAGTCTAAAACTATGGCAACCATAACTCTTCAGAACTTTTTTAGACTTTACAAATATCTCTCAGGTATGACAGGTACTGCTTTAACAGAGGCTGAGGAGTTTTCATCCATATATAACTTAGATACTATTGTTGTTCCAACAAACAAAAAAGTAGTTAGGGTAGATAACAATGATGTAGTATACAGAGGTCAGGAGGGTAAATTTAGAGCTATAGTTGAAGAGATTAAAGAGCGACATGAGAAGGGGCAACCTCTTCTTGTTGGTACTACATCTGTAGAGAAGTCAGAGATATTGTCAGATATGCTATCTAAAGAGGGTGTTAAGCATAATGTGTTAAATGCAAAACAGCATGAATTAGAAGCTAAAATTGTTGCTGAAGCAGGACAGTTGGGTGCTGTAACTATTGCAACTAATATGGCAGGTAGAGGAACAGATATTGCTTTAGGAGAAGGAGTAAAAGAAGTGGGTGGTCTCTATGTTATTGGTTCTGAGAGGCATGAATCTAGAAGAATTGATAATCAGTTGAGAGGTCGATCTGGAAGACAGGGAGATCCTGGAGAATCGAAGTTCTTTGTTTCATTTGAGGATGATTTAATGAGGATATTTGGAGGGGACAGGATGAATATCATAATGAGTCAGGTGGGTATGGATGATGATATGCCAATATCAGTAGGTATTCTTGGTAGGACAATAGAGAATGCACAGAAGAAAGTAGAAGCAAACAACTACGATATTAGGAAGAGATTAGTTGAGTATGATGATGTTTTAAATCAGCAACGAGAGATCATATATACATTAAGAAGAAAGATTTTAGAGGCTGAGGGAGATACGGCAAAGAAACTTACGGGGAAAGATTTGAAGAGTGATGTTAAGTTAGTAAAAGATATAGATATAGAGGCTGTGCAGGACTCTCTTGATCTTTTCTCTTTAGCAAGAGAGGAAACATGGAGTATGCCTTCTGTAGATTCTTTACACTATCCGCTTTGTGGGTTAGATAAATGGGTACTGAAGAAACTGTTAGAGTATGTGGATTCTCTTGTAGCATCTGAGATGCAGGATGATATGAAGATAGATAATATTGAAGAGAGGAAGATGTACTCTCAGATTATTAATCTTCTTACCCAACCTTTGTTTGAGATTGCTTCTAAAGAGTTAGGTTACAAGGATACGGTTGAGTTTTTCAGAGATATTTTCAGCAAGAGTCAAACTGATGGAGTCGCTTTGTTAAAGAAGGTTGTTTTAATGGGTTACATTATTCATGTATATGCTATTGGTTTAGAAGCTATGCATACTTTACTAAAGTATGTGATTTTAGAATCTTTTGACAAGTTCTGGATGGAGCATTTGGATACAATGACTGATTTAAGAGAGGGTATATCTCTTAGAAATCTTGCTCAGAGAGATCCTTTAGTTGAGTACAAGAATGAAGGGTTTGAGATGTTTGATTCTATGCTTTCCAAGATAGATGAATTTGTTCTTACTAGACTGTTTAAGATTCGATTAGTGAAGAGAGAGGAGCAGGTAGCTATGGAGAGTAAAAGGGAGGAAGACAGTAGGCCTGGTAAGGTAGGTAAACAGAAAACTATACAGAAAGGTAAGAAAGTTGGAAGAAATGATTTATGTCCATGTGGTAGTGGAAAGAAGTACAAGAAGTGTTGTGGGAAGTAGAATTGGTCTTCATATAACTAAAATATATTAAAATCCTATTGTTAAGTTGAAGTTGCGTGGCAGTATTTCTACCTCTATGGGATTCTTGACACACTATAAACCCTATACTATCCTAGATAAACAGTATGTTGTTAAATATATTACTATATTGTTATGGCTGTAACCAAAAAGAAAAAAGATGAATTGATACCAACTAGACGAAGTGTACATGTCATCTTCCTTTCATGTCCTCACTGTGGTAATGAAATAGATGATATTCGACTCTGCCCTGAGTGTAATGAACCTATGAAAGTGATTGATATTGTTGAGAAGTTTGGTGATGATGCCGAGAGATTTTTAGAAAGAGCTAAGAAGAGGTTAGAGAAGAGTAAAGAGAATTATTCACAAGAGGAGGAGGAAGAGGAGTTTGATAGTATTGATAAAGAAGAACCTAATATCATACTGATGGGAGATGAGAATTTAGAAGACGATGGAGGTATAGATGCTACTGTTCAAGTAGATGATGGCTCTTTAGATGTAATCTTCCCAGATGATGATGAGTCTTCCAAGCCTGTAATACCAGCAGGAGATGATCTTACAAAAGCATTAGAGCAGTTAGATACAGAAGAGGAAGAAAATATCACTGCTGAAGATTTCGGTTTTGATGATGGAGAGATTCCAGAGCTTTAACCCCTGACAGAATTATTAAATACTGTATAATATCGTATGTCAGATATTATTTCTTTCTACCTTAAAGTTGCAATAGTAGCAGATCAAATGACTGCCTTTGGTGGTGCAGATAGAGAAATGTATTCAATGTTAAAAGTACTTCCTCATGCAGATATATTTACAGTAGTTTTTGATAAGGAGAAATATCCTACTCTTAAAAATAAGGTATATACGACATTTGTTCAAAAAATATCAAAATATCTACCAAAAGGATTCTATCGACATTTAAAAGTACTTACTCCAATAGCGTATGAAAATATTGATTTAGAGGGATATGACTTAGTTGTATCTATATCAGCAGGTCCTGCAAAAGGAGTAATAACAGGATTAGACCAACCTCATTTAGCTATGGTAATGACTCCTCCACGAAGCCTGTGGGACAAAGAATTAAATGTAAGGGGATCTAAATTCAAATCCCTGTATAGAGGAATATCAAACATATTAAACACACAAATGAGAGTATGGGATTACTCAATCTCAAAAAGGGTAGATTACTGGAGTGCTAATTCAAACTTCATTAAAAAGAAAATTAAGAAGACATATCAACAAGAGGCAAGAGTAATATATCCAGGGGTAGAAGAGAAGTATTTTGAAAATATTTCAAAACAAAGAAAAGAGGAAATTAAGAAAAGATATGATTTGCCAGATGAATTTTTTCTAGTTGTATCAAGATTGTATGATTACAAAAGAGTTGATCTTGCAATTAATTCATGTATTAAAGCCAACAAACAGCTATACATCATAGGAGAGGGACCTGATAGAAAGTATTTAGAAAACATAGCTAAAGAACATGACAATATACATTTTCTTGGATACCTACCAAACGATGATGATGTGATTGTATTCTACACCTTAGCTCAAGCACTCCTCTTCTGTGGGGTAGAGGATTTTGGTTTAACTCCTGTAGAAGCTATGGCTTCAGGAACTCCTGTCATTGCATATGGATATGGAGGTGTACTAGAAACAGTTAAAGAGAATATAACTGGGCAATTTTTTTCAAATGAAAAGGAATTAACTTCCATACTTATAGATTTTGATAAAACAAGATATAATCGAAGTGAGATAATTAACCAAGCTAAAACATTCTCTGAGGAAAAATTCATAATTAACTTCACGAAATACCTTAAATATATATATGAGCAAGAGAAAACAAAGAAAGATGCCCAGAAACAGTAAATTAAGAGTAGCAATATCTTGTGAGCCTCTCTACAAAAAAGGAGGTGCGGAGTTTCATTTACGACATATCATTAACACCTTTCCAAACTGTGAGCTGTTTACTGCCTACTACGATAAAGAGTTTGTTAAAGAGTATTTCCCTGATGTAAAAATACATCACTCCTTCATGCAGTATTTACCAAAGAAAGATAAGCTTAGAGAGATATACCTCATATTTCAACCTATGGCGTACGGCTCTTTTAAGTTTAAAGGCTTCGATGTTGTCCTTTCTCTCTCAATAGCATTCTCTAGATTTGTTAAAAGTAAAAGTCTTAAGCATGTTAATCTATGTATGTCTCCTCCAAAATTTTTGTGGCAGAAAGATGATAGGACATTGAAAAGTAAAGAGCAGTTAAGTGGAATTAATCGTTTCGGATACAAGATATATACCTCATTTGTAGGTAAACTGTTGGAGAATAGATGGAAGAAGTTAGATAAACAATCAGCTCAGAGATGTACAAAGATAATTGCTAATTCTAATGTAGTTAAGGAGAGAATTAAGAAATTTTACAGTATGGATTCTGATGTCATATATCCTCCTGTTGATGTGTCAGGTATTCGATCATTGAAACCAGTTAATCGGAAAGAGAATTGGTTCTTGTATATGGGAAGAGTTGAGACATACAAAGGAGTGAAGCTTGCAATTGAGTCGTGTGTTGCTTTAGGACTCCCTCTTAAAGTAGCAGGTAGTGGTGGTGATTTAGAAGCTATGAGAGAGTATGTTAAGAGTTTAAATGCTAAAGGATTAGTTAAGCTTCTAGGATTTGTCACAGATGAAGAGAAGTTTGATCTTCTTTTAAAGGCTAAAGCATTGATATTTCCTGTACGAGGAGAAGATTTCGGTATAGTTCCTGTAGAGGCAAATGCTGCTGGTACTGCAGTTATTGCATACAGAGATGGTGGAGTGATGGAGACAATTTCAGAAGAGAATCCAAGAACTGGTGTGTTTTTTGATGAATATAACAAGAAGTCATTGGTTAAGGTTTTGAAGAATTTTAAAATAGAGAACTACAGTCAAGATAATTGTAGAAAACAGGCACAGAATTTTGCTTCTGAAATATTTGAATATAAGTTGGAAAAATATGTAGAAGATGTCTTACAAAGTAATTAAAAGGTTGTTTGATATCATACTTTCCTTCATCTTAATAGTAATATTTTCTCCTTTACTGCTACTTACAGCACTAATTATTTGGTTAAATGATAAAGGTCCTGTATTTGTTGAAAACCCTAGGAGAATAGGGGTAGGAGGAAAGAAATTTTTTATGTATAAATTTCGAAGTATGATAGTAGATGCTCATAATAAGATTGAGCATGATGTTGCGTATAGTCATAAGAAAAAGAAGAAGATAGAGAACGGTAATAAAATTTCATGTGATGATAGAGAGATTATGACTAATGTTGGAAGAGTAATTAGAAAGATAGATTTAGATGAACTACCTCAGCTAATTAATGTTTTAAAAGGAGAGATGTCTCTTGTAGGTCCTAGACCATCGTATGACGAGGAATTGAAAAATCATTTTGTAAAGTTTCCTAAAGATAGAAAGTTAGTCGAAGAGATACAGAGATTGAGACCAGGTATTACAGGGATATGGCAAGTATCTGGAAGAAACAGTGTTTCATTACATGATCGATTTGAGATGGAGAATGAGTACAGTAAGAGATATAATTTAATTACTGATATTAAAATACTGTTAAAGACACCGTATATAGTCTTTTCTAGAAAAGGAGCATATGAGTAGAGATATTGTTACTGTAATTAAATCTGTTAATTATGCTGAAGCAGATAAGATTCTTACTGTTTTTGGAAGAAACTCTGGTAAATTCTCACTGTTTGCTAAAGGTATCCGTAAAATAAATAGTAAGAATAGGGGAAATATGCAGACATTAAGTACAAGCAAGATTTCATACTACGAAGGTAAAGGAATGCCTCTGCTAACAGAATCTGAGCTAATATCTGCTTTAGATCTGGATAAACTAGAGGTAGAGAATGTTAAGCGGATTCTCTTTCTACTTAATAAATTTCTTCAGGAGTACGATTCATATCCTCAGCTATTTGATTCCTTACAAAGAAGTTTACAAGGTAATTTAAATGATAAAGTAACAAATAAATTAAGAATAATCTTTTTGAAAGAAATGGGCTTCCTAGGAGACTTTTCTACATGTTGTTGTTGTGGAAGTAAAAAAGAGTTGTCATATCTTTCAAAAGGAGATTTTGCACTTCTGTGCAAAAATTGTTACAGTAAAGAGAGAGGATATTCTCTTGGTGATGATCCGTATGTTTCGTCTGATCTAACCAAGTGTCTTGATCAATATATTAAAAAAATAGTGGAGGAGATTTAGATGAAAATAGGTACTGCCTTAAAAACAATGATTGTATTTCTGTTTCTTCTTTTTCCTTTCTCTTTTTTTGCAGAAGAACTCAATGTAAATGTTACTGTCTCTATTAATACAGATATTCACTCATATATTACATTAGTTCCTGCGACATCAGAGATTTCGGCTCCATCACAGGTTCAAATAAGTATGGTAGATGGTAATGGAAATCCTAAGGTTGGAAGAAAAACATATATATATGTTAAAGGTAGTAATGCAGATAAGGTTACTATTACTCAGGCTCCTATTACAAATGCTTCAGGTACTGCAACAGGAAATATATATGCTTCAACTCCTGGAGTGTATGAAGTATGTATACAGGATCAAACAGAGGTTAATGTTATAGAGGTTGAGAAATGTTCAAACTTTTATGTAATTCCTACTCCACCTCCTGTTATGGAGCAAGAACCAGCATATACCGTAGGTAGTACAAATACAGTTTCTTGGACTCCACAAGGTAGTTTGCCGTATCAGTACTATGTAGAGGTTAGTACCAACCAAGATTTTACATCTGTTGTGAATAATAGTGGTTGGATCTCAACAACATCACATACTTTTTCTGGATTACAGGGTGGGCAAATGTACTTCTATAGAGTGAAAGCAAAGAATAACTACGGATCTGAAAGTACTTGGTCCAACTATGTATACTCTGCACAGAGTGTAGCTTCTCCAGCTATTATCTTAGAAAAAATTTCTCCTCTTCCAGATACATACTCTGATTCTTGGAACCAAGATTCTGTTATTTCATTTACATACAGGATTAATGATAAGTTAGGAGTAGATGGAGTGAAGTTCCTCTGTGTAAATTCTGATGGAAGTAAAAAAGAGTGTAATGCAACTATTTCGCAAGAAGGAAATATCTATACAGTATCTATAAAACTAGGAGATTTAGAGAAACAGCTTGATGGCACTACCCTATACCCCTCATACTCATTCTGTTTAGAAGCTACAAATAGTATTGGAACTAAGTCATCTAATTGTACAGCTACTGTTAATTTTTCAAAAAAGGTAGTTGTAGATGATACTGAAGAGCCATTAACGCCTCCAACTCCGTCAACACCACCTCCTGAAGTAGAAGAGGAGCCTGTTACTACAACACCGTTAGCAAGAATAATAGCTAAGGTAGAAAATGTAGTAAAAGAATTCTGGGGGACATTGAGTACAACTGTAGCAGATAGCACGCCTGAAGAAGCTCGTGATGTGGCTGTAACTTCTTTAGCAGTTAACGTTTCGGTAGGATTAGCACTCTTGACCTCTTTAATTACCTCTATGCCTTATTTGATCACTCAGATCATATTAGGTGTACTTACCTTCTTCGGTTTAAGAAAGAAAGGTAATTTAAATGGTTATATATATGACTCTTTTTCTAAAAATCCTGTAAGGCAAGCCATAGTCAGAATATATACTAAAGAAGATGAGTTAATCTGGACAGATGTTACTAACCAGCAAGGTTATTTCAAAACTATTGATATTCCAAATGGAGAGTATTACATTACAGTTAACGCTAATGGATATATCTTCCCAACTAAAACGATATTTGGAAGTACAGATTTACCTATGGAAAATATATACCATGGAGGAGTATTTACTGTTACAAAAAATAGTATTCCGAAATTTTCGATACCTTTAGATAGGGCAGAGTCTAAAGCATTTTCTATCTTAAAACAGAGATCTTGGAACTTGCTTAAATTAATATTCCATTTACTTCATGTCACTGTATTTATAATTGGTTTAATCTTTAGTATATATGCTGTCTCTGTAAGTCCTATACTTATCAACTACATAATCTTAGCTTTATATATCCCATCTATCCTATTGATCGTATTTCCGTTATGGATAAATAGAGAGAAGTATGGAATTGTTAGAGATGAGAAGAAAAATAGGTTAGAGGGGATTGATATCGGGCTATATGAGTCTGAATTTAACAGATTAGTGCTAAAGAGAGTAACTGACAGTAAAGGAAGATATAGATTTTTAGCTGATCGAGGCAACTACTACATATCTGTTCTAAATCCGGAATATTCTATTGTTAATGAAAAGAAATTTGAAAATATTGTTGTAAAAAAGCGTACTGGCGAAATGATTCGACCAGATATTACAGTTCGAAAAAATGTATAGCTATTTCCTACTCAACTCTTTATGCATATATAGTTTGCCTTTGTAGAACATATTTGATTCGTAATACTTTCTTGTTCCAATAGCAGATATTACAGAAATCCTCTCTATGCCTTGCTTCTTACTAATTCTCTCTGCCTCCTTTATTAACATTCTCCCAAGACCTAAATGTTGTGACTCTCCCCTACTTTGCTGTTTTAGTCCAACTACAGTCCCATATACATGTATCTCTCTGATTATGCTAGAACTATTTAATTCATTTATGAAATTACAGTTAATTAAATCTCTCTTTGGAATAGATAATCTAAGAAAAGCACATAACATATCATCTTTCTTTGTTCTGTATGATATGAAATACTCAGTACTAACACTCGTTTTGTATTTAATACTTTCAAGTTCTAAATCTCTCCTATCCACCTCTCTATTTTTAATTTCTCTTGCGTGAATCTCATTAATCTTCACTCCTTTATGCTTCAGATTACCCTCAACTATCTGTCTCAGATTAGTAATCTTACTTCCTGCCTCTATCTCTTCAGAAGGAATATCTCTTATGATTCTAGAAAGCCTGCAATATCTAGGAGTCATAGCTATACTCTTTTCTAAAACTTCTATTAGCTCCTCTTTACTATACGGTACATATTGATTCTCTTTGTATAGATGATACAGTCTTGTATTTGAAATGACAGAAGTTGGATAGATCTTAAGTTCATCTGGAGCAAACTCCTCTGACCACAATTTCTTGTATCCATCAATATCAATCTTTGGAGTAGACATATACAGTGCTGGCATCCAGTGTCCATGAATCTTAAACCCTGCTCTTCTTAACAGAGCAAATGCCTTCTTGACATCATCTACACTCCTGCCTACACAGTTTGCATCAAGTATCTTGTCAGAGAGAGTTTGTATCCCTATTTGAACCTTTGTAGCTCCAAATCTTCTCATAGTGATTACTTCATCTTCAGTAATACAGTCAGGTCTTGTTTCTAAAACTAAACCTACATTCCTACTGTATGCTCCCTCGTTCTTCCTCTGATTCTTTTCTAGTTCACTCCATTTTACATCTTTAAATGAGTCATCTTTAGGTATTACATATTCATTACTATTCATATCAATATCATTCATTGCTCTAAAACATTCATTTATGAACCAAATTCTGTAATCTAAAGAATATGCCGACCAAGTTCCTCCAAGAATAATTAACTCGACCTTCTCCACATTATGCCCAATCTTTTTTAAAGCTACTACCCTATTAAATACCTGGGCATACGGATCAAACTTACTTACTAAAGCCCTCTGAGCACCAGGTTCAGAAGCTATGTAACTTTTCGGCATACTTGAATCATTTGGACAGAAGATACATCTACCAGGACATGGATACGGCTTAGTTAATACAGTAACTACAGCAACTCCTGAATTAGTTCTTGTAGGTTTTAAACGAATTCTGTTTTCTAAAAGCTTACTTCTCTCAATTAGCTTTTTAGAAAGAAGAAAGTTATACATCTCCACAAGCTCGTCATTACGATATATCATCCCATTACTACTTTTGAATTTTCTTAACAGCTTGTTCAATGAATCTGTATTCCAATCTTTCGAATTAATGAAAAGAATTTCATCAAATATCTTCTTAAATTTTTTAGTTTTTTCAGTATTAAATTTCATAATTATCTGATATGCTTACTATTATCTAACATTTTAACGATTCTTACTATATGCGAAGGCCAAGCATTGCTTTAGAGAGAAGTTTAATTTTAATTAAACCAGATGTATTACAGAGACAGATTGTTGGGGAAATACTAACAAGATTTGAAAGAAAAGGGTTTAAGATAGTTGGACTAAAGATGTTAAATGCGACGAAAGAACAAGTAGGAGAACATTACACAGCAGATGAGGCATACTTAATTGAAACAGGAGAGAAAGCAAAAAAAGGAGCTATAGCGAGAGGAGAGGATGTTTCAAATTGGAATTCATTAGAAAGAGGGAGAGTCATTAGACAACGAAATATTGATTATCTAACCTGCGGCCCTATTGTAGCTATGATACTGGAAGGACATGGAGTTGTATCTCAGGTGAGAAAAGTATTAGGTAGTACTAGTCCAGCAGATGGAGATGTTGGAACCATTCGAGATGATTACTCTTTGGACACATACGCTTTAGCTGACTATATCTCTAGATCCACAAGAACAATGTTACATGCCTCCGACTCAGTAGAAAATGCAGAAAGAGAGATAAAGATTTGGTTTACTAAGAAAGAGATATGTAACGATTACGAGACTGGTGTAGAAAAGATATTCTACGATGAAGGGTGGGATCGAAAGTAGGATTACAGATTTAAAATATCATTAATCTCCCCTATTTTCCCAGATGAATTATTTTTTGTTGTATCTAAAAACTCTTTAAGCTTTTTGAAATCCTCTAGTAGCACAGCTCTCAAATTAGGATTGTAAAGTGCAGCAGCCGGATGGTACATAGAGAAGATGGGAATATGGGATGGATGATCAAATACCTCTCCATGTGAAGTAGTAATATTTGTATTTGGAACAAATCTAGTGAGAGCATGCCTACCTAAAGTTACTATGACTCTTGGTTTAATGAAAAGAAGTTCAGCATTAAGCCAAACTCTACAAGCATCCTTCTCTGAATCTTGAGGCTCCCTATTATCTGGAGGCCTGTATTTCACAATATTACTAACATACACATCCTCTCTCGTATGACCAATACTTTGCAAAAGTTCATTAAGAAATTTACCAGCAGCTCCTACAAAAGGTCTACCCTGAAGATCCTCATTTCTTCCTGGAGCTTCCCCTATGAATATTATCCCTGAAGATGGAGGATTAATCTCATACACAGGTTGAGTAGCCACATCTTTCAACTTACAACTATTATGAACTGCATAGTACTCATGCAATTCTTTTATGGAATCAAACTCCCTTCTCATTCATTAATTATACATTAAAGCACAACAGTGTATAGTAATCCTGATATACTATTAAGATGAAGATTACTGTTAAAGTAAAAATAAATCAGAAAGAGGAAAAAGTAGAATACATTGAAGCAGAAAATATATATATCTTACACACAAAAGAACCTGCTAAAGAGAATAAAGCTAATATGAAAGTTATTGAAATCCTGTCAGAAAAATTTCATATTCCCAAAAGAAATATTACAATAACTTATGGATTAAAAAACAGAAACAAAATTGTGAATATAGATGAGAATTAAAAGCTAAACCTCCCCCTGTATACTCCAGAAAGTAACCTGCCCGATATTCATATTTGGATATATCTTAACTGGCAAAACAGGATTCAACATCAAAGTACACTGCTTAATAGAGCCTAAATCAATCAAATCTGCTGTAATATTCACAAAAATCCCAAGCCTCCCTATCGATGACCGTCCCTTAATAATTGGCACATACAAATTACTCCCTATGACCTCCTGAGTCTTACCGATATATATCTGATTAGGATCTAACAACAAGCCCTCCTCTGTAATAGTAATCTCCTCTGTCTCATTCTCCCCCTTAGAATCTAAAATATCTCCTTTGTAAATCTGCAATGTAGAATCAATATGAAAATCATATGAATTTGCTTGTATACTCTTCTCATCAAAAGGAGATATTACAATTGTTCCTTCATTCACACATT
The DNA here is from genome assembly GCA_964480345.1 of uncultured Candidatus Saccharibacteria bacterium. Classification (GTDB taxonomy): domain Bacteria; phylum Patescibacteriota; class Dojkabacteria; order SC72; family SC72; genus UBA5232. The sequence continues at coordinate 56,136 of CAYZNW010000005.1, forward strand.
TTGAAATTTCTTTACCTGTTAAAATCATTTTTCTAATTGTTTAAATAATTTACTTAAGTATGGAGTATTCTGAGTCGCATAAAATTCTGTATTGTCATAATTAATCTCCCCTTTAGGTAGCCAAAAAGTCACTTTCCCAATCTCCATAAATGGATATACTCGCAATTTCTTTACAACCTGAATCTCTAAAGTCCATTTATGTGCTTTCCCTAGCTGACCTAAATCTGCAGTAATTTGCAAAAACATACCAAGCTTACCTATACGATTCCTTCCTGCTAGTGAAGTTACAAAGTGTTGACTACCAATAACTTCACTTGTGGTACCGAGATACAGTTTATTTGGTTCTAGTACAAAACCCTCCTCTGGGATAGTTATCTCCTTTGTTGAAGGCTCTCTATTAATATCACCAACATCGTCTATCTCTATGAGAGTATTTGAAAGATGGTAAATATAGCTAGTTGGAGCTATACACCTTTCCTCAAAAGGAGAAATAACAACCCTTCCTGACTCTACCTCTTTTTTTATTTCCTTACCTGTTAGTATGCTTATAAACTGTCTCCAACGTAATAAGTTATGTTTATATAACAGAAACTATAGCAGATATTTCAGAATATTTTAAGAAGCTATAAGCTAATTTAGCGTTACTTATGTTTAAATCTTCTATCGTTGTTCATAACTGCAGTTAATAAATGAACTAGCTATAATAATAAAAATTGTTAGCTTAAGGTAATCACATTGATAATATCCCATACTGTCTTAAATCATTATTAAATATCCTCTTAAATGCTTTCACCATCTAAGTTTGTAACCACCTTCAACCTGTTTGATCTTCTTCACTATGATTTCACCATATCTTTAGTAATGTATTACCGTAATATCTAAATTAATATATTTAGAACTATGAAAATAAAAGTATCCAAGAAAAAAGACAATAAGATAAATAAAAACCTGATTGTAGTATATACCTCTATAGGTGCAATATTAGTAATACTTGGAGTATACACTGCTCCAGTTAGTGCTAATGCATCAGAAAGCAACATTACTGCAGTACAGCTTCCTTTGATATCTAAAGTTATTGATGAAATGAATGTTCCTTTAGATGAAATAAAGGAAATAGATGACTCTGCAGAGGGTAAAGCAGCACTTCGAGTAGAAAAGATATTAGCAGGTATTAACGAAGGTAAAATTAATGAACGGCAGGCAGAGATTCTTAATGTGTTAGAAGATCTAGCACCTTTAGAGTCAAATACTCAGCTTGTTACCACATTAAGTGAAATGTACTCTGTTACTAAGGATGAAGTTACCTCTCTTGAGAGTACACTTACCGAGCTTGGTGTAGATCTCTCGTGGTATGTCTAGTAACAGTATATAATTGAGGTATGAAAATACTGTTAGTAGAAGATGAAGAAGATTTAAGAAATATTGTAAAAAGATATTTAGAAAAGAGTAAATATTTAGTGGATGTAGCAGGAGATGGTAAGAAGGCTTTAGAGATGAGTAATATCACATCATATGATCTTCTAATTTTAGATTTAAATCTTCCCATAATAGATGGTATAGAGGTATCAAAAAGATTGCGCATGAGAGGAAGTGATGTTCCCATAATTATGCTTACTGCTAGATCACAGGTGTACAACAAGCTTGAGGGTTTTGATGTTGGAGCTGATGATTACATCACTAAACCTTTTGATATGAAAGAGCTATTAGCTAGGATCACTGCTGTTTTGAAAAGAGGCAGGAAAAATCTAATTGTATTAAAATTTAATGAATATGATGTGTTCCCTAGGAAAAATATATTAAAGAAAGGTAATGAAGTTGTAGAACTGAGTACAAAGGAGATGGGTATATTAGAATACCTTTTACTAAATAAAGGAGTACCTGTATCAACTGAGGAGCTTTTGGAGCATGTTTGGGATACGGAGATTGATATGTTAACTGATACTGTTAAGACTCATATTAAAACTTTAAGAAAAAAGGTAGACCCTAACAAGAAATATATTTTAAATATCAGAGGTAAGGGCTATTTGTACAAAGGTTAATTAATTTCTAATCAAACATATATTGTGGAAAGGTTCAGATTTTTTAAATCATTAAAATTTAAGTTAACTATTTGGTACTCATTAATACTTTCAGTGTTCTGTATTTTCTTTCTTTTCGCAGTGAATATTTGGATGACTAGCTATATGAGTAGATGGGATCCGAATAGCAATGATTTGCCTTTCTGGACGGAGAGAGAAAATATGTCTGTTCTTTCATCTCTTTCTGAGGAGGAGGTACAAATTATTGTAGCTGCTAGATTGCGAGATATGGAGAATATCCGAATTGTTTCAGTATACTCTGTTCTACCACTTGTATTTCTAAGTTTTCTTGGTGGTTATGTTATTGCGACTGTGATGCTTAATCCTTTAGAGACACTAAACAGTACAATCAAGAAGAGAGAGTTGGAAAATATTGATGAAGAGATACCTTTTGATGATAATGGAGATGAGATATCAGAGTTGATTAAAAGTTTTAATAGGATGAGTAATAGGTTGGGTAAATCTTTTGATTCGCAAAAGCAATTTATTGAAAATGCTTCTCATGAATTAAAGACTCCGTTAGCTGTTGTTAGTGCAAATACAGATATGATTTTAGATGATGAGAGTATTACTTTAGATGAGGTTAAGGATTTGGCTAGTAGTAGTAAAAGACAGATTGCCTTTATGAATGATCTGACAGAGGATCTTCTGTTGATGAGTGTGAAGAATAGTATTAAGTGTAGGAAGATGGATATTCTTCCTTTTCTTAGAGATTTAGCTACTTCTTCTAGTACTGATGAGTTTAAGGTTCTATTTAATGATAAGTTCAGAAGAAAGCAGATGATTTTTGTTAATATGAATAAGGTTCTTTTGGAGAGAGCTTGTATGAATATTGTAGAGAATAGTATTAAATATTCAGGTGGTAATGAATTGGTAATTTCATTAGAGAAAAAAAGAAAAGAGTTGTATATACATTTTGTTGATAATGGTAAGGGTATACCTGAGGAGTCTAAGGAAAAGGTGTTTGATAGATTCTATCGAGTTGATAAAGGAAGGTGTAGGGATTGCGGTGGTAGTGGTTTAGGTTTATCAATTAGTAGAAAGATAATTGAGTTGCATGGAGGAAGGGTATATTTGAATAAGGTTAGAAAAGATGGTGCAGAGTTTATTGTTGTTTTGAAAACAGTGTAAGAGATTGAAAGAAAACCTCTAGGAGAAATGTGTATAAAATACGTAATGGTAAAACCATTATTTTATTTCTCCTAGAGTCAAGTTCTTAACTGGTAGGTACGCTATCTCTGTAGCATTTTAACCCTACGGTTAAGTTCTTTTTGGTGGTGAGTAAGGGTTGCAGATAAGTTGTCATAATGAGGAGTAATATGAATGAAAACAATTTCCGTTGTCATTTTTGTATGACTTTCCTTACTCTTCAAACTCTAGTCAATATCAAGTAACCACCATTAACAGTATGAAGTATAGCATAAAAGAGGTGTTCTGTCACTACTTTCTTGCTTCTTGTGCCTTCTTAATATTTCTCTTCCAAGCTTTTTTCTGTGCATCTGTAGGTTTGTTTTTTTCTGGCACATTTATTTCAGCTTTTGCTCTGTAAATATCTCCTTTTACATGTTCAGGTTTAGAGCCTAAGCTCTTTAGTAATTTTTTTACTGAAGCCGAATTACTTCGTATTGTATTTCCATATTTTGAAGCTAAATCTTTTGATATTAACCAGGCTTGTGTTGCCCATGATCCGCTAGATCGTCTTCCAGCAACTCTCTCTAATCCTCCTTTTTCTCCTACATCATGTATTTTGAATGATGTAAATTGTGATTTCTCTCTTATCTGTATTCTAAAGAATTTTCCTTTTCCTGTACTTCCTGGTTTTTTTCTGCTGGCTCCTTGTGGTTGTGCTAATGTTCTTTCTCTTTTTGTCATTGTTTTCCATTTCTGTTGTGCTTTTTTAATGTTTCTTTTTGATGCTTTTAATTGTTTAGGTGTAGGCATATATATGTAATTAAAATTTACATATTTAAAGTATATATTAAGGCTAAAAGAAATCAAGTTAGGTAGTTGTAGATTGAAGATAGGAGTGATTTTATGGTATAATTCTATAGGTCATTAAAAATTACTGGGAGGTAAGAAATGGGAAATATGTTATCAGACATAAAAGCCATTGAACCTGTTAACAAAAGGTTTGGGAATAAAACATTTAAAGGATATGATGTCGGTGGAGGTATGTTTTTATATAACTTGACTGATATACCTACTCCTGTTTTTTTTGCTAATATGGGTAGAACTTTGGAATGTTGTGGTTATGTAGCATCAATTGTCATAAATAGAAGGAAATCTAATGAGAATAAAGGTGGTTGCACCTTGCTTTCTAATACTGTTACTCATAAAGTGATCAACCTTCCAAAACCATCCCCTAATGCTATTTTTCTTGTTAGCAGAGAAGTGTATTTCTTTTGCCAAGACAGGCATGACGTATTTATTCTATCCCAAAATGAATCTGATGCACTCAGGATAGGACTACATATGGGTAGTTTATTTATTGAAGGAAGAGGAGAAATAAAGTTCTTATCGAAAGAATGACCTAGGTTGGTGCTAACTAAAATATTGAATATATTTATTCATATTGTTAGCACCTTCCTAAACCATCTATATGTTTATAGGTATAGGAAGAATAGTTTAGATTAATCAAGCAATTAAGAGTTATATATTCTTTTTTTTACTCTCGCACTGTACTGATCTCTTAAGTTTATAGCTCCTCGTGTATCTATCTGATGTGTAAGTAAATAGTTATCATTGTTTATCGATATCTGTTTAGAAAAATCTCCCATTTTCATTTGAGCAACAAACAGCATTTTTTCTGATCTATGAAGAAGATCTATGGCGTTTTTTAATAGGAACTCTGCTGTATCATCATCCTGAATAGAGAGCTTTGATAGAGCTATTCTTGGATCTCCTTGATCACTTCTTGTTCCAGTTGTAATTTGAAATAACTGTATATCTTTTGAATCATCTATTTTTCTAATACCAAAGCATCTATCTGTTTCTACCACTTTCTCTTCTAGATATACTCTATATGTATCATCCTCTAGTTTAATATCTCGTTGAGGCATTAAATCTTCTATATCTGGCACTCTTATTTCCATATCTTCTAAACTCATATGTTTCTTTCATAAAGTTATCTTAAATCTCTATCTATTTAGGTTGAACAATTTCAAACTTGTCTCCTAGGTTGGAATATACTATGAATCTTACACTACATGTTGATTCATCAGCTCCGTTTTCTGGCTGTGTAAACTTTTGTATTGATTCCAATTTGTTATCTTTAAATGTTATCTGTATGTAATTATTGAAGTATAAGGTTGCTCCTGTAAATGAAGAGGAACTTTTTCCTGTAACATAGAGCGTGTTCTCTTTAGATCGTTCATCAAATTTAACTGATTTGTTTTGTAGATTTGTTAATGTTTCTAGTGTAGTAGCTGGATATAGGCTTAATATATCTTTCTCTTCGTTAGAAGAGGTTTCATTTTGAGTTATTTCTTTTGTCTTTGCATTGATGCTACTCTGTGTATCTTCTATTGTAACTGTTCTTCTTGTGTACTCCTCTTTACCATTGTTGTAGTAATCTGTATGAGTGGAATCATTTACAAATATTTCATAGTAGTTTTGTAATCTGTCTGATGGATAATATCCTTTGTCTTTTAGTGCAAATGATGTGTATTTCTTTGTTTCTGTAAGTATTGTATTTAGTTTCTTTTCTGCTTCTGGATTACTTTTGTATGTTACTTCATTAGATTCTTTTGGTGGGAAGTAAGTTTTGACATATTCTGCACAAGAGGATGGATAGAATGGTATATCTGAGAAATTTACTTCTGATATTTTTACGATACTTGTTTTACTTTTTGATTGGTCTTCTGATTTTTTTGAATCTTTTGTAAATAGATAGATTACTAAAGCAAGTAGTAGTATAGCTAATATCGCTACAGGTATTAGATATTTCTTGGGTATTTTGGGAATGACCATATTTTTATGGTTAAACTTAATACATATATTATACATCTGTTATGTATGGGTACAAGATGAGATATTTATGTAATTATTGTAATACCTCTCTCTTTAGATATATTCTCTAGATATTCTTTTAATGGTTCTAATCCTATTTTCTTTCTTCTTTTATCTACTTCTCTAGGGTTATATATTTCATAAAGTTTATATGTATTTGCTTTCTCTTTTATTGAAGTAAATTGTGTGCCATATAACTGTTTCTTACCTTCATATATTCTTATTCTATCTACTAATTGAGCATAGTTTAATGGATTGATATTTTTTAAATCTTTTTTCATTTGTGATAGATATTCTTTCATAAAAGTGATATCTTCTTTAGGCATATGTTGAACAATTAGGAATGCTGCTAGTTGAACTTCTTTACCGTATTTTGATGATATGTATCCAAATTGATTAAATATCTTTTTAAACTTCTTTCTATTTTGTTTATCAATATTTTTAACTTTTTGTAAATCTTCATTACTGTTTGTTTGTAGATAGTTGGTTCTAAGTAATTGATCTTCTTCTGACATTTTAAGAATAATGTTCTTTATATTCATAGATATTGTTTAGATAGGTATTAAACTAAAGGGAAATAATAAAACGGGATTTAGACCTCTAGAACCTAATAGTAACATTAGCATTATAGAATGAAAGTGGTATATTTGAATAGTTAACTTAAGAGAGAAATATTAATATGGATTATATATTGTACAGAGAAACTGATGGAGAAAGTACACCTGCTACTAATCTGGGAATAAATGATTTGAATAAAGAATTAAACGCAGAGAATTTGAATTCCTCGACCAGTAAAGATATGGCAAATTTAGATAAGGGAGTACAGATACTTCGAGAGGAAACGGACAAGCAAGCAGATGGTCCAATTGTTGATTATCTTGAAAAATCTGGTTTGAGTGATTCAGAGAAATTAGAAGCTTTAATCCAAAATGGCTATTACGAAGATTTCAGGAATCATCTCGTACACCTTAATGCTCTTATTCGTAGTATTCCTCCTGAAGATCACATAATTGATGGGGAAAAAGTTCTTATTAAAGATGGTCTTGTCCCAATCTCTAGTGAATTTAAAGAGAAAGTAGTAGAAATGGCATTTGACTCTCTGAAGTGCTTGTCACTAAAGGATCGCGGGTTATTGATGTATAACATTCTGGTCTCTGTTCATTTATTTGTAGATGGGAACGGAAGGTTAGCGCGAATCTATCACCATTTACTTAGTGGTGAGAGATTGGATGACGAGCAGGTACAAATACTTATCAAGCATGATAAGTTGGGTTCAAAAGGGATAGCTGAGACAGGAAGACAGGCAATTGCAGAGTACTTAAATGTAAACAGTGACGAAACTGGTGGAATAGTGAATCAATTAGCTTTTGCGCAGGAATTGGATGCAATTGGGGCAAAAAGTATAACTGCTGACTTACCACAGCTTTTACCTCGTTCAAGAAGTGCAGATGGAAGTATCCCGAAGAATGACTTGGGGAAGAGGTTAATGCTTATTTGTCAAGAGGATACATCTCCAATATTTGTTCCTTTCAATATTATGACTATGTACATGCTTTCAAAAGAAGACCCTACTTTTACTGTTCCTCCAGCCAGTATGATAAATGGTGATTATTGTTATCATAATGAAAAAGAACACAATCTCTATTTTACCCAATTGCAAGCGCAAAGGTTTGTTGATATCAACAATGAATTGAAAATTAGATCCTTTCAGACATTGATAGATATTTTCAAGAATCCAGAACGATATAAATTCACAAATGGTAGTCCTATAAAAGAAATATTTTATTCTAGAGGAGAAAGAGGTCTTTAAGACAATATTTCTTATTTCTATTATTATGGAATATGGCGGAA
>CAYZNW010000006.1:0-35022 GCA_964480345.1 uncultured Candidatus Saccharibacteria bacterium
AGACATAGTTCTAACTTACACTCGTACCCTCTAAGGTCTGACCTAGGACAGACCTTGAGACAGAATATATTCACAACTTAAAATATCTGCCTTCTGACAACCTTTTTTCGTTGCCAAAGATTACAACCGTTTTCTTCTGTAGAAGTTGAGGATTGATTTCAGACCTTAAATCTTGTTTTAGAAAGAGAAAACCAAGATGAAAAATTTCTTACCTTGGGGCAGGGCTAGGACAGGCTTAAAATACAGGAAAAAGTTTACACAAACTTGATTTGTTGATATTATTTACTATGTTGAAATCTGCCTTGAAAAGAGTCTTTGTAAGACTTAATCGCTTTGTCAAAAAGAATAGAAAGAAAGTTCTTGCTGTTCTAATAGTAACTTCGATTGCTTTGCTCACAACAGGCATATATCTACTCAATCAAGTAAAGCCAAATGGGGATATTTTACTAGAAAATACGAGTAGTAAAACTTTGTACACCAACGAAAACCCTAATTTTAACGTTAGTTTTGGAAAACGAGACGAACCTGAACGACAGTGGGTTAGATTCGAATCTGTAAATAGTACAAAAAATCCATTCGAAGAGAAAAAAAGAAGTTTGTGGAACAAAGTAATCAATGTTATTAAACCTCGTAAAAACCTTGGAGTAGAGATGTCTTTGAAAGGCGTGGAACTAAATGGAATTGAGAAATTGGCGGAGACCGATAGTTTGGAGAAAGTTAAGTCAGTTGCTGAAGTTTTGGGTACAGATGACATTAAGACTAGTACAAAATTAATTGACATGGGGCGAGTGATCGGAGATGATACTCAAGATTCTGTATCAAAAAAGACTATTGTTAATACAGATGTTGTTGATGGAGTAGATTTGGAATATCAGATTATAGAAGGTTTGGGCTTGAAAGAGGAGATTGTTGTGAAGAATTTAAATGGGTATACAGAAGAGTGTAAGGCGGATCCTGCTAAGTGTAAGTTACCTCCAAATGAGTTTATTTTTGATATGAGGCTTGATGATGGATTGGTGTTGAAGAAAGGTTGGTTTACTGTTGGGCAGAAGAGTTTTGAGACATACTATTTTGAGGATGATGGTGGTAATTATGTTAGTCACTTCCTTCCTAGCTTTGCGGTGGATGAGGTAGGGAGCAAGACATTTGATGTCGTGTTGGAAGTTGTGGAGCAGGATGGGAACTATGAGGTGAAAGTTACTGTAGATGTAGAGTGGTTATTAAGTAAAGATAGAGTTTTTCCAATTAGAATAGATCCTAGTATTGTTCATAACAGTAAGGCGGATTTTGATACTGGAATATATATGAATACAGATTATGTAACCAGTGTGAGTGGTGCGGAGATGTTAGGTGTAGAGAAGCCTGTGCTCACAGGTAATACAGTTGCTTATTGGAATTTAGAAGGGAATATAAATGATACGAGTGGTAACAGTAATAATGGTGCTACAACATTATATGGTATGAATTATGGAGTACAAAGCTCCAATTTAACTTTTCTATTAAATCGTTACGGTGGAGTTGATAATGCAGGAGAGATAGATATTGAGTGTGCTAATGGAGATAACTACTGCCATTTTATTGATAGGCTTGGACTTAGAACTTCGACACCAACTATAAATTCAGGAATTGCTATTACGGACACGGAAACAGGTAGTGGATATATCATGTACTCTCCATCTCTTTCAGCACAGGGGATTAGTAATGCTGAAGGTACAAGACATACTGATCATTTCATAGCAGTTAAATATAGTGGAACTAGTTGGCAGTACAATAACAATACAGCATGGGTAGATTTTACTCCAACAGTAAGTAATCTTATTGTTGCAGAAGTTACTTTCTTTACATCGATAAAATTATTAGATGTTTGGCCAGTTAGTACAGATACTCCAATAGGGAAAGGATACAAATTTGATGGAGTTAATGATTATATTAAGATGTCTAATGCTTCCTCTGTGAATGTTGCAGGAGATATCTCTATTGATTTTTGGTTAAATATGGAAGGGAATGGGTTATATCAGATTTTAGTTCATAAAGAGAGTCAATATTCTGTTGCTATGGATCCAAAGGGATATATAACTTGGGCCGATAGCTCTGTTTGGGCATACGATACTTTTGGATATCATGATATTGGTATTCAGTTTGGGAGATGGCAACATATAGCAGTAACTAAAAGTAATGGAACTGTTAAGATATATTTAAATGGTGCAGAGAAGGTTTCTAAATCATTTGGTGGAGCTATAACTACAGCAGGTTCTGTTATGCATATCGGTTGTTACAGTGATACAACTAAGTGTGCTTTCAGATATTTTAATGGTTCAATGGATGAGGTTCGTATTTCTAATATCGCTAGAAGTGCAGATGAGATATATAAGACATATTTGTATGGTAAAGAGAGATATTCAGGGGAGTATGAATCTACTGTATTTGATTCTGGTTCTAGTATATCTAAAGTAAATGTATCTTCCACTGTATCTGGGATAAATACAGGAGATGGAGAGGTACCGTATAGCACTACTGGTTTAGTAGCTCAGTGGAATTTTAATGAGATCAGTGGAGCAGTCGCAAGTAGTGGAGGTAGTTGTGGTAGTGCATGTAATGGAACTCTTACTAATTTCGTAGACACAACAGGACAAGATAAAGTTATAGGTAGTGGTTGGACATATAACAACAGGCGATGGGGAAGAGGAGGTTTAATGTTTGATGGAGTAGATGATTATGTGACAGCAAGCAATAGTACGGTAGGAGATTTTAGTACTGGAGATTTCAGTTTGGAGACATGGTTTAAAGCTGAATATCCTGCAATACAGTCATATCCGATGTTAATTAGTAAACAAGTTCTTTCTCCTGTAAGAACAGGATATGGTTTAGCGATAGTTGCTGTGAATGATGATTCTCGTGGAAAACTAATATTCAGTATACAAGATAATGGGGTACAGAAGACTATAGGTTTAGGTGAGCCTGTTGTGGATGGGCAGTGGCACCATGTTGTTGCTACTAAATCGTCAACAATTATAACTCTATATCTTGATGGAGAATTAGCTACGAGTAGAGATATAGGAACAGCTGGTAATATTTCTAATACAGCTAATTTAGAAATAGGGAAACTTTCTAGTGGTGGAGGTAATAACTACAAAGGATTGATGGATTCTGTTCGTATTTACAGCAGATCTCTTACCTCCTCTGAGGTACTTTCAAATTACAATTCAGGAAATGCTAGATTTCATATTAGAGGTGGAAATAGTAACGAACCTAATGATGGTACATGGAGTGAGTGGAAAGAAAATACAGTAAAGAGTACATTAAGATCTTTTGATAATAGTAGCTTATACAGTAATAAAGAAGATGGATTAGTTGGGTATTGGAGTATGAATGAAGAGAGTGGAACAACTGTCAGTGATATATCAGGAACAGGTAATAACGGTACAGCTACAGGAACAGGGATAGTAGATGGTAAATATGCAAAAGCTAGAAGCTTCAATGGAACAAGTGATTATGTATCTATACCAAACTCGCCAACTTTGGATATAAATGGCCCTAACAGCCAAATAACTATTTCCTCATGGGTGAAGCTCAATAGTTTTAAGAATAGTTGGTCTACATTGTTATATAAATCAACCTCCAATACTGGAGATATAAATAAGGAAAGACAATATGCTTTGTTTATAAATAATCTAACTGGAGCAATAGGGTTCTCTTCTACATCAGTAGACAATATTAATACAAATCAGACATGGGTCGTGACCCCTTCTGTAGTTAAACTTAATCAATGGCATCATATTGTTGGTGTTATAGACTCTTTGAATAGCATCATGAGAGTATATATTGATGGGAACCAAATAGCTTCTATTGCATATAGTACTGCGGGAATAAGATCAGCTAGTGGTAATCTACATATTGGTAGGAATAATACAGATGGGGCTTTCTTGGTGGATGGTGTAATAGACGAGGTAAGAATATATAACAAGGCTCTAGATGGCGACAGAGTTCTTACAGATTATTTAGAAGGTATAGAGAAAAGATCTACTCTTACACAAAGTAGTAGTAATATCACAGCAGATGATAGTAATACATTAAATGATGGGTTACTCTCTCATTGGCAAATTGATGAATTAAGTGGTAGCGAAGTAAAAGACAGTGTAAGTACAAATAATGGTACTGCTACTGGGACAACAGTTGTGGATGGTAAGTATGATAAAGCTAGGAGTCTTAATGGTACCAGTGATTTTATTACTGTGCCATCAGGTTTTAATGACTTTACTAATGGTATTACTATTAGTTTATGGGCAAAACCTATTGATAATGGTAATTTTACCAGATTTATAGATTTTGGAGAGATAGCAGGGCAGAGTAATACTAATATTATCTTTTACAGAGGTGGTACATTAGGTATTTTAGTATTCAATGTAGGAGATGGTACGAATCAGAAATATATTAATACTGCTGGAGGGATTATTTATAATGAATGGCATCTATACACAGCTACGATTAATACTCTAGGTGTTGGAAGAATATATAGAGATGGCATATTATTGGCAGAGGGTGAAATGCCTTTACCTGCAAACGTAACTAGAACATATAATTATATAGGTAAGAGTAATTGGTCAGCAGATCCTTTATATGAAGGAAGTATAGATGATGTAAGAATTTACAATACAGCTAAAACTCATGATGAAATAGAAAGACTATACAATCAAGAACTTCCATATAAATCAAACAGAGTAGGAACCACACTAAACGATGGATTAATGTCATATTGGAAGCTAGATGAAAGTAGTGGTAGTGTGGTCAAAGATAGTGTAGGTACATATAACGGAACTGCTACAGGCTCTACTATTATGCATGGTGTGTCAGGATATAGTAGGAGGTTTAATGGTACAGAGTATGTTACTGTAGGAAATATGGGAGCTTTACCTGATAGAGGAACAATACAGTTCTGGGTAAATTCTTCGGAAATATCTGGATTTAGAAATCCTCTGTCTACGGACTTTACTGGAGTTAACAATGCTATTAGATTTGAATCAAATACGACTGGAGTATTCTATGCCGTTGCTGGAGATGGGACAAACTTATCTCTTTGTCATTTTATACCATCTGGAATGACCATAAACACTTGGTACCATATCACCTATATGTGGGATAAAGTCGCAAATACTCATACAGGCTTGTTAAATGGTGTCTTTGCTTGTGGAGGAGGTAATACATATTGGCCAACAAATATTCCGGATATGAGATTCGGAACAGGATATAATACTGATGATATAAGGCAGTGGAAAGGCTCGATAGATGAAATAAAATTATTCAACAGGACAGTATCATCAACTGAAGCATATGAAGAGTATGCTAGTCTGAAAAAGACATTTGAAAAGAAGAATGTTGGGCTAGTCTCATATTGGCCTATGGATGAACTCTCTGGAACTACTGTCGCAGATAAAGTAGGGACAGGTAACTGGGTAGGTACGTCTAATGGAACAGCTACTGGTACCACTATAGTTGATGGAAGAATGGGGAAAGCTAGGAGTTTTAATGGAACCTCTGACAGTATAAAAATGACCTACGGCATAGACGGAGATATAGTTGGGAATTTCACACTCTCTTTCTGGGTAAATAGCCTTTATAGTCAAGCGCCATCAGGTTCTCAAGAGATAATACACAAAGATATGCAATATTCATTTAATGTCGCTAGTGTTAGTAGATATGTTGCATGGGCAGACAGCTCTAATTGGTCTCACGCTAGTTTTGGATATCATGATATTGGTTTAGTGGAGGGAGTATGGCAACATGTTACTGTAACAAAAAATGCCGATATAGTAAAAATGTACGTAGATGGAGTAGAGAAACTTTCTAAATCTTTCGGAGGACCAATAACAGCTACCACGCGTATCATGCATTTCGGTTGTTATAGCGATGCTACTACATGTGGTAGTGCATATTTCTATGGGTCATTAGATGAACCAAAAATATACAACAGTGCCTTATCAGCTACTGAGGTGAAAAGTGAATATATTCAGAGTATGAGTAGAGATTTTCTGCGTAAAGTAGATTACTCTAATTACAATCTCTCTTCATTTAGTGCTAGTAACAAAATTTCTCTTCCTATATATATAGCTAGTGATAAAGTAGGTGAAAATATATCTACCACCATAGGAGAGAGTGCATATGCTAACTACCAACCAGATGCAAATACAGTAGGTCTATGGCACTTAGATGAAATAGATGGAAATAGTGCATATGTAAAAGATAGTTCTGGTTTTAGTAATGATGGTGTACCAATAGGAACAACATATACTCCGAATGGTAAAATCGGAGGAGCAAGAAATTTCGATGGCTCTTCATCATCATATATATCCTTAGGAAATCCATCAGCTTTACAGACTATAGGTAGTCAAACAATAGATATGTGGTTGTATCCAACTGAGTTTAACTTAAGAAGAAACCCATATGATAAAGCACATGGTGGTGAAGGAACAATAACTCAAGAGCCAAGTGGTATTTTAATATACTATTATGGATCTGCAGGGGGGAATACAACTCCATATGAATCTTTTTCTTCGCTAACTCCTTTAGCTCTTAATCAATGGAATCATATTGCATTGGTACGAAACTTGGCTAGTATGAAAGTAGAGTGGTATATTAACGGTGTTTTAGTTAATAGTAAAACAGTAACAATAAATCCTGCAGTTGCCAGCAATTTACCAGCTAAGATAGGTACTGGATATACAAATCCATACAAAGGTATGATTGATGAAGTGCGAATTTCAAATAAAGCAAGAAGTGCCGATGAAATAAGACAAGCATACGAAGTAGGATTAAGAACACATAATATTGAAATAGAGTTTGGAGCGGAATTAGATAACTCTAACCTCATAACATCATCCTCTGATACCTCCTTTACAATAGATGGAACTGTAAAAGGAATGAAAAGTAAAGGAAGTAACATATATTCAGGAGAGAAGATCATAGTAAGAGAACAAAACAGTAGTGGGGAGTACATAGCACAAGGAGTAGTAACAAGTGTAAACAAAGATACAGGAGCTATTACAGTTAGAAATTGGGAGAGTATATCTACATTCCCAACAGGTGGCTTTACTACCAAAGCAAATGTATTTAAATGGCAGAAAGAGTATCTACCAATCAAAGGAAGAACATTAGACACACAGTTAGATAGAGCCAACCTTCTAACAATGAGAGTAGACAATACATATGGAGGAAGAAATATATGGATAGATAACATAACAAGTGAAGAGTACCTACCAACCGTATCTCCTGAATTAATAACTCTAGGAAGTAGCTACAGATTCTTCCAATACAAAGCTACATTAACCAGCACAGATACAGATGTATCTCCAATAATTAATCAGGTACAGTTAGACTATACAATAGATGGACCTACTATGAACCAGATTATGAGACACGGTAAATGGTTTAACAGTGGAGTAAAACAACCGTTCTGGTGGGCTAAATAGTAGGATTGACTATCTTTCTGTTAATATATAGACTTTAAGCTATGAGTACTTTAGGAGATTCATTAAAAGAATCAAAAAAAATAATACTACTAGCATTTGGATTACTAGCAGTCTCAGTCTTCGGTTTAATTTTAACAAAAAATGGCATGAATAATAGTACAAATACATCACCACAAACTTTTCAAGCAAGAAAAACATACAGCAAACCTGAGCAAGTACTTCTACAGGGTGTAAATTATGGAGCCATAATCAGAACTAATTTAGGAAACATAGAGCTAGACCTATTTGAAAAAGACGCTCCAATAGCTGTAAATAGCTTCCTTTTTCTTGCAAAAGAGCGCTTCTTTGACAACCTCATATTCCATAGAGTTGTAAAAGGATTTGTCATACAGGGAGGAGATCCAATAGGCAACGGTACAGGTGGTCCAGGCTACTCATTCCAAGATGAAGTTAGCAGTAGAAAATATGGTAAATATACATTAGGTATGGCTAACTCAGGTGCTAACACAAACGGTTCGCAATTCTTCATAACCAGTGGAAATATCTCAGAAGGTAATCTTTCTGCTTTAAACGGTGGAGTATATACAATCTTTGGAGAGGTAACAAAAGGATTTGAAGTCGTAGATTCAATAGAAAGAGTAGCAGTAGACGCAAACGACAAGCCTCAAAACAGTGTAGTCATAGAGAGCATCCAAATCATAGAGAATTAATCATAAGTTCATAACTACCTAGTAATATATTCTCCAACATGGAGAATTTAGATATTAAGCAGAAACTTAAATATATACTTCCTACAGCAATCATTTTCTTTTTCATAGGAATACTCTTTGATCAGTATATACTCAATCATTTCTTTAATTTTAAAGAGTGTACTGAAGAGGAAAAAACAGAAACTCAAATAAATCTTGAAGTAGAGGAGAGTAATATCACCGTAGAAGAGAAGAAATTAGTAAGAGATACAAACACACCTTGTACTACCTTTGTAGATGTTAGCGGAGCTCTAAAAGAGCCAGGAGTGTACTGTATGCAAAAGGGTGCTTTGATCATAGATGTAGTAAACAGAGCAGGTGGATTTACAAGTGAAATAGCATATCGATTTGTTTCAAGAAAAATTAATCTAGCACAGAAAGTAATTGAGAATCAAAAAATATATTTTCCATTTGAAAATGAAATGGAGTGCAAAATGTTGAGCTTTCTACCTGAGGCTGAGAAAGTTGAAATAGTAGTAAACAACAGTACAGGAGATATGGGCACTGACGATAATGAGAGTAGTAATTCGGATAAATGTATAAATATCAATACAGCTTCATTAGAACAGCTAGATTCTCTAACAGGTGTTGGACCAAGTACAGCACAGAAGATAATAGAGGGAAGACCGTATCAGAAAACAGAGGATATATTGAATATTTCAGGTATAGGAGAGAGCTCATTTACAAAATTCAAAGAGGATATATGTATTTAAAATTGTTAAACAGTGTTCGGAAGATATGGGTACGGTTTAGAAAAAGGGTAGTGGGACTACTATTGTATTTACATGAGTACAAAGTAGTAACTTTCTGTTTGACATATGTTATTTTGCAGCCAATAACTGTAGCTATTTTGAGAAACATAAACGAGCCACTCACTATCGGTCTGGTTGTGCTTCTTCTCTTTTTTCTCTTCCTTCTTTTGTGCTCAAAATTAATCAAAAGAAAACGAGAGGTAATTTTTGAGAAGAGTAAAAGGGTAGTTATACCGAAGAAAAGATATACACAAGATTTTACTCTTCTTGTTTTTGCCTTATGTATTACTCTTTTCCAAATCGTTAGAGTGTACTCAACAATTACTACAGAAAGGAAAATTTCTGAACTTACTAATTGTTTCACTCGAGGTTCCACGGAGATAGAGGGCTATGTTACAGAAGAACCAACGCAGAAGTATGCTAATCAACAGGTGGTGGTTACTACACTACAGGGTGGTACTGGATGTGAACAAAATTTTACTAAAGAGAAGATAAAATTAATTTTGAAAGTTGGAAAATTTCATAATATTCACATAGGGCAGGTATGTAAATTTAGAGGACAGCTATCTGAACCGAAAGATTTTGAAGATTTTAGTTACAAAAAATATTTAAGAAACAAAAAGATATATTTTATGATGGATTTTCCTGAAATAGAGTGTGGAAGTGATAGAAAAGGGAACCGAGTTAGTAATATTTTAACAAATTGGAGAGTTTATTTAGAACAAAAGATAGATTCAGTATTGAATGAACCTCAAAGTTCTCTGTTATCAGGGATACTTTTTGGATCTAAAAGGCTTTTGGAGAAGGAGTTTGAGGCAGGTGTAAGAATTGCAGGAGTAAGCCATGTTGTATCTGCATCTGGATATAATATAACAGTGTTAACAGTATCTTTATCTAAAATCACTTCTTTTCTAAGCAAGAAAAAGAGAATAGTTTTAAGCCTAATAGTTGTTTGGTTGTTCTCACTATTCTCTGGATTCTCTGCTTCAATAGTAAGAGCCTGTATAATGAGTAGTATCTCTCTTGTTGCCTTACTACTTGGTCGTAGTAATACTATACATATCGCTCTTCCTATGACAGCTATGATATTTCTAATAATAGAACCTCTAACGATATTTGATGTGGGCTTTCAACTATCACTTAGTGCAATGGTAGGGTTGATATACATACAACCTATTTTGAAGAGAGTATTACCAGCTACGAAATTTATAGAAGAGAGTGTTCTGCCAACTATGAGCTGTACTATATCAACTCTCCCTATCTCTATCTTTACATTTAAAACAGTATCTATATGGTCAATATTAGCCAATATATTAATTCTTCCTGTGATTGGATCAACTATGCTATTTGGAATTGTAGCCTTAATGAGTAGCTCTTTCTTATCACAACTTTCCTATTTCTTCTTTACTGTTGTAAATCTACAACTTAAATACTTTGAGTTTGTTGTAAGGAAAATATATGAAGTGCGGTTTGGAGCTTTTAATATTGAAGATAGCTACCTACTTACCATATTGATAATCTTTCTGGTAGTACTTTTAATTACAGTAATATATTTCTATCCCATAAAGAATGAAAGATACAATTACTATCTTAGAGACTGTTAAAAAGGCGATATACAATAGCTTCCTTGACATCATATTTGTTATTTTAGCCGTCACATACAGCTATTGGGGAGATAGAGTATATATCGAACAACCAGAAGTCATATTCCTTAATGTAGGCCAAGGAGATGCTATATTAGTTCAACAAGGTAACTTCCAGATGTTAGTAGATACAGGGCCCGATGAATCCATTATCTTTGCCTTATCAAAATATATGCCTTGGTACGACAGAGAGATAGAGGTACTTCTACTTACACATCCACACGAAGATCACATTGGGGGAATATATTCAATTTTGAAAAAATACAAAGTAAACAAAATACTGTATAACCCAGTAGAGTATCCAAATAAAGGGTATCAACACCTTGCTAGCAGTTATTCGGACATACTCGCACCTGTGGGAGCTGGAGATAATGTCCGAATAGGGGAGGTGATTGGAATAATAATATACCCACTAAGGGAAAACCCAGTATTAGAAGTAAATCAAAATATTAACAACGAATCAGTAGTTATACTTCTATATATTAAAGATAAAAAGATCTTGCTAATGGGTGATGCCGAGCGTGAAGTCGAAGAGGAGATATACAATTATGCGTTTCTGAATCAAATATTTATACTCAAAGCAGGACACCACTGTTCTAAAAGCTCGTCAATCGAAAAGTTTGTAAAAAAGATAAAACCTGAGATCGCTATTTGTTCTTGCGCAGAGAAGAATAAATTCGGCCATCCCTCTAATGAAACATTGGAAATCTTCAAAAAGTATAACGTGCAATATATTTTAACAAATGAAAGTGGAGATATAAGGTATGTCTTCTAATTACCTTTTTGTGATAGAATTCTGCAAGAAAAGTACCTGTAGCTCAACTGGATAGAGCATTGGTTTGCGGAACCAAAGGCTGTCGGTTCGATTCCGGCCAGGTACGTACGTTTAAGGTTGATAGATATCTCCTTCCAATAATGATTTGCCCATATGTTTTCATAAATATTTAAGAGATTATAGGTTATAAAGCAGCTATTATTTACCATCCATTCATATTTCCACATATCTACTGTTTAATTTATGAATGAGTATATATTTAGAAAATCTTTTTCCTATTAAGATATATAGACCTTTTTAACCTCTAGCATCTTAAATTACTATTAAATACTTCTATTTTGCTCTTGCCCCATCTATATATTCATTTAACTCTGAGGTATAATTAATTGTGCATCCGTAGCTCAACTGGATAGAGCATCGGTCTTCGGAACCGAGTGTTGAGGGTTCGACTCCTTCCGGATGCGTTTAGATGATATAAATGAATATGGATATTACAAAAAAAATAACTACACTTATCAGTGATGCAGTATCTTCTCTCCAGTATGATATTTCGACCGATCAAATCGATGTAGAGAAACCAAAAAACACCGATATGGGCGACTATTCAACTAATATAGCTATGAAGTGTGCTAAAACCTTGCAAAGAAATCCTATGGAGCTTGCAAATGAAATAGCTGAACAGATTGCTGTAGATGATAGTATTGAAAAAATAGAGGTAGTACAGCCAGGTTTCATTAATTTCTTTGTTTCAGATAAATATCTTCAAGGTGAACTTCTTTCGATAGTGCAGAAAGGTAATGAATACTTTAAATCTGAGGAGAAAAAAGGTAAGAGAGTAGTGATAGAGTACACAGATGCTAATCCGTTCAAGGTTATGCATACTGGTCATCTGTATACCAATATAGTTGGAGAATCGTTTGCAAGGTTACAGAGAGCTTTAGGAGCTGATGTGAAGTGTGCTACCTATCAAGGTGATGTAGGTCTTCATGTTGCAAAGACAATGTGGGGTTTAAAAAAGAAGTTTAATGAAGAGAATCGGAGTTTTAATGATTTAGAGGAGTTAAGTCTAGGTGAGAGGGTGAAATATCTAGGAGAGGCATATATCTTAGGTGCTGAGGCGTATGATGAATCTGATGATGAATCTACAAAAAACGAGATAGAAGATATTAACTACTACATATACTCTCTTTCAGTTCCTTCTCTTCTGAAAAAAGATCACTCTATGTATGAAGAAATAGGTATGGAGAGATGGTATTTAGATGGTAGGAAGTGGTGTTTGGAGTATTTTGAAAAGATATATGAACAACTTGGCACTAAATTCGACTATTACTTTTTGGAAAGTGAAGTTGGAGAAGTGGGACTTCAGTTAGTTTTAGCTAATGTCGGTAAGGTTTTTAAGGAGGATGATGGTGCTGTCATTTATGAAGGAGATCCAGAGAAGAATTTGCATACTCGAGTTTTTGTTAATAGGTATGGATTGCCAACATATGAGGCGAAAGAGCTAGGTTTGGCTTTTGAGAAGTACAAAAAGATAAAATATGACGAATCAGTGGTGATTACAGGTAAGGAGCAGAAGGGGTATTTCTCTGTAGTCTTAGATGCTTTGGAAAAAATAGATGCTGATATTGTTAAAGGTACAAAGCATATTCCTCACGGTCTCATTAAGACTCCATCAGGAGAGAAGATGTCTAGTAGAAGAGGTGGATTTGTATCTGCTGAGTGGTTGATAGAGAAGACTTCGGAGAAAGTTGCAGATTTAATGAAGAAAAATGGGAAATTTGATGAGTCAAATATTGATGAATTAAGTTCTAAAATTGCAGTAGGTGCGATTAAGTATGCTTTTTTGAGGGTGGGGGTTGGGAGTGATATTGTTTTTGATTTTGATAAGTCGATAACATTTGATGGTAATACAGGTCCATATCTTATGTATGTATACTCTAGATGTAATTCTTTGTTGAAGGATGTAGATATAGACAATGAGAAAGTTTCTTCTAATATGACAGTAAGTGAGAATATTTTAGTAAGGGAGTTATTAAGGTCACTGAGCAATTACAAGCCCACTTTGCTTAACTCGGCAGTAAGATTGGCTCCATCAGATTTATGTGAGTATCTGTTTGACTTAGGACAGAAATTTAATGCTTTCTATCAAAATGTTAGAATCCTAGATGCAGATGAAAATGATAGAGATTTTCTTTTGCTTTTGGTGAAAGCTACAATGATAGTGATGGAGAACGGTTTAGATTATCTTGGTATAAAGAAAGTAGAGGTGATGTAAAGGCGGGGTGTAGTTCAGTTGGCTAGAACGCTACATTCGGGATGTAGAGGTCGTCCGTTCAAGTCGGATCACCCCGATTTGATATCAAATCACACAAATACGACTCTTTTAGCAAACTGGTATTTTAGTGCTATACTGGCACCGTTTCTCCTTTTCTAATTCTGTTTTCAACAAATATCTTAATTCCTACAAAGAAGATTGCTTTTTCAATTATTTAGCTGTTTAATGTTATTAGCTAATCTTATTCAAAAACTGCTATGGCTGAAAAAGAAAACCCATATGTTGCACCTAAAGGGTGGCAACCGAAAAACCCTGATGAAGATTACATTATCACCTACCTTGATGTAGAGATGATTGATGAAGCAAAAGATAAGTTTGTTGAGGTAGCGGGGGCTTGTGCAGCTGAAAGTTCTACTGGGACATGGACAAAAGTGTATGACGGAGAGGGTTCAGGTGTCCCAATGGCAGATGAGATGAAAGCTGTAGCATACGATCTTGAGCCTGAGACAAATACTTTTAAAATTGCTTACAAGATAGATCTTTTTGAACTAGATAATATGTCTGGTTTACTTGCTGGAATTGTAGGAAATGTTGGTGGAATGAAGATGTTGAAAGCCTTTAGATGTATTGATATTAGATTCCCAAGGAAGATGGTACAAGCCTTCCCAGGACCACAATTTGGAATTGATGGAATACGAGAGCAGATGAATATAGAGAGAGGTCCTTTACTTCTGACTGTTCCTAAACCTAAAGTAGGAAGAACAGCTAAAGAGCAGGCAGATCTAGCGAGAATTCTGTTTACAGCAGCAAATGGAGAATATCACGGTATCAAAGATGATGAGAACCTTACCAGCCTGTTTTTCAACAAATTTGAAGATAGGTGTAAGGCTGTTTTAAAAGTATTAAAAGAGGTAGAGCAATCCTCAGGAAAGAAGAAATTCTATCTTTGCAATGTTACTCACTCTAATTTAGATGTAATGCTTGATAGAGCTGGTATGATAAAAGCTCACGGTGGTAGATGGATGATGATGGATGTAGTTACTACTGGTTTTTCAGCTCTTCATACAATGAGGTTGAAAAATCCTGGTCTTGCAATACATGCACATAGAGCTATGCATAGTCTTTTTAGTAGAGAGTCAGGTCCTGGTGTGTACGATAAAGGAGAGATATTGGATTTCTCTATGTCAATGGTAGCAATTGCTAAAATCATGAGATTGCTAGGTGTAGACTCGTTCCATGGAGGAGCTCCAAAGACAAAGATGGAGAACTACGGAGAGCCTAAGTTAATTAGAGATGTATTAGAGTTGGATATTACTCCAGAATCAAGTATTACTCTGGGTCAGAATTGGTATGGAATGAAGCCTGTGTGGCATGTTGCTTCAGGAGGTCTTCATCCAGGAGTCATACAAGATGTAATGAATCGACTTGGTGAGAATATTATGATTCAGTGTGGTGGAGGAGTGCTTGGGCATCCATGGGGCATAGAGGCTGGAGTAGAAGCAGTTGTACAAGCTAAAGAAATAGCTATGGGTAGAGGCAATCTAGAAGAGTGGATTAAAGAGAATCCTGATACTGCTCTCGCAAAGGCAGCAGAGTATTGGGGTTTTGCTCCTAAAATTGTTTATTAATCTGGAAATATTCTAGAAATACTGTAAAATACTGATGTAAATGGCAAACAAAGGTATAACAAAAAGATCTGAAGACTACGCTCAGTGGTATTTAGATGTAATAGAAAGGGCGGATTTAGCAGAGAACTCCTCTGTTAGAGGTTGTATGGTTATCAAACCTTACGGCTATGCAATATGGGAGAATATCCAGAAGAATCTAGATAGGATGATAAAAGAGTCAGGAGCTAGAAATGCATACTTCCCCATATTTATACCCAAATCTTTCCTTTCAAGAGAAGCAGATCATGTAAAAGGATTTGCAAAAGAGTGCGCTATTGTCACCCATTACAGATTAAAAGAGAAAGAGGATGGAAAAGGTGTAGAAGTTGATCCAGAAGCTAAATTAGAAGAGGAATTAATAGTCAGACCAACATCAGAAACCATTATTTATGATACTTTCTCTAGATGGATTAACTCTTGGAGAGACCTACCTTTAAAACTTAATCAATGGGCAAATGTTGTTAGATGGGAGAAAAGAACAAGATTGTTTCTAAGATCATCTGAATTTCTTTGGCAGGAGGGTCATACTGTTCATACAAGTCATGAAGAGTCTGAGAAAGAAGTAATGGATAGACTAAATATGTATTCAACTTTTGCAAGAGAGTATCTTGCTATGGAAACTTACAGCGGAAAGAAATCTCCTTCAGAGAAATTTGCAGGAGCTGTTAATACTTTTGGAGTAGAGGCTATGATGCAAGATGGAAAAGCTCTACAATTCAGTACATCTCATGACCTTGGACAGAATTTCTCTAAACCATTTAATATTCAGTTTGTGGATAAGGATGGAGAGAGGAAATACCCATGGCAGACAAGTTGGGGATCTAGCACCAGGATGATGGGAGCAGTTATCATGGGCCATTCAGATGATAACGGACTAGTTCTTCCTCCAAATATTGCACCGATTAAAGTAGTCATAATTCCTATTTGGAATAATGAAAACAAAGAGAAAGTACTTGAATATGCAGGTAATATCTATAGATCCATAAGTGGTAAATTTGGACTTGGAGAGATAATGTTTGATGATAGAGAGTATGTTTCTACTGGTGAGAAATTTAATGAATGGGAGAAGAAAGGAGTCCCTATTAGAGTTGAAATAGGAGGGAAAGAGGTAGATGAATCTAAATGCCTAATTGTTAGAAGAGATAATGGAGAAAAATTAGAATTAAATGTAGATATTTTGGAGGAGGAAATTCCAAATATTCTTCAAGATATTCAAAATCAGCTATATGAAAAATCTAAACAGAATTTGATATCCAAGTCCCATAGAGTAGAGTCATATGAAGAGATGAAGAAGATATTAGAAGAGAATGAAGGATTTATTTTAGCAAATTGGTGTGGTTCTCCAGAGTGTGAAGAGAGTATCAAGTACGAAACTAAAGCAACGACCAGATGCTTACCTGAGTCTGGTATTGGTAAGACAGGCAAGTGCGTTTTTTGCGGAAAAGATTGTACAGAGGAGTGGGTGTTTGGAAAATCATATTAGTGAAACAATGGTAATTTTCGAGTGAAGAAATTTTTCTGATTGAGCTTAATACTTATTCTTGATGAGAATTATTTTTAAACACTCTGTATTTGCACACGACCTCACACCTTTCAGCACAACGATTTTTTCTTGTATGTGCTAATTTGAACTCGAACTTCTCCAAAATCTTCAAACTTGTCATTTCGGATTTATGCCTTTTGTTTCACTGGGGCTTTCTCTAAAGTTTTGATATGTTTTTTCAAAAATTCTCCAGTATAACTATTCTTGTTTTTCATAATATCTTTGACTGTACCTTGGGCTACTATATACCCTCCAGCATCTCCCCCCTCAGGACCAAGGTCAATAATCCAATCAGAATTTCTAATTATATCTAAATGATGTTCGACTACAATAACTGTGTTGCCTTTGGAAACAAGCTCTCGTAAAATTGTAAGTAGATTATCTACATCATAATAGTGGAGACCTGTAGTAGGCTCGTCTAGTATATATACTGTATGACCTGTTGAGATCTTTGACAGCTCTTTGGCAAGTTTAACTCGTTGAGACTCTCCACCAGATAGGGTAAGAGATGATTGCCCTAGTTCAATGTAACCTAGACCAACTTTGCTTAATGTGTCAAGCTTTCTTGATATAGAAGGATTACTTTTGAAGAAGGAAATAGCCTCCTCAACAGTCATTTTTAGTATATCTGATATGTTTTTTCCCTTATAATCAATTTGTAGAGCTTCATCATTGTATCGAGAGCCGTGACACTCGTCACATGTGATATATACGTCAGGAAGAAATTGCATTTCAATTTTGATCTGACCATCACCCTTACATTTTTCACATCGACCACCTTTGACATTAAAACTAAATCTACCTGAATTGTACCCCCTTGCTTTCGCCTCATTAGTAGATGCGAAGACATCTCGGATGAGGGTGAATAGACCAGTGTATGTCGCTGGATTGGATCTTGGGGTACGACCTATAGGGGATTGGTCAATACTGATGATTTTATTAATATTCTCTATACCTGTAATCTCGCTATATTCACCTTCTATCTGCTTACCATGCATGATTTTGTTTGTTAGAATAGGGACTAGTGTGTTTTCTATCAAAGACGATTTGCCACTGCCAGAAACGCCAGTTATTGAGATAAGCTTTGATAGAGGGAATTCTACATCTATTGATTTTAAGTTGTTAGTAGAAACAGAGTATAGATTTAATGAATTCTTTGAATCCAATTTCTTGTCCCCTTTGATATTAGAGCCGATAACTAAAGAGTTATTAAGATACTTCGCAGTCAGAGTGTCTGAGTGCTTAATATCTTCGAATGTACCCTCAGCAATGATCTCTCCTCCATGCTTACCTGCTTTAGGACCTATATCAATGATCCAGTCAGATTGACTCATAGTTTCAAAATCATGCTCTACAACAATTACAGTATTTCCAGTATCTCTTAACTCTTTTAATGAATCTGTTAACTTTGAAACATCTCTTGCATGAAGTCCTATTGAAGGTTCATCTAAAACATACACAACTCCTGACAACCCTGTTCCTATTTGAGAGGCTAATCTAATTCGTTGTGATTCACCTCCTGATAGAGTATTGGCTTTTCTAGAAAGAGTTAAATATCCTAAACCTAAATTTAGAAGAAATCTTAATCTAACATTTATCTCTTTCAAAATAGGCTTAGCTATCTCTGCTTTATTACCTTTCAAATCAAGAGATGAGAAGTACTTCTCCAATTCAACAATAGGCATGTTTGTAATCTCTTCTATATTCTTTCCATTAATTCTTACAGCTAAAGAGTAGGGCTTTAACCTTTTACCCTCACATACAGGACAAACAGTTTCTTTCATATATTTCTCTATCTCATATCTGGAGTACTCGGAAGTTGTTTCTTTGTATCTTCTGTTTAATTCAGGGACGATTCCTTCATACTCTGTATGATGAGTATTAGTAACACCAAATCTGTTTGTATATTCTATCTGGTAATGAGGTTTACTGTTTTTTCCGTAAAACAACAAATCAAAAATCTCTTGAGGATACTTCTGTATAGGGGTAGTAAGGTTGAAATTGTGAACTCTAGCTACCTCCTCCAAAATCCTTGTTGTCCAAGTATCTTTTGTCACTCTATTGCCCCAAGGAAATATTCCACCCTCTCTAATAGTTAGTTTTGGATTGTAGATAGAGTTAATGTCTATCTGATTAAGGTATCCTAGTCCTGCACAATTGCTACATGCTCCCTCAGGAGAGTTGAAAGAGAAAGATGCAGAGGTTATTTTCGGATATGAAGTGCCGCACTCTGTACATGTATTGTTCTCAGAGAAAAACAGCTCTTCTTTCTCTGTGATGACCTTGACTTCACCATCTGAGTTAAGAGTTGCTAGTTCGATAGCGTCTATAAGTCTCTTTTTAAACTCTTTCAATTGAATGTCTTTACTGCTTAATCTGTCTATTACTAGATCTACAGTATGCTTTTTGTTCTCGTCGAGATTTATAGAGTCTATGTCGTCAAGTAAATATAGGTCTTTGTCTATTAGGACTCTAAGGAATCCTTTGCTTAATAACTTGGAAAGTAGTGATTTGAATTGTCCCTTCCTGCTTTTTATGATGGGTGAAACAATCTGTATTGTCTGGTTTGTTCCACGGATAGCTTTGAGTACCTTTTGTGTAATTTCTTGAACGGTTTGTGATTCTATAGGGATATTACATTTTGGACAGTAAGGTTGACCTACATTACCGTATAGTAATCGCAGATAGTTATATATCTCTGTGATAGTTCCAACTGTAGAACGAGGGTTAACATTTGTGGTTTTCTGGTCAATAGAAATAGAGGGGGAAAGTCCTGTTATTGCTTCTACGTCAGGCTTTTTTATGACACCAAGGAACTGTCTGGCATAAGATGATATTGATTCTACATACCTTCTTTGTCCTTCTGCGTAGATAGTATCGAACGCTAAGGATGATTTTCCACATCCTGATACGCCAGTTAATACCACAAATTTATTTTTGGGTATGTCAACATCGATGTTTTTTAAATTATTCTCTTTTGCACCTTTAATTTTTATATATTCCATACGGTTGCAATTATACCGTAATATGCGATGTTACGGTAGGTTGAACGAATACAAATAAATATATGTAGAGATCGTTAATGAGGTTTATTTCATAAATATTTAAGAACCTATAGGGTAGTTTATTCTTACTTACTGCCATTTATTACTAAATCCACAATGTGTATCAGTTCATATATGAATGGGGATAATTTGGAAAACTTAATGAGAATCGCAGAACTTTCAATAAAAAGACCTATATAATCTGAAATATTTATGAACGATCTCTGCTTTTTGGCGTATTCGCTCAACTTTGAAGCACCTTTGATGTATAATCAACCATGCACCTGTAGCTCAATTGGATAGAGCAACGCACTCCTAACGCGTAGGTTGTTGGTTCGATTCCGACCAGGTGCGTTTCAATTTCAGCAAAGAAAGATAGAGATACTGATACAGAGGAGAGGTGAGAGTAATGTCTTAGTTGATAATATATTTGATTATGGAGAATTGCCCTTGATTATCTGTTTCTAAGAGATATATTTCCTCTTTTATTGCTCCGACCAGATATCCCTTAAGATTGTTAGAAAAAGCAATTTCTTCTTTATTTTGCCCATCGTTATCAGCTATATATATTTTGTTTCCCTCTCTGAAAGAGAAGGATTCTGATTCATTTGTCCAATGAATATCAGTAGCGGCAACAACATCTTTTATGTTCTTTTTGCCTAATTGTTCTACTGGATTCATACCATCTTCTAGTAAGGTAAATGTAAAGTATCCTAATTCATTTTGGTAAATGAACTTACTGTTATCATGTGAATACTCGATCAATTCAGAAGGGTAGGCTGAAACCAAGAAGTATGTTTTGGTTAATATGTTGTACCAGTAGGATGCTTGTGTAGTTTTAATGAATATGCCACTAGCTTTTGGATTAACAGCTATTTTTGTGATCTCTCCAACTGTTTTTGTGTTTTCAGGAGAATTGGTACAAGGTACGCAAGTGTATGGGTTCGTTCTGTAGTAATTAATGTATGTGGTGTCTTTTTGGAAAAATATTTCAGGTAGGATTTTAGAGATATTTGTGCCATCTAGTCTTGATTGTTGTATTGAGTATTTGTTTATCTCGGTGTTTTCATTTTCCTCTTTGTGAACTAGATAGAAATATCCGTTTAAATCTGTGCTCCATATATACTTGTCGCCATTGTCTTTCTTCTCTAAAATGACAAATGTTTTTCGAGTTGTGTTGTAAGAAACTATATCTATATCTGAATCTAGTATTAGATGTTCGTTATCTTCTGCCCAAGAGATGGTGTAATTATTGTATTTTTTGAGATCTATTAATATTGTTTGATCTAAAGTGACTGGTGATGTTGTTGTGAAAAGGTATATGTTTTGATTGCCTAAAGCATCTTGCATGGTAATAAGTGCTTTACTGCCATTTGGAGAGAGTTTGAGATCGGTTACTTTAGACTCTGTTGTAAATAGCTTTACTAAATTATTGGAGAAGTCTAGGAATGATGAGGTTGTCCTATATGCCCATAGGGTAGATTGGCTGTTTGATTCTCGAAGTAATATTATGGCAAGTTGTGAGGTTTTGTTTATCCATATGTTTTCTAAAATACTTTCAGAATTCCAAGCAGTAGATGTTTTTGGTTCTTCTAAGAGTAGCCAAGGTTTTATGATTGTAGATTTTTCATCATATATCTGTACTCTTTTGCTCCAAGTTCTGTATCCCTCTTTCTTCATCTCAACATTGTATACGCCTATATCCATAGATTTGCTTTTAGGAGATCGACCGCTGTTTTTTCCATCTATATATATGTCAGACCAGAATGGGTCTGCTTTTACATTTAATACTCCCGTTTTAGTTATTTGCTGTTTGTTTAAATTGATTCTGTATCCTTTTGCGAAATAGTATATGAATACAGTTAAAAGTACGATGAAGGCATAAACGCCAACTTGTAACGCTATACCTATATATTTGTTGTGTATCTTTTTCATGATTAGAGTATAGCATAATGGTAAATTAGTTGTTAAAATACTATATATGAAAGAGATTGAAAGTAAAAAAAGAATATTAACAGGAGATAGGCCAACAGGGAGATTACATATTGGTCATTTGCTTGGGTCTCTTGAGAACAGGGTGAAGCTTGCTGATGAGTATGAGACTTTTATTGAGATCGCAAATGTTCAGGCTATTTCTGATAATTTTGATAATCCAAGTAAGGTTAAGGAGAGTGTCTTTGAGCTTCTGTGTGATTACTACGCTGCAGGTATTGATTTTGATAAAAGCACGGTATTTATTCAGAGTGAGGTTCCAGAGATTCATGAAATATTTCTATATTTATCGAATTTTACTACTGTGCAGAAGGTTCAGCACAATCCTACTATTAAAACTGAGCTTTTACAGAAAGGTCTTGTTAATTCAACACCTTTAGGCTTTTTCATTTATCCTGTTCATCAGGCTGCTGATATAGTTTCTGTGAATGCTGATTTGGTTCCAGCTGGTAAGGATCAAAACCCTATGATTGAAGATACAAGAGAGATTGTTAGAAAATTTAACACTACATACGGTGTAGATCTGTTGCACTCTCCTGAAATTTTGCTTGGTACTAGTATTAATATTCCAGGAATAGATGGAGCAGAGAAGATGGGGAAGAGTCTGAATAACTGTATATATCTATCCGATAGTGAGGAGGAGTTAAGGAAGAAGGTGTTTAAAGTATATACAGATCCAAATAGGATTCATGCTACAGATCCTGGGAAAGTAGAGGGAAATGTTGCATTCGTGTATCTTGATTTTTTTAATGAAAACAAAGAGGAGGTAGAGGAGATGAAGAAGAGATATAGGGAGGGGAATATCAAGGATGTGGAGGTTAAAGAGAGATTGTTTGAAGTGATGAACGAAAAATTAACTCCGATTCGAGAACGAAGAATAGAAGCAGAGGGTATGAAAGATATTTTGTTGGAAAAAGCATTGAAAGGTAGTGAAAAAGTATCAAGTATTGCTAGAGAAACAGCAGACCAGATGAAGGAAGCTATGTTGTTGAAGTTTAAGTAATTGTAACTAACTTGTTGTATTGTTTTTCTGATGATTGGTAAAAAATTGGGTATAGATTTAGGAACTGCGAACTCTGTAGTTTTTGTACAGGGGGAGGGGATAGTTTTAACAGAGCCTACAGTTGTTGCTATTGATGTTAACTCTTTCACTGTTATAGCAGTTGGTAAAGAGGCCAAGGAGATGATTGGCAAGACTCCAGATAATATTGTGGCAAAAAGACCTCTTAGAAGTGGAGTGATTGCAGATTCTAGGGTTACAGAGGCATTGTTGAGGTATTTTTTTGATAAAGCTTTGGGAAAATCAAGATTTTTCAAACCTGATGTTGTGATTAGTGTTCCTGCTGGTATAACTTCAGTAGAGGAGAGAGCTGTTTTGAAAGCTGCTAACTCTGTTGGAGCGAAAAGTATTACACTGTTACCAGAACCACTTCTTGCAGCTTTGGGAGCTCAGCTTCCCATACATACATCTTCAGGTAATATGATTGTGAATATGGGTGGTGGTACAGCTGAGATCGCAGTTATGTCGCTTGATGGAATTGTGGAGTATGAATCACTGCGAATTGCTGGAGATTCTCTTAATGAAGCCATCATCTCATATATGAGAAAGAAGAAAGGTTTAATGATTGGAGAACAAACTGCTGAGAATATTAAGATAAAGATAGGGTCTGCGATTGAAGTTAAAGATCCTGCGGAGATGGAGGTTCGAGGAAGAGATGTGGGTGCTGGTATGCCTAAATCCATAATTATCAACTCTAATGATATTGCTAAAGCAATAGACTTTCCTCTTAAATCCATAATTAGAAGTATTAAAAATGTTTTAGAGAAAACACCTCCAGAACTTTCTGCTGACATCATAGATAGAGGAATGGTTATGAGTGGTGGTACATCTAAGTTGCGAAATCTTGATAAGCTTTTTTCTAGAGCGACAGGAGTTCCTTCACATGTTGCTGATGAACCGATATACTGTGTTGTTAAAGGTACAGGTATTGCTCTTGAGCTAATAGCTAGTGGAGAGAGAACCTTTGCCTTTAATCGTGATTTTAGAAGATAATATAAAACTTGTAGTAATATGAGTATATTTGATAAAAGAAAAAAACAGATGAAGCTTGAGGAAGTCTCTTCTCTTTTAGATCAATTAAGAATACCAACTGCTTTAGTATTTACACCAATTAACTTGGAGGAGGAGAAAAAGAAATTCTTTGATTCAGATAAATACAACCCTATATTTAAATATCGAGGAGTTAGCAACAGAAATGACGATATATTAAAACAGCTTTCTGGCATAGAAGAGATATCTGATGTAGACCCTAGAATTTCATCTTTTTATATTGATCTCATCTCATCAAAGAAAGAAGCAAATGAGTTGATAAAGGCAGTAGGAGATAATGATGCTGTTACAGAAATTTCTTCTTCGAGATTTGGTTTACCATCAGACAAGTTATTTAGAAATTCATGTAGGGTACTTAGAGGAAATGTTAGTAATTACAATCTCATAGAAGTTAAGAGAAAAGGAGAGGCAGAAGACTTGTTAAACTATGATGAGATCTCAGAGATTTTCAAAAGTATTTTCTCCATATTAAATCTAAATGATTGGGAGGTAGCTGAATCATTAAATATTGCAAAAAATAGTGTAAAGGTTGGAATTAAAAAGAAGCAAATATTGGTAGACAAGAATATTGTCAGAAGTAAGTTGAAATTAAAGAAAACTATAATTCATGAGGTAGGTACTCATGTACTAAGAGCTGTTAACGGTTTGAATAGTGGATTTCCTGCATTGGGAAACGCAACTCTACCTGAATATCTTGATGTAGAGGAGGGTCTTGCTACTTGGAATGAAAGTAATATGGGTTTTCTCACAGAGAATTGGCTAAGAAAGAAAGTTGCTCTTGCATATGCAATATATATTGGAGAGAAGATGACATTTAGAGAGTTATATAACTGCTTGTATGCCATACTACCAAAGCTATCTGCATTTAGTACTACATACAGAGTGAAAAGAGGGCTATCTGATACTTCCAAACATGGTATCTATGCCAAAGATGTAGTGTATTTCAGAGGGTTTAGAAAAGTGTCTGCTAGACTTGCCAAAAATCCCTCTCTCTACAATATGCTTTATTCAGGTAAGATCACCTTTAAGCAGTGCGAGTGGGTAGAGGATGGATTGATTCCAAAAGCTACAAATATTCCTACTAAAGAGGAGTGGTTAAGTATCTTTAAAAAAGTAGGACTTTAGATTTACTCTCTAAAAGCTGTTATGATTGCTTCCGCTATATTTACAGGTGTACCTTCTATCTTTGTTTCGTACGCTTTGTAGCCAGGGTGGAAACTAATCTCCTGTATATGTGGTTTGTTATTAATATACATAAAGTCTACTGCCATGAAGTCGGCATCTAAGACGGAAGCCATCTTCTCTGCAATATCTTTTATCTCTTCATTTGGTTCATTGTACATCTCATATTCTCCTTTATTCACAGTCATAAAGCCACTAGTAGCTTTTCTTTTCCATCCAGCGATAACTTTACCTAATTTTACAAAAATTCTGTAATCTTCTCCTGCATCTGAGAATTCTTGTATAAAGAAATTGGTTAAATCTTGCTCAACTAATCCCTCCTGTTTGTAATCTTCATCTTTCTCAATCTTAAATACATTTTTTTTGATTTTTTCTACTCCATCAATTCTTTCAACTCTGTTAGCTCCTGTATACTCTTTGATAATTACAGGGTATTGATTTAGATACTCTCTTTTTTGAGTGTAATCCCCATCTGTTCGGTAATATGTATTGAAATATGGGAGATTATTTTGACTACATAGTTGTGCTATTTCTATTTTGTTGTAGTATGGGAATCTTTTTATAGCTTCTGAGTTCTGTACGAATATTTTTCTGTCTGGCATTTGTGAGTTGTAATTATCTATATGATCAATGATGTATCTCTTGAAATGATATTCCTTATCTAGATGTAGAGTATGCCCTCTAAAGATGATGTGAGAGTAGGTGAGAATATCCTTACCAGAAGCTAATATTGTGGTCTTGCCGTCTTGATATACGAATTCTAACTGGTCGTTGTATATGAAATCATATTCTATATTCTTCTTCTCTAATTCCTCCAGTAATCTTGCAGATCCTGTAGGGATATCTCCCATAGTTTTAACTTCTACTCTTTGTCTTTTATCAATTATGAGGTACTTCATCCAGCTATTTTATAAATTTAATTTTAGAAATTAATCCTTTGAATCTATAATTTAATATCTGTCTAAACTTTTTATCTTTTCTCATCTCCTTTGTAACGATTAGCATATCTATTTTGTTGAATCCGAGTCCACTTCCTTCAACATCTTCCCAGTTTCTATGATGAATAATTATGGCATCTAATGATGCATTAACTTTTAAGGATTCGACTGCATCAGCTTTTACTAATCCTTCATTAATATCAAGTCCATTGATTTTAATTTCTCCCTCTCTGTACTCTCCTACGACTTCATCATCTTTTAAGTATGACCAGAAAATGAACTTTTCTTTAAGAAGAGTAGGGATATTCTGTTCTGGATTACCAATAACGACTATTCGTTTACATCTATTTTGTTTTAGTAATTTTTTTACATATGTGTCTATGACATATGCTCTCTGTGTTCCCAAAACAGGGAATAGATTAAGATATGCCTCAGGCATAGTATTTACTTCTAAGATTGCTCCGTTATCTTTTGTTAGAGGTTTGCTTATATCTTTGCATAAAACATCTACACCCAATGTGAATGCATGGATAGATTGAGCTATACTCTCTACAATATATTTAATCTCTGCACTAACTTGCTCTGTAAAATCTTCTGTTATTCCACCTTGGCTCATGCTTGCTACTTTTCTAACTTGTATTTTCTCATCTTTTTCAGGAATATCTGTGAGAGAAAGCTTCTGTTCTTTAAGATAATCGAGAAGAGCCTCATCTATAAATATTGGCTTTAAAGTATGGGAAGGGTTAGTAATATCTCTTCTAGTATCCGAGTTTGTTTGCTCGATTAATTCTTCAATACTGCTTTTTCCATTTCCTACTATGAAAGCGGGTATTCTCTTGGTTACAATTTC
Source organism: uncultured Candidatus Saccharibacteria bacterium (assembly GCA_964480345.1). GTDB lineage: Bacteria > Patescibacteriota > Dojkabacteria > SC72 > SC72 > UBA5232. The sequence continues at coordinate 26,984 of CAYZNW010000006.1, forward strand.
TAGCTTGCCGTCTATAACAAGGAGCCTGTAATCTTCTCCTTGAACCTGCTCTTGAATCATTAACTTTCTTTGCCACTCTTCTCGAGGTTTTGAATCTATCGCTTTTTGTGCAAAATCGTATGCTTTCTTACACTCCTCAAGAGTTTTGACTCCTACAACAACACCTGAACCTCCTGTCAGCCCTGTAGGTTTGATAACTACTGGTTTTTCATAATCTTTCCATATCTTTTCGATATCATCTTTGTCATTAATGACTTCCCATCTAGGAATAGGTAAGCCAAGTCTTTCTATCATGATATTAGTGCTCCATTTGTCTTTCTGAATCTCTTTAGCTATTTTTGAATCTTTACTAGAAGATATAGAATATATTATTTCAGAATTTTTACCACATCCTATTGTGTGATGCCTATTAAACGCTTTTGAGTATCCTTTATCAAAGTTAATTATTTCTTTTGCGATTACAGTAGGAGTTATTTCTTTTTGAAGATTGTATGCAGAGTAAAGAAGAGGAATAGTGGACATAGAAGCTATTCTCTGTTTTATGAGTGTTTCTACTAAATACTCTCTACACTCCTCATATGAGATCTTTTTGTTTGATAGCTTCTGTATATATTGACTTGCTTCTCTCCAAAGAAATGGAATAGGGGTTTCTATGTATAGGTAAGAATCTTTAACATAGTATTTCTTGATGAAAATAGGATGAAAAGAAGAAATTAAATCTAAAAGATCTTTTACCTCTTTCTCGTCTTGTATTTCCATAACTACAACAGAAGTAGGAGAGAGAAAGTTTAATCCTTGCAATACCCATACATTTTTCATTTACTTAACAGAATAAGTTTATATATATTTATCTCTAATATACTCCATAATCTTTGTAGCCACATCAACAACATCTCCTTTATCTACTTTGTAGTGCAATCTGAGACCTGGATTGTAATTTATTTCATTAACAGCGACTTCATCAGGTTTAGATATGTTTTTTGCAATTATATCTACACCACCAAATTTGGCTCCGACTACCTTTACAGCTTTTATAGCTACCTGTTTGTAGTAATCATTTACTTCATTCATGCACTCTTCTGTAGTACCACCTGTAGTAAGATTACAGTTATATCTGAGTATAACTTCCTGACCTTCTTCTGGAATACTTTCTAGATTTAGACCATCTCTTTGTAGTTTAATATTTACTTCGTTATCTATGATAATCGGTTTTAGAAGAGTCTCTTTTCTTTGAATATTTGTCTTCTCTATTAACTCTCTTACTGTCTCTTTACTATTCCCTATAACATGAGCGGATTTCCTTCTGACAACTCCGATAACTTCATCCTCTAATACTAAAAATCTGTAATTCTCTCCATGTACGAATTGCTCTCCAATAACCTTGTCTGAAGTTTTAGAGTGAGAGGTTTGTTGTGCGATATCAAATGCTTTCAGTACTTGATCTTCACTTTGAGGAAGGATAGAGACGCCTTTACCTCCTAACTGTTGGACAGGTTTTATTACAATATCTTTATATGCATCAAAGAATTTAATAGCATCAAGTGGAGTAAGTAAACTCTGTTGAATAGGGACGGGTATATTATGCTCATTTAATACTAGATGAGTAATATTTTTTCTTTTACATATTGTTGTAGAGGTCGTTGTTGTGAGTGGGGTAGCTGTATTTATTATATGCCAATGTTTTTTACCATCATTAAACTCAGCAAGTAGGCTTTTTATTAAAATTTTATATTTAATACCAAGCTTATCTGCCGCTTGTACATAGTATGCTAGATGTACATTACCTGCTTCTTCAAAATAATCATCGTATGTTTTCATGGTTAAAATGTATTTGTAGTATCAATTAAATATCCTTTGAGCTCTGTTCTTCCTATTATTACTGGATACTCTAGGTCTTCAATTATCACAGCCTCTAACTGCTTAATCTCTCCTGCTATTTTAATAGTTACATCAACAACTGGTCGAATTTTAATATCTCCATCATCAACAACTCGAGCAATTCTTTTAATATTCTCTTCCATAGTAAGCATCTTGTTGTTGGCATCAATATACTCCTGGGCGTCTTTATGTGAATCAAACTTCTTTGGTATATCAAGAGAATTGAAGTATTTTGTTGTTGTTATAAAGCCCATCCTATTTGCAGTGACTTCTGTGATTCTTGATGTCATGATACCTGTATCCATAAAAGCTCTGAGAGGTTGTAGTTTATCTTCTTTCTCCTGCTTACCATCTTTACGAGCGACTATCTTTTTAAATATGGTAGCTTTCTCTACAATATTTATTACTTTTCTTCCACTAATAGATTCTATACTTTCCTCAATCTCTCCTCCAAATAGATCTTTTGCTATTTTAATACCGTGCTTAATACTTTTTACCTTAATACCTCTTGTAAGCTCCAACCTTGATCGCAATCCTGCTTGATTTGCTACCTGTATTCCAAGTCCAGGCCTTGCATTTAGTTCAAATACAACAGGACCTTTCTCTGCATCTAGTGATATGTCTACACCTATGAAGCCAATTTTAGTTACCTTCTGACATTTCAAAGCTATTTCTAATATTTGATTCCAATTAGGTATTGTGATTCCACTTAATTTTTTGTTCTCTTTTAGATCTGTTGTAGTCTCTATATTTTCATATATATCACTGAAAAGAGATTTCGTGTTCATTTGCATAGAGTAGGTGGTGATACCTGTGCCAATATCAATTCCAGTACATATAGCTCCTGAGTGTAGATTTGCTGTACCGTTAGATCTTTTTGTAGGAATTCTTGTCATAGCCATAACCGGAACTCCGTTAAAACAGATTATTCTAATATCAGGAACTCCCTTGTAGGAGTACTGCTTTAGAAATGGATCAGTCTTTACTCTTTCTTCTATTATTGCAATGTCATTTTTGTTACCCATTGAGAATCGCCCTTCCAATATATTGGCAATATGTAGAGCAATATCATTCTTGCTCATGACAGTGCCGTTAGGTCTAATCCATGCTAATTCTCCTTTCTTTTTGCCGTAGAAAATAATAATTCCATTCCCACCAGTACCTTTGTTTGGTTTTATGACAAAGCTTTTTGGTAATGATTCCCAATTAAGAAATTCTAACTGCTTCCTGTTTCTAATTAATTTGTAAACTTCTGGAGTTTGAATTCCGTTTCTTCCTAAGATTTTTTTTGTCAGAATTTTGTTATCAGCTATATTTTTAGCTTTGTTAGAGTTGTATGGTCTAACATACTCCTGGTTACGCCTGTTTACTCCTAATATTTCTTTATATCTGTTATTTAGAAACATTTTCTTTTTCTTCTGATATTGAATTAAATCTCATGATTTCTTTAATTCTTAAACCTTTGAATTGACCAATAGCTATGTTTGCAATTATGAATATGGGGATAATCCAGAGGTTGTTGATCATATACTCTGCAATAGATTCTCTTGTAATGATGTACCATCCAACTGCTGCTACTACCATTGTCTCAACAAGTAAGGAGATAGAGACTTTGAGGGATTTCTGGGTGAATTGTTTGATGAAGAAATCTGATAGGGTTGCAATTGAAATTAATGCTAGAGGAGGTATTTGGGAGACTTTTTCCAAGCCTAATCCGTATCTGTTTATTAATACTATGAATATGATGATAGCCATAGCAAGAAGACAGTAGTTGATGGCGATTCGAGTAATATAGTGCATACGGATTCTTTTTAGCATGCTGTATGAGAGTAGGGTAGTTAATATAACTATTAAAGTTATGGCTAATCCGTATCTTAGTCCTGTATATGAGTATGCTATTGCTAATATGATAGGTGCATAGATTCCGTATGATTTTGTTCCTATTATATATCTAAATATACTTACTATTGTTGCTACAACAGTTATGGATACTAATAGCTCTAAAGTTTGTTGAGATATTCCGTTTTCCAAAATCCATGTTGTAAAAGGAGAGTATGTCATCTGAGTTAAAGATGATAATTTATATATGCTAATTCCAAGCTAATTATATTCTACTACTGACTAGATAAGCAAGGGAAAAACCTATGATATATTTCAAGGCTAACTGGCACTGGTTGGGGCAGGCCTAGGCCTGCCCCGTGGTGTAGAAAAAAAAGACCACCTTTTGGGTGGCCTTTCTAGTTCGATAGTTGAAAGTACTATTCTAATTCTGCAGTTGCTCCTGCTTCCTCGAATTTTGCTTTCATAGCTTCTGCATCTTCTTTCTTGACACCTTCTTTGATTGTCTGAGGTGCTGTATCTACAAGATCTTTAGCTTCTTTCAAGCCAAGCTCTGTGATTTCTCTTACTACCTTGATAACACCAATCTTGTTTGCTCCTGCATCTTTAAGAACAATATTGAATATTGTCTTCTCTTCAGCTGGTGCTGCTGCTTCAGCTGGTGCTGCTGCAACTGCAACTGGTGCTGCTGCTGATACTCCAAACTTGTCTTCCATAACTTTGACCAAGTCTGCAAGTTCTAAAACGGTCATTTTCTCAACCATCTCGAGAACTTTCTTGCCATCTGCTGATAGCTCTGGTAGTGTTTTTGCCTCGTCTGCCATGTTTTTGAATAATTTAATTTAAGTAGCTTGTTTCTAAATTAAGCACTCTTTTCAGAAATGCCCTTAAGAACCATAGTTAAACCTCTTACATTTCCTGTAACTGCGTTCATAAATCCTGTTAATGGAGCGTTCATAGTACCTACTAATCTTGAGAGTAGAACTTCTCTTGATGGAATCTCTGCTAATTGCATGACTCTCTCTTCTGAGAGAAATTCTCCTTCAAATACTCCAAATTTTGCATTAAGTAATTCTGTTTCTTTCTGTGTTTGTTTGATTAATTTTGCAGGTGCTGTTGGATCTTCATCAAAATATATGATAGCTGTAGGACCATCCAACTCTTGTGTTTCTAATGGTTGATTTGTTTCTTGCAATGCTACTTTAAAGATACTGTTTTTAACAACAGCGTAGTTAGCATTTACATCTTTTAACTGTATCTTCAGTTTTGTAATATCTGAAGTACTTGTTTTATCAGAGTTTACCAAGAGATATCCTGCTTTGTTTTCTATGATCTCTTTATATTTATTTAACAACTCTGTTTTTTCTGAACGAGTTTTAGACATTTTTGTATTTATTAATTTGAATGTATGTTTACCTGACAGGGATTTATTTGTATACCTTGCTTCTTTGGTAAATCTGTTGGATTATATTAGAAGATATGTTTTAAGTCAAATGTTTTATTTAATACATGTATTACTATGTTCAGAATAAAAAACAGTATGGTATGTGAAAAAGAGAATATCGAGTTTGTAAAGATGATGTCTAATTTTGAAATTATGCTGGATTACACTGTCTTTCTGATAGAGAAGGGTAAGAATGAGAATATTTTTCAAATATATAACTATGTTTTTGAGCAGTACTTTCCTGAGAGTACGCAAACACTTAACAGTATTAATTACGATGAATTATTTACTGGTAAGTATGCAGAAGCAACAATTGAGATATATAAAGAATTACTAGATTTATGGATGATATTACAAGAGAAGACAGTTTTTAACAGTGAAGAGTTGTCTAGATTGAAACTTGTTCACAAAAAAATATTAGAGATAGTTTAATCGTTACTTGAAAAAATCGATTAGTGAGTCTAATGTATGGTAGAGGGGTTGTATCATTCTACACATAAGTATATTAGACTCACTAATTTGTTTGTTCTTACAAAACTATTATTGGTTAGGATCATCAATTCTAAAGACTTGATCTGTGTCGTAATCGTATTTGAAATATTTGCTTTTATCAGGAGGTACGGGAAATGTGGCAATAAGTACATAGACTTTTTCCTTTACCTCTTCTTGGATGATCTCAAGAATAAGAGGTCTTTCCAAATTCAAATTCCAAAGATAGCGAGTACCCTCTTTGTATATAATGCCCCAGTCCTTTTTCTTAGTATCAGTGGTCATTTTCACTCCCTTCCAGTTTTGTAAGAGCAACAGTACGATTGTATCCTAGAGTGATGCTTTTGTAAACTAAATGTAAAGAAATAAAAAAAAGGAAGCCAATTAGACTTCCTTTCACTTACTTGTTTTAATAGATAAGAACTATTTAGTGTAATCTATTCTAACACTTGGTCCCATAGTAGGGCATAGACTCATCTTCTGGATAAGCTGATCGTAAGTTTTTCCTACAACATCTGCTATCGCAGAAACAGCTACATGTATATTCTCTTCTAACTTTTCATCTTCTAAGTCAAGTTTACCTACACTCATATGTACAACTCCTGATGGATCACAAGCAAATGTCTGCTTCCCTTTTTTGTACTCTGAAACAGCAGAAGCTATATCATCAGTAACAGTACCACTCTTTGGATTTGGCATTAATCCCTTTGGACCCAATTCTTTTCCTAATACTGCAATCTTAGCCATAACTGATGGAGTAGCAATAGCTACATCAAATTGTGGTCCTTTCTCTTTAATTTCTTTAATAAGAGAATCTAAACCTACCATATCTGCTCCAGCACTTTTTGCTTCTTCTTCTTTATCAGGAGTACAGAATACTGCAATCTTTATACTTTTTGTTGTAGTAGAGTGTGGAAGAGATACTGCACCTTTAAGAGATTTAGGATCTTTATCCTTTGGTACTTTAATATCTAAATGCATTTCTAATGTTCCTGGGAACTTGGAGTAGGAGAGAGTCTTTGCTTTCTTAATACCATCTGTAAGAGAGTAAGAAAGACTTCTGTCTAAATCCTTTACTATTTTGTTATATTTTTTTCCTCTTTTCATATATTTTCCTTCAATTATTTAATTTCTGTTTCAATACCCATCTGCATAGCTGTACCTGCAACTATCTTTGCAGCTTGCTCTGGATCAGATGTATTTAAGTCTGGCATCTTTATCTCAACAATTTTCATAATCTGTTCTTTTGATAGCTTTCCTACTTTCTCTAAGTTTGGTTTGCCAGATCCTTTCTTAATCTTTAACTCTCTTCTTATCAATTCTGATGTAGGAGGAGTTTTTAAGATGAAATCAAATGATCTATCTTCATAGATAGTTAAAACAACAGGAGTAAGAATTCCGTTGTTTTCTCTTGTTTGTTCATTAAACTGAGAACAAAAATCTTGAGTATTAATACCGTAAGGGGCTAGGGTAGGACCAATTGGAGGTGCCATAGTAGCCATACCTGCTGGTATTGTTATTTTAATAACTTTCTTAATTTCTTTTGCCATATTACTAAATATTTAATATTACTAGAGTTTTGATACTTGAGAGAATTCTAACTCTACAGGAGCTTCTCTTCCTAAGAATGAGATGAGGACTTTTATCTTACCCTTAGTAGTATCTATTTCCTGTACACTTCCTATGAAATCTGCAAATGCACCTTCAGTTATCTTGACTGCTTCTCCTACACTAAATGATGTTTGATATGAAGGTTGCTCTATTTCCATAAACTTGGTTATTGCTTTTACTTCTGATTCAGCTAAAGGTTTTGGATATCTATCTGTTTTTACAAAACCTCTAACTCCTTCTGTATTCTGTACTAAATCCCAGGTACTGTTATCTAACTCCATTTTAATCAATACATATCCAGGGAATATCTTCTCTTCCTTTACATCTTGTTTACCTTTTTTAACAACGATTTTCTTCTGAACAGGAACTAATATCTCTAGTATTTTATCTTGCATGCCTGTAGCATCAGCTCTCTGTTGTATTTCTTTTTGAATACTGTTCTCATATCCAGTTCTAATATTCAAAACATACCATTTTGCATTTGGATTATCTTTTTTTGTTTCTTTTTCTTTCTTTTTAACCATTTTTGTTTGTTTACATATTAAGGAACCAGTCTCTTAATTTGGCTAGGACTAGATCTAGTCCTACCATGATGAGAGAGATTATACCACAGACAATAAGGGTATATATTGTCATTACAGCAACCTCTTTAGCAGTAGGCCACTTGGTATTCTTAGCTTCATTTATTATGTTCTTAATTATTTTCATATTTTTATATTTTGGCAGGCCCACACCGACTCGAACGGTGAACTACGGTTTTGGAGACCGCTGTTTTACC
>CAYZNW010000007.1:0-18852 GCA_964480345.1 uncultured Candidatus Saccharibacteria bacterium
TAGGCGTTGTATATTTGAGGGATTCGACCCCTAGTACGAAAGGATCGGGGTGTGGCAACCTCTGGTTTACCAGCTGTTCTATCAAGAGCATCGCTGGGTAGCTAAGTTGTTGTTGGATAAGCACTGAAAGCATATAAGTGCGAAGCCTGCCCCAAGATTAAATATACTTGTGTGACTTGATCACACGGAAGGTCCGTGGGAGACTACCACGTTGATAGGCTCTAGGTGTAAGTGTAGTAATATATTTAGCCAAGGAGTACTAATAGACCAAAAGCTTTTTTGAATATCTTTACTTTCTGTTCGGTTTTGTGTGTACAATGTACACCAATCGCTCTTTAGAATTAAAGCCCTGAGTCTCTTTCTTTGAAAGGGAGTCAGGCAAAAGATATGGAATATCCATGTTTTTTGCCTGGCGATTGTAGCAGAGCGGAACTACCTGATTCCATCCCGAACTCAGAAGTAAAACGCTCAAGCGCCGAAAATACTTAAACCTTTGGTTTTGGGAAGATAGGTTATTGCCAGGACTTTTTGAATATATAACCCACTAGAAATAGTGGGTTTTTTGTTTAATATGGTTGTGGTTGTCAACTCCTTAACGTGCTATTATTGCATGACATTACTTTATCCTAATAGTTATGATTCAGTTAAAAAATATCACGAAGTCATTTGACTTGAACAAAACAAAAGTTGAGGTACTTAAAGGAGTAAATCTAGAAATAGGGGATGATGAATTCGTAGCCCTCATGGGCCAATCTGGTTCGGGTAAATCCACATTGCTTGGGATTCTAGCAGGCATAGATTCCCCAACTTCAGGAGAGATCTATATATATGGCGAAGATATATCAAAAAAGAAAGAAGACGAATTAGCCAGGTTTAGAAATGAGAATGTAGGGATTGTTTTTCAAGCATATAACCTTATACCAAGTCTGAATGCGATACAAAATGTAAAGGCTCCCCTGTATGCAGGTAAAAATAAAATGACATCAAAGGAAATAGATGAAAGAGCAAAGGAAATGTTGGAAATGGTAGGGCTTTCGCATAGAGCAGATCACAAACCTGGGGAAATGTCTGGAGGAGAACAACAAAGAGTAGCTATTGCGAGAGCTTTAATCAACAATCCGAAGATTTTAGTAGCAGATGAACCTACAGGTAACTTAGATACAAAGACAGGGCAAGGAATCTTAGATCTAATCCTAAAAATCAACAAAGAACTTCATCTTACTATAATTATGGCAACACATAGCAACGAATTAGCAAAGCTAGCAGATAGGGTAGTTAAAATTTCTGATGGAGTTATTACAAATGAATAAATTAAAGTTTTTCTTAGAAAAGACTAAATCTTCTGTTAAATATCTAGGTGTAGTTGCATTAATAATCTCACTCTCAGTGATGTTCTCATCGATATCTGTAATGTCATTGCTATCTTTAGCAGGTACGATTGAAAAATCTATGACAATTGATGGCAGGAAAGAGGTGGGAGGAGATATGTCTTTAACCCCAAGAACTCCAGAAGCTCTGGAAATTGTGAAAACACGACTAGCTACTCTAAAAAAAGAAGGTATTGTAAAAGAGTATACATTTACTAGCGTAGTTATGCAGAATTCAATGTATGGGATTGGTACATCTCAGTATATTAATGTAGTTGGGTATGAGGATGAAGGTTTCCCTTTAGCAAATGTTAAAAAAGTTCTTACTCCTAATATTGAGATGAAAGAGGTCTTGAAGGAGAAGAATAATGTAATCATCTCTGAGATTTTAGCTAAATTGCAAAATCTTAAAGTAGGAGATTCCTTAACTTTGAACTCTAGAGATATGTATGACATTCGTACTGTTAAACTAGTAGGAATAGTAGACTCTCCTATAAATAATGCTATGAATGTTTATGTACACAAAGATTTCATGGAGGGGGAGAAATCTTTTACTTTCTATGTTGATGGTAATGTAAACGAGGTAGAAAAGAAGATTACAGAGGGTATAGAAGATAAAGGAGCAATTGGAATAATTAAGGCTGAGGTATTACATAACAATAGTCAGAGGGAGAATAAGAAGTTTTTTACTTTACTTAAAGGCTTGAGTGTATTAGGCCTTTTTGTTGGGAGTTTTGGTATTGCTAGTGCTGTTAATACGATTATTGTTAGAAGAAAAAAAGAGATAGGTATTATGAAGTCTATTGGCTTTAATAAAAGAGATATTTCAACAATGTTGCTTTTGGAAGTTTCTTTAATATCTATTATTGGAAGTGTTCTTGGGGTTGTATTAGGGTATCTTTTCTTTAGATATTTAATAGGTCTGTTAGCAGTAGGAGAGATGAGTGTATTTTCTTTCTCTACAGGAATTGATTTGAAAGCTGTTGGTTTGTCTCTACTTGTTAGCATTGTCTCATCCATAGTATTTGCCTATGTTTCAATTAGTAGGGTGTCAGATTTAAAAGCTACCTATGCAATTAAAGATATGGACATAGTAGCTGAAGGGAATTCGCAAAAAGCACTTAATTTTTTTAGATTCATAGTTGTTGGGTTAATATTCTGTGGAATTAGTGTTTTTCTTACACAAGATATTGTATATGGAGTAGGAGCTGTCCTTTTGGTTTCTGTTGGCATATTAATATTTTCTTTACTTTTTAGACTTATCTTTTTCTTAATTCTTAGGATTAGAATTAAAAGCCATAACTTTGTGGAGTTTGGGTGGAATAGTTTGAGGCAGAGTTACAAGAAGATCATATTTGCTATGGTTGCTATATTCATTGGAATGTTCGCAATTAATTTTCTTTCTACATTGATACATACTGCAAATGTTGAATACAAACAACGACATCGGGAGGTTGAGATGGATACTAATGTTGTAGTTACATCTTTAGTAGAAGGTAACACAGATGACAATGCTATTTTGAAAATGGAGGAGGTAGAGAAAGGTTTTGTGATGTACAAGGCACAGACAGGTATTAGAGATACATATATGCCTGAAGTTATAGGAGTAGAGTTTAATGATATTAAAGAATTAATGGATATTGTGGAGGGAGACACATCAGGTGTTACAGTTTTGAAAATGAAGAGTTATGTTGAAGATGAGAAATCCACTAGTATTGTTGAGATCGAAATTGGTGATTCTGCTGGAAGCGAGAAGAATGATAGTGGTTTTGGGCAGCTTGCTAATATCGGTGATGTAGCCTATGTAGTAGTTGATGGTAAAGAGATTAAAATACCTATAACGGGTTTGTATACTTTTGCGACAAGTAATTATTCAGTTCTGAAGTCATTGCCCTATGGAGGTTTTATGACGAAAGATTCTTTTAACAAGATAGGTTTCCATAAATATGTTAAGGAGTATTGGTTAACAGTGAATAGGGATAAGTATCCTGAAGTGTATGACACTTTATCTAAGATGCCAAATACAATTGTAGAAAGCTCCTTTATGCTTGAAGAACAGATGAATATGGTTTTGGATACTATGGTTAAGTTCTCGGTAAGTATTGCCTCTTTAGCGTTGCTTGCAGGTATTATTTTGATAATAATTGTGACTGTGCTTGATGTGACAAGTAGAGGTAGGGATTTTGCAATTTACAAGACTTTAGGATTTAGGCAGAGAGAGGTGACAGGTATGGTGTTGTTAGAGTATGGCCTTATGACCGTGATTACTTCAGTATTTGCTTCTCTGTCAGGATATGGTGTGACTTTGTTTATCAACAAATTTGGGAAAAAGATATTCGATATTAATCAGAAGATGCTATTTGATTTGAAGAGTACTGTTATATGGAATATTGGATTGATACTCTTAGTACTAATTTTAGTATATATGGTATCTAGAAAGCCATTGAAAGTAAAACCAACAGAGGTGTTAAGGTATGAGTAATTGCACTACATCTTCTTCATATAGCGTAAGTCTTTCTACAAGGAGTTTGATTAATTGTTCCAAAGTCATTCCTCCAGTTATAACTGCTACCAAGTTGTTTTCTAAAAGTCTAACTAATTCTTTTTGTATCTCTGTAGAAATTTCAGATTTAGGTGGAGCTAAGGTTTTGTCGTAATCAAATATTAAAAGTTTTTTCATTTGAATATAGTATATCAGTTAGTGGGGTAGTAGGAGCGCGACCTAGAAAGAAAGTTATAATGTTGAAATAACGGGATGTTTTGTAAAAGTCTTTCAAAACAGATGGCTAACAGCTGTTACATATATTCTGTAGCAAATAGGGGCAATACTAGAGAGAGTAAATAATCGTAACATTAGCAGTTTAAGTAGAGATTTTCTTGCTTGTAAAATTTTACTCACCCTATTTATAAGGGGGCAGGTTTTGAACCCAAATCTGAAATCTCGAAGCAGAGAGCTAAAGGCAGGGTAATAAATATGAACAGAAAGTCCTTGTGATATACTGTATGATATAAATTACATACATAAATTTATACTTTACATCAAAAAATGGAAATCGAAAGCTATGGGTCTATATGCGTTGAGGGAGGTGATCAAGTTGGAAAGGGTGCTGCTGCTCTTGGATTACGAACAGAATTGAGGGAACAGGGGATAAATGTAACCTATGCTAGCTTCCCAATATATGCCACACCTCTTGGTTCGGCTATTCGTATGATGATAAAAGAGGGTTGTCCTGACGATGTAGTAGACAAGGAGAATGATATTGAGACTAGAATGGCTCTGTTTGCCATAAACAGGTTGGAGTATTTGGATGTCTTTTTATCTGATGAGAAATATAAGGATACATTGCTTGTTTTTGATAGAAGTCCTTTTAGCAATGCTGTAACGATAGGATACGGTATGGCTAAAGGTGATTCTAGTGAGGTAGATAAATATATTGAGAAAGCTTTAGATTTTGATGGATATATGATTTCTACATTGGGTTTAGATAGGTGTGTAGTTCAGCTTCAGAAAGAGTGGGAAGGATCTAGGAGTATTGAATCAGATGAGTATGAAAAAGCTGATGTTCAGGAGAAGTGTATGATTGCATATGGAAAACTAAAGGATATTGTAGGTGAGGAAAGATGGAGTAATATTACGACCAAAGTAGGTGATGAGTGGGTAGATAAGAGCGAAATTAGAAGCAGAATATTGGATATATTAAGTGCTACATATGGAGATATGGATGATATACGACATGGGAAAGAGTACCAGATTGATTTCAAAGAGATAGTTTCAAAGATATATCCTAGAGCAATCTATCAAAGTAATGTATGCTTTAAGTATGCTTGTGCTGTTAAAGAGAACTACAAAGATGGGATATATTGCAATGCTGTTGTTCTTGGGAGGGAGGTAGGTGAGAGCTGCTCGAGTATTAGATTTAGTAATCCTGCTGTACGAAGTGAGATTAATAGAATAATTTCTCAAGTTCCTGAAGTCTTGAAGGTGTATGAGTATTTCTTAGGTGAAGATTTTGTAGATAAATTGATAAAGGGTATTAAAAATGACAAAGAAAGAATTAGCGAAGGTTTTACTATCTGAGGTAGAGAAAATCTTCCCAGAGGCGACTACAGAGCTTGGGAATTGGAAGGATGACTTTCAGTTTTTAGTTTGTATTATTCTTTCTGCACAAACTACAGACAAGCAGGTTAATAAGGTAACGGAGAGGTTGTTTGGTAAATATCCAGATTCTAAAAAGTTATCTAAAGCGGAAATAGAGGATCTGGAACATACCCTAGGGGGTATTAATTATTTCAGAACTAAATCTAAGCATATAAAAGAAATGGCGAGAATTCTTACTGAGGAATATGATGGACAACCTCCTAAATCTCTTGAAGAGCTTATTAAATTACCTGGAGTAGGTTACAAGACAGCAAATGTATTTTTGAATGATCGATATAAGGCAAATGAGGGTATTGCTGTTGATACTCATGTTTTAAGAGTTGCTAGACTTTACGGTTTAACAAAAAACAGTAATCCCACTAAGGCATCATATGATTTACAAAAGCTTTATCCTAAGAAAGATTGGTACAAGGTTAATTCTAATTTTGTACTATATGGTAGGTATATATTGAAGGCAAAGAAACCAGATATGGATAGAGTAGTATTGAAGGAATATCTTAAGGTATAGACAGTAAACTACTCTCAGTATTTCCATTTAATCAAATTTTCATTTTTCGTTTATACAATATCTTCCATATACTATGTAATTTGACATGATGTCTCATATATGCGACAATTGCTCGGAGAGAGAATCGATATTTTCACTTTACCTGCGGTAAAAGAAGAAATATCTCTGTTCCCATATGCTATAAAAGAGAAAATAAATATATTGATTGAAGAGTTAAGAAGTTTTGGCTCTTTAGAATATCCTCATGCAAAGAAGTTAAAAGGATATGATTTATATGAAATGAGGATAAAGGGAGAAGAAATATATAGAGTGATGTATTGCTATTCAAAAGTAGGTATTGTAATTCTTTCTGGTTTTCAAAAGAAAACACAGAAAACACCTATATATGAAATAAAAAAAGCATTAAGAAGGAGAAATAATATTAGTTATTAAATATATGAAAAGAAATAAGCTAATACCTTGGGTAGAATTTGAAAGGAAAAATTTTACTAAGGAACAATTAAAGAAAATACATAAAGTAGCAGAAAAGAATATTGTTTTACGAAGACTAAAAGAGGCTAGGAAGATTATGGGAGTATCACAATATGAACTTTCAGTCAGATCAGGTATCCCTAGAAGTGCTATTAGTGAGATAGAGAATGGAAAAAGAAATGTTTCTGTTGCAAAGCTAAGTAAATTAGCTGATGCATTAGATACCGAGCTAGAGATTAGTTTTGTGAGGAAATAATTGTTAGAAATAGACTTTTGTGTTACTATATCTATATATTTAACTAATTTTCTCCCCAAAAATGTTGAAGAAGAAAAAGAAGAAAGAACAGCTAACTGTCAAAGAGTTCTTGAAGACTTTAAAATGGATATTTAAGATATATTTAGAAATATCTCCTTCTAAAACAATCCTTATTCTCCTGTCTAAAATCTTAATGGATTTGAGAGGTCTTGCATATACAGCAATTCTTGCAAAAATAATTGATGAACTCATATTTGTTGCGGGTACAGAAAGTAAAGATTTGACTCAATTACTGCCATATATCGGTATTTTGTTGGCATATTATATCTTTGCAGGCAGTTTGCTATCCAGAATATATTCATACAGCTATAGAGGTCTAAGAAATATCGCAATGAATAAATTAGACTTAATATTTGCTGAGCAGCTTAACTATATCGGCATTCAGAATCTTGAGGATCCTATTGTTTTAAATAGAGTGCAAAGATCAAGACAGTGGCTCTATGATACATTCTCAACTCTTAATGATACCGTAGGGTTTATATCTAATATCGTTCGTATGGTCATTTCAGGAATAGTTGTTTACGCATTTATGCCTTTCATGATTCCTGTTTTAATTGCACTAACAATATTAGAATTTATTCCTAATAACCATTTCATGAAAAAAGATTTTCGTTGGCAAGTTGATAATACCGAAGGAAGACGAATGGCTAGGTGGTCTATAGATTGGCTACAGAGTCCTGTTATGTTACAGGAAATAAGTATAGTAGGAGGGTACAAGTATTTCAGTGAGAAGTTTGCGAATTTTTACAATCACTTTAATACTACATTGTTAAAAATAATGAAAAAGAAAGAGATAGTTGGTTTCTTGCTTGATATTTTTGATATAGGTATTAGCATGTTGGGCTATGTATTAATATTCCAACGATTCATTGTCGGTAAAATCACCTTAGGTACAACAACTTTCCAAATGAGAGCGTTAGATAGTTTTAAAGATTCTATGGATTCAGTCTTAGGCTCTGTATCGTTTATGAATGAGTTTGCACTAAAAATGAAAGACTTAATTATGATTTTTGAAATGAAACCTTCTATTCAAGATGGGAGTATTAAGCTACCAAATCTAGATACCCCACCTAGTATCGAGTTTAAAGGTGTATATTTCAAATATCCAAGAGCAAAGAAATATGTTATTGAAAACTTAAACTTCAAAATAGAGAGTGGTGAAGAGATAGCTCTAGTAGGGCATAATGGAGCAGGTAAAACGACAATAGTTAAACTGCTATCTCGAATCTATGAGGTTACAAAGGGAGAGATTTTGATAAATGGTATTAACATCAATGATTTATCTATTAATGATTGGTACAAAAACATAGGTGTGCTTTTTCAAGATTACAATTTTTATCCAAATCTTTCTGTTAAAGAGAATATTGTTACAGGTAGACCTCTTGAGAAAGTAGATGAAGAGAAGGTGATAGAGGCTGCTAAACATGCAGATGCTCATGATTTCATTATGGAGTACAAGAATAAGTATGATCAGATTATGAGTGAGAAGTTTGAAGGTGGTATTCGTCCTAGTACTGGTCAAGCACAGAAGATTGCGATAGCGAGATTCTTTTACAGGAATACTCCGTTAATCATATTTGACGAACCAACTGCTTCGATAGATGCTGTTTCTGAGCACAAGATTTTCAACGATATATATAGTTTCTTTGATAAGAAGACAGTAATAATTATATCTCACAGATTTAGTACTGTAAGAAACGCAGACAGGATAATTGTTTTGGAAAAGGGAAAGATAGTAGAACAGGGAAGCCATGCTGAGTTAATGAAGAAAGATAAAGGTGTCTACAGTAATGCATACAAATTACAAGCTGAAGGATACAAGGAGTAGGGCTTCTACTAGGTCTGGCCTAGGTCGGACCTTCTTCTTTATTGTCTCTGAGAATATATTATGATATACTCCTCCTTGTTAGCCCCTAATATTATTAGTATGTCTATCTAGCTAACAAGAAGACATCACCAAAGGATAACCCTATGGATAAAAACAAAAAAACAAACAGTCCGCTATATTCCCAAATAGATTCATTTCTTTCAGATAAAGAAAATCAAGTAAAAACCTTTAACAGAGGTGATATTGTTGAAGGAGAAGTAGTTGATGTTCGAGAAGGAATGGTAATTGTAGATATTGGCTACAAATCTGAAGGTATTGTTGCAGGAAGAGAACTAAAAAGCGACACTTTAGATTGGAGAGACTTAAAAGATGGAGACAAAATATTGGTATATGTTGTCAAACCAGAAGATGAAGAAGGACAACTAATACTTTCAATTAGAAGAACACAGCAAGCAAGTGCTTGGATCACCCTTGAGAAAGCAAAGAAAGATAACGATATTGTTGAAACTACAGTAGTAGAAGCAAACAATGGAGGATTAATTGTAGAAATAGGTAAAGATGTAAGAGGTTTTATCCCTACATCACAACTAGATGCTTCTAGAGTATATCTAAATGGAGTAAGACAGGTAGGAAAAGACATCTCTTCTAAAGTACAGAAGAGATTGAATTCGTTAGTTGGAGACAAAATACAAACTAGAATCATTGAATTGGATAGAGAGAAAAACAGAATCATTCTTTCCGAGAAAATGGTCACACAATCTAGAGATCTCGAACAAAGAGAGAAGACTCTTAACAAAGTCAAAGAGGGAGATATACTCGAAGGTACAGTTAGTGGAATTACCCCATTCGGTATATTTGTTAATGCAGAAGGATTGGAAGGTCTTGTTCACCTCTCAGAACTCTCTTGGGACAAAGTAGAAGATATTGGAAGCATATATGGAGTTGGAAGCAAGGTTAATGTAATGGTAATTGGAGTATCAGACGGAGGCAAGAGAGTAGCTTACAGTATTAAGAGGTTACTTAAAGACCCATGGGCAGAAGCTATTTCTAAATATCAAATTGGAGATGTTGTTAAAGGAAAAGTACAAAAAGTTGTTCCTTACGGAGCATTTATCAGAATTGCAGATGGTTTAAACGGTTTAATCCATATCTCAGAGCTTTCAGACAAACTAGTCAAAGATCCTGCAGATATTGTTGCAGTAGATGATGAAGTAGATGTAAAGATTCTTTCCATTTCCTCTACAGAGCGACATTTAGGTCTAAGCTTAAAAGCAGCTAAATCTACAGGTACAACCTCTAAGAGTAAAAAGAAAGTGAAAGAAGTAGCAGAAGAGAAGAAAGAAGTATTAACAGAGGAAGAGTTAGCATCTGCTGTTGATTCAGCAATTGATGAAGAGATAGGGAGTAAGGAGGAGTAATTTTCTAAACTTTTGAAAATGAAAGGGATTCGAAAGGATCCCTTTTTCTCTTTGTAACCAAATTTATGTAAATATATAGTATAATCCCATATGTTAAAAAGAAGTACAGCAAAAGAATCAGTGTTCCGTCGAATGAGTGAAAACCTCTCAATATCATTAAGAACTTCAGCTTTGGTATCAGAGTATTTGCAGGAGAAAAAGATTTCACCTGTTAGCATGTTGATAGGTATCATTTTAAACGAGAATGCTTTAGCTAGAAAGACACTAGATAGTATGGGAATATCCTCCTCTTCTGTCATAGAGATGCTATCTTCCAAGAAAAGTATGGAAATAGTGGGGGATACCTCTTTTCCTAGAGAGCTTGCCTTTTCTAAAGAATCTACAAATATATTACAAAAAGGCTTTGCTTTAGCACAGAAAATGGCTCATGTATATTTTGGCACTGAGCATCTGATGGTAGCTATATTGGAGAGTGGGTCGAGAAAAATACAGAAACTTTCAATGCTTGGATTGACAGCTGAATCATACAGGGGAGCTTTGAACAAAACAGCGACATATCCCATAGGAGTTCTAGTTAAACCTAAGCAAGATTCTTTTGAAAGTGATGAGTTTCGAATGGTTGAGTATCTTGGAAGAGATTTAGTACAGCTGGCAAAAGAGGGTAGGCTAGATCCAGTCATAGGGAGGGATCAGGAGATCTTGCAGCTTGTAAATATTTTAAGTAGAAGAAAGAAGAACAATCCGATAGTTGTAGGGGAGGCAGGAGTTGGAAAGACTGTTTTACTTGAAGGTCTTGCACAAAAAATTGTATCTGGAGTAGTTCCTCCTTCTCTTAGAAATGTTCGTATTGTTTCTTTGGATGTAGCTGATATTCTGGCAGGAAGTAAAATGCGAGGTGATGTAGAGGAGAAAGTCTTGTCCATAATTGATGAAATTTCTGCTTCTGAAAATACTATCCTTTTCATAGATGAGATTCATGAAATAATTGGGACTGGAGGTTTTGGTCCATCTTCTGATATAGCTTCTGTTCTTAAACCTGCTTTACTTCAAGGTAATTTCAGATGTATAGGAGCTACTACAACAGAGGAATATAGTAAGTCATTTGAGTCGGATCCTGCATTAGCTCGTAGATTTGTTCCTATCTTTCTTAATGAACCATCTGTTGCAGATTCTATTAAAATTCTTAAAAAGATTAAGCCAGTTTTAGAGAAGCATCATAAAGTGAGGATAAGTGAAGAGAGTGTGAAGTTAGCTGTAACTTTGTCAGAGAGATATGTTACAGATAGATATCTTCCTGACAAGGCTATTGATTTGCTTGATGAAGCAGCAGCTTCGAAGAAGTTAGCTGTAGAGAAAGATTTCGGAGACTTAGCTGTTTTGAAGGATCAGAGTGCAGTGCTTTCTTTTGAGAAGGAAGAGGAGATAGCTAGAGGAAATATGGATTTAGCAGTGAAGCTTCAGGAGCAGGAGGTTGAGATACAGAAGCAGATTAAGAAGAGGGAGAGTGAGTTTCTTAAGGAGAAGTTTAGTAAGGAGAACGCTATTACTGGCAAGGATATTCGTGTGATCATATCTAAATGGACAGGTATTCCTCTAAATACCCTGGGGAGTAAAGAGAAGTCTTCACTTCTGAAGTTGGAGAGTTCGTTAAATTCGCAAGTTATGGGGCAGGAGGATGCATGTTCTGTTGTTGCTTCTGCTATTAAAAGAGCGAGGACAGGAATCATTAACGCAGATAGGCCGTGGGCTTCTTTCTTGTTTTTGGGTCCTACTGGTGTTGGTAAGACAGAGTTGGCTAAGGTTTTGAGTAAGGAGCTTTTTGGAAATGAGGATAATTTGATTCAGATAGATATGAGTGAGTTGATGGAGATGCATAGTGTGTCTAAATTAATCGGATCTCCTCCAGGATATGTTGGTTTTCAAGAGGGTGGTTGGCTTACAGAGAAGGTGAGAAGGAAGCCTCACTCTGTAATACTTTTTGATGAGATTGAGAAGGCTCATCCTGATGTGTTAAATGTGTTGTTACAGATTTTAGAGTATGGTCATCTGACTGATGGTCGAGGTAGGAGGGTTAATTTTAAGAATACGGTTATAATTCTGACTTCAAATATAGGAGCTGAAGAGATTAGAAAGGATAGGGTTTTGGGTTTTGTTGGAGAGCGAGAGAGTGGGAAGAGTGATAGGGAGATTGATAGGGCGTACGCTGGTATGAAGGATACTTTGTTGAATGAATTGAGGGATTCTTTAAGGCCTGAGTTGATAAATAGGATTGATGATGTTGTGATATTTAGATCTTTGACTAGGAAGGATGCTAAGGAGATAGTTAGGTTGTTAGTTGCTGATCTTAACAGGAGGCTTGTTGAGGAGAAGATTGTTGTCGAGCTTGATGATGATGTGGTTGGATATATTGTTAAGAATGCGTTTAGTGAGGAGTATGGAGCAAGGCCTTTGAGGAGGTATGTGCAGGATAGCATAGAGAATTTGTTAGCTGAATATTTGCTGACTCATAGTACAGGGAAGGAGGTGAAGAAGATACTTGTTGGGTTAAAGAGGGGTAAGATTGTTATTAAGTAGGAGAAGGTTTTGTTTCGTCGAATCTTATAGTGTGTTAAATTTCTGTTAAAAAGTATTACTTAAGACTGATATAGCATAGGTTCTCTTTGGTGTTGAACGTATTAATAGTATCCAGTTTATTGTGATATACTCAACCATATGAAGTATGTTTGTTCTGCTTGTTCAGCAGAGTTTCTTAAATGGTCTGGTAAATGTTCATCCTGTGGTGAGTGGGGTACACTTGAAGAGTTTGAAGATATTCCTGAAAGTACAGGTAATGTTAAAAATATATCTAAGGCGTCTGCTGTGTCTTTAAATAAATATATTGGATCAAAGCAGGAGAAAGAAATTAAGAAAGAGAGAATATCTACAGGATATGAAGAGTTTGATAGGGTGCTTGGTAAAGGATTAGTAGATGGGGAGGTAGTTCTGCTTAGTGGTGAGCCTGGAGTAGGTAAATCCACTCTACTAATGCAAGTAGTTGTTAATTTCACTAAAAAAGGTAAGGTTTTGTATATTTGTGGAGAAGAATCTCCTGCTCAGCTTAATTCTAGGCTTGAGAGGATTGTAGGGAAGGATGCCGCTAAGAAGATTGATGGATTTATTGTAACAGAGGATACTATGGCTGAGAGTATTGTGGCATTAATTGAACAAGAAAAGTTTGAGCTTGTTGTTGTTGATTCCATACAAAGTATATCTTCTGCACAGTCTAGAGGGTATGCAGGAAGTATAAGCCAGGTAAGAGTTTCTGGAGCTATGCTGACTCGTGTCGCTAAGCAGACAGGCACTCCAATTTTCATTGTAGGGCAGATTAATAAAGGTGGAGATATTGCAGGTCCTAAGGTGCTTGAGCATATTGTTGATTGTGTACTGTATATGGAAGGTGATCAATTCAATCAATATAGGGTTATTCGAAGTATGAAAAACAGGTTTGGTTCCACGAATGAGATAGGGGTGTTTGAAATGCGTGGTAACGGGCTTTCTGAGGTAGGTAATCCATCTTTGTTATTCTTAGAATCTAGTTCGGAGTCTTCAGGAAGTGCTATAGGGGCTGTATTGCAGGGTTCAAGAGTTGTGTTTGTTGAGGTGCAAGCATTGGTGGTTGAGCGAGAGAGTGAGGGTGGTCCATTGAGGAGAGTGGCTAACGGTATCAAAAAGCCTAGGTTGGATATGCTTTGTGCAGTTCTTTTAAGAAAAGGTAATGTGTTTTTGGGGAATAAGGATGTTTTTGTAAATGTAGTTGGAGGGTTAAATATTAATGATCCAGCTATAGATTTAGCTGTCTGTGCTGCTATTAAATCTTCTGTTACTGATAAGGTGTTGTCTAAAGACCTTATATATTTTGGAGAGGTTGGGTTAACTGGGGAGATTAGGGGTACTTGGGGAGTTGAAGCTGTAATTAAGGAAGCTGAGAGAAGTGGTTACAGTAGTTTGGTTGTTGGTAGAATGAAGGTAGGTGCTTCGAAGAAGATGAATGTAAAAAAAATATACAAAATTAGTAATATCTAACCCATAGCTATCCGCCTCCCTTTTCGATATAATAGTGGAGTACAGTTATCGCTCATTTTATTATATGAAAATACCAATAGGAGGTAGTGATGGATTTGGAAACACTCAAGAAGTATGGGCTTGTATTAGGATGGGGTTATGCTCCCACGAGAAGGTTTTATTCACCAGAAAACTTTCCTGGAGGTGGTTTATTACCAACTTTTGCAGAATTGGTTGGCGAAGATGTAGCAGATCAAGCAATCATTTATCTTATAAAGAGACCATTAGAAGGTGATTTTTACGATGCTGTTGAAGAGCTTAATGAGGAGAAATACAATACTCGTATGCCAATGGAGTTCGTCTGCCTTCGTCCTGACGGTGACAGTTTCGCTTTAGTGACATTAGTGGTCCGTCATGGTATTCCTTAGCTGTACTGCCTAGAGTTAGTATGTATAACTTCTTTGAAGTATTTACTTCAGTTATACATAAAACCTCTAGGCTTTTCTCTTTCTAGCAATCAATCCACACTTTACATAACACCAAGTAGGGTCCGAGCTTAATCGTCACTTGATAGGAACAAACAGAGGACATAAGCGTTACTAGACACGAACAAGTTTGACACATATATATTGTGGACAATGTATATGGGCTTGACAATTATCTGCTGTGGCGATATACTTATATCAGATCATTAAAAGGGTGTGGATATCTTAGATTTCTCCCTTTGTCTGGGGTGTTACAAGCACAACTGGGCAAACGGAAAAGTCTAAGATACTCGTCTATTTCTCTCTTCAATATAACTATTAGATTCAAGAGAGAAGAAGATGGGAAAACATCCTAGATGTTCTTCGAGACTTTCTCCCAATAGAGAGAAAGAAACCGGGGTCGGTTGGGGCAGTACCGATCCCTTCTTCTTTTTTCATATGCTGACTTTGAGAATTGACATCTATTTATTATTTCAATATACTTCAAATGTCAGATATGGCTAAATGCCCATAAATTAAATTCCCATTAAGGAAACATGGTTAAAAAAACTAAAACGATTAAAGAATACGAGTCAATGACCCTTGCCGAACTTCGAACTGAAGCACAGGCATTAAAGATAGAAAACTTCGTAGAGCTTCCAAAGAGAGAACTCATTATAGAGATTTTAAAGAAATCTACTAACGATGAGGGATTTGTCTTTGTTGAAGGAATCTTAGAGGTAATGAAAGATGGATCTCACGGTATCTTGAGAACAGAAGATTTGTTACCAAGCGATAACGATGTATATATATCCGGTTCACAAATACAGAAATTCAGTTTAAGAACAGGTGATGAAGTTGCAGGTCCAGCTAGATTGCCAAAAGACAAAGAGAAGTATTTAAGTCTTCTCAGAGTCGATACTGTATACGGTAAACCAGCAGCAGATGCTGCAAAAAGACCTAACTTCAAGAAGCTTACCCCTATATTTCCAAACAAGCAGATAAAGCTTGAGACAGATCAAGATGTCATATCTACCAGAATGATTGATCTTCTCTCGCCAATAGGTTTTGGGCAGAGATCAATGGTAGTATCTCCTCCAAAAGCAGGTAAAACTTGGCTTTTGAAAGATATTGCAAATGGTATTGCTGAAAATTGCCCTAAGGCAAAATTGATGGTTGTACTAGTAGGTGAAAGACCTGAAGAGGTTACTGATATGAAGAGATTTGTTAAAGGAGAGGTATATGCTTCTAACTTTGACGAATTACCAGAGCAGAACTGTAAAGTTGCTGAGATGGCTTTGCAAAAAGCTATGCGAATGGTAGAGTGGGGCGATGATGTCATTATCCTCATGGATAGTATTACTAGATTAGCAAGAGCATACAATATTACTATGCCAACTTCAGGAAAAACACTCTCAGGAGGTTTTGATCCAGCCGCTTTGTATCCTCCAAAGAAATTCTTTGGTGCAGCTAGAAATTTTGAAGAGAATGGAAGTCTTACAATCATAGCAACAGCTCTTGTTGATACAGGAAGTAGAATGGATGATTTGGTATATGAAGAGTTTAAAGGAACAGGAAATATGGAATTGCATTTGGACAGAAGTCTTGCAAACAAAAGGATATATCCTTCTATTGATGTTACAAATTCAGGTACAAGAAATGAAGAACTTCTTCTTGGAAAAGATGTATTGAATCAATCTTGGAGATTGAGAAGAATGCTCGAAGTTCTTGATTCAAATGAAAATCCTACAGAGATTCTCGTAAACAGGTTAAAGAAAACAAAGAACAACGAGGAATTCCTTGCAACTCTCCACGAGGCCTAGATTATTGGTATAATAAATCCAATTATTTATATACTTTTTGTATTTTGGAACAGGATAGTAATTCACAAAACAAAAATATATCTTGGCTGAGTTTCAGAGACCTTGATGTGTCTTCACAAAGTCAAGAAAGGGCTAATTCTGAAAGCAATTATCTTTTTGTTAATGATGATATCGAGGAGGGGAAGCTGTATAGGAAGATAAAGAGGAAGATGCATGATTTCTACCTATCTCAATCTAACAAGAATACTGTTTTAGAATTTCTTCTCTCTTTCATTTACTATATCTATCAGCGTCTTAGAGTCATTTTTGTCCTTTTCTCTGTTTTGTTTGATTTACTGTTCGAATCTTTTAATGATGTTAAGGGCACATTTACAAAAGGGATGTTTTGGGGTAGAGGGAATTTCTTGAATACTGCATTAAAAATTGTGTTTGGAGCAGTTGGGTTTATTCTCGCAATATCATATATATATCGTAAGCCTGTAATAACTAATGCAAGTAATTTGCAGATAGATAGGGTTGGAGTCTATGAGACAGATATTATGGGTGTGAACTCTACAGTCAATACTTTGATTCCAAAAGATAGGGCTAGAAGATCTGATGAAGAGTATATTGTAAAAGGAGGTGATACTCTTAGTTCCATTGCTGCAAGTTATGATGGGTTAAGTGTGGAGACTATTCTCTGGGCTAATGATATGACTGAGAAAAGCTATATTAAGCCTGGTGATAAGTTGCTGATTCCAAGAAGTAATGGTGTTTTGGTGAAAGCTCAGAAGGGTGACACTATTTATACTCTTGCAAAAAAATACTCTGCTAGTGATCAGGCAATTGTAGATGCAAACTGGTTAGACTATCCTTTCGATTTGACAGTTGGTCAACAAATTTTTATACCTGATGGGAAGAAGCCAGCTCCTGTTGCACCAAAACCTGTGTATGCTTCAACACCGTCGTTCTCTGTTGCTAATCAATACAAGCCTCGAACTACAACTTCTGGAGGTGATCCTAATGTTGGGAAGTTTCTTGGATGGCCTGTTGCTGGAGGAGCAGGAGTTATTTCTCAATATTACAGCTACTACCATACAGGTGTAGATATTGCTTCCAATGCTTTGCCTAATATAGTTGCTCCAGCTGGTGGTACAGTTGTCTTCGCAGGGTGTAGTGGATACTGTCCTCCTCTTGGTTCTACATACGGTGGTTCTGGCTATGCTTGGTCTATTCAGATAGATCACGGTAATGGATATACGACATGGTATGCTCACTTGAAAAATATTTATGTAAGGTCAGGGCAATCTGTGGGAAGAGGTGAGGTTATTGGACAGATGGGATCTACGGGTCGATCAACTGGTCCTCATGTCCACTTCGAGGTTAGAAGAGGATCGTCTTACGGTACTCAGGTTAATCCTAGACTGTACACTTCTTGGTAAAAGAGCTGCCTGTAAACATGGGCTTATAGTTTAGTTGGCAAAACATCTCATTCGCATTGAGAAGACCGCCGGTTCGACTCCGGCTAAGTCCACCATAGGCCTGCCCTAGACCTGCCCCTTTGTCATCAACTATTCATTTTTCTAATGTACAGCCACTTGTACTTTTTCTTGATCAAACCTTGGATTAGTCCTGCTTCGTAAGGGTTTTTGCTAAGATAAGTAATAACATTTGGGAGATCAGCAGATCTAGATATCTTTTTTGCATGGAATGGGCTTTGAAAAAGTCGTCCTACCTTTTTATTTTTTTCGATTAAAATACATCACATAGGCAGTCATAAACTTCTGCATGAATTTTGAGATTTCTTTCTTTTTCGTCCCATTCTTAATTATTAAATGAAAATGATTTGGCATAAGACAGTAGGCAATAAGCTTTAATCTAGTTGGTTTAATATATTCAAACATAAGATTAACGAAGACCTTGTAATCCTTTTCAGAGCGATAGATTTTCTCCTTCCAATTACCACGGTTATAGATGTGGTAGTAACAGTTCGTTTTGTAGAAATCTTCTATCTTTTCTTCCCTCATATCTACTATTTTCTCATTGAATTATTAAATTCTTATGAATGAGGGGCAGGTCTAGGGCAGGCTGGTAGTGTGGAGGAAAGGTGAACAATGTTGGGTGGTTTTGATGTGTGTTTAACGGTGACGTTCCACGCCGGGTTTTGCCAAATTTCTTGTTTTTTTAGTGTGTTTAACGCTAGAAACTATGGGTGTGGCTTTGGCGGTTTAGAGTGTTGGTTGCTATCTGCCCTCGTTAAATATTGTTGTTTTAGGCTAACTGTTTTATATAGAAGATTAAGGCAAATTTACTTCGTTTCCAGGTGAGACTCATAGTCGTTACTCCTTCTTAGGCGTCTGTTAGAAAGGTGCATAGTAGTAGCGTTTGTGTGCTTGACCATAGTAGGGCATATCTGTCTGCTCCCCCATAGTTTAATATGTGTTCAAAACTGTTGTAATTTCTTTGACATAAATGCAT
>CAYZNW010000008.1:0-3417 GCA_964480345.1 uncultured Candidatus Saccharibacteria bacterium
ATGGTGGGCGACACAGGATTCGAACCTGTGACCCTCTCGGTGTAAACGAGATGCTCTAGACCAGCTGAGCTAGTCGCCCAATTGTAAAAGATATGCCGAGAACAGGAGTCGAACCTGCACGGGATTTAACTCCCACTACCACCTCAAGGTAGCGTGTATGCCAATTTCACCATCTCGGCATTATTATATACCAGTAAACAATTTTATCAAACAGTAGCATTAAACTCAACAAAGGATTACTCTACAAACTCAACCTCGGTTCCCTATCTATCTTCTCAATATCTTCTCTCTTAGTAAAATATTTACCATTTAAAATATTAAAATAACCTGCTACTCCAATCATACCAGCGTTATCTCCCCTAAACCTAATATCAGGATAAAAATACCCTAAATCATATGACTTAACTAAACTACCAACCTTTCTAACAATCTCCTCACTATTCATAACTCCTCCACCAACAAACACACTCTTAACATCAGGATACTGTTGAATAGCTTTCTCTAATTTAATCCTCAGAGATTCAATAACCGTATCTAAAAACCCTCTACAGAAATCATAAACCCACTCCCTATCAAAAGAATACTCCTCTCTCAACTCTTTACTCTTGTACAAACATGCAGTCTTCAAACCTGAATAACTGAAATTCAAATCATTGGAATTCTTCATAGGAACAGTAAAAGATATGACTCCACTCTTACCCTTCTTTGCAAATTCAGTAATAGTGGGACCACCTGGATAACCAAAATTTAACATCCTACCAACCTTATCAAAAGCCTCTCCTACAGCATCATCCAAAGTCTCTCCCAACTTAACATACTCCCCTATTTTTTTAACATAAACCAGTTCGGTATGCTTACCAGAAACCAAAAGAGAAATAGCAGGAAAAAGATCAGCAACATTTCCCTCTACTAAACCCTTACCTTTTGAATTCAATAACAGAGAAGAAAGAAGATGACCCTCCATATGATTAACAGGAACAAAAGGTTTAGAGTGCTTGATAGCTAAATCCTTAGCAAATGCTAAACCAACCTCTAAATCAATAGCCAATCCAGGACCGTATGTACAAGCTATATATTCTATATCATCAATACTGACTTTAGCTTTTTTCAAAGCCTCAAAATACACCAACGGAATATTCTTCTCATGCTCTCTTCTAGCAATATCTGGAACTACTCCCCCCCACTGTGCATGTATCTCTACCTGAGATGACACAACAGAGGAGAGAATCTTCCTACCTTTCAATACAGCAACAGAGGTATCATCACAACTTGTATCTATAGCTAATATCATATGCTCTTTACACTTACTCATACACTTCAATACTCCTTTCATTCATAGATATATATTTAATTACAACCTTATACATATGAATATTCATGTTATCACAAAGAGCAGATATCTCTTCATAGAATTTATCTGCCCATTCAATTAGAACAACATCCCCATTCTCCAAATGCTCTATCAATCCTGATTTCTCTAACTCATCACTCTCTAACCTCCAAGTATCCATATGTGCTAACACACACTTCTTACCCTCTTTCATATATTCATACTCATTAATAATTGTATAGGTAGGGGAGTTAACAATATCTTTAACCCCAAACTCCATAGCAACACCTTTTGAAAACTGAGTCTTACCTGCACCTAACTCACCACTAATAGCTACTACATATGGAGGATTAGAAGAGAGATATTTCTGAGAAAAATATTCTCCAAACTCTACTGTTTCTTCAGCAGATTTAGTATCTCTTTTTTCTAACAGAGTATTCTTATGTAAAGAATCCTCAAACTCTATCCTTCCCTGCCTTAAAGTTGTTAACTGATTCATAGTAGTATCAAGAACTGTAGATGGAGTATTCTTAGGTAATTCTCCTGCATCCAAAAACAGATCAATCAAATTCAGACTCTGCTTAGGTAAATCTTTAATTAATTTCTCAATACTATACGGAGTAGATCGGTATGATACATTAGCAGAAGTAGCTGTAATTGGTTTACCAAATGCTTTAATTAATTCCAATGTAAATTCATAATCAGGATATCTAACACCAACTCCTCCCTTAACTGAAACTACAGGTGGTAGTAAATTTCCTTTACTTTGAGAAACTACTGTAATTGGACCAGGAAGATAGTTTTTGTATATATTCAATGACATTTCATTAAGGTCTACATATTTTTCAGCCATATCAATATCTGATACTGCTATGGATATGGGTTTAGAACCTCTTAATGTCTTGTACTCCATAATCTTTTTCAAAGCTTCAGAGTTAGTAGCATCTCCTCCAAGTCCGTAACAAGTTTCAGTAGGATATACAATTAATTCTCCTTTTTTGAGAACTTTTACTGCTTCCTCTATCGCTTCTCTTCTGTTTTTATTTATATCTACTATTTTCATGATATACTGAAGTATTATACTAAGAATATGCTGTTATGCCCATATTCTAAAGGAATATATAAGTTTTGAATTTAAATATATGTCATTAATACATTTAACAGATTCTAATTTCAAAGAAGAGATAAAAGATTACAAAGGAGTAGCTTTGGTTGATTTTTGGGCTCCTTGGTGTGGACCGTGTCAGATGGTAGGTCCTACTATTGAAGAGTTAGCAAGTGAATATGAGGGTAAGATTAAGGTTGGAAAGGTAAATGTGGATGAGGAGAGTACACTTTCTAGTGAGTATGAGATTATGAGCATTCCTGCTGTTTTTCTTTTTAAAGATGGAGAGGTTGTAGAGACTTTAATAGGAGGTCAGAGTAAGGATACATATATTGAAGCTATACAGAAATATATTTAATGGAAGATATTTTCTTCTCTTCTTTCAAATCTCCAATTGGAGAGATTGTGTTGTCTTGTGAGAATAGCCGTATTACTTCTATACATATTCAAGGAGATAGGTTTTTTAAGAGTATTCCAAATGAATGGATTAGAGATGATAAGGAGGGGGTTCTAATTCAGGGGATATATCAATTGAAGAGATATTTCTCAAAGGAGTTAGAGGTATTTGATTTACCTATTATGTTAGATGGTACAGATTTTGAGATGATGGTTTGGAAGTTTTTAGAAGATATTCCTTACGGTAAGACAGTTACATACGGTGATATATCAAAGGGTATTGGTAAGCCTAGAGCTTGGAGAGCAGTAGGTAGTGCTGTAGGCAGGAATCCTTTATCTATATTGATTCCTTGTCATAGGGTGATCAAGAGTGATGGTAGTATTGGTAATTATGCTTTTGGTGTTAAAAGAAAGAGATTTTTATTAGATTTGGAGGGTGTAGATATTTAGTAGGGTTATTACTCTTTTATTGTTATTTTATTTCTATTTTGATATACTTCCTTTACCTGGATGGAGTGGTAGCTCAATTGGTTAGAGCATCTCACTGTCACTGAGAAGGTTGCGGGTTCGAGTCCCGTCCATTCCG
>CAYZNW010000009.1:0-2694 GCA_964480345.1 uncultured Candidatus Saccharibacteria bacterium
AGACATAGTTCTAACTTACACTCGTACCCTCTAAGGTCTGACCTAGGACAGACCTCGAATGTAGATAAAGAGTGAACGTTCTCCAATCTGTTTTACATAGATGTTCCACAAAAGCCAAAATCCTGCTCTTCCAATACTTTTGTTTTTGATATAAAATAGTTAGAATATGAAAAATATCTACAAACCAGAAGAGATAGAAAAGAAATGGCAAGATAAGTGGTTCTCAGACTCATCTTACGAAGGTAAAGACCTTGATGATACAAGAGAGAAGTACTATCTCTTAGTAGAATTCCCATATCCATCTGGCGATAGTATGCATATGGGGCATACTCGAAACTACTCAATGATGGATGCTGTAGCTAGATTAAGGAGAATGAAGGGACAAAATGTGATATATCCCATAGGATATGATTCTTTCGGTTTGCCTACAGAAAACTACGCTATAAAAGTAAAGAGACCTCCTCAAGACATTACCAAGGAGAATATAGAGGTGTTTAGAAGGCAGTTAAAGAGCCTAGGGCTGTCATTTGATTGGAGTAGAGAGGTTGATACATCAGATCCAGCATACTACAAATGGACTCAGTGGCTCTTCCTCAAAATATTCGAAAAAGGCTTAGCATACAAAGCTAAAATGCCTATAAACTGGTGTCCTAAATGTAAAGTTGGCTGTGCTAATGAAGAAGTCATAGATGGAAAGCATGAGAGATGTGGTGAGCTAGTGGAGAAAAGAGATATCAATCAGTGGGTTTTGAAGATTACAGAGTATGCAGATAGGCTGGATTCAGATCTGGATAAGGTTAATTATGAGGAAAGTGTGAAAGTAAGACAGAGAAACTGGATAGGTAAGAAGAACTGGTATGACATTAAATATCCTGTTGTTGGTACTGATGAAGTTATTACTGTTTGTACTACTAGACCAGATACACAGTTTGGATCTACTTTTGTAGTGATTGCCCCAGAGCATGATATTGTTGAAAAGTTAAAGAAAAACATACCAGAAGAGAACATAGATGATGTTATTAAATATATAGAAGAGACCAAGAAAAAGAGCGATATTGAAAGACTTACTGAGGGTAGAGATAAAACTGGTGCATTCACGGGGTTATACTGCACGAATAGCATAACTGGTAGTGAGTTGCCAATATATCTCTCAGACTTTGTTCTAGCAAGCGTTGGGACAGGTATGGTAGTAGGAGTCCCTGCTCATGACATGCGAGACTTCGAATTTGCTCAGAAATTCAATCTTCCAATTATAAGGGTAATCAAAGGCCCAAACGGTGAAGAAAATGAAATTACAAAAAAAGAAGATGTATCCACAGAGTATGGAGTACTGTTTAACTCAGGCTTCTTAGATGGCCTTACTAGCGAAGAAGCAATGAAGAAAGTTGGCGAATATATTGTAGAAAACTCGATAGGAGAAGAGAGTATTAGATACCATCTACGAGATTGGATTTTCTCTCGTCAACACTACTGGGGAGAGCCAATCCCAATAATTCATTGTGAAAAGTGTGGAATGGTACCTCTTTCAGAAAAAGATTTACCTTTAGAGCTTCCAAAAGTTAAAAACTATGAACCCACAGATACAGGAGAATCACCATTGGCAAACATACCTGAATGGGTCAATGTAAAATGTCCAAAATGTGGAGGAGATGCAAAAAGAGAGACAGATACAATGCCAAACTGGGCAGGTTCTAGCTGGTATTACTTACGATATTGCGATCCACATAACGACAAAGAGTTCGCAAGCTATGACAAGATGAAATACTGGACTCCTGTTGATCATTATGAAGGAGGAGCGGAGCATGTAACTCTTCATCTACTTTACTCTCGATTCTGGCATAAAGTGTTTTACGACTTAGGTCTTGTTCCAACTGAAGAACCGTATACTGTAAGGACTATTCATGGAATGGTACTTGGTGAGGGTGGGGTGAAAATGTCAAAATCTTTAGGAAATGTCATATCTCCAGATAGGCTAATAAAGGAGTATGGAGCTGATGTTACTAGAGCATATATGATGTTCATGGGGCCATACGAGGGAGATGTTGTTTGGAATGAAGAAACTATAAATGGAGTAAAGAGATTCGTGTCGAAATACTACGATTTCCTTTTAAATAAATGGGAAAGTAAGAGTGATAGCAAGGGGGATGGCCGAGTGCAAAACGGGGTGAATAAAGTGGTATATAAAGTAGAAAAAGATATATTAAGCTTTAAGTTTAATACAGCAATTGCTGGTTTGATGGAATTTTACAATGAATTTAATCAAGAAAACTTCACTACTGAGGACTTGGAGAAACTTATAGTGTTAGTAGCTCCCATACTTCCACATTTAGCGGAGGAGGTTTGGTCAAAAACAGGCCATGCCGATAGTGTGCACTCTCAGATGTGGCCTACAGTTGATGAGTCAATGTTGCAAGAGCAGACACTTCAAATACCTGTGCAAATAAATGGAAAAGTGAGAGGTAGGGTAGAGATTAATGTTAATGATTCTGAAGATAAGATAAAAGAGTTAGTACTTTCTAGTGAATTTGTTAAGCCGATAGCGAGAGGAAAGGGAGTGAGGAAGTTCATATATATACAAAATAAGATTGTCAATATCGTGGTTTAATAATAGCCTACTAAACAGTTAGATCTCCGTCTTGCCCCATAGTTTAATATGTGTTCAAAACTGTTGTAATTTCTTTGACATAAATGCAT